>JBKCJM010000069.1:0-20911 GCA_046301755.1 Cyclobacteriaceae bacterium
ACTCCCACGCAGTTCCTGTTGAAATATGGAAAACTCCACCACCCGCAAAAGGCCAACACAGAATTTTCCACATTCCAACAGGATAACAACTACAACTGGAAATTTATACTTTCGAATGTGACTAACTAGGGGAAGCTTTCATTTGGAGGTGTTGAAACACTGATCTTTGCATTGATGGGAAGATTGACAACGACCGAATCAAAAGCAACATCCAGTAGGAATTGTCCTAGAACGGTACCCTCTTCTCTAATTTTCTATCCATTCGTGTCAAACTTTATCAAATATCGATTATGCTCTTGAAAATCGAAGCAGTTATAGGCCTCAATGGAACCGCTTTCATAATAGAAAATCGAACTCCCAAATCTCTTATTGTTCATCCAATTAATCACCTTTCCAACTTTGCCATTCGGAAAGTACCACTCAGACAGTCCTTCTCGCAATCCTCGTCTAAACTTAACGCGGCTTTTCACTTTTCCATCTTCGTAATACCTTACATGATCTCCATCCACTAAACTACTATCATAATTGATCTCTTCTTTTAGCATTCCATTCTTATAATAGTGTTTTGCCAACCCATGCATTAACGTGTCGTTGACATAGCTGATCTCAGACACGACTACTCCATCTTCACCTGTTTGGACAATGGTCTTTACGTCATCACTCTGCTTACAAGCAAAGAAAAGAATAGCTAGGAATACGCATTTGAAACTAGGTTTCACTTCTTTTAAGTTTCCTTCTTTTTCCAAAAATGCTTGCCCTAACCTCGTTGGTGTTCTTCACCGACAAGCCAACAAATGCGAGGAACGCCAACAAACGCTGAGGACTTTTCTATCCATTTTTTTTAAAATACTCAACGAAAGCCTTGAAATCCAGAATTCGTTCGCTAGTGGGTGAAAGTCTCTCTCTTATAAAGGTCTCATAGACGTCTAGAATCTCCTCATATCTTGGATTACTAGTAAGCTTTGCAAGAACAATTCCTGTAGTTATCTGCCATGGTAAATGGGTAAAGTAGACAAGCTTTCTCAGCGGCTCTCCCTTCTTTACCCAAATGTTTACCAAAAGGTCTGCCTTTTGCATAGTGTTTGTCTTCTCAATAAAATTCATCGCTCCCATTTCAAAGAACTTCGTCATTAAAATTGAAATAGCTTTCTCTATCCCTTCTTCATTTGGCTTTACTTCAATCTGCAAGCAATCATTATCGTGAGAAAAGCCATCCTCATTTTTAGGATTCAACACAAGGCCAAGTCTAGATGAAATGGCTAGATAACCTTTAAAATATTCAGAATTCCACGATATAACTTTCTTAGCTAATTCGGTCATTTGATCATAGCTGGCAATTATTCCAGCCTCCATCGCTAAGCTCTTTTCATACTGCAAAAATCGAAGGGTAAAAATATGGTGCATTCTATCTCCAGATAGAACAAAATGAGCATAATGTTCCTTTTCCAAATCAACTCTAGAAAGCTCAAACTTATGCGGCTTTAAAAGGGAAGTAAATCTTTCTACTATTTGCTTTTCAATATTTTGATAATTCATCACTTTAATTTTTTCAAATATTTGAGAGCTCTTGAGCCTGTTTTTGGATTAACTTTCACCTTACTAAGATTAAAGTCGACTTTGTTTTTGTCAATTTTAACTCCTTTTCCCAGGACGTCTTCAATTTCATTTCCCTTCAAGGTTACCTCTTCTCCAGCCTTATATCTTCGCCCTTGTTGGTGTTCATCACCAACAAGCTATCCAGCTCACCGGAGCCCCTGGGGCGGTAAACTCTGCCGGGAACTGAACGCTGCTGGAAGATAAAACTAAAATATCAGCCTATGCTCGAAGAATTAAGAACTATTTTCACCTCACTGGTTTCGTTGAGCTCCTCAAAAACTGAATTCAACCATTGAGCCGCTTCATCCCCAAAAACGCGATAGTAACGATCCACTTCCCCATATTGCTCCTCAATACTAGTCTTTCCTGAAATGACTTGCAGGACTAATCTGAAGCCTTCGACTTTAAACCGATCGGGCGAATGGGAGGCGAACTTTACAACAGCATCCTCCGCCTTTCGCAGTCTTCGCGTCTTCAAGCAGAACAGGATATAATCCGAAAGAAAAACTTCCTCGGAACAAATCAAATACATATCATCAAAATAAGAAGCCGCCAACTCAAAATCACCGGAGTCAACATAGAGCCATCCGAGTTGATTCAGAGCATTACATTTATCCCGTGAGAATTCCAACGACTTCTTGTAGTAATGCTCAGCCAACTTAATGTTACTTCTTTGGTACTGCTGAATTGTTGCAATTCCAAAATATGCGAAACCATTTTCCCGAATACGGTTTGACGAATCATACGCGAGCCACGCACTATCAACGTCTCCACAGAAGTAGTAGGCGTCTCCGAGAAAACTAATACATTCCTCATCACCAAAACTCCTGGACACGCCCTGAACGTACTTAACCACTGAATCACACTCGCTCGTAAGTGAAAACAGGTACCCAAGTTCGATTAGCGCCAGATTGAAATTCTTGTCAATTATGAGTGCCTCTTTTAATTCTCTAATCGCTTTGTCCCGGCTGCTACTTGCTTCAAGGTGCGCTCGGTATAATCGGAGCCACTTGTTGGTCTTTTTTTTGTCGACACTAAATGCTTTCTCTGCGATCTGGGCAAATGCTGTTGAATCTCCTCGCTTTAGAGCTAAAACCGCCTTCGCAGTCAGCATAAATGTTCCTTCAAATTGAGTATTATCATTTAGTAACTCCTCTGCCTCCGTAAAATCACCATTTTCTGATAGCCAGATGGATTTCATACCAAACTTGTAATCAGAATTAGGGTATTTCTCGAGGGCGCTATCAAGCACTCGGGTTGACAGATTCCTCCTCGAGCTCAGGAACGCATCAATCCTTTTGAAATCGCGGTCACCTCGGCAGGAGAACAGTCCAGCCAAGACACATGAAAAACACAGTAACAACGCAACTTGAAAAAGGCCGAAAACCTTGACATTGCTATAATTTTGACTAAATCTCATTAGATACAATTAGAACCTAGAGCTACATAATTTCATTCGTCAGATCAATATAGCTCAGTTTCGGGTTTTCGTTTGTATAGCAAACTCTAAATCTTCGTCCAATACACTGCCGGTCTTCGTAACACTCCTTGAAATAAAAACTTGGAACAACTGTTTTCTTCAATCGACTTCCATTAACCAAGTACTCGTAAGTCAAATAATGGGTCACTCCGCCAACAAGTCTTTAGTCAATTATCTCACCAACTACGCAACTCTTGTTTCTATCGACCATATCTTCAACACCTACCAAGCTATCCCACTTCGCTTCAGTCTCATTTTCTTGCGAAACCACGTTTATACTCAAACCCCACACGGAACTAAACTAACTCTTCACAGCCGTAACCTCAATCTCCACCAGGTAATCCGGGTCGATCAGGGCGCTGACTTCCACCATGCTGGTGGCCGGCTTGATGTCCCTGAAAAATTCTCCGTGCACCTTGCCTATTTCTTCCCACCGGCCGATGTCCGTAACGAACATGCGGGTGCGCACTACATCAGCCAGACTATAGCCAGCCTGCACCAGCACCTTGTTGATTTTCTCCAGAATGAAACGGGTTTGAGCGGCTGCATCTTCGCGGCCAACCAATTCGCCCTTTTCATCCACCGCCACCGTGCCCGATACTTCAAGCAGATTCCCCAACTGAACGGCCCGCGAATAACCCACAATGTTTTCCCATCGGGCACCGGTAGAAATGTTTTTGCGCTTTGTCATGGAGGGTGAAGGTAAAAAGTTATCTCAAAAAATACAGATATTTCACGCATGTCCTCCGTTACCATGCCCGATCCCCAGCGGTACAGCCGTCATTTCGTCCTGCCGGGTTTTGGTGCTGAGGGTCAGCAGCGACTCCGGCACGCAAAAGTTGTCGTGGTGGGCGCAGGCGGCCTGGGATGCCCCGTGCTGCAATATCTGACGGCAGCCGGGGTTGGTCAGATAACCCTCATTGATGATGACAACGTTCAACTGAACAACCTCCAGCGCCAGATTCTCTTTGCCGGAAGCGACATCGGGCGGAACAAAGCGCAGGCGGCAGCAAACCATCTTCACGCCCTGAACCCCGATACGCGCATCAACGCCATCACCGCACGCCTGAACACAAGCAACGCGATGGATGTTCTTCCGGGGCATCATTTGGTAATGGACTGCACCGACAACTTCGCCACGCGGTACCTGATCAACGATGCCTGCACCCTGCTTGGCCTTCCGTGGGTATATGGGTCGGTGTTTCAGTATGAGGGCCAGGTGAGCGTGTTCAACCTGAACGGTTCAGTAACCTACCGAGATCTTTTTCCCCTTCCACCCAAACCGGGTCGGGTTCAGGATTGCGAAACGGCCGGGGTGCTGGGAGTGCTTACGGGCATCATCGGCAGCCTGATGGCCAACGAGGCCGTAAAAGTTCTGGCGCAACTGGAGCAGCCGTTACGAAACACGTTGCTTGTTTTTGACGCCCGTACCAACCTGACCGAGCTTTTTTCTGTGCCCGACCGGCAGGCCCGAAAATCTGTGACAAAATTGATTGATTATGACGAGTTTTGCGGAACCAAAAAAGATCTGCCGATGAAAGAAGTAACCGTACAAGAGTTGAAGCAACTGATGGATTCAGGTGCTGACTTTCAACTGATTGACGTACGCGAGCCCCACGAATATGATATCTGCAACCTGAATGGCGAATTGATCCCCCAGGCGCAGGTACCTTTTAACGTAGACAAAATCTCCCGCGACAAGCAGGTGGTGGTTCATTGCCGGAGTGGCGGCCGAAGCGGCACCATGGTGAACTGGCTGGAGAAAAACCACGGCTTCACCAATCTCTACAATCTGAAGGGCGGTATTCTGGCCTGGGCCGATCAGATTGATCCCACGGTAACCAAGTACTGATTGAGGCTGAAACATCCAGTTAATCTGCACAAAGGCGCTACCGCGCTGGTGGTGGGCAGCCTGATGTGGTATTACCAAAACTTTTCGGTTGAGGCCTGGATTTACCTCGCGCTGCACGGCAGTTATGGCGTGCTGTGGCTGATGAAAGACCGCCTGTTCCCCGACCGACAATGGGAACAACCGTGCAGCATTCCGTACGGCATTTTCGTATTTGCGTTCCTGTTGCTCTACTGGGTGGGGCCGTTTCTTTTGATTTCAAATGGGTGGTCAACGCCACTGCCTGCGCTATCGGCAGCGATCGCGTTTACTATTCTGGGCGTATTTCTCCACTTCGGCAGCGATGCTCAAAAGTATTTCACGTTGCAACAGAAAAGGGGGCTGATCACCACAGGCTTCTTTCTGCGAAACCGAAACACCAACTACCTCGGTGAGATGTTCATCTATGGCGGCTTCGCCCTCACCGTGTTTCACTGGGTCCCATTTGCGATTCTTGCGTTTGTTTGGGTGGGTTTGTTTCTGCCCAACATGCTGAAGAAGGATAAGTCACTGGCGCGTTACCCTGAATTCGCAGACTACAAAAAACGCAGCGGGCTCTTCCTGCCTAAGTGGCTTTAGGCCGATAGGCATAGCCAGCCACCAACATCGCCAGCAAGCTGGCGCCCAACCCCGGCACCAGGGGCGGCCAATCGGTTTCGATGTTTTTGAAAATGAGCCAGGTGACCAGGCCGAAGATCATGGAGAGAATTGCACCCGCACTGTTTGCCCTTCGCCAATACAACCCGAACGTAAGCGGCACGAAAAGCGACACCAGGCTAAGTATGGAAGACTCACCCACCAGTTCATAAATGTTACTCCGCCACATGGCCATGCCGGTGGCTAGCACACTGAACAGCAGAATGGAACCGCGCGTGAGCAACAACATCTGCTGATCGGTGAAGGGCTTGGCACGCAGCGGCCGAACCAGGTTCTCCGAAAAAATAGCGGCTGGCGCCAGTATCGCACTGCTGGTTGTGCTCATGATTGCCGACAGAAGCGATCCAAAAAACAAAATCTGAACCCCGAGGTTCGTATGCTCCAGCACCATGCGGGGCAACACCAACTGGCCGTCTCCGGATAACTGCCCGGCATACAAATGCTGCGCGCAGAGACTGATAAACAACGGCAGCAATGCCACCGTGAGGTAAAGCCCGGCTGCGATGTAGCAGGAGTATTCGGCCGTGCGAGCGCTGCCGGAAGACATCGCACGCTGATACACATCCTGCGAAGGAATGGAGCCCAGGCCGAGTACCGACCAGGCTGCCAGCCACGTCATGATGCCCCACGGTGAGCTTTCAGGCAAAAACCGGAAACGTTCGGGAGGCACTTCGGCCATTACGGCACTGAAGCCACCGGCCTTATCACTCATAACCACCGCCAGCACCAACAACCCGACTACAATGATGATACTTTGAATAAAGTCTGTGATGGAGATCGCCCACATGCCTCCGATGACGGTGTAAAACGTGACCACCACCGTGCTGATCAACACACCTTGCCATACCGCCAGGCCGGTCACCACATTCAGGATGAGCCCCATTGCAACCAATTGTGCCGCGATGTAACCAACATAAGAGGGAACGAGAAAGGCGCCTGCAATCAGCTCCGTCTTTTTGCTGTAACGCACTTCAAAGAAATCACCGAGGGTAAGCAGGTTCATGCGGTAAAGCCTGCGTGCGTAGAAAAAACCAAACAACAGCAGACACAGCGCTGCCCCGAACGGATCTTCAATCACCCCGAGCAAGCCTTCTTTGAGAAACTCAGACGAGGCACCAAAAACCGTTTCGGAGCCAAACCAGGTTGCGAACAAGGCGGCAGAACTGAGCACCAGCGGCAAGCTGCGCCCCGCCAGCATAAAATCGCCTGATGTTTTTACCCGCTGTGATGCCTTATAGCCCACCCACACCGTGAGCAGCAAATAGATGATGATGGATGCGAGCAGCAACGTTGAAGTGCAAAAACAGCGCTAAAATAACAGAAGCGCTAATGGTTGCAATTACTTCTTTTTACGGAATTCAAAAGTCCGAGTCACGTTGAAGCCCAGATGGAGATCACCCTCGCTCCACTGGCCGGTGGTCTCGGCAATAAAGGCGCGCTCGGTAAGCCCCTGCGAGTTGGAAACGATGAGCTGAAAAACGTGCCCCCCGGTTTCGATATCCACGCCCAGGCCAAACGAGTTGTAGTAAGGATTTCCCTCCGGCACGTTAAGCCGGTAATAATACTCCGAAGTGAGCGCTACGCTGCCCGTGATCTTGTAGCGGCCCCCCACCCCAACGGCCACCTGATCGTTCAGCTCAACGGACTGATCGACCGTGTTGCGGTGGACCAGGGTTGGCATCACCTGAAGCGAAAGGCGATCGTTAAACTTGCGGGCGATCAACGCCTGGAACGTGTACGACATTCGGTCCTGCGTGGTAATCGGTGTCGGAGAATCTTCGCTGCGTGGCGAAAGTCGCATGGCGGCATTACCGAAGGCAGTTATGGTTACCGGCACGTTCCGTTCGCCCGAACTTTGACGCAAAACCTTATAGCGAATATAGGCGTCCATGGTTTTATCTACCGAGTTGCGGCCAAAGCCAACACCGAGCCGATCGGTTATGCCGTACTCCAACCCTAATCGCACAAATGCCTGATCCAGTCCAAACAGGTCGTAAGCCCCGCTGCTTACCGGGCCAAAGCGGTGCGAAAAAATGAATTCAAGTTCCCGAGCACTTTTCGTTTCCACGGTTTGTCCGGTTACCAGGCGCGAGCTTTTAAAGGTCTGCTCCGCATACTGGGTGGTTGGCTTTGGTTTGTCCAGCAACGTGAGTCCGTCATCCTGGGCAAAGGCAAGGCAAGGGATCAGCAGTACGATCGAAAAAAAATGTCTCATTGGGCTTTATAGGTTATGTCGACAGTTACTTCCACCTCTTCGGCAATGTTCTTCCACAAAATCTGGGGGCGCGGAATGTCATAATCTTCCAGCCGAATCATGAAACGGGCGGAGACCCGGGCCGACCCTGGCTGAAACTCGAGGGTGCCCGCCACCGATGCATCGCGGGTAATGCCGTGCAGCATCAGTTTGCCCGTGGCGGTTACCGGCTGCGTGCCGGATGCCGGTGGCATGCCGGTGATCGTTCCGCGAAACGTTGCCACGGGGTACTTTTCCGAGTGGACATACTTTTCGTTAAAGTGCTGACGCATGAGTGACTTATCGAACACAAACTCTTTCATCGTCACCCGAAATTCAATAGCTCCGGAGCCAAGGTCAAGAGCACTTTCCACTTTTGAATTTTCCCCTTTAATGTCCTCAATTGCCGCATCGGAGAAGAACACGATTGAGGATTTGTTAGCCATGTAAACCTGCGCATGCGAACAAAACGAAGCAACCCAACCCGCAGCAAGGACAAAGACGAACCTCATGGCCTAGTTGTTAGGGGCTCCATCATCCACCCAGCATGTGATCAGGTCTATCTCGGTCTGCGGCAAATTTGGGCCGCCCTGAGGCATCAACGAGGGATTACCCGGAGGGAGCGAAATCCTGGTTTTGATCTGGCTCGCCCGCAAGCGTACACTGTTGTATGAGTTTAAGTCGCGACCGGTTGAGGAACTGTGGCAGCCCGAGTTTGTAAGGCCACAACTGGTCTGCAGAACTGGCCGTACTGCACTCGTATAACTAACCCCCGATAGCACGCGGGCGGGTGAGGAAGTCGTGCACGAGTTTGCATCCCTTACTACCACCGAGTAATTGCCAGGTTGCAAGTTTGAGAAGCTATTGCTTGATTGAAAGGCTCCGCCATTGAGTTGGTAGGTGAGCGCAGTTGTCCCTATGGCCGTAATCGTGATTGATCCCGAAGAGCCTCCGCACGTAGTGTTTACAACCTGAACACTGCTGACCACGAGGTTGCCGGGAGAATCGAGACCTACCGAAATAGAGGACTCACACCCGTTGGCATCCTTTGCCGAAATCTGAAAAGAACCTGCGGTAAGGCCACTAAAAGTTGAGTTGCTTTGAAACGGCCCGTTGTCCAGTTTGAACTGGTAGGGCGCAGTGCCGCCACTGCCCGTGACGGAGATGGAGCCATCGGGCGATGTGCAACTCGTTGGATTTGACTTTGAACTCAAACTGACTGCCAACCCGGATTGGGTGCAATCAATAACCGGTGCCGTATCATCGCTGCTGCATCCCCCGGAATTCAGAATCAGCATTCCCAGTAAGCCCATCCAGGTCAGAAACGTTAAATTCTTCATGCTTCAAAGGGTTGTGTTTTTACGTGTTACAACATACAACTAAACGGGACGTAAATGAAATTAATTCGGTATGAAGGAGGTGTTATCCCCCGGGGAGGGCGATAAAAAGAAAATCCCCCAAAGTCCTTGACCCCGGGGGATGATCTTGTCTATAGTTGGCTTTAATCTGATGCTAAAGTATAGCTGGTCCGTTATCGTGCCTAGGTCATTCCGTCCAGCTACCATTTTTCCTGATAAACTGCCTTATCGCCCGATAAGTCGCCCGGAAGAGTCTGTCGAGGTTGAATCAGCCGGCAGGTATTTGTCTTTCAATCTCTCTTTCAATTGCGACTTGGAGCCGGGAAACGTAGTTCTGCGGCTAATGTCGTAGCTGACTACGGCAATAAAGACCACAAACAGAACGAGGAAGCCAAAAAATATCTTCTTAGATCGGGTCATCGTCAATAAAAAAGGGCCTGGCGGCCCTTTTGATGTTACTTGATTTTCTTCACTACCGCTTCAAACGCTTCGGGGTGATTCATGGCCAGGTCGGCCAACACCTTACGGTTTAAATCCACTCCGGCTTTTTTCACCTTACCGATGAACTCGGAGTACGACATGCCATGAAGGCGGGCACCGGCATTGATACGGGCAATCCACAACGCCCGGAAGTCGCGCTTCTTGGCTTTGCGGTCGCGGTAGGCATACACCAGACCTTTTTCAACGGCATTCTTGGCTACCGTCCAAACATTTTTCTTGCGACCAAAGAATCCTTTGGCCAATTCAAGCACCCGCTTTCTGCGGGCACGCGATGCAACGTGGTTTACTGAACGAGGCATACATTTTTTGTTTTTGGTTGTTGGCGTCCTGTTGCCAGGCTCTTATAGCCAAAAACCGGGTTGAACATTGATTAACCTATTTATACCAAATACGGCAGCATCGGCTTGATATTACCCTCGTCAACTTTCTTAACGGTGGTCTTATTTCCGAGTCTGCGCTTCTGCTTGGTTCCTTTTTTCGTCAGGATGTGGTTTTTGAACGCCTTCTTACGTTTGATCTTTCCGCTTCCGGTTACTTTAAACCTTTTCTTCGCTCCTGACTTTGTTTTCAGCTTCGGCATTTTATCTCAATTTAAAATCACTTCTTTCCTTTGGGTGCCACCATCATGTACATCCGCTTTCCCTCCAACCGTGGCATCTCTTCAACCTTGCCTACTTCCTCCAGTGCCTGGGCAAACTTCAGCAACAAAATTTCTCCCCGCTCCTTGTACACGATCGACCGACCAGCAAAGTGAACATAGGCTTTCACTTTTGCTCCCTCCGCCAGGAACTTCAACCCATGTTTGGTCTTGAAGTTAAAGTCGTGGTCGTC
Organism: Cyclobacteriaceae bacterium; assembly: GCA_046301755.1. Taxonomy (GTDB): domain Bacteria; phylum Bacteroidota; class Bacteroidia; order Cytophagales; family Cyclobacteriaceae; genus ELB16-189. The sequence goes on from JBKCJM010000069.1 coordinate 10,545, forward strand.
TGTATTAGGGCCAAAACGAATTTCCTTGACAACCGTCTTCTGGGCATTCGCCTTGATCTCCTTCTGCTTCTTCTTCTGTTCGTACTTAAACTTGCTGTACTCGATGATTTTACACACCGGAGGATCAGCATTCGGTGAAATTTCCACCAGATCCAGTCCCTGGTCCTGCGCCATCTTAATGGCCACTGCCGTAGGATAAACATCAACCTTGATGTTCTCGCCCACCACCCGCACACGCGGAGCCAAAATTCGCTCGTTGATGCGGTAGGGTTCTTCCTTCACATTCTGCCGGAACGGCCTGCCTCCGGGTCTTCCGCCTGGCCTGTTCGGAGGTCGGCTGCCGCTGAAACTTGGTTTAAATGCCACTTATTGGGTTTAAGTTTTAAAAACAGGGTGCAAATATCGGATTAATCCTCAATACTGCAAATTTGGCCTGAAAACGAATTATTGCCATTAGGAGGGCATGGCAAAGTCGGGGGCATACTGGCTGGCAAACTCGGAGAGCAAAATTGCTCCCTTATCGCCCTCACCATGCTTGCGCACGGCCACCTTTTGTTCGGCTGCCTCTTTCTCCCCCACAATAAGCATATAGGGTACTTTGCTGACCTCCGCATCCCTGATCTTTCGGCCGATTTTCTCGTCACGATCGTCCAGAAAACCGCGAATATCGCGGTCCTTAAGCGTATCCAGTACCTGTTTGGCGTAGTCGTTAAACTTCTCCGAAATGGGAAGAACGGCAATTTGCTCGGGCGCCAGCCACAACGGGAAGTTACCTGCGCAGTGCTCGATAAGCACCGCCACAAATCGCTCCATCGAACCGAATGGCGCGCGGTGGATCATCACCGGCCGGTGCTTTTGGTTATCGGAGCCGATGTATTCCAGTTCGAAGCGATCGGGCAGGTTGTAGTCCACCTGAATGGTACCCAGTTGCCAACTGCGACCGAGGGCATCTTTTACCATGAAGTCAAGTTTGGGCCCGTAGAACGCAGCCTCTCCCTTGACCGCTACCGTTTTCAGGCCGCGCTCATCTGCTGCCTCCTGAATCTCCCGCTCAGCCCTTTCCCAAAGTTCGTCTGCTCCAATGTATTTTGATTTGTTCTCCGGATCGCGCAACGACACCTGAGCGGTGTAGTTCTCAAATCCTAATGACTTGAAGACGAACAACACCAGATCAATCACTTTCACAAATTCTTCCTTCACCTGCTCGGGCCGGCAGAAGATATGGGCATCATCCTGCGTGAACCCGCGTACACGCGTGAGGCCGTGCAATTCTCCGCTTTGCTCGTACCGGTATACCGTGCCGAATTCGGCCAGGCGAATAGGCAAGTCCTTGTACGAGCGTGGTTTCACTTTATAGATCTCGCAGTGATGCGGGCAGTTCATGGGCTTCAGCAAGAACTCCTCACCTTCATCGGGAGTGCGAATGGGCTGAAAGGAATCCTTGCCATACTTTTCATAATGGCCGGAGGTGATATACAATTGCTTACCTCCAATGTGGGGCGTTACTACCGGATCGTAGCCGGCCTTCACCTGTGCTTTGCGCATGAACTGCTCCAGCCGTTCGCGCAGAATGGTACCCTTCGGTAACCACAGCGGGAGACCCATTCCTACTTTCTCGGAAAAAGCAAACAACTCAAGCTCTTTGCCCAGTTTGCGGTGGTCGCGCTTCTTTGCTTCTTCCAGCATGTGCAGGTACTCATCCAATTCCTTCTGTTTCGGAAAGGTGATACCGTATATGCGGGTCAGCATTTTGTTCTTCTCGTCCCCGCGCCAATACGCACCTGCAACATTGGTCAGTTTAATTGCCTTGATGAACCCCGTGTGCGGGATGTGCGGGCCGCGGCACAGGTCTGTAAAATTTCCCTGCTTGTAGAATGTGATACTTCCATCCGGGAGGTCCTTCAGCAATTCGACTTTGTACGGATCCTGCTTTTGGGTGAAGTAGCCGATTGCCTCCGCCTTGCTGACATCGCTGCGTTGAAACACGTTGCTTGCCTTTGCCAGCTCGGCCATTTTTTTCTCGACCGCCACCAGATCTTCCTCTCCGAAAGCGCGGTCGCCCAGGTCGACATCGTAATAGAATCCATTTTCAATAGGCGGCCCTATGCCAAACTTCACACCCGGGTAAAGCGATTCCAGTGCTTCGGCCAGCAAATGGGCTGAAGAATGCCAGAACGCATACTTGCCGCCTTTGTCGTTCCAGGTGAAGATGCGGATTGCCGCATCCTGCCCGATGGGCCTGGACAAATCCCAGATTTCGCCATTGACCTCAATGGCCAGCGCGTTGCGCGCCAAACCCTCGCTGATGCTTTGTGCGATTTCGATTCCTTTCACTGCGGACGGAAACGTACGAATGCTTCCATCGGGCAGTGTGATGTTAACGTTACTCATATAAAAAATCAGGCTGCAAATATAGCCGAAATGGACTAAGCCTATTACAACTGGAACTGTGCGGTAAAGAGTATGCCGAAGTTGCGCACGTCCGGCTTATCGAGGTAGGTAAGGCGATGCACAAAGTCTACCCGAAGAAAGCGAAAAATATTCTCCACTCCGTAGCCGAGTTCTACGTAGGGCCGGCTATCCAGAAAGCCGGGTAACAACGTTGGCTCACCCTCGGGTGTCTGCGCAGCAATCAGGGCCTTGTTTGCATCGCGCATTCCACCCATTAGCACATTAGCTGTGGCCAGCATGCGCCAGTTCAGTTTTCGCAGCAGCGGAACCCGGTTGAACAGGAAACCTTCAAAATAATGCCGGTACTGCAGCGAGGCGTAATGGTCGCTGACGAACTCTCCAAAATTCATCAGGTTGAATGTAACCGGGGAATAAATCGGGGTTTGATTCCCCAGGTGAAGAGACAACAGCGGGTAGGGAACCGTGTTGAATACATACTCACTCTGCAGCGTAACATAGCCAACACCCAGCGTGCCGGCCGCCATCCGTTTGGTTACCGAAAGCCGCAGTTTGTCATAATCAAAATCACTGCTCATAACACCGCTGATCCCGCGCGTATAGCGCAGCGTGATTACCGGCCACTTGTTTGTGCCGAGGCTGATGCGCTCGTTGTCGTTCTGAAGAAATAGCTCATCGCGGGCGTACCTTGATTCCAGCACCACCTCGGCCGACTGGTATTGATCGATAACCGGAGAATTGACATCCTCCGGGTTGGCAACATATCCAAAGGCAAATGTGGGCTCAAACGTAAAGTACCGGGCCATAATTTTTTGAGAGAACCCCTTAAACAGTTCGCGCTTGAATGTCACGCGGTTATCGTAGGCGTAATATCCTCTGCGGAAGTTACCCCAGCGTGAGGCAGCCAGGAAGATCGGGTTGTCGACCAGATTGTCCTCATCAATGCCGATGCGGCCAAGGTCGCGGTGGGCGCTGACGGTGAGCGTTGTCCACCGGTCTCTGGAAAGGATGCGCTGTGCGGAAGCGAAGTATTTCACGCGCTGATCATCAAAGCCATATCCCAACTGGCCGGCAAAAACCCACCTGCGGCTGAACTTCGCGTTGGTGCGCAGGCCGGCCTGCAGGCGAACACCTTCAATTGTGTTCCAGGAGGCCAACCCGAGATAGGGCCCAACGTCAACCTTCCCTGCTTTGAAGTAGCCACTAACCAGAGTTTTGATAATATCGGTATAGGTGCGAATAACCGGTATGCTCTTGAGCGTGTCAATCATCCGATACACGTTCTTTTCGGTCGAACTCAACGGCTCATGCCGGAGGGTGTCCCAGGTAACATCCGGCTCCGGAAGCCGCGCGTCTTCTGCCGTAAGGATGGGGGGTTCGTAGAACGCTGGCGGGTGCGGCTGATTTACGACAAAGTTGCGGTTGCTGGTGTAAAATTTTGCCAACATGCCGGCTGAATTACGCGAGAGCTCGCCCACATCAATCAGCACTCTGTTCTTTACGGGCAGCCAATACCCCAGTTCTGTTTTCTGCAACTCTTGCTGAATCTTGATCTTCTCCACGAAGTTGATGTTTGCCTGCGCACCCACGGTGGCATCGATCTGCTTGAGCGCATAGTCAGCTTTTGTGATCCAGATCGTGCCGGCAAAGGCCAGATCCTGCGGGCTTCTCGGAAAAAAGTCCAGCCGATAACAAAACTCACCGCCTAGCATCAGGCTGTCCGTGAGGTCGTAGTCGTAATACAGCCGCCACCCATCGGCAATGGGTGACACAAATTCCTTGTTGAGAATGGTCAGCCAATTCTGGTAAAAGTTGTACTCCTGAAAAGAGGAGCCGATAACCTGGGTCACCAGCGATCCATCCTCCACTCCCACTCCGCTGATTTTGGATTTCAGAATATGTTCTTTCTTGAGAGATGGCGCATCGCGGTAATACACCTTGGATACCGCCTCGGTGATGAACAGCGGCAATATAGGCTTACCGTCCTCTCCGGCAATCCGGTCGACACTATCCAGCACAGCCGAGATCTTCTTCATGATCTTCCGCTCGCGCATTTCCTCGCTGATTTTGTCAACGTCTACCTCGATTTTGGTATACGTATCATACTCGTAAGCCGTGAGCTTTCGTTTATCGTTTCGGCTTTTGTTTCGAACCACTTTACGCAGAATATCAAAGGCCGGATTTTCTCCTGCATAAACTACCACTTCCTGAAGCGCAGTTCGCTCCTCGTCCAACTGAAAATTGATAACCTGAGAGACACCGCGCCTGACAGCCTTCACCTTGTGCAAATACCCCACGTAGGTGACCTGAAGCGAGTCGGTTGCATTACCTGTAGTAATCAGGTAATTGCCATCAAAATCGGTGGTGGTGCCGATTGACGTTCCTTTAAAAACCACATTGGCAAACGGAATGGGATCGCCCGAATTAGCATCCGTCACCTTGCCCTTCACAATCGTTTGCTGCGCAACACCGTGGAGAGCAGACAAGGAAAAAGCAAAAAGGAGGAAAAACCGATAGAAAGCGGGTTGCACGGAAAAAATCAAACACAAAGTTAACGAATATTGGCAGTGATCGGTTTCACCGGCCTTACGGATACCTGTTAAAGGCGAATGGGCTCGCGCTGGCCCAGGTGGCGCGGTTCCGTTTTGAGCACATACAGATCCAGAACCGCCTTGGTTCGGGCCAGGTATTCGCGCCAGTGTACTTGCACGGCCGGGTGGTTGCGCGGTTCCTCGGCAACAAGCGCCACAGCCTCAATGTGGTAATACCGGCTGATGAAAAGGGCGCGGTAGCTATGGAACGGCTGCGTGATGATGACAATCCGGTTTTGGCCGAAGATTTCTTTGCTGCGCACGATGGAGTCCAGCGTGCGAAGGCCTGCAAAATCCAGCGTGATGGCAGAGTCCGGAACACCAGCCTTTACAAGCGCTTTTCGCATCTCAATCGGCTCATTGTAATACTGTGTGCGGTTGTCCCCGCTCACCAGCACATGGGTTATTTTGCCTTGCGCATATAATGCCGCTGCTGCCTCTATCCGGGATTTAAAAAATGGATTTGGTAAACCATTGGCCAACCGATGGCTGGTGCCCAGCACGAGCGCAACATGCTGCGCAGGCAAATTGCTTGCATCTGTGATCACCTGCTGGCGGGTGCTCTGCACAATCCACACGTTGGACGCCACCACAAAGACTACCACGGCAACCACGGCCACACTTCCCCACACCAACAACCGCTTCCGCCACATCTTGATTGAATTAAAGCCAAACAAAACTACGAAATGGACTTCAGAAACTCGCGCTCAAGAAGATCAGACCGCTTGACCACATTCCGCAGCCACTTTAGGCGGATGCGGATTTGCTCGTCATCCGGCAGGTGCCATTTCACATCATCACGCTGACGCAACTTGGCCAGAAGGGTGCTGAGGCAAATCGCTGTGCTCACCGAAATGTTCAGACTCTCGGTAAAGCCGAACATGGGAATATGTACTTTCTGATCGGCAATCGCCAATGCCTGATCGGAAATGCCCCGATGTTCGTTGCCCATGACCAACGCCAGCGGGCGGTCTACCTCCACATCGTGAATCGAAATTCCATCTGGTGAGGGATCGGTTACAAGAATCCGATAACCCTTTTCTTTGAGCTGGCGGAAACACGCTACTCCGTTATCGGTCGATCGCGACTTATGCCGCACCAGGTCGATCCAATACTGAGAACCCTTCAGCACTTTCTTGTTGGTGCCCCACTTGCTGTAATTTTCAATGATATGCACTTCCTGTAGTCCCAGACACTCGCACGTCCGGATAACCGCACTCGTATTTTGCGATTGTAATATGTCCTCCATCACCACAGTAACATGCCGGGTGCGCTGCTGCAACACACGATCCATAAACGCAAGCTTATGGTCCGTTACATACTGCTGGAAGAAAGCAATCAACCGGCCGCTTTTTTCCTCTTCCGTCATAAAACAAACAATGTCACCGCGTGTTGTAAATGAAAACGTGAGCAAAGATGAATGATCAGGGGAAATATCTCATCATGGGCGGCACCTCCGGTATCGGTTTGGCGCTGACGCAACAATTAATGAACGAGGGGCACGAGGTTTGGACCGCTTCGAGACGACCCACCGGCAACCCCGGTGCACACCACCTGGTGTTCGATGCACTCCGCGATGATCCGTCCACCCTTCAACTTCCCGAGGTGCTGGACGGGTTCGCGTATTGCCCGGGCAGCATCAACCTCAAGCCTTTTCATCGCCTCTCGGATGCAGAGTTCCTTGAAGACTTCAACCTGAACGTGATAGGGGCTATACGCACCACGCGCACCCTGCTTCCGAAACTCAAAGGAAGTGCTGCCGCTTCGGTTGTTTTTTTCAGCACTGTGGCTGTTCAGCAGGGTATGCCCTTTCACGCGTCAATTGCCGCTGCAAAAGGTGCCATTGAAGGACTGACCCGATCGTTGGCAGCCGAGCTTGCTCCCGCTATCCGTGTAAATGCTGTTGCCCCGTCACTCACCGACACACCCCTGGCAGCACGGCTCCTCACCTCTGATGAAAAGCGCAAGGCCTCTGGTGACCGGCATCCGCTAAAGAAGATTGGCACCGCTGATGACGTTGCTGCGGCTGCGCGGTTTCTGCTCACGCCAGCTTCCGGTTGGATGACCGGACAAATCGTGGCAGTCGATGGTGGCCTGTCCGCTCTGCGCCCCATGTAGGCCGGAATACTTACTTTTGCACCGTGAAAAGTGTGATCATACGATTTTTTGCTTTTTTCGGGGCTTTTGGGCTGCTCGCATTTGAAACAGAGGCAGCGGTGCCCCCCTATGCTGATGAACATCTTGAGGCATTCGTTGAGCTCAACAACACATTTGCACGGGCTGAGCCAATCGCGGAGCCGATGATGGATGAACCTGCCATGCCTTTTGGCTGGAAGACGGTATCTAGTTATGCGTTCGGTAAGAACCGCGGGCAGCTTACCATGGTGGCTGATCTCTCGGCACTTCACCCCTACTTCCGCGACCGGATAATCCTGCTGCTGCACAACTGCCGCAAAAAGGGAATCAACCTGGCGATAGTAGAAACGTACCGCTCGCCCAGCAAGCAAACCGAGTACAAGACAATGGGCAAGAAGTACACCCGAAGCCGGGCCGGCCGTTCAAAACACCAGTATGGCCTGGCCATTGATGTTGTTCCGGTGATTGATTCTGTTGCCCAATGGGATAATCGCGCATTGTGGCGCAAAGTCGGTGTTGAAGGAGAAAAACTCGGCTTGCGCTGGGGCGGGCGCTGGCGGCATTTATACGACCCAGGCCACTTCGAATGGACGGGCGGGCTGGGAAGCAGCCACCTGGCAATGGGGCTGATGCCACGGGTGCCAAACTCAAAACTTTATCCTTGTCTTGATGCTGACCTTGTTGAACTGCGAAAGTGGTGGCAACAATGGGACGAGCATCAGCTGCGCGAACTGATGGAAGAGAACACGGCTGTGGCGGGTAGCATGCCGTGATGCGTCTCCAGTTTCCCAATGACTTCATTTTCGGAACCAGCACTGCCGCTGCGCAGATTGAAACTGCATTTGAACACGACTGGCAAGGCGTTGTTGCAAAAGACGGTGCACGTTTTGACCGCACTACTGATCACGAGCTTCGCTGGAAGGAAGATGCCGATTTGATTGCCCACGTGGCCCCCTGGTACCGCATGGGTTTAATGTGGAGTAAACTTCAACGCGGACCTCGGGAAAAACTTCACAAGAAAAGTTGTGACCAGTATCACCGTTTTCTAAAGCGACTTCAAAAACGAAGGGTGCGCATTATGATGGTGTTGCACCACTTTACTAATCCACTGTGGTTCGCAAACCTCGGTGGCTGGGAAAAGAAAGAAAATATTGAGCTCTGGCTGGATTTCTGCGTGCGTGTCGCGGACGAATTTGGCGAGTATGTTGACATCTGGAATACTTTCAATGAGCCTAATGTCTATGCCAGCTATGGTTGGGTTACGGGTTTTTTTCCTCCCTTCAAAAAGAACCCCTACCTGGCCGCCACGGTGGTTCAAAACATGGGCCGGGCACACAACAAAGCATATCGACTGCTGAAAAAACGGTTTCCGAAAAAGTCGGTCGGCATTTCGCACAATGCGGCTGTTCTCTCGGCAGAAAATCCGCTCGGCTGGTTAACGGCCGGGCTTGCCGATTGGTGGTTTATGGATTTTATCCCCTCGCACTTTGTGCGGGTTGATTTTTTCGGCATGAGCTATTATGCCCGTATTGGTCATGATCCGCTTCCTATTACGTATTTGGAAACTCCGGAGAAGATGAAAAAATTGGGACGACCCCATGACGACATGTGGGAGTATTACCCGGCCGGCCTGCGCGAATGCCTTGATCGCTACTGGAAAAAGTACAGGAAGCCCATTATCATCACGGAGAACGGAGTTGCGGATGCCCGCGACACCCTCCGTCAGCAGGCCATTGTTGATTATGCAGGCGTGATTCATCGGGCCATGAGGGATGGCATTGACATTCGGGGCTACTTTTTATGGAGCACGTGGGACAATTTTGAATGGCACCTCGGCCCATCCTGCAAGTTTGGATTATACGCTTGCGACCCTGATACCAAAGAGCGGACGCCACGACCGAGTGCTGAAATCTTCCGGAAACTGGCGTATCTGAAAATGGTTGACGTACCGGGCGAGCAAGCAGCGCCAGCGGGTTAGTCTTCCAACACGCGAATTTCTACCCTGCGGTTGAGCGCGCGTGCCTCGGGTGTACCGTCATTGGAAAGCGGCTGCGTTCCGCCAAATGCTTTTGTCTTGATCCTGTCTTTACCCACGCCCTTGCCCGTCAGATATTTCTTCACTGCCTCTACCCGATCCTCGGAAAGTTTGAGGTTGAGATCGGCTCTGCCAAGATTGTCGGTATGGCCCTCCAACTGAATCACTATCTTCCGGTTATCATTCATCAGCGCAGCCAGTTCATCCAATTCCTCGAACGACTCGGGCTGAATTACGGCTTTGCCCTGGGTAAAATTCAAATGCGTGAGGCGAAACGTCTTGCCTTCCTGCGTGAGTTCGATGTTTCGTGTGAGCGCCACCCGGTCGCCAATCTCACGCGGATCCATAATGATTGAGCGGGGAATAAATCCTTCGGCCTGAGCCGTTATTTGATACTTGGCCGTACCGAACACCGGGAAGTTGAACACGCTGTCGTAAAACGTGCCACTGATACTGCCGGTGGGGATGCTCTTATACGTGATCTTCGCCTTTACAGCCTTTCCTGTTGAAAGGTTAAGGACCTTACCGGTGATGGGTATCTCTCTGACCTGGGCCGATACCTGAAAAGCCAGCAAAAACAAAATGCAAAAGAGTTTCATAACTCAAAGGTACTACTTTGATACCTTTGCTATCGATACTAAGCCGTTTGATGACGTCCCAACCCGCTATTCTTGGCAAACCAGTCGATGAGCACACGCGGTGCATTCACTATCATTCCGACCTGGACATAATCGCCATCCGGTTTAAATGCTGCAGCGAATACTATCCGTGCTTCGAGTGTCACCAGGAAACGGCTAACCATGACGCCAGCCGATGGCAGCCGGGTGAATTTGGTGAAAAGGCAATTCTCTGTGGCATGTGCAGGCATGAATTGACTATACAGGAATACCTGGACTGCGGAAATCAATGCCCAAACTGCGGGGCTAAGTTCAATCCCGGTTGTGCAAAGCATTACCACTTGTACTTTGAGCTACCCGCCAACGGATAGTCAGGCGGGCGCTACAAATCCAGCTCAATCGAGTCCCCTGCGGTAAATGTCTTGCCGCCTGAAGAACCACGCTTTCCCGGATTCTCGCCTACTTCTTTTTTTTCTTCCCCGAAGAGGTCGGTTTGCTTCGCTTTGCCGGTTTTGTTTTTTGCACGGGGCGGCTTGCCGTTGACGAGCGGGCCGGTTTGTTTTTCGGGCTCGCTTTCTC
>JBKCJM010000070.1:0-64659 GCA_046301755.1 Cyclobacteriaceae bacterium
GGTGACTATAGCGGTGGGGATCACCTCTTCCCATTCCGAACAGAGCAGTTAAGCCCACCAGCGCTGATGGTACTGGAGTAAAATCCGGGAGAGTAAGTCGTTGCCTTTTTTTATTCCTATGCCCAAGCTTTAAGCCAGGCAGGATCAAAGCCCCGCAGAAATGCAGGGCTTTTTTATTTAGCAGAAAGCAAATCGCAATCCCTCCGGGAAACTTCAATAGGAAGGTCGAATTATTAAACCTTACAAGTGAATCTTTTTTAGGACCTAGGCTTTTCGTGAAGTACTACCTATCCAACCGAGACTTCATCAAAGTGAGATGCGTCAAAGTGGAGAATGGCGACTTGCTTCAGATGCTGAAGCTCCAAACCCTTAATATCGCGGGCAAGCGTCTCGTAGAATTTTTGTGGAAGGCCCATCAGTACAGTTGTTTTAAACCGATCCATGATTGAAAACGGATTGGCGACCTCCAGTTGCAAACTGCCCAGGAAATGGTTGCGCGCAGTGGTCAACTCTTCTTCCTCCAGACTCTGCAGCATCTTAAGTTCTTTGATAATTTCGCTAGTCGCTAACTCACGATTTTCTTTGTTAACATCCGCTGCTATGAAGTGTATGCTCGCATGAGCAAACGGATTGATACTTGAATATATTCCATAGGTTAAGCCTTTCTCTTCGCGAATGTTGCGCATCAAACGAGATCCAAAATAGCCGCCAAGAATATGGTTAGCCAACACAACACAGGCATATTCGGGGTGTTGGCGGTTGATGGTGAGCTTAGCTAAACGCAAGGCTGTTTGTATGCTTTCCGCCCGTTCAATCCGTAGCCGCCTCTCGCCCTGAACCGGATTGAAAAGCGGAGTTTCCTTGATGTAAGATTGATGAACGGAGAAGAAACCCGAAAGCTCTTGAATGACCTGCTCGGAGACCTTTCCAGTAATGAAAATTTTTGGACGCCCCAATTGTTGGTAATACTCAGTGAGCGACTCCACCGAAATAGCGTCCACTTCGGGTTCTTCAAGCCTGGAGCCGTACGGGTGATTTTTCCCAAAAAGGTTTTCGCGCATGGCAACGGAAGCCAAAAAACTGTTTTTCTGCCGATTCACCTGAAGGTTCTGGAGATAGATGTTTCGCGCAAGCCGAAGTTCCTCTGCAGGAAAAGTGCAATCGGTTAGGATCTCAAACAACAGCGGTAATACTTTACTTACCTGGCTCTGAATTGAAAGCAACGTTACGGTTAGATAATCGTAGCCGCTTTCTGCTTCGATGGATGAGCCGTGGTACTCCAAATGCTCGGCTATCTCCAGCGCTGAGTGTTTTCGCGTCCCCTTATCCAGAAGTGTTGCCAGAAAATGAGAGACGCCCGGTTTGGGCTCATACCAGCGACCAGCCGGCCACACCAACTCTATCCGGACGGCCGGTTGATCAACCTGCTGCAACCAGTACACGTCCAGTTGACCTGCTTGAATCTGTTGAGGGGCCGGAGTATCAAAAACATCCGCCTCGTGAAAGGGCGGTGGTAGCGTGCGATCCAGCATTAGTTCTCTGCGCCCGATTGCTCTTGCTCTGCACGGGCTTCGAAGTTCATCATCACTGTAAATCGAAGTGTTTCGGCCAGCGCATTCTCGCGTTTGTTGATGGGCACCAGATAAGCGGCATCAACACCGAATTTGTCTTTTCGGAATCCCAGACCAAAGGTCAGGTATTTACGGTTACCCTTGTCGCGGGCTTCGTTGAAATAGCCCAGGCGACCAGCAAAGGTCTTATTGTACCAATACTCGGTTCCAACGGAGAGCATGAACTCACGAATCTCTTCGCTGAATCCTCCCGGTGCATCGCTGAAAGAGCCCAGCATGCCGCTGATCAGCGACTTGTCTTTGCTGCCCGGAGCAGGGCTAGGAACCATTAGCTTATTCAGATCAAGACCGAACGTAAGCGAGCTGAAGGCATCCAACTCAGTTGTAAAGACGCCACCAAGCCGCAGGTTGGTGGGGATAAAATCTTTCACGGTTGCATCGGAATAGGAAATTTTGCCCCCAATGTTGGTAATGGATGCAGCCAGTGAGTACGATGAATTAGATGAAAGTAAAGGTTTGGTGTAGTACACGCCAATATCTACCGCCACGGTGTTTCCCGGACGTGCATCTATTGCGCCCGACACGGCCCCCGTCAGGTTGGAGTGAATGTAACGGAGCGCACCACCAATGCCCAGATTTTGCGTCAACATCTGTGAGTAGGTGACATCAAATGCAAATTCGCGGGGATTGTAACGGCCGAGTTGATCTGCCGGATCAGGGCCTTTATTGAACTGGATCTCGCCCAAATCAAAATATTTCATGGAAGCGGCTACCGTACGCTCTTTCGAAATTTTATAAAATCCCGACAGATAGAAGACGTACATGTCGTTGATGATTTTACCCAGCCAGGGTGTATATGAAGCGGATACTCCGTACCCCTGTTCGATGAAGGCTAACTTGCCAGCATTCCAATAGGCGGCATTGGCATCCGGTGACAGTGCAGCACCAACCTCGCCCATTCCAGCCGAGCGTGCATCGGGTGTGATGGTGAGAAAAGGAACGGCTGTAGTAATTACATTATTGAGTGTGTCCTGCCCGATGAGCACCCCCTGATTCTGGGCCCAGGAAACTGAGCAGATCATCAGCAGAAAAAAAGTCAACTTCTTCATAATCAGGGAATAAGGGAGGTAAAGATAGCTATTTCAAAACAAAAAGCTTAGTGATGGCTTCATTTTTCGAACCATCTGATAAACAACGAACTACAAGCCGGGCAACGTATATCCCATTCGGGATTTTTGTGCCGTCAGGGCTCTGTCCGTTCCACGTGGTGAGTAATACCCGGTAGGCACTTTGGGTAACCGTAAACTGCTGATCGGTCATCAATTGACCCATGAGGTTGTAGATGCGTAATTGCGCTTCCAGGTCTTCGCCTTGGCGGGTGTGATTGAAAATAAATGCGGTCTCATCGACAAACGGATTTGGGTAGTTACCAAATTGCCCGATCGCAATTGATTCACTTTCGGAGACATTGAATTCAATTTGTCCGATGGACACATTCAGATAGGTGTCAGCAGCCGAGAATGTGATTACGTGCCGGCCCGGAGAAAGACTCTTTAACGGGAAGGAAACCGAGCCCGACTGAAAAGAGTTGAGGTTAGCCTGATAGTAGTCGTTCAGCGTAAATGATTTCGTGCCATCCAGCGTGGCGATAAGATTGTAACGTGCATCGCGTGAAGAAACATTTATGCCGTTGGTATCGTGCAAGCGGGCAATCAACACGGTGTTGGGGCCCACCAAATCGCCCGGGAGAAACGTGGTATCGCCAACAAAAAGTTCGATGTCGGGTGCCCGGGTGTCCGCAGGAGCAGCGGTCTCGACTCCTCCCACGGGCACTGCTGTTGCGCTGGCAGCTTCACGCCCATCGTTACCAGATGCAAAAATGCTCAGTTTGTTTTCGCTTACTACAAGTGGAATAGTGGTTGGCAAAACAAACTCGGCTTGAAAAACCCCATTGCTCACTGATGCCTTTCCTTTAAAAAGGATTTGGTCGTACTCGCTGTGGGAGAACGGTGTGTTCTCGTCACCACGGGTTTGACGGGATCTCAATTGGTCGAACAACGTGATTGTCACCTCTCCGGTAAAGCTCGGATCGAGTTGATTGTTATCGAGTATTTCGCCTGTTAGCACCACGCGCGATTTGGCCTTTAGAGTATCTGAACCTCCGATGGTCTCGATTTCCGTAACCCGCAAACTTTGGCTTGGCAACGCAAGAAACATCGAAGGATCGCCCAACAAAGAAAAGTTTCGATTGGCCACACCGCTCTGGCTATTATTTTTCGTTTCGCGGAAAATGGACCCCAGGTCGCGGTAGATGGCATTTGGCCTGTTGAATAACGCGTTGTAGAACGCCTGGTTGAGCGTGAAGTTCGTACTTGCATTTACCGGGCGTGCAGTAGTTACGAGGCCGATAGTACCTCCATTTTTTTTCAGCAATGTTTTTTCGCCACTCGAAATTTGCTGAGGGTCATCGTGACGGCCAAACTCACACGTGGCGGTAACAAATAGCGGGTAAAAAGGTCTGTTGCGCCAATTCAAGATCATGTTCTCATCCAGTGCGCGCTCCTGCATCCAGATCTGCTCAGAACCATGACCGGTGAAGTTGACAATCAGGGCGCCCTTCTCGATGCGTTGATCCAGCGCTTCGTATGTAGCCGGACTTATCTGCCCGCTCGGCCTATCTGTTTGCTCAAAGTTATCGACCCAAACGCGGGTAACATCAAATTCAGGGCGAGGGGTTTCAAAGTTGTTTCGTGCCAGGTCGTTCGATTGTGTATGGTGAATGTTGAAGTCGCCATCATCAGCCACAAACAAAATCTGCTTGTGCCAGGCCCCCAGGCGCTTGGGGTGAGTATCGTACTCGATCAATTTTGTTACAACTACGGCTGCTTCTTCGGGTGTTTTAACGGGTATGCGGCCAATGCCCACGTCCATCGTGTGATTCTGAGCAGGGCTTTCGCGCCATTCCCCTTCAGTCGTGTCGAGAAATCCAAAAAAGTCATCTGATGAAAACGTTTCGAGCGGGCTCAAGGAATTTCGCGACATATACAAGGGCACCAGGTTAGTGTTGTTGGCCACCCGGTTTTTGTAATCATAAGAACCACGGCCAAACAACAGCACATTCTTCAATTGCCCGTTACGGATAAACTGGTGACGAATGAAATCGCGAATAGCACTTACGTCCTGTTTACCTCCTGAATACTCGTGGTAGATTTGACTTGTGGTTACGACCCAACTCGCGATTCCCTGCTGTGTGCGGTGGCTGGCCAGCCGCTGTGCTTCCGCTTGTAGTTCGGGTGATGTAATTACAATGAGGCTGGCCGGGGGGCCTTCGCGCAGATTTTGATTACTGATTTTCTTTTCGAACGCGGCAAGGTCGGCCGTGCCGGGATTAAAGACTGTAAATGTCTTAAGCGATGAAGTGGGCACCGAGAACGACCCCTTTCCGGCTTGAATCGAAAAGTTTTGAGATTTGGCGTTTAGCCGATCGGTTACATCCCAAATCTTGCTTTCGCCTGCCAAACCGGAAACTTCAAACGTGGAGATTGGGTTACCGAGTGACGCTTCGCTGGAGAAACGGGTTTGTTTACCATACAGAGCGAGCGCGCGCTTGCAGGTGAAAAGAAAAAAATCAAGGTACCCCACCGAGCGCAGCGAGGCTGCTTTTACAAACTCATACCGGATAAGTTGGTTGGCCTGCCCGGCTGCGTTCACAGCATTGCTCAGGAAGGAAATGGTGTCGGCACGAATGCTGCCTTTGACGCCATACTGGGTATTTGGAATAGGGAGCACGGGCTGATCAGCCACTTGAACATTATTAAAAAAGACTTTGAAATTCGCGTTGGCAAACGACTGACCCATTACATGCGATACAAGCCGCACCGTACTTCCCGCTACGATACCCGGTACCTCGAACTGAATCGTGGCATCAAGGCGCGAATCAAATTGCTCGCCAAACCACTGGCGGCCGGATTTTAACTCGTTGTATCGCTCGGTTTCGTAAAACCCAAAATCTTCAAACTCGCGGATAACCGGATGCGAACCTGGTTCAGATGCCTGGAGACTAAGGCGCTTTCCGGGTTGCGAACGCACGCTGACGTAGTAATAGTTTTTATCATCAAACAGGTTGTTCTCGTAGAAGAAAACCGACTTACTGGTTCGGTATTCGAAACGATCCGGCCCGTTAGCATAAAACAAAATGAAATCGGTCCGGTCGAACTTGCCGTCTCCTTCCCCGACTACTTCAATGGCGATTTCCTGCAAATCAATTACCCGAGATGAACTGTTGGGCTGTGGCACCATGCCTAATGAGCCGGTGAACACCTGGATGTTTCGGGGATCAATCTGATCGGTATTCAGCCCGGCCTGGCGCAGCAAATTGTAGTCGATCTTATAGACACCATCCGACTTTACAGAGAACTGAAACCAATTGCCGGTCTGCAAAACGGAGGGTTGGGCCGGGGCCACGACTGCCACGGCTGCACACACTGCGCCACAAAGTATCCAACGCCAAATCACGTGTTAATTCCCTTTACTCAGCCAGCCGCTCACCAGGGACATGCAAATATACAGGACAATGATGAGGGGTAGTGCTGTAACGCCCCAAAGGGCGAATAAGCATACCGCGAGCAACAAAAAGGTAAACTTTATTTCGTTTCCGCTCCACGCAAATGTCTTGAATTTCAGAGCAAACAGCCGGATGGGGGACACGAGCAGCCAGGAGGATACCAGGGCAATACCCACCCAGGCATAGCTTTCTGAACCCCGAAGATCGGTCAGCAATTCAATAGCCGGCAGGGCGGTGAGCAGCAGTGCATTTGCCGGGGTTGGCAGCCCGATGAAGCCCTCTGCCTGCCGCGTATCGGTGTTGAATTTCGCCAGGCGAAAGGCCGAGGCCACGGGGATAGCGAGTGCGACAAAAGCGAACTCAGCCAAACCTGAATGCTGCATGACGTGAAACAACGTAAGGCCGGGCAGCACTCCGAAACTGACAACATCGGCCAATGAGTCGAGTTCTTTACCAATAGCTGACGATACCTTGAGCGCACGTGCACTGAACCCATCCAGGAAATCAAAAACACAAGCTGCCCAAACGCAGTAGGCTGGCAACAAAACTGACCATTCGGCTGCGTGTAAAATGCCATAGACACCGCACAGCAGATTTCCGGCCGTCAACGCATTTGGCAAGTGACGCAGTACTTTCATTCGGCAGCACAAAACGGGTTGTACAACTTTTCTTCTCCAATTGTGGTAGAAGGGCCATGTCCCGGATAAACCACGGTATGATCAGGAAGGGGGTATAGTTTTCTTCGTATGCTGTCCATCAACGTGTCGTAGTCGCCACCGGGCAAATCCGTTCGGCCAATGCTGCGATTGAACAGCACATCACCGGCCAGCAAAATTCCTTTTGCCGGTTCGTAAAACGCCACATGGCCGGGTGAATGCCCGGGTACAAAAAGGACCTGAAGCCGGGTTTGCCCGAACTCCACCGGTTCATCCTCACGAAGTTCTTTTTCGGCCACACTCGTTTCGAACGAAGGGATTCCATACGCACCGGCAAATACTTCGGCTGATTTAAGCACGGGTTCCTCCAGCCGATGAAGCCACAAGGAAACCCCGAATTGTTTTTTCACAAATGCATTTCCGAGAACATGATCGATATGCGCGTGGGTGTTAAGCAAAAGCCTGACTTTAAGTTTTTTTTCAGAGATGAAACCAATCAACTCATCGCGTTCGGCTTGCGTGTAACATCCCGGATCTACCACGGCTGCTTCGCGCGTGTCATCCCAGATTACATAGGTATTCTCGGCAAATGGATTAAAAGTGAGTACGTGCACGTTCATCTTCCGCAAACATAGTGCTTAATTGAACTATTTTTATGCGGTGAAGGTGTACGATTACATGGTTGTGGGGCAGGGGCTTGCGGGCAGTTCGCTGGCGCTGCATCTGGCCTGGGCCGGGCGTTCGGTGCTGGTGGTGGATCGACCTGCCGGAAATCAAAGTTCACGTGTGGCGGCTGGTTTGTTCAACCCCGTTACCGGCAAGTTGTTGACCAAGACCTGGCGGGCAGATGAGTTGTTTGGCTACACCTTTGAGTTTTACCGAAAAGCTGAAACCACCCTGGCCACTTCTTTTTTTTATCCTCAGCCGATCTATCGGCCCTTTTTGTCTATCGAAGAGCAGAATCAGTGGATGGCTGCCGGAACCGAGTGGCAACCTTATCTGGAACGGCTATCCCCCGAAAGCCTCTATGGAAATCAGGTACGCGACCCCTTTGGAGGAATTGTGTTGAAGTCGTGCGGGTATGTGGATGTGAATCGATTTCTCGACAGCACGCGACAGTGGTTTGCCGGGCTTGGCGATTTTGTTGAGGATTTTGTTGATGACGTGAGCCTGGCTAATGACCGCGTTGAGTGGAAAGGTTTTTGGGCCCAGCGCATTGTCTTTTGTACAGGCTGTACGCTGCCTTCGCTCCTTTCTTTCTTACCTGTGCGCCCGCTCAAGGGCGAAACGTTGACAGTAAAATTTTCGCAGCGGCCGAACCTGATCTATAACCGCGGTGTTTATGCTGTACCCGTTGGACAAGAGTACAAGATTGGGGCGACCTACCAGCCCGGTAACTGGGAGGAGGGAATTACGCGCGAAGGGCGGCACGAGTTGGAAGAGAAATTGAAAGGCTTCATCACCATTCCATTCGAGGTTGTAGGGCAGGAGTGGGGCGTACGGCCCGCCACACCCGACAGGCGCCCCATGCTTGGTGTCCATCCGCAGTTTTCCCGCGTACTGGTGTTTAACGGATTGGGCACAAAAGGCGTATCATTGTCACCTTTTTTTGGGCGTCAGTTAGCCCTTTTTTTAGAGGGTAAAGGTCAAATTGACCAGGCAGTCAATATCAATCGGTTCAAAGCGTTATATTCGAAGTTCGAGTGAGTGAACGTATGCATTTGAGGCTTACACTTCTGTTGGCGGTTTTGATGATCAGCGGCCTTGCCCAGGCCCAAATGGCAAGGGAGACTTTTGGCAAGAACCGGATTCAATACAAAGAATTTGACTGGAGTTTCATCAGCTCCGAAAATTTTGATGTGTATTACTATGGTGATCGCTATCGGGTAGCCAGCGAGACGGTGCAATACCTGGAATCCGAATTTGATCGTATGACCGACCTGATCGGATATCCACCATACCTCAAAACCAAGGTATTTCTATACAATTCAATCACCGACTTGCTGCAAAGCAACATGGGTTTAACCTACAATAGGTTTACTGCAAATGGCGAAACCAGTTTTATCAAACCTTATGTTGAAGTTGCGCACCCCGGCACGCTGACCGACTTTAAACAAGAGCTATTGCTCAAGGTCTCGGATCTGATGGTGAACGAAATGATGTTCGGGGGCAGCCTGAAAGACATGTTTCAAAATTCTGTGCTGCTCAATCTGCCCGAGTGGTTCATAGAAGGTGCTTCGCACTATATAGCCAGAGGCTGGAGTATTGAAATGGACGACTATGTGCGCCAGGTAATGAAAGAAAAATCGGCAGCCAAGGCGCTACGCTCATCGGGGCGCGATGCGGCCCTGCTGGGCCAGTCCATTTGGAATTACATTGTGGAGAAGTACGGAAAAGGAAGTATTTCCAATATACTGAATTACACCCGGGTTATTCGAAACGAGCAGAAAAGCATTCTGATCACGCTTGGTGTTCCGTATAAGAAGCTGATGGCGGATTGGGAGAATTTTTACTCCACCATGGAGCAACGGGTGAGCCAGACCTATCAGCCCCCGGCCGACTCCCTGCAGTTCAGTCCGCGTCACAAGTCCAATCTGGTGTACACTACGGTGAAGCTGAGCCCCGATGGTCGAAAAATTGCGTATGCCGAGAATGACCGCGGCCGGTTTACAGTCAAAGTCAAATCACTGGAAAACGATCAAGAGACAACCATCCTTTCGGGCGGCAACCGGGTTATCCATCGGGATGTTGACTATCGGGTGCCGCTGCTCAGTTGGGCCGATGCCAATACGCTTGGCGTGATTGTTATTCGAAATGGCGACTACGTGTTCTGGTTGTATGATTTTAACACACGCTCTAAAATTCCGCGTGAACTCGGTCAGTACAGCAATATCCGTAGCCTGAACTTCAACAGCAATGGCCGGTTGGCTATAATCAGTGCGGATGTGGGCGGTCAAAATGATTTGTTCCTGTTAAGCAGCCGCAGAGACCGCACCCGCAGGTTGACAAATGACATCTTTGATGACCTTGACCCCGCCTTCGTGCCTAACTCGTCTTCGATTGTGTTTAGTTCAAATCGAACCACCGATACACTGGTCAATAAGGTGCGTGGCCATCAGAACATAACCGATAACTATAATCTTTTCCTGCTCAACCTGGATTCGGCAACCACCGTGGGGAAGCGGATTACCAACACCCTGAGCAAGGATTTTCTGCCGCGCGCTCAGGATGCCAACAATTTTTACTACCTCAGCGATCAGCGTGGCATCATTAACTTATTCCGCTACAATGCGGAGACCGGTATTTATTCCCAGCTGACCAATTTCAGTTCCAGCATCAAAGATTACGATCTCAATTTTGAGTCAAATATGCTGGCGATGGTAATTGATAAGGATCTGTCGGAGAACATTTTCCTTACCTCCAATTTCAACTTTGACCGTCAGATATTCACGCCCTCTACCCGCAGGAAGGAAATTCAACAGGTTCGCGTGCTGACCGAGAAAAGAAAAAAGGAGCCGGAGCAGAAGATGTCGATCAAGGATCTTATCAATCAACGCCTGCGCGAAAAGAAAGATACGATTGCCCAACCGGCCGTGGCTCCGGTTGTGCCGGATACAGTGAAGCGCAACCCGGGCGAGATTAATACAGATGATTATCGGTTTGAGGATCCGCCAGCGCCTAAGCCTGACACCTTGAAGCCGGTGAAAAAAGATACGCTGAAGACTGTAAGTCCGGATCAGTTTGTATTTGATGATGAGGTGGCAAAGAAGCCACAAGCCAACGAAACGTTTTTGACGCGGTACATGCGGGCGCGCGAGAACAGCCGGGTACTTGGGCCATTTCCTTACAAGGCACGGTTTAGCTATGAAAATCTTGTAACCAATTTTGTTGTAGATCATCTGCGTGGCTTCAGTATGCGGGTGGAGACGCAGATGAATGATATGTTGGAAAACTTCCAGATTTTCGGGGGGATTCAAACAGCCTTTGACTTCAAAAGCGGTGATGTTTTTGGAGAGTTCCAGTACATCAAACACCGAATTGATTACAGCGTGCGGTTCGACCGCAAGGTTATCTTCTGGGATACTGAAATCAGCACCCAGGATGACATCCGCAACCAGAAATACTCCTGGCAAAAGCTGGAGTTTGGTGCTTCGCTGCCGTTAACGGTGCGTACACGGGTTTCATTAAAGCCCTTCATTGGCTATACACGCTTCACCGACCTCGGTTCGCAATTTGCTTCGTTTGGTCCGCCCACCTTTCTTCCTACGGAGCAGCAGTTTTACGGTGGAGCAAGGCTAGAGGCTGTGTACGACAACTCGCTGACGACCGGTATGAATATCATCGAGGGTACGCGTGGAAAAATTGCGGCCATTAATTACCAGGCTTTGGGCAACAACCAGAAGAGTTTTTCGCAGGTGTACATTGATGTGCGACACTACCAAAAGCTCTACAAGGAAATTGTTTTTGCCGTGCGGGGGTATGCAGGCACGTTCTTTGGCAATTCGCCCAAGAAATATCTTCTGGGCGGTATCGATAACTGGTTTGGAAACACATTGAATACTCAGGGGCAGAATAATCCGATGGGGCCTGTTGCTACTTATAACGAAAACCTGTTGTTTGCTGAGTTTGCGACAACCCTGCGCGGTTTTGATTACGGCACCCTTTACGGCAACAGCGTGGCCATTGCTTCGGCTGAGTTGCGATTGCCGCTGGTGCGCGCTCTTTCGGGTGGCCCAATCTCGTCCAATTTTTTCCGCAACATGCAATTCATCGGGTTCTACGATATCGGCTCCAGTTGGACCGGGCCGGTGCCCATCAACACCCGCACCAGTGTGCGAAACAGAATTGTGCCGGAAGAGCGAACCGGTTCCCCTTTCGTGGTGGAGATCAAAGACTACCTCAATCCGTGGTTGTACAGTTACGGGGTGGGATTCCGATCGATGATGCTGGGCTATTACCTTAAGGTCGATGTAGCGTGGCCTGTGGAGAATTACCAGGTGAAAGACCCGAGGTTCCTGGTGTCACTTGGTTTTGATTTTTAATCTGCCCTACTTCACAACATGATTAAATCTATGACCGGCTATGGCCAGGGCACTGCGAAGGCCGGTGAAGTTACTTTCACAGCCGAAGTCCGCAGCCTCAACTCTAAATTTCTTGACTTAAGCGTGCGGCTTCCCCGCGCCTTTCAAGACAGAGAAATTGAAGTACGGAATTTGTTAAGTGAAAGACTGGAGCGCGGCAAGATATCAGTTACAGTTGAGTTAGACCGACCTGTGCAAACCGAGCCCTCATTTACCTACAATGAGGAGTTGTTTATGCGGTACTACCTCGAGTTGAAGAAACTGGCTGACCGTGTGCTGGCTCCGTACGACACACTTTTTCAAATGGCGCTCAATGCACCTGATGTTGCCGTTCCAAAAGCATCTGCGGACCCTGACCCAGCCATGTGGGATGCTGCTCTTTCGGCCCTGGTCAAAGCGGCCGGCCAGTGCGATCAGTTTCGGGTGCGTGAGGGAGATGCTCTTGGTTCGAAATTGCAGGAGTACATCACCAGCATTGAAGGTTCGCTCGCCCGGGTAAGCGGGCTCGATCCTGCCCGCATAGAACGCATACGTGCGCGTTTGCAGGCCAATACCAAAACATTTTTTGCAGATCAAGGTTGGGATGCCAACCGCTTGGAGCAGGAGATCCTGTACTATGTAGAGAAGTTGGATATTCATGAGGAGCGGGTGCGGCTGGCCACTCACCTCACTTATTTTATTGACTTGTTGAAACAGCCTGCAGCTACCGGTAAGAAATTGGGATTTCTGGCACAGGAGATCGGGCGGGAGATCAATACCATTGGTTCAAAGGCCAACGATGCTGCCATTCAAAAAGAAGTGGTAGCTATGAAAGAAGAGTTAGAGAAGATCAAGGAGCAATTGAACAACGTTCTTTGATTACTCCAGGTAACCAAAATGCTTCAGTTTCAGTTTTTGTTTTCGCCAGTCGGCAGCGACCTTTACACGCATTTCCAGAAATACTTTTTTTCGAAAAAATGCCTCCATGTCAATCCGGGCCTGCGTGCCAACTTTCTTGAGTGATGCTCCGGCTTTGCCAATGAGAATTCCTTTTTGTGAGTCGCGCTCGGTATAGAGCACAGCGCTTATTCTCAGCAACGTGGGCTCATCTTTGAATGATTCAATTCCCACTTCGGTACTGTACGGAATTTCCTGGCTATAGTTAAGAAACACTTTTTCCCTGATGATTTCAGAAGCAAAAAAGCGCTCACTGCGGTCGGTAAGTTCATCAGATGGGTAGTAGGCCGGATGTTCCGGCAAAGCTCCGATGATTTCCGGTAAGATCTGGCCGACATGCTGGCCGGTTTTGGCTGATACGCAAAGAACTTTTTTTGCGCCTACTGCCTTGTTCCAGTACTCTTGCTTTTCTTTCTCGCTTCCAGGCGACCCCAGGTCGGATTTATTCACCACCACCAAAATGGGCGCTTGTGTTTTCAGCACCCGGCCGTGCAGCTGGGGATCAAATTTTTCTCCCCATTCTACCACAAACAACACCAGGTCGGCATCTTCGAGTGAAACGGTGACAAAATTCATCATAGCCTCCTGCAGCGGGTAGGTCGGTTCTAACAGGCCGGGCGTATCCGAGTATACAACCTGATAGTCGGCCCCGGTAAGAATCCCCATTATTCGGTGGCGGGTTGTTTGTGCCTTTGCCGTGACGATAGAGAGGCTTTCTCCCACCAACCGGTTCATCAAGGTTGATTTGCCTACGTTGGGCTTACCGACTATGCTGACAAATCCTGATCTGAACATGGGGAATAATTGTAAAGGTAGTTTGTTTTTTCACGGGGTAAGGCTATTTTTGCACCTCGCAAATCGCGGGGTGGAGCAGTTGGTAGCTCGTTGGGCTCATAACCAAACGGTCGTAAGTTCGAGTCTTACCCCCGCTACAAGAGAACGCGACCGCACTGGTCGCTTTTTTATTGATTAATCGATTTCAGCGTGGTCGTAAGTTCGTCCCGATTTTCAATCGGGATACCCCTACGAAAGAAAAGACGACCGTTTCGGCCCCACCTGTTTTCAAGAATGGATTTGAGAGTGAGTTGCGTAATGCTTTCCGATTCTCGCTAGCCCTACACCACTTTCTTCCGAATCATTTTGGCGTAGGTGCGGCTAACCGGAAAACTCTTACCATTGTGCATCTTCACCACCATGCCACCGTTGAAGTGACGCTCAATCTCTTTTAGCGAGTTGATGTTGATGATGGTGGAGCGGTGAACGCGGATAAACAGATCGGGGCTTAGCATTTCTTCCAGCTTACCAATGCCGGACGAGCTGACAAACTGGTCGGTTTTGGTGGTAATAATCGTGTAGTCACCCGAAGCTTCCAAAAACTGAATTTCTTCAACCGGAAGATTGAACAGCTTCTCGGATTTCTGCACAAAAAGATGTGACTCAAAGTGACCCGGCACTTCCTTTCGCATACTGTGCAACAGGTTTTCCAATGTGTCCTCTTCCATTTTCTTCCTCTTCAGTGCTCGGTTTACCGCCACCCGAAAGCGATCCTGGTCCAGAGGTTTCAACACATAGTCAACCGCATTTTTTTCAAACGCCTGGATCGCATACTGATCGTAAGCTGTAGTGAAAATCACATATGGCTCATGTTCAATTTCATCCAGCACATCGAAGCCGTTCATTCCCGGCATCTGCACATCGAGGAAGAGCAGGTTGGGCTTTAGTTTATTGATTTTTTGAACGGCCTCGGTACCCTGCGCGGCTTCATCCAGGATTTCGAGTTCGGGAAAGTCGGCTAAAAACTCCCGCAGCAGATCGCGCGCAAGTTTTTCGTCATCGACAATCAGGCAAGTGGTTCTATTACTCATACAGGTTGGTTTTCAAGAGTTGGAGAGGAGTCGCTGGCAACCGCGGTGGCATCGGCAGGTGACTCAATAAAGAAGCCTACCGAGTAGCCCGAATCCGTGGCACGTACCCGCAGGGTAGCACCCGGGCCGTAATAACTTCTAAGTCGTTGGTCCGTATTAC
This sequence comes from Cyclobacteriaceae bacterium, assembly GCA_046301755.1. Taxonomy (GTDB): domain Bacteria; phylum Bacteroidota; class Bacteroidia; order Cytophagales; family Cyclobacteriaceae; genus ELB16-189. The sequence goes on from JBKCJM010000070.1 coordinate 14,834, forward strand.
GCATGCCTACACCGCTGGACGTGCCGTCCAGCACCTTTTGGGCTTTAGTGCCCAGTCCGTTATCGCGCACTTCGAATCTTACAATCGGACCGGAGCGCTTCACTGTCAGGTAAATTGTTCCACCTTCTTCTTTGGGCGCTAAACCATACTTCACGCTATTTTCCACCAGCGGCTGCAAAATCATAGGAGGTATCTCGATCGCCAGGCACGAAGGATCAATGCTCTTCTGAAACTGAAGACGATCACCAAATCGTACTTGTTGAATGCGGATATAATTTTCAATAAACTCGATCTCATCGGCCAGCTTCACCAGTTTGCCCGAGTGGGAGTCTAATGCATACCGGAAAATGTCGGATAGCTGGGTAATCACACGCCTGGCTTGTTCTTTACTGGTGCTCACCAGCGTACTGATGGAGTTCAACGTGTTAAACAGGAAGTGCGGGTTAATCTGCGACTTCAGCAACGAAATCTGCATCTCTTTATTTTTCAACGCCAGCTGACTTTTTTCCTGCTCTTGCTTTTGAAGATTTTCGAAATAGCGCAGCACATAGTAAACACCCACGGTGATGATGTACTGGTCATAAAACCGCAGTGCATCCCAGCTCATCATTTCCATCATGTATTCTTTCCAGTGATCGAAGTACACAAAGCCTTCCATGTAATCGGTGAAATAATACGAGAGCGTGCCCATTATCAGGAAGAACACGATAATGCCCCCGAGGTGGCCACCGATTTGCACGGGTGCTTTGAAGCGGGTCAGGAAGTGACTCCAGAAAAAAATGAGTGCGATAAAAAAGCAAAGTGCCTCGAACAGAAAGAATCCGTTCCACAATACATAGGCATAGGGATTCTCAAACCGCCATTCGAAGAATGAGCTGATCGCAAAATTGAGCGCATACCATGAACAGATGATCATGTACGCGCGTCTCCAGATGCGCGGAATACGGTTGAATAGCGAACGCACAGGCTGAAAATTCCCTTTTAAAGTTAACCAATTGAATGTATTGACGATAAACGGCCGATTTTCTGCGTTTAATCGACCCGTATGCCGACCAGTGATCGACCCCTATTGTTTCAAAACCACTAACTTTCCCACTCATTGCCCATGTACATATTAAACCGATTTATCATTTCAGTTGCCTTGGCGATTTTCGTGCATGGTTCAGGCATTGCCCAGTCGATTACCCTGACGGGCACCGTAGTAGACCAGGAGACAAACGAGGCATTGGAGTTTGCAACCATTGGCATCAAGGGCAAACCTGTAGGTACCATTTCAAATGCGCAAGGCGAGTTTGATTTTCACCTGCCGGCCCAATACCGAAATGAAACGATTTCTTTCAATTATCTCGGGTACAAAACCTACGAAGCTCCGCTTTGGACGTTGCTGGATACCCAACCCGTGGTGATTCGGCTGGAGAAATCAAACTACCTGCTCAATGAGGTTGTCGTTAAGGACTCGTTGCTGGCGGGCGAGATTTTGACCATCGCACTGTCAAGGATAGAGCAAAACTATCCGGATCAACCATTTATCCTTGATGCTTTTTACCGCGACACCAAGCAGGTGGGTGGTTCTTACGTTTCGCTACTAGAGGCTGCAATCAAGATTTTTGACGATGACTACCAGCTGCCGCGCAATAAGTCGAAGTTACGCGAGCGGGTAGCCCTGCTCGAGGTTCGCAGAAGTTTGGGATACGGTAACAAGTTTACGACTTACTTTGACGAGAGTAACCTGCTCGAGGAGTTGCTGCTCAACAACAACGTGCGCTACCGGCAGTTTCCGGAGGAGCAGATTTTTTATGAAAGCCTCACTCGCGAGCGCGACTCGTACTATAACGGCCATGAGGTGTTTGTGGTGGCACACTACCAAAACTATTTTCTGAAAATCTTTATAGACAAGGAATCTTATGCCATCGTTCACCTCGAGTACGAAAACAATGCCGAGGATGTCATTGGCCGGAAACGCGGCTTGGAGCGTAGGTTTGTAGGTATCAAACGCACACTTGATTTCAGGCAGTATAACGGTAAGTTTTTCCTCAACTATATTTTGCTGGATTCGAAGATCAACTGGTACGATCTAAGGTCCGGGAAGCTTCGGTTTGAAACCGTGCTCAGCCAGCAGCTACTGGTTAATCACGTATATGCCAATACCACCGAACGAATAAGTACGTACGAAAAAATGAGAAGCTATGGCCTGCAGTATCAGGATCAACCCTACAACAAAACCTTTTGGGAAAAGTACAATGTAATCAAAGAGACACCGCTGGATAAGCGCATCCGGGAAGATCTGGAGAAGCGCGAGGGCCCGCTGGAAAAGCAATTTGAATCTGGTGGTTCTTATTGAGCCGCGATCGCTCTTCAGCATTAACTTGTGATGCCGAGTGCCGATGCTTCCTGTAGTAACTCGTCCTTGTTAATGGGCACGACACCTACATGTTGACACACCAGGCCGCCCGCGAGGTTACAAAGTGCCGCTATGCTGCGCGGGCTCATGTTCAGCGCAATAGCCAGGGAGGCCATGCTGACAACTGTATCGCCTGCGCCCGACACATCGGCAATTTCGCGTGCATGAGCCGGCAGATGCACGGTTTCATTTTGATAGTCAATATAAATACCATGCTCGGAGAGCGTGGCCAAAACACCGGCTGGCTGCAAGCGCTCTTTTAACAAGGCAACCCCTTTCTGTAAATGACTCATATTGCCCGCGTCAACATCGATTTTTAACCCCTCACGCATTTCCTTCAGATTGGGCTTAAATAATGTGACGCCCCGGTAAGCCAGAAAATTTCTTTTCTTCGGATCCACCACCGTAGGTATACCGTGTGTGGTGGCCAGGGCAATGGCATGAGAAATGATGGCTTCATTCAGAACCCCTTTGTCGTAGTCTTCAAAAATAACGACATGGCACGTGGGCAGCAGCTGGTCAATTTTTTCAATCAGTTGCTTTTCTTCCTGTGCGGTCGGCACTTTGTCGGATTCTTCATCGACCCGAACCACGTGCTGGTGGCTGGCAATAACTCTCGTCTTCACGGTAGTAGGCCGGGTAGCCGAGACCACCATACCTTCGGCCGACATGTTCTGCTCGGCTAGTATCCTGGAAAGACGCTGACCCGCATCATCATTACCCTGCAGCGCCACCAACACCGGCTGAGCACCAAGTGCCTGCACGTTTAGTGCTACGTTCGCAGCACCTCCCAGGCGCGAGTCGCGCTTCTTCACGGCTACAATAGGAACGGGTGCTTCAGGCGAAATGCGCTCCACGCTACCCCAGATGTAACTATCCAGCATTACATCACCAATGATGAGTACGCGAAGATTATTGAATTGCCGGAAGGACTGTGCGAGGGACATGTCTATCATTTTAACCGAGCCAGGGCTTCCTTCATGCGCTGCAATGCTTTCCGCAGCTCCTGTTCCGAAGCGGCATAGGAAAGGCGAATGCATCGGGGTTCGCCAAAGGCGTCACCTGTGACCAGGGAAACATGAGCCTTCTCGAGCATGTACATGCAAAAGTCTTCGCCATTGCTAATGGTTCGCTCACCATCGCTCTTGCCGTAATAAGAGCTCACATCGGGGAAGAAGTAAAACGCGCCAGTCGGATAGTTTGCCTTTATTCCCGGGAGTTCTTTGAGCAGTTCGTACACAATCTCCCTGCGTTTACGGTATTCATCAACCATCTTGAGTGTTGGCCCCAGATCGCTTGTAATGGCAGCCAGCGCTGCGCGCTGGGCAATGGAGCTATTCGCGGAGGTTAACTGGCCTTGCATTTTGTTCGCGGCATCGGCAATCCATTTGGGAGCACACATGTAGCCCACGCGCCAGCCGGTCATGGCAAAGCCTTTGGCAAAACCATTGATGGTAATGGTTCGCTCGAACATGCCCGGCAGGGAACCGATGCTGGTTTGGTCGCCTGTAAAATTGATGTGTTCGTAGATCTCATCAGCGATAATCAGCAAATCCGGGTGTTTCAACACGACTGAGGCAATAGCTGCCAGTTCCTTTCTGGTGAAAACGGAGCCGGTAGGATTGCAGGGTGATGAAAAAATGATGAGCCGGGTCTTGGGTGTAATGGCCGCTTCGAGTTGGGCGGCCGTTACTTTGAAATCGTTTTCTAAACCGCCCTTCACTAATACGGGGGTTGCTTCGGCCAGTCGCACGAGCGCATCATAACTTACCCAATAGGGTGAAAAAATGATCACTTCGTCACCTGGGTCCAGCAGGGCAAGCATGACGTTGGCTATAGATTGTTTCGCCCCATTGGAGACAACGATGTTCTCGGCCTTGTACGGCACTCCATTTTCGCGCTGGTACTTGGCGGCAAGAGCCTCGCGCAAATCCTGATAGCCCGCTACGGGTGGATAAGTAAAATACTTCCCTTCATCAATCGCTTTTTTAGCCGCTTCGCAAATGTGGGCGGGCGTTTTGAAGTCCGGCTCACCCAGGCTCAGGTTCACCACGTCTATACCGCGGTTTTTGAACTCACGGGCCTTGGCCGCCATGGCCAGGGTAGCCGATTCCTGGATGGACTCGATGCGGTGGGAGAGACGATTCATGCTCGGATAAATTGACGCCAAAAATAACAAAGAATCGGGCGATCTGGCACCTTGTTTACACGTTCAGGTCCGGTGGCCTGATTTTAACCAAAGAGTGTTCGCCCGCTGATGCTTCTTCCAAGCGTAATCTCATCGGTGTATTCCAGCTCACCGCCTACCGGTACGCCTCTCGCAATCGATGTAATTTTCACTGACGCGTCCTTCAGCTTTTTGTGGATATAAAACGCGGTAGTGTCGCCTTCTAAGGTTGGGCTTAAGGCGAGAATTACCTCGCGAACCTCACCCTGGGGCCTGGTAACCCGCTGAAGGAGCGACTCGATGTTTAAGTCGCCAGGCCCTATTCCGTTCATCGGAGAAATTACCCCGCCAACCACATGATAGGTGCCCTGAAATTGGCCGGTATTTTCAATCGCCAGCACATCGTTGGTTTCTTCTACCACGCAAATAATTGAGCGATCGCGCCTGGTGCTGGCACAGATAGTGCAAATCTCATCGTCTGAAATGTTGTGGCAATTGGTGCAAAAGCGGATTTGCCTGCGCAGCGTGCTCAACGCTTCAGCCAGCGCGGTTGTCTTCAACTCGGGCTCTTTTACCAGGTGCAAAACAAGTCGTAGCGCAGTCTTTTTGCCGATTCCCGGTAGCTTGGCTACCTCGTTTACCGCGTTCTCGATCAATTTTGAAGGATAGTCCACGCCAATCAGAGAATCTTGGCGTCAATGCCTACCTCACAAATAGCTTCCCGCATCGGGCGGAGTTCATCCCACGAACCGGTCTTAACCGTACACTTGCCTTTGAAGTGAATGATGTACGTGCATTGTTCTGCTTGTTCGGGCGTATGCTGGCAAACCCGTATCAGCGTGTTGATGACGTGCTGAAAGGTGTTGAAATCATCGTTGAACACCACCAGGTCGTGCACGTCAACAGTTTCAACAACTTCCATTGTCACCGTTTCTTCCTGAACATCAACAGCTGCCTTCATCTTCATGGTGCCTCGAACCAAATCGATTTCAAAAGTAAAAAAAAATGCCAAGTTTACGGACTTATCTGCCATGACGCCCCTACTCGTATTAACCATTCTTGGCCTTTATTTCGGGGCCCTGATCACGATTTCGGTAATCACATCCAAAGGTGCCGATTCGACCACATTCTTCACTGGAAATCGTCAGTCACCGTGGTACCTCGTTGCCTTTGGTATGATTGGAGCCTCGCTGAGCGGAGTTACGTTTGTGTCTGTGCCGGGTGCCGTAGGCAAGGTTCAGTTTGCTTACTTTCAGGTGGTATTAGGCTATTTAATCGGCTATTGGATTATTGTTTGGGTGTTGATGCCCTTGTATTACCGGCTCAACCTCATTTCGATCTACACCTACCTTGAACAACGCTTTGATCGCTGGGCCTATCGCACGGGCTCGTTTTTCTTTTTGGTGTCGCGGTCGATGGGCTCAGCCTTGCGACTGTACCTGGCTGCTACAATTCTGCAGTTGTTCCTGTTTGATGCATGGAATGTACCGTTTGCGCTTACTGTAGTGGCCACGATTGTACTGATCTGGGTGTACACATTCCGGGGCGGCATCAAGACGATCGTGTACACAGACACCTTTCAAACTACATTTTTGATTCTGGCGGTGGTGGTGTCGGTGTGGCAGATTGCGGCTCAGTTGGATATTGGCTTTGCTGAACTTGTCTCCCTCGTTACCAGCAGTGACTATTCCCAGGTCTTTTTTTGGGATGATCCCAAGTCCGGCATGTTCTTTCCGAAGCAGTTTATTGGCGGAGCTGTGATTGCCCTCACCATGACGGGCATGGATCAGGAAATCATGCAGAAGAATTTGACCTGCCGAAACCTCGGTGAAGCACAGAAAAATATGCTGTGGTATAGTTCACTTTTGGTCTTGGTAAATTTGTTGTTTTTAACGTTGGGAGCATTGTTATACATCTACGCTGGGCAAAAAGGGATAGCCGTGCCGGCTTCTTCGGATGAATTATTCCCCATGCTCGCCCGCGAGCATCTGGGTTTATTGGTGGGTGTATTTTTTTTGCTGGGCATTACAGCCTCTTCCTATGCCAGTGCTGATTCTGCTCTGGCCGGGTTAACCACTGCGTTTTGCATAGATTTCCTGGACTTTAAGAACAAACCGGAAGCAGTTAAGCAGAGACAGAAGCTTTTCGTTCATGTTGGCTTCTCGGCACTGTTTCTCATTATCATTCTGGCCTTTAAAGAAATCAATGAACGTTCGGTTATTGATGCTGTGTTGAATATCGCGGGGTACACATATGGTCCCCTGCTCGGTTTGTTTTCCTTTGGCTTGTTAACCAAACGAAAAGCAGGAGGCCCAGGCGTATTATTCGTCTGCCTGTTGGCGCCTGCTCTTTCGTATGCAATCAGTTTTTTTGCACGCGAGGCGTTTGCCTACCAGTTCAGCTATGAGATTTTGTTGGTGAACGGCACCATTACCTTCATTGGGTTATTCCTGGTTGGAAGAAAGCAACCATCCCATACGTGATGGTACCATCGCTGTGAACCACTCGTTGCCCCAGTATCTCAAAATCATTCGGCTTCAACCTCTTTTCGTACGTGAATGTTTTTACATACCGGCCCTGTGTAATGCGGATCGTGTAGATCCCGGACTCCATATCAAAAAAATCAACCAGCATTTTTCGGCCTTTGAGCTCTTCCTTAGCTACCACCTTGCCATTGTCGTGAATGACTTCGACCTGGCTTCCCAGCAGGTCGCGGGAAACCTTGAAGTAAAAGGCATCACACATTTTTGACAGGACTTTAATCTCCGGATAAGTTTCGCCTGACTGAGCGAACACGGCAATCGCCAACATGACAAGTGCAATCAAAATCACAATCTTTTTCATACTCGTTTGCATTTGTTGGTCCAAAGGTGAGGTGTTTTAACGGTTGGGCTGTTTAGATTTTGGCGTAATTCGGGCGCATGTAAGAAAATGCGCCATTATGTATTCCTGCTTAGGTTTTTGCGGTTTTTCAGTGGTTTTGCCCGTTGAATCACATCTTGATGAACTGAAAATCACGGGTTGCATCGCCCTTCGTTACGCGGATCACATAAGCGCCTGACTTTACATGCGAAAAGTCAATTACCAAGCGCCTGCGCACCAGGCGCTGGCTAGTAACCAGGTCGCCATTGCTAAAGAACACCTCCACAACAGCCCCACGGAATGCAGCCTCAGCCTTGTACACAAATAGGATGCTTTGGGGGGTGCGGTAATGGCCGGGCACATTGATTTCACCGGCCTGGGCGTACCAGCACGAGGTTAGCATGATCAGCATAACGAGCACGGTGGCTTTTAGTCTCATGGCTTTCCTTTTCCAACGTGTTATGCCAGCGGCATGCCAATACCGATTTTTGACGGAAAAGGGGTTTTTTTAGCCGGATTGTCCCAGAATGGGACTAGAGAAGTTCGGTTGTGGGATCCCAGTAAACGGTTTTCCAATCGATCACTTTATCCTTAATCACCTTTACCCCCTCTTTTTTAAGGCGACTCTCCATGGTAGTTGAGGTCTTAAATGCATGCTTGCCGCTAAGCATACCCTGGCTGTTGAGCACACGATGAGCGGGTATGCTGGCCGGGGCGGCATGCATGGCCCAACCCACCATACGGGCGCTCAAACCGGTGCCCAGGTAGCGGGCGATGGCGCCATAGCTGGTGGCACGCCCCCGCGGAATCAACTTGACCACTTCATACACATCGTCAAAAAAATTGGGCGTTGCTTGTCGCGAGCTCATGATGTTGTGTGCAGAACCAATTGAACCCTAAATTTGGGTGAAATTTATTATGCGTTTTTTGTTAGTGCTTCTTTTTATTGGTTTTGCTGGTGCTGTGGCGGGGCAACACATTCTTTTTCCGGACACCGTGAGTTGGAACCACCTCGAGGAGGGTCGGATGTTCCACTTTCAATTGCGAACGGATGCACCCGAGGCTCCGCGTTATTCCGTAGAAGGTACCAACGAGTACCGCATCCAATTTGACTCTTCGGGCCGATTTTGGTGGCAGCCTTCGTTTGATCTTGTCGATCGTCTTGAAAAAGTCAAGGAGGTAACGATCATGTTTCAGGCCATTTGGCCGGATGGACACAAGGTTCGGCAGCCGATCACCTTTCACATTGCTCATGTTAACCGGCCGCCCGTCATTGAAGAGTTACCTGTTTTCTATGTTCGGCAAATGACCTCCAACCAGTTTCAGATCTCGTCCGATTACGTGACTGACCCTGATGGTGACCCGATTACGTTCCGTATGCCCCAGTCGCAGTTACCTGAGGGGGCATCATTTAGTGCATTAGGGTTACTCACCTGGAGTCCCTCCCGCAGCCAGTACAACAGTCTCCGTAACGCGCCTCTGCTGCTCGACATCATCGCGCAGGATCAACCCATGAGGGCTGAAGCTTACGGCAAAATCAAGATCATGCAATCGCAGTTGGATTTACCGCCTGATTTGCTGATTGTGCCGGCTGATTCGGTGATTCGATTGAAGGAGGGGGAACTAATCAACCTTCAGTTTTACCTGTCAGATCCCAACGGAGATGATAATCTCACGGGTATGGATTTTGTAGCATCAGACAAGCGCATCGGCAAGGAACGGCTTCGGGAAAATTCTCAGGTGCAGTGGGAGTTTATCTGGACACCCGGTTACGACCTGGTAGACGAGGCAGAGAAGGTGAAGGCCATTGACCTTCGGTTTGTGGCTTTTGATAAATCGAAAAACCGGGATGAAAAAAAGGTGAGACTTATAGTCGATGATGCTGAAAACCTGGAAGAGAAAGATAAGTTGTTGTATCAGCGCTACCGGCTTACGCTCACTGCCGCGAAGTCATTGATTGACCAACTGGACAAAAACCACGAACAACTGAGCAAGGCTTACAAGCAGGCAAAAAAAGGGAAGAAGAACAGAGCTATATTGAATGCTTCGTTGGGCGCAGCCACGGGCCTGTCCCCGCTCGTGCTGGAAACCGAACCGGCCCAGGTAGTATCAGGTGTGGGTGGCACGGCAGTGCTGACCATGGGCACGTTGGAAGCCACAGAGGTAATCGGTAAATCCAAGAACGAGATTCTGGACAAGCAAAAAATCAACATTGAAATACGGAACCAGTTACAGGTGGAGGCCGACAACTTTGCCCGCAAATACGCCCTGAAGTCTACGCGCAGAAACAAAGACTTCGATGTCGACCGCGAAAAGTTGCTCCCCATTTTGAACAACCAGAAGCTGGTTATCCTGGAGTTGGAAGCCGACAAATCTTCCTACCCGAACTACAGCAACAAGGAGCTAAAAAAGTCCTTTCCTGATTTTGCAGAGGAATGACGCGACCGCTTTTGTTTTCGGTTGTTGTTGTCCTGGCAGTGACTGCCATCATTTCATGCCGCTCAAAACCGGATGCCGATCACCCGATCGTTCGTTACTGGCAGCCACCCGATATCAACTCCCTTCCGGTTGATTCCCTTGGTGCACAAATCCGATATGGCCGTGAGTTGGTAGCGCATACCGCGCGGTACCTTGGCCCCAGCGGCAGTGTGAGTACTTCCACAAACGGAATGAATTGCCAGAACTGTCATCTTAAAGCCGGAACCCAGGTGTTTGGAAATAATTTTGGATCGGTGGCATCACTTTATCCACGCTTTCGCGCCAGGTCAGGGTCTATCGAGTCGGTTGAAAAGCGTGTAAACGATTGTTTGCAGCGTAGCCTTAATGGAGATCCGCTTGATTCTCTTTCAAAGGAAATGCGTGCGCTGGTTGCCTATATTACCTGGCTGGGTCGGGACGTTCCCCGTGGAAAAGCGGCTGAAGGTTCGGGGCTGATGGAGTTGCCAATTCTTGAACGCGCTGCCGATAGCGCCCGTGGCCGGCAGGTGTATATCCAAAAATGTCAGACCTGTCACACCTCTTCGGGCGAGGGTTTGAAATCCCAAGGTGCGGCAGAGTACAGCTATCCTCCGCTTTGGGGGCCTGACAGCTACAACACTGCGGCCGGTCTTTTCCGCCTTTCCAATTTTGCACGGTATGTCTATGCCAACATGCCGCAGGGTGTTACCCATGAAGCTCCCCAGTTAACCGTAGAGGAGGCGTGGGATGTAGCCGCATTTATAAATTCGATGCCCCGGCCGCATAAAGAATTTGCCGGTGACTGGCCCAGCCCTGGCTCAAAGCCTTTTGATTATCCGTTCGGACCTTTTCCGGATACGTTTGCAGCGCGACAACACAAGTACGGACCATTCGGCCCGATAAGAAAGGCAGCCGGAGCCGATTAACATTTCGTGAAAGATGACGTTCGTCAGTTGTGTCAAACATCCTGACGTCTATCTTTCGGGCCGAATTCGGAATTATGGAACCCAAGTACATCACAGCAGACGAAGCAATCAGAATTGTTGAATCTGGCCAGCGAATCTTTTTGCACGGAAGTGCCGCTACCCCAACCACGTTGTTAAATGCGTTAGTCAAACGCGCAAATGAATTGCGAAATGTAGAGCTTGTGGCCATCAGCACACTGGGCGAACTTGAGATCACCAAGCCGGCTTATGCCAGTAGCTTTTATTTCAACTCGCTTTTTGTCTCGGCTAACATTCGGGAGGCCATCAACACGGGGCGTGGAGACTATATTCCGATTTTTCTCAGCGAAATATCCCGGCTGTTCGACAAGAAAATACTACCGCTGGATATCGCCTTTCTTCATGTCTCTCCACCCGACAAACACGGGTTTTGTTCGTTCGGCACGTCTATTGATGTGGCCCGTTCGGCTGCCAAAAATGCACGTCATATCATCGCGCAGATTAATCCCAACATGCCGCGCACCCATGGAGATGGTTTTATTCACGTAAGCCGGTTTGATGCCATGGTCCGCTGTGAGGATATTTTACCCGAGGTGGACTACGGAGCACAGCTTTCGGAAGAGGATCTGAAAATCGGAAGGAACATCGCAGCCCTGGTGGAAGACAGGTCGACCCTGCAAATGGGCATTGGCACTATTCCAGACGCTGCCCTCAAGAGCCTCGGGCACTGTAAGGATTTAGGGGTGCACACCGAAATGTTCTCGGATGGCGTTATGGAGTTGCTGCAAAAAGGAGTGATTACCAACGCCTACAAGAAAAAGCATCCGGGCAAGGTGGTTTCGGGTTTTGTTATTGGAACGCGCAGGTTGTACGATTTTCTCGATGACAACCCACAGTTTGCTTTTTTGGAAGCCAGCTACGTGAACGACACGCGGGTGATTAGGGCCAATCCAAAAGTAGTTGCAATCAACAGTGCCATTGAAGTTGACCTGACGGGCCAGGTCGTTTCCGATTCCATCGGCACCTATCAGTTTTCGGGCGTGGGCGGGCAAATGGATTTCATCCGGGGCGCTGCCTTGTCCGACAATGGTAAACCGATCATTGCGTTGCCTTCAGCCACCAAAAAAGGTCAGACCAAGATTGTGCCTCATATCAAAGAAGGCGCGGGCGTGGTTACTACCCGGGCGCACATGCACTACCTGATTACGGAGTATGGAACCGCCTACCTTTATGGTAAGAGCCTACGTCAGCGTGCGTATGAAATTATGAAGATTGCCCATCCGGCACATCGCGAATCACTGGAAAAGGAAATCATCAAGCGATTCGGCAGTAACCAGCATCCGGTCCGTTAGGCCTTTACACGATACAGTTCGGCCAGTTTGTCAACCGCAAAGTCAATTTCTTCGCGCGTGTTGTACTTGCTGAATGAAAAGCGCACTGCTCCGCGCTGTGAGCCCGGGTATAGCGCTCCCAGCACGTGCGACCCGGTAGTGGCTCCGCTACTGCAGGCACTGCCGCCCGAGGCAGATATACCCTGCAGGTCGAGGTTGAATAACACCATGTCGTTTTCTTCCGACTCCGGGAGGCTGACATTCAATACCGTGTACAGGCTTTGCTCGAGATTTTCTGAGTCTCCATGAAAGCGAACGCCCGGCAGTTCGGATTTCAGTTTACCAATCATGTGGCTTTTTAAATTTTTGATATGAGCCTCATGCTCCTTCATTTCACGGTAACAGATCTCCAGCGCCTTTGCTAACCCAACAATGCCGTAGACATTTTCGGTGCCGCCCCGCATGTTGCGCTCTTGTGCGCCACCGTGCATCTGGGATTGAATTTTTTTGTCCTTATTAATATACATAAAGCCCACACCCTTGGGTCCATGAAATTTATGTGCGGCAGCTGCGAGCCCATGAATGTTCAGTTTTTTCAGGTCGTGGCGGTAATGCCCCATGGTTTGCACGGTGTCGGAGTGGAAGTAAGCATTGAACTTTTTGCACAGTTCGCCTACCTGTTCAATTGGAAGCAGGTTGCCGATTTCGTTATTGGCGTGCATAAGCGATACCAGTGCGCCCGGGTGCCGGGTTAGAAGCGCTTCAAGGTCACTCAGGTCAACATGACCTTTCGAATCAAGTCTTACATGATGAAGCTCGATGTCCCCTTGTTTGGCCAGGGTTTCAAGTGTGTGGGTAACCGCGTGGTGTTCAATCGGGCTTGAAATGGCGTGCTTGATGTTGTACGTGTGCGCGCTGCTGATTAAGATGGCATTGTCGGCCTCGGTGCCACCGGACGTAAAAATGATCTCACCGGGTGTGCAGTTGAGCAGTTCGGCTACTTTCTTGCGGGCTTGCTCAATAGCCGCCCGTACTTTTCGGCCATGCCCGTGGGTGGAAGATGGGTTGCCGAAGTCTTCCATCAAGAAGGGCTTCATGGCTTCAAAGACTTCCGGATCGAGAGGCGTGGTGGCAGCGTTGTCGAGGTAAATGCTCATGGTGAATCCAGGTTAGGAATGAAGCATGGATTGAATGTCGTTCAGAATGCGTTGTGCAAGTGCGCTGGCCTGTTTTTCATCCTGCGACTCGGCATAAATGCGAATGATAGGTTCCGTATTGGATTTTCGCAGGTGCACCCATTCGCGTGTCTGCTCAAAATCAATCTTCACGCCATCGGACGTGTTAATTTTTTCCTGAGCGTATTTCTGCTGAATGCCAGCGAGAATGGCATCTACATTAATGCCGGGGTTTAATTCAATCTTGTTTTTTGAAATAAAGTAATTCGGGTAGGATTTTCGCAGTTCCGTCATCGTCATCCGTGTTTTGGCCAGGTGCGATAAGAACAGTGCGATGCCAATTAGCGCGTCTCGGCCGTAATGAAAGTCGGGCACAATTACCCCGCCATTGCCTTCGCCTCCAATCACTGCCTTTACTGCCTTCATTTTCTCCACCACGTTAACTTCACCTACGGCTGCTGCATGATAGTGGCCGCCATGCTGTTCGGTTACATCGCGCAAAGCGCGGGTGGACGACAGGTTTGAAACCGTGTTACCCTTTTTTCTTTTCAGCATGTAGTCGGCAACCGTCACCAGTGTGTATTCCTCGCCAAAAGGCTTACCGTTTTCCATGATGAGCGCGAGGCGGTCAACATCGGGGTCAACTACAATACCCAAATCGCATTTCTTCTTTTTTACCGTCTTGCTGATCTCCTTCACGTTTTCAGGAAGTGGCTCGGGATTATGCGGAAAAAGTCCTGTAGGTTCACAATAAAGAGCAATCACTTTTTTTACACCCAATGCACGCAACAGCCTGGGCACCGCTATACCGCCTGTAGAGTTCACGGCATCTACTGCAATTTTGAACTTCGCCTTCTTAATGGCTTTGCTGTCTACACCTTTGAATTTTAGAATGTGCAGGATGTGGCGGTCAATGTATTCGTCATTTGTCTCATAACGGCCGAGCTGTTCAACCGGAGCGAACGCGAAGTCTTCGGCATTTGCAATTTCCAAAATCCAGGCTCCGTCAGCTGCTGAAATGAATTCACCTTTCTCGTTCAGCAACTTCAATGCGTTCCATTGAGCCGGATTATGGCTGGCTGTGAGAATGATGCCACCGCCTGCTTTCTCCAGCGGCACGGCCAATTCAACTGTGGGTGTCGTTGACAAGCCAAGGTCAATCACGTGCAAGCCGAGCCCGCGAAGGGTGGAGCTCACCAACTGGCTCATCATTTCGCCCGAAATGCGCGCATCCCGGCCAATCACGACTTTCTTTCCTTTGCGCGATTTTATCCAGGTGCCAAAAGCAGCCGCAAACTTAACCGCATCAACAGGGGTGAGGGCCTCCCCGGGTTTGCCTCCAATTGTGCCCCGAATGCCCGAAATAGACTTGATTAGCGTCACAAGGTTCGAATTTGAAGGACAAAATTAGCGAGAAAACCCCTTCCCGCGTATGTTTTCGTTCAAGGCTCGTTTCCGGAATTGCCATCTTTGCGTATGCTTCTTTCGCTGTCGGAGTTTCTCGCGTTGCGCCACCACCTGCCGGTAGTGGATGTTCGTTCGGAGGCCGAGTATGCTCAAGGGCACATCCGGCAAGCGGTTAATGTTCCGCTGCTGAATAATGACGAGCGGCATCGGGTTGGTACCACCTACAAACAACTGGGGCAACACGCTGCTATTCGTGAGGGGTTTCGCCTGGTGGGGCCTCGTCTGGATGGTATACTCGGACAGGCCGAAGAGATAAGTCAGGGGCGCGAAATGTTGATTCACTGCTGGAGGGGAGGGATGCGCTCTAGCAACTTCGCCCAGTTTGTGGGCATGGCCGGAATGCGCTCGCGTGTGCTGCAGGGGGGATACAAGACCTATCGGCAGGCTGCACTGCAGGCTTTTCAGACGCGACTGCCGCTGGTGTTGCTTACGGGCTTCACGGGTAGCGGCAAAACGGAAATTCTTCGGGCATTGCGCGAGGCGGGCGAACAGGTGATTGATCTCGAAGGTCTAGCCCATCACCGGGGGTCGGCTTTTGGCGGATTGTTCATGCCGCCACAACCCACTACCGAACAATTCCAAAATGAGTTGTTCGAAGAAATCTTGAAAGTCGATACCAGCCGACCTGTTTGGGTGGAGGATGAATCGATCGCCATCGGTAAGATTTTTTTGCCACCGGATTTTTGGCAGCAAATGACACTGGCCCCTATTGTTCAGGTAGAGGTATCCCTGGAAGCCCGTGTAGCCCGGCTGGTACGTGATTATGGCCAGGCACCCAAGGAGGAGTTTGGCGAAATCATGAAAAAGATCCGAAAGAAATTGGGCGGTCAGTATCTGAAAGCCGCGGAGGAGCGCCTGCTGGCGGATGACATGACGACCGTTATGGAGATTTTATTGACCTACTACGACAAGGCCTACCGCCAAAGCATCGAAAAACGGAAAGATCGGCTGCGCGCATCAATCACCTGGAGCGGTGACGAAGCATCAACATTAGCCCGGGAGTTGAGGAGCCGGCCGATACTCTGATACAAGAATTTTCTTGGATGATATGAAAGAAACAAAACTCACTCAGTACTCGCACGGGGCCGGCTGTGGCTGTAAGATTTCTCCGGCCGTGTTGGACCAGATTCTACAGTCAACAGCGATCCCCGAACATTTTCCCAACCTCCTCGTAGGCAATGAATCGAAGGACGATGCGGCTGTATATGAACTGGACAACGGCACCTGCCTGATCAGCACGACCGATTTCTTCATGCCCATTGTGGATGATGCCCACACGTTTGGCGTAATCGCCTCGGCCAATGCGCTCAGCGATGTGTATGCCATGGGTGGCCGGCCGTTGATGGCGTTGGCGATTTTGGGTTGGCCAGTGGAGAAGCTATCGCCCGAATTGGCGCAACAGGTGTTGGAGGGCAGCCGCGCCATTTGCGCCAAGGCCAACATCCCGCTGGCGGGCGGGCACAGCATCGACAGCCCGGAGCCCATCTTTGGACTTGCCGTGTCGGGCGTTGTGAAGAAATCCAACCTCAAGAAAAACAATACTGCCCGGTCGGGCAACTTACTTTACCTGACCAAGCCG
This sequence comes from Cyclobacteriaceae bacterium, assembly GCA_046301755.1. Classification (GTDB taxonomy): domain Bacteria; phylum Bacteroidota; class Bacteroidia; order Cytophagales; family Cyclobacteriaceae; genus ELB16-189. The sequence goes on from JBKCJM010000070.1 coordinate 31,217, forward strand.
CTTGGTGCGGGCATTATCACAACCGCCCAAAAGCGCGCGATGGCCGCTGCGGAAGACGTGGAGGAGGCCGTGCGTTGGATGAGCAGTTTGAATTCGATTGGTGCCGAACTGGGCAGCCTGCCGCACGTCACTGCGCTAACCGATATAACCGGGTTTGGTTTACTCGGTCATCTCATTGAAGTATGCGAAGGCAGCGGACTATCGGCCGACATTCACTATGCGCAGGTGCCCCTGATGAAAAATCTGAAGGCGTATACCGACCGATTCATTTATCCTGACAATACGATGCGCAACTGGCAGAGTTTTGAAAAGAAGGTGGAAGGCATTGGGGGTGAGTCGTTACTTACGCTGTGCGATCCGCAAACGAGCGGTGGCCTTCTGATCTGTGTTGATGATCCGCGTCAACGGGAGTTCGAGGACTTCATGATTAAAAACGGGGTAAGGCCGCATTTGATTGGGAAGACACGCACTCGTGATGGTGCAGTAATTCAAATTCTGGAATGACGCCCATTTGGAATGTTAACTGAAGAATTGACGCAACAGCCTTGGCAAGCTGCCGACAAAATAATCGCACGTGCCGCATCAGTCTGAGTGAACCTTTGCCCCGGTTGGTTCGCCCGTTTTGGTCGGCCAGTACAAGGACTGGGTTTTTCATATCTGAGAAACGATAAAATAAATATTTCGGCTGATTGAACGTTTTACTGACCGAAGTGTACTGAGTCTTAAACCGAAAACCATGAGACGAATGAATATCCTTATAGCCGTGATGGTTATGCCTCTTTTGTTGGCGGCCGCCAGCCCTGAGCGCATTCTTCCTAAAACGCTAGTGATCAAGTCGAAAGTTTGGTATGCCGAGCAGCGCGAGGCCTGGGCACTGCTGGTTCAATCGGAACCACGCAATTCGGCAGCGTGGTTGAATTTGTATGCCGCTTCTCTTTTTTCGCATGCCTCGAAGGATGTGTTGGACAATGTAGTGGTGACTATGGAACGCAACATCCCCAACACCTTTGAGTATTGGCTCGTGAAGAGTTGGCATGGCGGATTTAATGGTGAATCCTACAATGCGCTGTCGAAAGCTCACTCACTCAAACCCGAGGATGTTGAGAGTTATTCATTGTTACAGTTGTTTGCTGAATTTGCATTGGATTCCACGAACCGCGCTCGTTTTAGCAGAGGCCTTTACGAGGGATCACAAATTTCACCCGCGCTACTCAACTATAGTTACAACGTATTGATGTCGCTGGAGCGTTCTGCTATTTTGATCACCGAAGGAGAAAGCACCACTATTCCTCTTTTCGTTTTGCAAGATGTGCTAGGCGTGCGGCAGGATGTTGTGATTCTCGATCTGGACATGTTGGCGAGCAAAGAGTACCGGGATAAGAAGTTCCCGATGGCCCAATTGCAATATACAAACATCGATGTTGAACATGCCGGTAGTGCCTGGATTTGCGCTCAACTACCCACGCAAAATCCCGACAGAAAATTCTACTATGCATTGACTCTTGGGAAAGAGAATATCCAGGCCATTAAAGAGTACTTGTATGTAGTCGGCCTTGCTTCACGACACAGTGTAAACGACTTTGATAATATTTCGGCTATTCGGAGAAACATCGAGAAGGAGTTTCTTTTGGATTATCTGCAAGTGGACTTCAACGGGCAGTCTGATAGCGATGCCGGGCATGCGTTTAGCGCAAATTATCTGCTGCCCATGGTACTTTTGTATGAGGATTATCTCCGGGAGGGGAATTTGGAGCAAGGCCGAAAAATTTGGCACTTGGTGGAGAAGATTGCCCGGGAAACCGGGAAGCAAGATGTTATTGCTGCCTACCTGAATGCCGGATTAACCGAGGAGATTCCTTACTTTCCTTTTGCAATTGAAGTTAAATCCTGGGAGGATAACTTCAAGCCAATCTCAACGACCCTCTATGCGGCAAACTCCGAGACCACCAATCTGCAATACAATCGCTTTCTTGAGTACCTGAAGGTCAATAAGCTCAATGATTTGTACGAGAAGTACAAGTTTGATTTTAGCCGGTATGAAGAACCAGCCTTGGCCTTCATGCTGAACTATTCAACTCCGCGCACAGAAACGAAAAAGGAGAAATTCTTTAATCACTATCCGGCCGTAAATATTTCTTACGAAGCAGCAAACGCCTATTGTAACTGGCTTACCATACAATACAATCAGGCTGCCGATCGGAAATTCAAGAAAGTGAAATTCCGGCTGCCTTCATTGGATGAATGGCAAATAGCCGCGGCTGGAATCAAAAACCCGACCTCCTGGAAGCTGGCCGAACAACAGGCGGAAGTGAAGATTACTCCGGCAGGTGCAGGGCTCGACAAAAATGCCCAGTCAAAAATGGTTTCGTTAAGTGATCCGGAAATACTATATCCGTGGTTTCGTTTTTTCGGACTGCGGAACTCCCCGCGGAACACAAAGGACTGCTATCTGGGTAATTTTAAGTCGGAGCCCTGTAATTGTCCCGGCTACAAGGGGCAGCATCCGGCCAATGATGATGGATTTGCCATGATGGGGCCTGTGAGAACATATTTTCCAAATGATGCCGGGCTTTTTGACGTGGTTGGGAATGTGGCGGAAATGATCAATCAAAAAGGGATGGCGTGCGGGGGAAGTTGGAATCATGCCCCGGCTGAGTCCACCATTCGGAGTATCAACGAGTACAACTATCCGGATGCAAGCACAGGGTTTAGGGTTTTTATGGAAATCATTGAGAAATAGGCACGGCTAGTGAAGTTTTTTCAATCACCGTTCCGGCAACTGCCGGACGAGGCGCTGATGGAGCAAGTCAGCAAGGGCAGTGAGCGGGCTGTTGAAGTGTTGTATCACCGATACAGCAGCCCACTGCTTCGCTATTTCTACCGGATGCTTTGGCAGGATCGTGAAAAGGCAGAGGATTTTCTACACGATCTGTTTGTCAAGCTTCTGGATTCGCGAGAGAGTTATGACAACCAACGAAAGTTTTCCACCTGGCTTTATTCGATTGCCTACAACATGTGTAAGAACGAATACCGTAGACAGGCATTCAGGAAATCCATTCAACCGGATCCGCTCAACCTGGTTTTGCGGGAAAGGGTTACCCAGCAAATGGATCAGTCTTCATTTCAGAAAGCGTTGGAGACTATGTTGCAGAGCGAGGAAGAAGATGTGCGAAGCATGTTTGTTATGCGGTATCACCTGGAAATGACAATAAGTGAAATAGGTGATGTCTTGAAGTGTCCTGAGGGCACGGTGAAGTCCCGTTTGTTTTACCTGAAGAAGAGGCTAGCCAACCAATTGTTTGAATTCAAATTGATGATAGAAGAATAGACCATGGAAAATTTTGACAGATTAGAACGCATTTTGAAGCAGTATTCCTATCAGGAGTTAAACCAAGAAGATCTGGAGTTTGTCAAAACGCAGATAATTTCTGAAGGCGAGTATGAGGCCTTGCGACAGATCAATCGACAGTTGTCGGTGGCTGGCGAAGTGCCCGGTGAGGGAAAAGCAACTTCCGATACCTGGCGAAGGCTTAGAACGCATATCCGCGTCTCGAAGGAGCAGTCAACGGTGCCCTGGTTTCGGAAGCCAATACCCGCTTATGGGGTTGCGATGCTAGCCATCGCGCTTGGCGTACTTTGCTGGTGGGCAGGTGCGTCCTTTGGTGCACAAGTCCAGTATGTGGATCGTATTCGCGTGCGTGTAGATACGCTGAGAATGGTGGCACGTCCTGACACTGTCGTTCGCGAGAGAATTGTCTATTTTCAAGCGAGCGCAGTTGCCCCGGCCAGTTTGCCGCAAATCGCCACGCCACCGGTGGCATCCAAGGGTATTAGCATGAAGGAAAAAGAGGAGCTGGAAAGGCTTTTGGTATCCGGGCTGAATTGAGTTAAGAAAAGATCAGACGTCTTGTCGGCTAGTGCTTTCCACCTCCAAAATCAAATCAGCCCCGTAGGCCATTGCTGGTGTTTGATAGCCAGTTTTGAAATTTCCATTCAGGATTTTTTCAGCGATAAGGACTGCGGTGAGCGCAGTGAGTTTGTACCCGCTTACCGTTTCAAGCCGGCTCTCAACCTTTTTGCCAGTGGCATCCCACGCCTTGCCCCACAGGTAGCTGCGGCCTTTTTCACGTTTTTCTTCGCTGGGCCCGGGCTTTTGCTTGTCGATTCGGTTGAGCGCTAACTTCTTCACCCATTTCATGCGCAACAACCAGTTCAGGTAGCGCGAGCGTCTGGCGTTTTTAATCATGCTCTCGTTAGCTCCGGTGTACACTTCAATGTTGGGAATGCCCGTGCTGCGCCATGCTGTTGAAATGTCGCCCCACGGAATGCAAAGAGTTGGCGTTTGAAAGGCCCCAAAGTCAACCGTCAGTGTTTTATCGCCCAGCTCAATACGGGTGAGTTTCCCGTCTTTCCGGATGCGACCGCCTTCGCCCAGGCCCTCGGCCATACTTTTTTTTGTGCCGCGCGAGAGTCCTCCGCCCAATGCTGTGAAGGCGAGCTGAAGATGTGTTGCTGATGGAAGCCGGTTCTTCAGATGAAGTGCCAGGCAGTCGGAGGGAACTACATCAAAGCCGGTGCCGGGCATGATGGTGATGCCGGCCGATTTCCCTTTTTGATCGTAGCCCGCGAGCATTTCAAACACCTCGTACTCACCGGTTATGTCCGTGTAATGAGTTTTGGTTTCCAGGCAGGCATCGGCCATCGCTTTTGCCGTGTGCCGGAAAGGCCCCGCGCAGTGAATGACCACCGTTGCTTTTGACAGCAGGGCGGTCAATGCGGTGCGGTCATTCGTGTCAACGGCTTCGAATGGGTAGCCTGTAGCCTCACTTTGCTTTTTCAAAGACTCGGCATTTCGGCCTGATAGGATGATCTTTAGGTTGCGGGCCTTGCACGCTTCCACCACCAATTGGCCAGTGTAACCGTAAGAGCCATATACTATAACTGTTTGATTCCTCATTGTTGATTGATAATTTTTTGGATCTCAGCGTGGAGAATGGGCAAATGCTTGATCAAGATAGACCAGATTACAACATCCTCGACTTCATCATAGCCGTGGATAATTCTGTTACGCGTGTCGACAATTTTCCGAGCGTTCGATATCTCTAAAGAAGGGTTAATTTTCAGAGCGCTGTTGAGAGCTTCACCAATAATTTCAATGTTACGCTCTACGGCTTGCCGGAGCATGACGCTTTTCTGATACTTTTCAAACTCCTTGGGCGAGCCAATGAAGTCATTGATACGATTTATGGCCGCTAGAATGTCCGACAAGTATTTAAGTACCTTGTCATCCATGAAAAATTGGCGTTTTTGTCCTTTCGACTACGTTTAGGAAGTATTGATTTTTCACCGTTCGCTCCGTGATTAAATCAACCTCGCGCCCGAGAATTTCCTCTAGCTTATAGACTAAGTCAAAATAGTTATCTGCGTAGTCCTCCATGGCGATCTGATCGTCCTGAAAACTGATCAATAAGTCAATATCGCTCTTGTCCGAGAAATGGTCCGTGCAAACCGAACCGAAAGCAAAAGCCCTTTTCACCTTATGCTCGCGGAACAGTTTTTCAATTCTTCCAAGTTGGGTTTTTAAAATAGGCTGAATCATGGCTTTTCCCGTTCAACTTTTTCAATAAAATACTTGGTGTCGCCCCGCCATGGAAACGTAATGTAGCGTTTGACAAAGTGCAGGTTGACGCGCTCACCGCTGAGGGCCACCTCCTGCAAGTCGCTGATGACTTCTTTTTGTTTGGACTCTACTGAAAAGTCAAATGTTTCGGCAATTGGGCTGGTACCCTTCAAAGCTCCGAACGATTCCAGGTTTAACTTGCCCTCGTAGGTCTTGAATACGACACCTTTCTCGGTTACTCGAAGCACTTTGCCGGCCATAACACCCCGCTCGTAGACGCCCCAATAGAGAAATGCCATTAACCCCAGGCCCAGCACTACCACCACGAGAAAAAACCGCTTTAGGATTTTCATAAAGGTCAGCATAGGAAAGAATCAGGTTTGAAAAATCAGGAAGGCAAGGTAGTCCTTCTCTTTAACTTTACATAGAAGTAAACCGATGCGGAAATGACAAGCAGCGAGATAAATTGCGAGTGGGAGAGGATCCCGTCAACTAAAAATCCCCGCTGGACGTCTCCGCGCAGCATTTCGAGCAAACTGCGAACAAAGGCATAGAGGATGAGGTAGAGCAGGAAGAGTTGACCCGTAAACTGGCGCTTGCCCCGAATCATCCACAACACGGCCAAAATTGCAAAGATGGAAGCCGCCTCATAAAGTTGGGTAGGGTGGAGGGGTGTATGCAACGGTTCAGCCTGACAAACCGGGTTGGTGAAGATGACGCTAAGAGCGCTGTCAGTGGGTTTTCCGTAGCAGCAGCCGGCCATGAAGCACCCTATGCGCCCAAAGCCATGAACGATGCATGTGACTACCGCCATAACATCCAGCATGCCCAAGACCGGAATTTTGTTCTTATGGAAGTACCAAAGCATGGTCGGGATGGCGAATAGCAGAGAGCCGTAGAAGACAAAGCCGCTGCCCGAGATTAAGCGCTTCGGTTCACTGAGGTAAAAACCAGGATCTTCAAAAATCAGGAAGATTTTACCACCTACGACACTGGCGGTCACCAGCAGGATAAACAAGGTATTGGCCTGGTCGAACGTAAATCCGAATTGCTTTTTGCCCTGCCACGCCATGTAGGTGAAGCCGAGTACGGCCCCTATGGCAATGCAAAACCCATACGTGTAAATGGTAAACGAGCCAGCCTCAAACAGTACGGGGTGCATGGCCGAAATTTACAGCAATAACGATTTCAACTTATACTTCCGTTACACCGTCATGATTTCAGCCTCTTTCTTCTTCATCAGGGCGTCAATCCGGGCAATGCAGCCATCGGTTAACTTCTGCACCGTTTCTTCTGCATTCTTAACATCATCTTCCGATACGCCTTTAACTTTTTTCAGGCTTTCATTCGTGTCCTTGCGGATGCTGCGAATGCTCACTTTGCCATGTTCACATTCCTGCCCTACCTGCTTCACCAGTTGTTTCCTGCGTTCCTCGGTGAGCATGGGTATGTTGATGATCACCTGCTGTCCGTCATTTTGAGGTGTTAGGCCGAGGTTGGCCGCCATGATGGCTTTCTCGATCTCATGAATCAACCCTTTTTCCCACGGCTTGATAAAGATGGTGCGTGCATCAGGGGTTGTCATGGACGACACCTGGTTGAGCGGACTCATGGTGCCGTAGTAGGATACCATGATGCCATCCAGCATGGCAGGGTTGGCTTTGCCGGCCCGGATTTTCGTTAACTCGTGGCTGACATGATTCAGCGCTTTCGACATTTGGTCGCGCGCATCATCCAGAAATAACTCAAGCTCTTCCATAATGCAAAATTCAAAATTTACGATTCGACATCAAGGTCTGTTTGCCGCGTTTGCTTTTCAACGTCTGATCCGAAAATTAACTGATCAGTGTCCCTGCCTCTTCCCCTTTGGCAATCTTCAGCAGGTTGCCCTTCTTATTCATGTCAAAAACAATGATGGGCAGCTTATTTTCCTGACACAACGTGAAGGCCGTCATATCCATAATGTTAAGCTTCTTCTGATATGCCTCCTGAAAACTGAGGTGGTTGTACCGGACGGCATCCTTGAATTTCTCAGGGTCCTTATCATACACGCCATCCACACGGGTGCCTTTCAACACAACGCCTGCCTGAATTTCAATGGCGCGCAGGCTGGCAGTTGAGTCAGTGGTGAAATACGGGTTGCCGATGCCGGCTCCAAAAATCACGATTCTGCCCTTCTCCAGGTGGCGAATGGCCCTGCGCCTGATGAAGGGTTCGCACACTTGCTCCATCTTAATGCCGGCCATCAGACGGGTATACATGCCGTGCCGTTCCAGTGCGCTTTGCAGCGCCATGGCGTTGATCACCGTGGCCAGCATGCCCATGTAATCGCCCTGCACGCGGTCGATGCCTAGTGCTTCCGCCTGGCCACCCCGGAAGATGTTGCCTCCTCCGATGACGATGGCCAGTTCCACGCCCGCCTCTTTCACGGCTTTAATTTCTTCGCTGTATTGCTCCAGCACAGCCGGGTCGATATTGCTGCTTTTGGAACCCATCAGCGCTTCCCCGCTGAGTTTGAGAAGGATACGTTTGTATTTCATGCTCGGAAAAAGACGCTCAAATATATCAGAAACCGAATGAATTCTGATTGCTCAATTCTTGCAAATGTGAGGGGTCAGCGCAATCTCTTCGCTGCTCCAGCTTCACGCCAGTTCAACACCGATATCTGGTCGCTTTGCCTGAAATGCTGCTCGCCATCGAACAGAAGCATGCCGCCTTTGTTGCCGGAGAAGCTGTTCCATTTTTGAATGTTGGCAACATACTCTGCGCGAAAAGTCTGTGCTGATTTGATTTCGATGGGAACCAGCTTCCCGCCTTTCTCGGCCAACAGGTCAATTTCAACGCCTTTGTTATCGCGCCAGTAGAAGTAAGCCGTGCTGCTACCCGAGTTATGTTTGTTTTTAATACATTCGGCTACCACATAGTTTTCAAACAAAGCGCCCCTGAAATGGGAGTGGGTTAACTCATTTGCCGATTTGATGCCGAGGAGCGAACAAGCAAGTCCTGTATCATGGAAATACAATTTTGGCGTTTTGACAATTCGTTTATTGAAGTTGGCGTGATGCGGTTGTAGATTAAATAGAACATAGCTACTTTCTAACACGGCCAGCCAGCTTTGCACAGTACGGACGTCCACCCCAGATTCATTGGAAAGGGATGCCACATTGAGTTGCTGCGCTATCCGACCGGCACATAGTTTCAGAAAGCGATTAAAAAGCAGTGTATCCGTTATGTTCTTAAGCTGCTTAACGTCACGCTCTACATAGGTGCGGATGTAGGCCGGGTACCAAAGCAAAGGACTGCGTTTTCGATCGTGCACTTCCGGGTAGCAACCGCTCCAGATTAGATAGTCTGTCGAGGGGTCATTCAGCGGAAAGCGGGTCAACTCCTGATAGCATAATGGTAACAGATCCAAGTAGCCGATTCGTCCGGCCAGAGTTTGCGAAATTGACTCTTGAATCAGAAAATTGTTGCTCCCGGTAAGAATGAACAATCCGTCCTTTTTAGTCTGATCAAGAATTTTCTGAAGATAGCTGAACAGCGAGGGCACCCGCTGAACTTCGTCTATGATAGCCCCGTTTTTGAAACGCGAGAGAAAAGTGCGGGGATCGGTGTCGGCCAGGAGTCTTTCATCAGGGTCTTCAAGCGAGACATAAGGCTTGCGTGGAAAAACAGATCGAACCATGGTTGTCTTTCCGCTCTGGCGCGGCCCCACGACCGCAACGGAGCGAAATTCTTTGGCCAAAAGGCGCAATTGTTTTTCTGCGTTTCGGGCTACCATACCACTGCCTCAAATATACGCAGGAAAATGTTTTTTTGGTCTACTACCTTTAAAAAGTGACTTTTTTAACTAAAAACAGTGATTTTTTAGTACAAATCATGCATTCGAATGCCAAATTTGTACCAGAGTCGGTTTAGAATTCCACCAGCACCTGACCTTTTTCCACACTGTCGCCTTTCTTGATCTTGATGGATTTCACCACGCCATCGCCTGGTGACTTCAAGATATTCTCCATCTTCATCGCTTCCAGAATCAACAACGGGTCGCCCGCCTTCACGCTGTCGCCTGCCGAAATTTTTAAGTCAATGATCAATCCGGGCATGGGGGCTTTTATGTTGTTTACTTTGCCGGTTGCGCCCTGGTGCATACCCATCTTCTCCAGGAGCAAGTCAAACTTGTCTTTTAGCTCCACTACGTGAGGCTGACCGTTTATTTTAAATGTGAAAGTTTTAGTAGCACGATCGACTTTGACAAATTCTGCCGCGTAGCCGGTGCCGTTTTCCAACAGGTGGAAGTGACCGTCCCCCAATGCGCTGATATCCCAGCGTAAGGGCTCTCCGTTTACCAGTAATCCTTCGGGCGAGGGCTCGATTTCGAACGTCTGGTGGTTGATTGTGGCTTTATACATCGGGTGAAAACGTAAGTCTATTGCAAAGTAGCTAAAGGAGGTTATACCTTTGCACGGTCGCGCAGAAAAAGGCGTGGCAGGGGTGCCTTAATACCACGGGCTGAGATTATACCCAACGAACCTGATGCCGGTAATGCGGCCGAAGGGAAGGCAATTCCGATCGCGATCGGAATACATGTACGCATCACACTCCCCGGTGTGCTCTGCAGACATAAAAAAAGTAGAACATGTTTAACATCAGAATTGCTGCGGTAGCCCTTTTGCTGTCGTGGCAGGCACACGCGCAAAACATTATTCAGGGCGTGGTGAAGAATGCCGGTGGTCAGGCGCTGGCTGGTGCCACTATCCGTTTACTCGACAGCAACCGGTTGGCTGTAGCCGATGCGGCCGGCCGTTTTCAGTTCGCGGACCTCAACGAGCCAAGGTACGAAGCCGAAGTGCGCTATGTGGGTTACGAGACCCAACGCATTACGCTGGTTAAAGGCATTGAAGCAGAGATTGTTCTGGAGGAATCCACCACGCTTACGGATGAAGTTCTGGTGCTGGCTACGCGCGCTGCCGGCAACAGCCCTACTACCTTCAGCAACATCTCCAGCGCCACGCTGCAAAAGCAGAATTTTGGGCAGGACTTGCCCATCGTTCTTAACTGGTCACCTTCCATGGTGACCACCTCCGATGCAGGTGCCGGAGTTGGTTATACCGGCATGCGCATACGGGGCAGTGATGCCACGCGCATTAACGTAACGATTAATGGCATTCCGCTCAACGACAGCGAGAGTCAAAATGTATTCTGGGTAAACACCCCGGATTTGGCTTCCTCCACGAACAGTATTCAGGTGCAACGGGGCGTGGGCACGTCCACCAACGGAGCCGCAGCCTTTGGTGCTTCCGTGAATCTGCAAACCAACGTGCGCAACGATTCAGCCTATGCCGATGTGATTAATTCAGTCGGTTCGTTTAACACATGGCGGCACACCGTGGCGTTCGGCTCAGGACTGATCAACAACCGCTTTGCGTTCGATGGCCGTCTTTCGCAGATCACGTCAGATGGATTTATCGACCGCGCGTCTTCCGACCTCAAGTCGTATTACCTGGCGGGCGGCTACTATGGCAAAAAGACGATGGTTAAGGCCATAACGTTTGGCGGGCGCGAGATTACCTATCAGAGCTGGGGGGGCGTGCCGGAGTCACGGTTGAAGAGCGATGTGGATGCCATGCTCGAGACGGCCTCCGTTGAAGGTTGGAATGCGGAGCAAACCCAAAACCTGTTGACCAGCAATGCACGAACATTCAACATCTATACCTACGATAACCAGGTGGACAACTACCGCCAGGATCATTATCAGTTGCACACGTCCCATCTTTTTTCCGATGCCCTTACAGCCAATGTGGCGCTGCATTATACGCGTGGCCGCGGTTTCTACGAGGAGTTCCGCTATGATGATGAATACGTTAACTACGGCCTCGACACCCTGCAGATCGGCTCGGAAAGATTCGGTTCAACGGATTTGGTGCGCAGGCGTTGGCTCGACAACCATTTCTATGGCCTCACCTGGTCCGTCAATTACGAGAAGCAGCGGCTGCAGTCGACACTCGGGGGCGGATGGAACCGGTATGATGGCGATCACTTCGGTGAAATTATCTGGTCGGCCTTACCAATGGGTGTTCCCAAAGACTATCGCTACTATTTCAACACGGGCGAAAAAACCGATTTCAATGTTTTCTGGAAAAACACCTATGTAGTGGATGACCGCTGGCAATTGTTTGCCGATCTCCAATACCGGGGTATTCGCTACGCCACGGCTGGTCGCGAAAACCGGCAGTTTGATTTTGACATCGCGGCCGACTTCCAGTTTTTTAATCCGAAGGCGGGCATTACGTTTTCACCTTCGGCCCGCGACCAGTTTTATGCGTCTTACGCGGTGGCTAACCGCGAACCCGTGCGCGATGATTTTGTGGACGGAAGTACCACCCGCGCACCGCAGCACGAAACGCTACACAACGTGGAAGCCGGTTGGAGGCTGCGCACCCGGGCACTTACGCTGAACGTGAACTACTACCTGATGCAATACCGCAACCAACTTGTGCTTACGGGCGCTATCAACGATGTGGGAGCCAACATTCGCACGAATGTCCCCGAGAGTTATCGCACGGGCGTGGAGGTAGACGGCTCGGTACAACTAACGAAGAAAATTCAATGGACAGCCAACCTCACGCTCAGTCAGAATAAGATTCGGGAATTCACCGAAGTGCTGTACGACTACGGAGTGGCTTTTGACGAGTTCAACGAAATCCGGAACACCTACCGCAACACCGACATTTCATTTTCGCCCAATGTTATTGCAGGATCGGTTGTGGCATTTACGCCTACGCGGGGTATCGAACTCGCCTGGCTGTCGAAGTATGTGGGCCGTCAGTTCCTCGACAATACCGGCAACCCCAGTAGGCAACTCGATGCGTATTGGGTGAATGATTTGCGCGCTACCTGGCAGTTCAGGCCGAAGGCCATGCGCGGGGTTTCACTCAGCGTGCTGGCCAATAACATCTTCGATCATGAGTATGAATCCAATGGCTATACCTATGGGTTTTTCGGGGGCACAGCCAACGAGTTTCGCCAGAATTATTTCTATCCGCAGGCCGGGCGAAATTTCATGGTCATGCTGGCGTTGAGGTTTTAACCTGGATACTGGATACTTGATCCTCGATCCTTTTGTGCGGGGTTATTAGTTTTTACCGATTTGTCCAGCATCGAGTATCCAGCATCGAGTATCCAGTATCTAGCATCCGTCTGGTATCTTTACGTCATGAGAGACCCGGGTTTTTTTGTAGCCATGTTTCGCCTTACCCGGTTCTGGAACCTGCTGATCGTAGCGCTTACGCAGTATGCCACGGCCGGTTTTCTGGTGTCGCTCGAAACCCTGACCGACTGGCGGTTGCTTGTGCTCGTGTCGTCCACCGTGATGATTGCTGCAGCCGGCTATATCATTAATGATTACTACGATGTAAAGATTGATCTGGTGAACAAGCCCGACCGTGTGGTAGTTGGCAAATGGATACCGAGGCGCTTTGCTATTCTTTTCCATTCGTTCCTCTCGATCACCGGCACTGCGCTCGGTTTTTTGATCAGTTGGCCGATTGGCGCGGTCAATTTTTTCAGTGCGTTTCTGCTCTGGGTTTATTCGAACCAGCTTAAGCGCTTGCCTTTTGTTGGTAACTTCTCGATAGCCTTGCTCACCGGCTGTACGCTGCTGGTGGTAGAGGCACTTTATCACAGTGGCAATATTCTGATCTGGATTTACGCCCTGTTCGCATTTTTTATTACGCTGGCGCGGGAGATCATCAAGGACATGGAAGATCTCAAGGGTGACAATACGTTTGGATGCCGCACGCTGCCCATTATCTGGGGCATCCGCAAGACCAAGCAGCTGGTGTACCTGTTGCTTATCCTGTTTGTTACCGTGGTGATCTACCTTGATGTGCATTTCGGGGCGTTGCCGCTGACCTATTTTCTACCTGCCCTTTTTGCCCCGTTGCTCGTGCTCACCTTCCGGTTGATTCGTGCCGATACTGTGCGCGACTTCTATTGGCTGAGCCGCTGGTGCAAATTGATCATGCTGTTGGGTGTGGTGAGCATGGCCTTTCTATCTTAGCGTCATGAATAAAGCCTGTTTGGCCATCCTGGCCTCCGGTAGCGGAACAAATGCCGGTGAGTTCTTCAGGTATTTTAAGAGTCATCCCCGTGTTACAATCGAATTGCTGGTCAGCAGTCGGGCAGATGCTTTTGTGCTGGAACGGGCTCGAGGGAACGGGATTGAAACCCTGGTAGTCGACAAGGCGCTATTGCAGAGTGAGGATTTGGTGAAGTGGCTTCGCGCGCGAAACGTGACACACCTCGTGCTGGCGGGGTTCAATTGGATGATTCCTGCTTCGCTGCTTCGCGCCTATCCCGGCCGGATCGTCAATATCCATCCGGCCCTGTTGCCTGCTTTTGGTGGCAAGGGCATGTACGGCATGCGGGTGCACGAAGCTTTGAAGGCAAGTGGTGCTTCGGAAACGGGCATTACGATCCATCTCGTCAATGAAAAATATGACGAGGGAAAGATTCTGTTTCAGGCGCGTTGCCCCGTTACCCCCGATGACACACCGGAGTCTATAGCACAACGTGTGCAGCGGCTGGAGCATGAGCATTACCCACGGGTGGTCGAGAGGTGGGTAGTAGCGGGTGGATAAGCAGCAGCCGTTTACGTAGTCTTGGGTGCTGTCACTTCGAAATCTTTTGCTTTCGGAAAATCGCGGAAGATTTCCTGAACAAATTGATCCGGCACGGCCAGCTTCCGTTTGATGATGTCAATCCAAGCTCCATCGAGGTTGATAATGGCACTCAGCGTGCCGTCTTCTTTGAAAAATTGATGCCGGATACTCCACCGGGCAAAGTCGGGCGTAGCCTTCGTTACTTCCATATCCACGGTAATCCGATCTTCAAATTTGATCTCGCGCCTGAATACGGCTTCCTCCCGGAAGAGTATCGGCCCAATGTGCAATTCTTCGAACTTCATATTGGTGAGTCCATGCTGCGAGAAACAGGCGATGCGCACGGTGGCACCGTAATCGTAATAAGCGGAGTGGCGCAGGTGGCGGTTCTGGTCAATGTCCGACCAGCGAACCTGAATGGGTAACAAAAATTTTTCCATACAATTGAGTTTCAAGTTCCGGTCTCAAAAGTAGCTAGAAGCCGTCTCAAAAATCCACAATCACGGAGTCTGTCATGCCGGACTGGTTCCGGCATCCCACTCGGTGTGGCAAAAAGGGGATCCCGGCACGGAGGCCGGGACGACAGAACTATTTTTGAGATGGCTTCCGTTATCATTTCATGCGGGTTTCGATGATAATCGGAATATTCGGTCATCTTATTCCCGATGTGTGACGGGAGACGCTCGGCACGTAGGCAGGTGCGACCATTTACATTTTCCGCGAGTTCTGTATCTTTCCTCCATGCAACAGTCAGCCGCCACCACTCTGTTTTTGCCCATCGCTCTCGGCATCATTATGCTGGGCCTGGGCCTTTCGCTCACCATTTATGATTTCAAACGGGTGACCAAGTTCCCCAAAGCCATTACGCTGGCACTGGCCTGCCAGATGTTGTTGCTGCCACTGCTCTGTTTTGTATTAGCCCGTTTCAGCGGACTTACCCCCGAGTTAAGCGTGGGGCTGATGTTGCTGGCGGCCTCGCCCGGTGGGGCCACGGCCAACCTCTACAGCCACCTGAGCAATGGCGATGTGGCGCTCAACATTACCCTTACTGCGGTCAATAGCGTGCTGGCCTTGTTCACTCTGCCGGTGATTGTCAATCTCTCGATGGAGTATTTCCTGGGTGCTGGCCAATTTATTCCCATGCCATTCAGCAAAGTGGTGGAGGTGTTTGCCATTGTGCTCATGCCGGTTACTCTGGGCATGATCATCAAGAGCAAAGCACCCGCCTTCGCGCTTAAGATGGACAAGCCCGTGAAGATCATCTCGGCTTTGCTGCTGATTATCATCATTGTGTCGGTAACGCTGCGCGAGAAGCAGGTGTTGATAGACAACTTCGCGGTGCTCGGGTTGCCCGTGCTGTTGTTTAACGTGCTGAGCATGGCCGTGGGCTACTTTCTGCCCCAGCTATTCGGCATTGATAAGCGGCAGTCCATTGCCATCGGTATGGAGATTGGCATCCACAACGGTACATTGGCGATATTCATTGCCTTAAACGTGATCAACAATGCGGCCATGAGCGTGCCCCCGGCTGTCTACAGTCTCCTCATGTTTTTCACTGCGGCTGCTTTTGGGTTCTTGGTGAATATGAAGAAGGAGGCTTCTGTTTAATCAGGGTCAATCAGGAGGCGGATCGTTGTGATGGCACAACATCATTTGGCTGACCAATACATCTTGGTCAAATCAAGCACGAATGCGATTAGTGCCGCGGTTATAATAAGTGACAAAATCATCTTGAAGATTGTCCTGACCCGTTCTCGTTTATTCTGATCGTCAAGGGACGCCCGGATCATTTTGATGGCGTTCGGATCGTATTTCTTTGTGGTAAAAAATAGCTCGCCTTTTCGAAAGTTAGTGTCAAGGCTTTGGCGGTCAAACTTTTTCTTCCTTCCGCCTTTGAGCATTTCGCGATTGAGCCGGTTGGTCTCGGCCATTTGCTTCAAAAAGCCTCCAAAGCCCATCATAGAGAAAACTGTTTTAAGTCAAAACGATTATACTAGTCTGGCAATTTCAAGCGCAATAACTATTAACAACATGGTGGCGAAGATTGAGAGCATCACCTTGAAGATTATCCTGACCCGTTCTCGTCTGTTTTGATCGTCAAGTGACGCGCGGACCATTTTAATGGTATCTGGATCGTAGGTCTTGGTCGCAAGCAGATGCTGGCCCCTGCTATACCCTTTGGACATGCTTTGGCGATCGAACTTTCTCTTCTGAAGATTCTTAAGCTTCTCCAGATTCATCCGATTTGTTTCGGCCATTTGCCTCCAAAATCCGCCTCCCGCCATTACCAAGGTAATCTCTTAGTCATCAAATCCCAATCTTCTCCCGCTTGGTCCAGATTTCGTCAATCGGGTCGCCTTTGCTGCTTTTGCCGCTGTGGCGCCAGTTGCCCTCCGGCAAAGAGAAATTGAATTCGAGGGTCATGCCCACCCGCGTGTTATCGCGCGAGAAAAACTCAATGGTCTCGGCATATCTGCCGTCAACAGTGGTGTAGGTGCCGCCTCCGGTTCCAAAAAATTCTTTGGTTTCGCTGTTGTAGGCAATCCATTGAAAGCGCGTGCCCGAGAGTATCTTCATGGTTTTACGCGCTCCGGGCGTAATGGTTTGCTGTCCTTTGTCGGTAACGCGCCCGGTGATGAGCCAGGCACCGGCCAATGCTCCGGGCGTGCCGTTGTCAAGCCGCACGAACTCTGAATCGCCCATCGTCAGCTTTTCTTTGTTCAGGCGGATTGCCAGACGCACTTCCGTACCCACCTGAGCAGGCGTGAGCGTGTTGAATTCCTGCAGCGCCACGAACTGGTCTTTTTCGATTCGCCAGCTTCCGCCATGCGTTCCGGTAAACGTTTTGTCTTTCAGGTTGTAGACCGTAACCGCAAAGTGCTTGGCTGATACAATCATCACGGTTCGGTTTTCTTCCTGCCCGCTTTGCCAGGCGCCAGTCAGGTCCTGAGCGTAACTGAGCGAGCTAATCATCAAAGCAATTGAAAGTAGTTTGATTTTCATATTGATATCGTTACGCCACTAAGACCCAAGGCACTAAGAACACACTAAGGGGTATTGATTTCGTTAAACCCGCCTTCCGTTTTATCCGTCCAGCTCATGGGGTAGTTCTTATCGAGAAACTCGAGCGCATCGGTGGTCAGGTGTAGTGGATGGAACGTGTCGATCATCACGGCCAGCTCGTGCGTTTCTTTTGCGCCAATACTTTTTTCCACGGTGCCGGGGTGGGGGCCGTGCGGCAAGCCGCCCGGATGCAGCGTAAACGACCCGCGTTCAATGCCTCTGCGGCTCATGAAGTTGCCTTCGGCATAGTACAGCACTTCATCGCTGTCGATGTTGCTGTGGTTGTACGGTGCCGGTATGGCTTGCGGATGGTAGTCGAACAGGCGCGGCACAAACGAGCAGATAACAAAGTTGCGCGCCTGAAAAGTTTGATGCACAGGCGGGGGCTGGTGAATGCGCCCGGTGATGGGTTCAAAGTCGTGGATAGAAAAGGCGTAGGGCCATAAAAATCCGTCCCAGCCGATGAGGTCGAGCGGACTGTGTTCATACAGGTAGTTGTGGAGGTAGCCTTGCTTTTTGATCTTCACCCTGAACTCACCCGTTTTGCTGTCGGTAATCAGCTCGTGAGGCGGGCGAATGTCGCGCTCGCAATAGGGCGAATGCTCCAGCAACTGGCCGAGGTCGTTGCGGTAACGCTTCACGGTCTCCACAGGCGATGCCGACTCCACGATCAACAAGCGCAGGGGGCCTTCTTCAAACTCCAGTTTATAGATTACCGTGCGCGGAATCACCACATAGTCGCCCTGGCGGATGTCGAGTTTACCAAACGGAGAAATTAAAACGCCTTTGCCATCGTGAATGTAGATCACCTCATCGCCCTCCGCATTTTTATAGAAGTAGTCCATCTTACGCTGTGTGGGCGAGCAGATGGAGATGGAGCAATCGTTATTCGTCATCAGCACCTTGCGCGCCTCCAGGAAATCGTTGCCGGTAGCGCCTACCTTGGAAGTATTGAGGTGCGTTTGTTTCAACGCATAATCGTCCAGGCGCTTCGGTCCGTATTTCACGGGATCAAGTACCGCTTTGATGCGCGTGGGCGGAAAAATGTGATACAGATTTGAGTAGATGCCCGAGAAGCCCTCGGAGCTTACCAGCTCTTCTTTATAAAGAGATCCATCGGGTTGGCGAAACTGTGTGTGGCGCTTGGGCGGAATGTTGCCCAGTCTGTGGTAGTACATAGCCAAAAATTATTTCGTGAAATTACGAAACGGCTCCTGAATCGCCAGCAGCCGTTTTGCGTGCCTTCAACAGCCCCACGGTCATCATTACGGCTGTGCCGAGAATGACCAGAATCAGCACGTTTTGATTAAGATTTCCCAAACGCTCTGCTTGCGGGATACTGAGGAAAAGCAGAATGCTGATCAACCCGCGCGGAGCCATAAAGAGGCGGGTAATGGTGAGTTCCCGTTGCCGAAACTTCAGGTAGGCTGCACGAATCACGTAGATCGCGATCAGTATGGCCCCGCCCATCAGCCAAAGGTTGAACGCCTGGAGTTCTTCCAGGTGAATTCCGATTCCGAAGAGAAGAAAGAAAAATGTGCGCACCAGAAAGGCCGATTCCCCCGAGAACGAATGCATTTGCTCCAAATCATGGTTAAAGTTAGGGTACATGAAGTACCGTTTAAACCAGCCGAAGGGAATGGCCTGCGCGTTGTTCAATACCAGTCCAAAGCCAAGGACGATAAGGAGGGTAGGCAAATGGAAATACTTCCCCACCGCGTAGGCCCACATCAACATGGCGATGATGAGAAGAAACTTGACTTTGTGGGCAATTGATTTCAGTAGAAATAATAAACCAAGACAGAACAAAAATGCGAGGCAAATAATGAACACTAAAGAGCCCCCTAGTTTGAAAAATGCACCGACATTGTATGAAGTGGTGGTGAGCACAAAGTTGAACATCACGATACCGAAAATATCGGACAGGGAAGACTCGTACACGACAAACTCTTTCTGTTCTTCAGGTAACGTGCTGGCCGATGGAATGGCAATAGCTGAGCTGATAATGGCAAAAGGAATGGCATTGAGCAGGCACAACCTCCACGGGCCGGCTTCAAACAGAAAATACAGCAAGGCGGCAGCGCCAAAGGCAGTGGCTAGCAAGATGGCAAGGGCTGCCGCGGTAGCCCGCCTGATCACGGCCCGCTTCTCCGGCCGCAGCCGCAACTCCAGAGCCCCTTCCAGCACGATCAGAATCAAACCCACCGTGCCCAATAGAGGCAATACTTGCTGAAGTCCTTGAAGGCTGATTCCCAGCGCACGACCCGCATAGGCAAGACCCACGCCTGTTGCCAGTAACAAGATGACGGAAGGAATCTTGGTGCGCCTGGCAAATAAATCAAACCCGTATGAGAAGATGACAAGGCTGCTCAGCACCAATAATGTAACCTCAACATTCATTGGCCCAAGATAGCCAATTCAACTCATCAGCGGGTTGCCGCGGGGCACTGTGAAGCAAACGGCCGGATGATTCGACTACATGCGGCTGCCGGCCAGTTCAGGGATTCGGTCAAACAGCGTCATCGCTTTTTGCAACGCCTCGTTTGTTTCGTTGTAAATCGGATAGAACTGCGGACGCCCCCAGACACGCGAAGCAATCTCCGCCTTTAGAAATACCTGGAAGCGCCTTTTGTTTTTGGTGAGATCCTTCCAGTCTGGTTCTACCTGGTTGCGCTTCCCCATTTCCGCTACCTCGGTGAGCATGGCATCGGTTATAACAAAAGACGAACTGTACCACTCAAAGCCCTTTGGTTCAAGGGTAGCTTTGTTCTTCTCGGCATAGTTGAAGGCAAACTCCCGCAGTACATTGGCCTGGAACAGCCGGTTGAAATAGGAGCTCGCCTCGGACGTATCCAGCGGCACAAAATAATCCGGCAAAATGCCACCGCCACCGTACACCACGCGCCCGTTCGTGGTTTTGTAACGCAGCGAGTCTTTTACTTTGATGCTGTCCGCGGTGAATAGCTCACCATGGTTGAATCGGTTGAGCCAATCGCTGTCGTATTCATCGTACGGCTTTTGAATGGAGCGGCCGCTGGGGGTATAGTAGCGCGAAATGGTGAGGCGGAGCTCCGAGCCATCGGATAACTCGAATGGCCGTTGTACCAGCCCCTTCCCAAACGAACGTCTGCCCACCAGCAAAGCGCGGTCGTTGTCCTGCAACGCACCAGCTACAATTTCGGAGGCGGATGCAGAGTTTTCGTTTACTAGCACAATGAGATCGCCCTGCTCAAAGTCGCCATCGGATGTGGCAACGGCATCCTGGTTATACTTTTTTTCCTGGCCATCGGTGTACACGATTTTTTGGCCGGCTGGCAAAAAGTCATCGGCAATAGCAATGGCCTGATCCATATAGCCGCCTCCGTTATTTTGCAAATCGAGAATCAGTTTCTTCATGCCCTGGCCGCGCAACTCCTTTACAGCTTTGCGAAATTCTTCGTGGGTTGTTTTGGCAAATGTTTGAATGGCGATGTACCCGATATCAGGCCCCACCATATAGGCTGCGTCAATCGAGTACTGTGGAATTTTGTCGCGGATGATGCGAAACTGAATTGGCGAGCGCGAAGTCCTGCGCACTACCTCAATGTTGACTTCTGTTCCTTTCGGGCCCTTCAGCAGTTTTTGAACATCGCGGTTGTTCAATTTAATGCTGGCGATGTTTTTGTCGTTCACTTTAACAATCCGGTCCCCAGCGCGCAGGCCTACCGCTTCGCTGGGCCCACCGGGCAGGGCGGCTACAACTACTAGAGTGTCTTGGAAGATGTTGAATTCGATGCCAATGCCTTCGAAGTTGCCTTGCAGGCTCTCATTGGCCTGCACTTTTTCAGAGGCCGGTATGTATACGGAGTGAGGGTCCAGCTTCTCCAGCATCAGGTTAATGGCCTCTTCCACCAGCGGAGCGGTGTTGGTCGTGTCAACGTAGTCTTCCTTGATCAGGCCCAATACTTCGCGAAGCTTTTGAATGTCGTCCCCCGTGCCGGGGCTCGCTTTGCGGCTGTTAACATTCGAACCGATCAAAACACCTACGGCCAGGCCGATAAACAGTACGAGGGGTAACTTAATCTGAAAGGGAGAGTTGTTGGGTTCGTTCATAGCCGGCTTTAACGTGTTTCTTCTTAACGGCAAGGCAGGTGAAAAGTTCCTGCCCGCACGGCTCAAAGATGGCGGATTTTGGCATTGCCCGCTACCCGGGCAAGCTCTATCTTTGGCCACATTCATGGCTACCTGGTTGCAGCACCAATCCCTCCATCAACTGGTAAACGATGACCATAACCGCGCTTATGTTCTTCACTACCTGGGTATACCTTTTTGCGACCATTGGGATCGCACGCTGGCGCAGGCCTGCCAGCCCCTGGGCATACGGCCGGAACAAGTTGAGATGGAGTGGCGGCAGCCTCGCTTTGGATGGCAGCAACGGGATGTGCAGCTGGCCGGGTTACCGCTTGACCTCATCATTCAGTACCTGAAACATACCCACACCATTTTTGTCAAACATAAACTTCCGTATATCGGGCATCTGGTGGATAAATTTCGTGCCCAACACCCCGACTATGACACCATCGAAAAGGATATGAAGGTGCTGTATCCGCTTTTCCGGGAAGATTTTATTCACCACATCTATGAAGAGGAGGACACTCTGTTTTCCTACATTCAGGAACTGAATCACGTAGCCCGGCATCGGGCACCGGCTGCCCGTCTGTATTTCAAGTTGGAACGGTATTCCCTTCAACAACTTGCCCTCGATCACGAAGTTCATGACGATGAGATGGCCGGCATCCGCAAGATCACCAACAACTATTGCCTCACGGGGGGCGCGCCACTTCACGTTAAGGTTTTATACAGTGAGTTGCAGCAGTTTGAAACCGCCCTGCAGAATCATGCCCGGGTGGAGAACGAAATTTTGTTTCCTCACGCCATGACTCTGGAGAGCCAGGTAAGGGCCCGCCTTTTTGACACGGTTCGCCACAATTGACATGGGCCGCCTGCTGGCAATCGACTACGGCCTGAAACGAACCGGCCTGGCTGTGACGGACCCTCTGCGTATCATTGCCACGGCCCTGGAAACGGTGGACACGGCACACTTGCTGACCTACCTTGAAGGTTACCTGAAGCGGGAGACCGTGGATGCGTGGGTTGTGGGGATGCCAAAAAATCTGAACGGGCAGGATACGGACATGACTCCACACGTGCGGCAGTTGATAGCGAAATTGCAACAGAAGTTTCCCGACAAACCGGTTCACGAAGCCGATGAGCGCTTTACCTCGCGCATGGCCCAGCAGGCTATGATCAGCGGAGGTATGAAGAAGAAAGATCGACAAGTGAAGGGCAATGTGGACAAGATTAGTGCTGTGCTGATTCTGCAGACGTTTATGGCGACCCGTGGAAACTGAGGTTGATTCCGGAAGCGGGAAATTGGCAATGCCATCCCTCATCTATTTCTTATTTTTGCGCCATGGTTTACCCGATTATCATGTATGGCGACCCGGTGTTGCGCAAGCGGGCAACGGAAATCCAGAAGGGCACTGATGTTGCCCAACTGGTAGCCGACATGTTTGAGACGATGGAGGCAGCCAACGGCATCGGGCTGGCAGCACCCCAGATCGGGAAAAGCGTTCGCTTGTTCGTGGTAGATGGCACCGGGCTGGAAGATGAACCCGGCATGGAGAACTTTCGCAAGGTGTTTGTTAATCCGACTGTGGTCGAGGAATTTGATCAACCGTGGGAGTTTGAAGAAGGCTGCCTGAGCATTCCTAACATTCGTGAAAACGTTAGCCGAAAAGCAAAACTCAAACTTCATTATTTTGATGAGAGCTGGAATGAGTTTACTGAGAACTATGACGGCATGAAGGCTCGGATCATCCAGCACGAATACGATCATATCGAGGGTAAACTGTTTATCGACTACCTCACGCCCCTTAAAAAGCGTTTGTTGAAAGGCAAGCTGGCCAACATCAGCAAAGGAGATGTCGACACCGAGTATCGCATTCTGGCGCCACTCCGAAAATAACCCAATCGTGACTATTACTTCGCGGCTTCCCGACATCGGCACCTCGATTTTTTCGGTGATGTCGAAGATGGCAATGGAACACGGGGCTATCAATCTGTCGCAGGGTTTTCCTGATTTTCCCGTTGATCGTGCTTTGATCGACCTGATTCATCAGAAAATGGCGGAGGGGCATAACCAGTATGCGCCCATGCCCGGAGTGCTGCCTTTGCGGCAAATCATTGCACAAACCGTTCATCGGTCGCATCAGCGGGTGGTGGACCCCGAAACAGACATAACGATTACCGCGGGTGGCACCGAAGCCCTGTTCTCGGCTTTGGCCGCGCTTGTCCATCCCGGTGATGAAGTGATCGTGTTCGATCCGGCTTACGATTCGTACGATCCTGCCATTCGCCTGAACGGAGGTGTTCCCGTGCACATTAACTTGTACGCACCGGATTTCAGGATCAACTGGGATGAGGTGAGAAGCCGGATTACCTCCCGAACGGTCATGATTGTAGTGAATACCCCGCACAACCCCTCCGGTGCGGTGATGAGCCTCGAAGACTGGCGCGAGCTGGAAGCATTAGTGCTCCGGCACAATTTGCTTGTCATCAGCGATGAGGTATACGAACGGCTGATTTTCGATGGGCTCACACATTACAGCGTGCTGGGGTTTCCCTCGCTGGCCGATCGGAGCGTGGCCGTTTATTCGTTCGGGAAAACATTTCACGCTACCGGCTGGAAGGTTGGGTACGCGGTAGCTTCGCCTGTTATCACAACTGAAATTCGCAAAGCGCACCAGTTCATCACTTTTGCCGTGAACACGCCCGTTCAACTTGCCCTGGCCGAATACATGGCCAATCCGGAACACCTCCTCCACCTTGGCCGGTTCTACCAGCAGAAACGCGATTTTTTTCTGGCACAGCTAGCTGGAACTTCCTTTCGCCCGTTACCTAGCTCCGGCAGCTATTTTCAGCTGATGACCTATCCCGTGCGGTACGACAAAACGGATGTCGAGATGGCAACCTGGATGACGCGCGAAAAGAAGCTGGCCGCCATTCCTGTCAGCGTGTTTTACCGGGACGGCACGGACCAGCATCTGCTTCGGTTTTGTTTTGCGAAACGGGAAGAGACGCTGACAAAAGCCGGGGAGATTTTACGTAGAATGTAGTACCTTTAATGCATGGATATTTCGGAGACAAAAATGGAGTTGGTCAGGCTCATTCTGGCTACAGAAGAGAGTGCCATTTTGAACCAAATCAAAGAGTTTCTCCAGCCTGAGGGCGATTGGTGGGAAAGGTTGGAAAGTTCCGAGAGGTTGGCAATTGAAGAAGGCATTCGCCAACTTGATGCGGGCTTGGGTTCTCCTCATGAGTCTGTCGTTCAGTCTCTTTTAGCTAAGCATCCGTTCTTGAAATGAAGGTCGTCTGGTCGCCACGCGCCCAGATTGAATTTGAGGGCCATCTGTCTTTTCTGGAGAGGGACTGGGGCAGAATGGTTGCAAAAAAATTCTTCTTACGAGTACTCAAGCTCATTGACCAAATAGTCGTCAATCCCAGAATGTTTGTCGCTTCCAGTCGGCACCCCGACATCAGGCGCTGTGTTATCAATCAAAAGGTCACACTTTACTATCGGGTTAAGTCTAATGAAATAGAATTGATCACGTTCTGGCTATCCCAACAGAACCCAAGCCGGTTGGACATTTAGTTTCAGGCGATTGAATTTCGCCTCAGTTTAACTTTCTTTGCACCCTCATTTCGCCATGCAAGATCTCAAAATCACCCTCCTACAAGCTGATTTGCACTGGGAAGATCCCACAGCCAACCTGGCTATGTTCGAGGAAAAAATCTGGCAGATCGGAGGCGAAACCGATGTAATCGTGCTGCCCGAAATGTTCACCACCGGTTTTTCGATGAATGCCCGCAAAATGGCCGAGATGATGAACCTGCGAACCTTCAAGTGGATGCGCCAGATGGCCGACCAAACCGGGGCGCTAGTCTTGGGCAGTTTTATCGCCCACGTGCACGACCGGTACTACAACCGCTTGTTGTGGATGGAGCCGGGCGGTCAGTTCAAGACTTACGACAAACGTCACCTGTTTCGAATGGCTGAAGAACACCAGGTGTATACCCCGGGGGAAAGCCTGCTGGTGGGGCATTGGAAAGGGTGGAAGATTTGTCCGCTCATCTGCTACGACTTGCGTTTTCCGGTGTGGAGCCGCAACCGTTGGAATGCATCGCTGAAAAAGCCGCTGTATGATGTGCTGGTGTACGTGGCCAACTGGCCCGAGGTGCGCATTTCTGCATGGGATACCCTGCTCCGGGCACGGGCAATAGAAAATCTGAGCTATGTGGTGGGCGTAAACCGGGTGGGGGTTGATGGCAACGGTGTTGAATACCAGGGGCATTCGGCTGTGATAGGGCCAAAAGGTGATACCATCTTTACGGCCGAGGGTGTAGAGGCAACGAAAACGATTGCTCTTAGTGCAAATGCACTGCAAGCTTACCGCGACCGTTTCCCTGCGTTACTCGATGCGGATGATTTTACATTGGAGATGGGCGAATTTGAAGAGCGCGACCTGCTCGGCTTGAGTTGATTATGTAGCTTTGCGACTCATTACTCACTCATGTCGAGCAAAAAAATCTCCCGAGCACTCATTTCAGTTTACTACAAGGATAATCTCGAACCGATCATTCACCTACTGGGCAAGGCAGGCGTTGAGTTTGTATCAACCGGGGGAACTCAGGAATTCATTGAAAAATTGGGCTACCCGGTGGTGCCGGTGGAGCAGTTAACCGGCTACCCGTCCATTTTTGGCGGGCGCGTGAAAACACTTCACCCCGCAGTTTTTGGAGGAATTTTGTTCAGGCGCGAGGATGCTGACCACAAGCGCCAGGCTACTACCTATTCCATTCCGCCCATTGATCTGGTAATTGTTGACCTCTACCCGTTTGAGGAAACAGTGGCCAAGGGAGGGTCGGAGGAGGACATCATCGAGAAAATCGATATTGGAGGAATTTCGCTCATCCGCGCTGCGGCAAAAAACTTCAACGATGTCCTGATCGTATCCTCCCGAAACCAGTACCCTGCCGTGCAGGAGCTACTGGCGGCAAAAGCGTGCCAAACGGACCTCGCTGATCGAAGACACTTTGCAGCATTAGCCTTTGACACATCTTCGCATTACGATACTGCGATTTTTCACTATTTCAACTGGCAGGAGAAAATTCATCGGTATAAGGCCAGTTTCAAGGAGGCCACAGTTTTGCGCTACGGTGAAAACCCGCACCAGCAGGGCGTTTTCTATGGGGATTTGAAGGCGCAGTTTGAGCAACTCCATGGCAAGGAGCTTTCATACAATAATTTGGTGGATGTGGATGCCGCCCTCCAGTTGTTAACCGAGTTCAATGCGCAAACGGCCTTTGTCATCATCAAGCATACCAATGCCTGCGGAGTGGCCACAGGCTCAACTGTCAAAGAAGCTTACCAAAAAGCCTTCCAGGCCGATACGCTTTCTGCCTTTGGCGGGGTGCTGGCCACCAACCAGCCGATCGACCGGCAGGCAGCAGCAGAAATCAACAGCCTCTTCTTCGAAATACTTGTGGCTCCTTCATTCGATGCCGAGGCTCTGGAAGTGCTCAAATCGAAGAAGAACCGGATGCTGATCGTGCAAAAACAACCCCTGTCGGGAGCGCGCCAGGTGAAAACCATCTTGAACGGTATTTTGGAACAGGATGTGGACTGGAAAACCGACTCCGAGGCCGACCTAAAGGTGGTCACGCAGCGGCAACCTACAGCCGAAGAGACACAGGCACTGCTTTTTGCGAGCAAGGTGTGCAAACATACCAAGAGCAATACGATCGTACTGGCGGTAAACGGCCAGCTGATTGCCAGTGGTGTTGGCCAAACCAGCCGGGTCGATGCCCTGAAGCAGGCCATAGAAAAGGCAAAATCGTTCGGTTTGTCGCTGAACGGGGCCGTGATGGCGTCAGACGCCTTCTTTCCCTTCCCCGATTGTGTGGAGATCGCCCACGAGCAAGGGATCCGGGCCGTCATTCAGCCGGGGGGCTCTGTCAAAGATCAGGACTCCATTGACTTCTGCAACCGCCACAACATGGCGATGGTGTTCACGGGCTTCCGGCACTTCAAGCATTGACCGTTTTTTTTCAGCTTGGTCGAGTTGTAAGTTTTTCCTCGTTTTACCGGGGAAAAACCGGCAATTATTTCTGTAATTTCGACCCAATTTTCTATCCAAACTTTAAGGAGAGTTTACATTAGAATGGGATTATTCGACTTTTTTACCAACAACATCGCGATTGACCTGGGTACTGCGAACACGCTAATCATACATAAAGACAAAGTGGTGGTGGACGAACCCTCCATCATTGCGCTTGACCGTGTAAATGGCAAGGTGCTGGCCATCGGTCGCGAGGCCATGCAAATGCATGAGAAGACACACGACAATATCAAGACCATTCGCCCGCTCAAAGAAGGCGTTATTGCCGACTTTCATGCAGCCGAAATGATGATCCGTGGCATGATCAAGATGATTGATACCGGCAAACGGATTTTTCCCCCTTCGCTGCGCATGGTAATCTGTATTCCATCTGCCATTACCGAAGTGGAGAAACGTGCTGTGCGCGATTCAGCCGAACATGCCAACGCAAAAGAAGTCTACATGATTCACGAGCCGATCGCAGCAGCTATCGGAATTGGTATTGACATTGAACAGCCGGTGGGCAATATGATTGTGGATATCGGTGGCGGCACTACCGACATCGCGGTAATAGCGCTCTCGGGGATTGTATGCGATCAGTCGATACGCATAGCCGGTGATACGTTTAACCGCGACATCCTGGACTATATGCGCAGACAGCACAACCTGTTGATTGGCGAACGTTCGGCCGAGCGGGTGAAGATCGAAGTGGGCTCTGCGTTGACGGAACTTGATGACGGCCCCGATGACTACGAGATCCGCGGTCGCGACCTTATGACGGGTATCCCGAAGACAATTAAGATCTCGTACTCGGAAGTGGCTTTTGCCCTTGATAAGTCGATCAGTAAGCTTGAAGAGGCGGTATTAAAGGCTCTTGAACTTTCGCCCCCCGAACTTTCGGCCGATATCTACGAGCGCGGCATTTACCTCACGGGAGGTGGCGCCTTATTGCGGGGGCTGGACAAGCGCCTGTCGCTTAAAACCAAATTACCTGTTCATGTGGCAGACGATCCGCTGCGGGCTGTTGTGCGAGGCACGGGAGCTGCCCTCAAGAATCTGAATCACTACCGCAAAGTTTTGATGACGTGACGGAATGCAGCGACTCCTCAATTTTCTCTACGAATACAGGGCCTTCTTTACATTTTTGATTTTACAAGTGTTGTGTGTCTGGATGATTGTGCAGAACAATCAATACCAAGGCGCTCAGTTCTTCAATACGTCAAACCGGCTGGCTGCCGGCATTTCGGGCACCACACAGGATGTGCGAAACTACTTCGCCCTCCGCAGGATTAATGACGAGCTGTCGGACGAAAATAAGCGGCTACGCCAAAAACTGGAACAACGCGAGCAGGCTATTCACTATCTTGATCTTAAACAGGATTCTGCTTTCGATACGGATATTGTGGAGCGTTTTGAGTTTGTAAACGCGAAGGTTGTCAATAACTCCACCGCCCGGTTCAAGAATTTTATTACTATCAATCGTGGCGCCAATGAAGGCGTTGAGCCTGGCATGGCGGTCATTAATGGCAATTTGGCGGTCGGCAAAGTAAAGACCGTGTCGGAACATTATGCCGTCATCATATCGTTGCTCAACATTGATGAGCAATCTTCCGTGCTGATCAAGCGCACCGGTCATTTCGGTACGGTGCAGTGGGATGGTACCGATCCGCGGTTTATTGAGCTTAAGTATATACCCCGGCATGTTGTGCCTGTGGTTGGCGACTCCATTGTTACCTCTGATTTTAATGCCGTGTTTCCGCCTAATGTGCTGGTCGGCATCATTCGGCAAACGCGCCTTACCGAGTCAGACCAGTTTCACGAGATCAATGTAGAGTTGGCCCAGGACTTTGGCATGCTGGCCTACGTTCAGGTCGTAAAGAGCAGGCTACGGGCCGAAAAGGATTCATTGGAGCAGGTAACCATTGGCGAACCAAGATGACACGCGAATTTCTGCCATCGGTGATTGGGTTTGGCGTGTATGCGCTGCTGCAGGTTATGCTTTTTCAGGAACTGGTGCTGCTGCGCTATGCCTTTTGCTTTGTTTATGTGGCCTATATCCTGCTGCTGCCGGTGGAGACGAATTCACTAACTCTCATGTTACTGGCTTTCATCCTTGGATTGTTCGTGGATATGTTTTATAATAGTCTTGGTATCCACGCTTCGTCTTTGGTTGTAATGGCGTATCTGCGCAACTATTGGCTTGGCGCAGTTACCCCGCAGGGAGCTTATGATGGCGGTTCTTCCCCCACATTGGCCGCCAATGGGCTTCAATGGTTTTTAGTTTACATCTGTCCCCTGGTGCTCCTGCATCATGCCATCCTATTTTTCCTTGAAGCCGGTGGTTTCGGCTTGTTTTGGTTTACCCTGCTGAAAATCATGGCAAGCACGGTCTTTACCTCCGGTATGATTATCGTATTGCAGTATTTAACAGGAGGCAGAAGGCGATGAATGATGCGCGTAAACATCTGCTTAACGTGTTGGTCGTGCTGGCCGGGATTGTATTCACCGTCAAGCTTTTTTTTATTCAGGTTGCCGATAACAAGTATGCGCAGTTGGCAGATAGTAATGCGCTGCTGCGCGAGGTGGAGTACCCGGTGCGCGGTCTTATCTACGACCGCCATAGCGAACTGATCGTACATAACTCACCCGAGTATGATCTCTATGTGGTCATAAAAGATACGTATCCCTTTGATTCAGCCCGGTTTTGCCATGTTTTTGATATGACCCGCGAACAGCTCCGCCTCGCCTTTCGCGAGTTGAAGATGCGAAAGGAGTATAAGCCCTTTAAGCCCACACTCTTTTTGAAGCAGCTTTCAAATGTTGATTTCGCCAAAATTCAGGACCGGCTGGATGAACTGCCCGGCTTTTTCATCCAGGCACGCACAACCCGCTCGTACAGCACACCCTCGCTTGCCAACGCCCTTGGCTATGTTAGCGAGATTAGCAAGGAACAACTGGATCGCGACTCACTCAAACTTTATCGCCAAGGCGATTATGTCGGGCAGAGTGGTATTGAACAGTTCTATGAAGCCCAACTGCGCGGCACACGGGGTGTGCGATTTAAGTTGCGCAATGCCAAAGGTATTGTGCAGGGTGCATTTAATAGTGGCAAGTTTGATACGCTGTCGCGGCCGGGCCTCGATCTTGTCATGGGGATTGATTTGAAGCTGCAGCAGTACACCGAGTTGCTGATGAAGGGCAAAGCCGGAAGTGCTGTGGCCATTGAGCCGGCAACCGGGGAAATCCTGGCGTTTGTTTCAGGACCTTCATACGATCCGGGTCTGCTTACGGGCAAATCCTTCAGTTCAAACTTCAGGTTGGTGAGTGCCGATACCAACAAGCCTTTGTTTAACCGCGCGCTGATGGCCCAGTACCGACCAGGGTCGATTTTCAAAATTGCACAAGCAATGACCGCACTCCAACAGGGCGTGATTACGCCAGATACCCGAATCCGCTGCGATCGCTCGGTCATCGCGTGTCATGGCCGGCATTCAAACGAAGACTTGCGAGGCGCCATCGCCAATTCCTGCAACCCGTATTTTCATCAGGTCTTTCGCAGGATGATCCAGAAGGGAAAGACGGACGATCCGTTCACCGATAGCCATTTGGGATTGGCCGAATGGCATGCACACATCGAGAGTTTTGGCTTTGGAAAAAAGCTAGGTGTAGATCTGCCAAATGAAAAAGAAGGTTTGATTCCCACGCCCCGCTATTACGACAAGGCATACCGTAGCACGGCTTGGAAATTCTCAAACATCTTTTCTCTCTCGATTGGCGAGGGTGAGAACCTGGTGGTGCCGCTGCAGATGGCCAATTTTGCTGCTACCATTGCAAATCGTGGATATTATTACACACCGCATATTGTGAAGGCAATCGGACAAAACGGGCAACCCTTGCCGCAGTATCTCGAGCGTCACTACACCACGATCGACTCAACATTTTTCAATGTGGCGGTGGATGCCATGCAGGAAGTGGTGGAGTCAGGCACTGCGTCTTACCGCGCCAAGCTTCAGGACATTGTTGTCTGCGGCAAGACGGGCACGGTCCAAAATGAACCGCCTTTGAAAGATCACGCTGTGTTTATTTGTTTCGCCCCACGGGATAATCCAAAGATTGCCATTGCCGTTTATGTGGAAGATGCAGGTTTTGGCGGGCGCGCGGCTGCCTCAATTGCCAGCTTGATGATTGAAAAGTATCTGCTGGGCGAAACCAAGCGTCCGTTTATTGAACAGTATGTGTTAGCTGGAAAATTTGAGTGATGAGGCGAGACGAAATAAGCGGCCTGGATTGGGTAACCATCCTCATCTACCTCGCCATGGTGGTGTTGGGTTGGTTCAACATCTACGCTGTTGTGTATGATGAGGCGGCTGGCCGGGCTATCTGGGATCTCAGCCTTAACTCGGGCCGTCAACTGATCTTCATCGGAGCCTCGTTTGTCATCATCATGGTGATTGTGATCATGGACATGCGCTTCTACGAGGCGTTTGCCTATGTTGGCTACGGATTAATTGTTGTATTGCTTCTGCTGGTACCGGTAATTGGGAAAGAGGTGGGCGGCAACAAAGCCTGGCTGGGCATCGGTTCATTTGGCGTACAGCCGTCCGAGTTTGCCAAATTCATTACCGCGCTGGCCGTGGCGAAGTACATTGCCACAGTTGGATTCAAAATGGACAATCTGCGAAGCCAGGCGGTGTTGTTCATGATGATTGGTGTGCCTATGGCGCTCACGCTGCTTCAAAAGGACACGGGAACAGCGCTGGTGTTTACCTCTTTCATTTTGGTTTTCTATCGCGAAGGCATGTCGCCTTTTCTGATTATTGTGGGCGTTGGCGCTGCTGCCATCTTTGTTCTTACCCTGCTGGTCCCAAACCAGGTTTACCTGTACGCAGGCATCGCGGTAATCTGGGTCGTCATCATTCTGGCGATGAAAAAGAAAGTACGGAACATGGTTTTGGTAACCGCGGGTGCCCTGATGATTTCCGGAGTGATAGCGAGTGTGGATTACGTGATCACCGATGTACTAAAGCCGCACCAGCAAAATCGTATCAAGGCCCTGATCAATCCGGATGCTGATCCGCTTGGGTATGGCTGGAATGTGACCCAGTCAAAGATTGCCATTGGCAGCGGTGGTTTTTGGGGCAAGGGTTTTCTGCAAGGCACCCAAACCAAGTTCGATTTTGTACCTGAACAAAGCACTGACTTTATTTTCTGCACCATCGGAGAAGAACATGGCTGGGTAGGCACGTTGCTGGTAGTCGGACTTTTTGTGGCCTTGCTGCTTCGTATTGTTCATCTGGCCGAGCGGCAGAAAAACCGGTTCACGCGGGCCTATGCGTATGGCGTGCTGGCCATATTCTTCTTTCACTTTGCCATCAACATCGGCATGACGATCGGGCTGTTTCCGGTAATTGGTATTCCGCTGCCGTTCTTCAGCTATGGAGGTTCCTCCCTGTGGGGGTTCACCGTGTTGCTGTTCATTTTGCTCAAGTTGGATTCGCACCGGGGCGAAGTGTTGCAACGTATTTAATGAACGTGCCTTAGCGGAAACCGGAAAAATCCGCGCTTAATTCGTCAAAAAATCGACTTCAGGAAAAGCGCATTTTGAGGATCTCCAGAAACTCCTCGTATTCTTCACTTTCCAGGTCCCACTCCGGATAGGAGGCACCAATGTATTTCAAGGCCTGATCAAGATTGTCGAACGTATCAAGCCGGTCGATGGCCTGCGTAAAAATTTCAAAATCACCGTGAAACAGAATTTTCGTGAACATGAATTTCTGATTGATGGTGAGGCTATCCTTGATTTTCCGGACTTTTTCTTTTTGGAAACTATCGGCCAATGAGGCTTTCGCTTCGCGTGCAGGCTCGTCAAATAAAGGCACATGAGCAGTCGCGGGCTGGGGC
>JBKCJM010000071.1:0-55957 GCA_046301755.1 Cyclobacteriaceae bacterium
ATAAAGTGCCTCGCGAGCCGCCAAAGGTTATCCCCCCTCCAAGGTCAAATCCAGGTATAATTCTTTTTTTTACTTCACCTCTTGAGTAATCAACCTCGATAATCTGATTGGCAGAATAGTCAAGCGCGTAAAGGCTTGCCCCGTCATGTGCCAGCCCGTCAATATTGGTTAGTCCTGTGATGACCTTGGAACTTTCAACTATGCCTGTTGAAGGATTAATTTGATGAATGCGACCTGATCCGAATGCGTTGATGAAATAAACAAATGTGCCATCAAAAGCCAAACCATCGGGTCCACCCGATGCGATTTCAGGTAACGTGATCTGATTAATTATCGCGCCTGTGGCCGGATCCAGTTCTGCCAGAACACTCGAGCCATACAAAGAAAACAACCTCCCTCGGCTGGATTCCTGCCTCACGGGTGAGTTGGTAAAACCCTGGACTTGCGGAGTGCTTATCTGTAGATTTTTTGCAGCGTATTGATACGAACTGGCCGGTGCCTCAGAATGCGCGATCACAGACTGCGGCTGCGCAGTAGGGGCGGCAACGGCTACGAAAACCCGAATATCCATCGCACTTCCGCCCTGATTCTCAATGAGCAAATTGCGCGTGCTTTTCGCGCCTGTCAATAGTGTTTCGGATAAAGAGGCTGGTGTAACCCGAATGATTGGAGGCGGGGGAGTAGTAACTGAAATGATATTGGATATCGGTGATTGATTGCCAAAGAAATCCCCTGCTTTAAGTGCGAAATAGTAAGTCGTGTTTGGCATTAAACCTGTCGCATGGAATACTTCCGATGACCCTGACGCCAACGGCCGAGGCAACGGAGAAATTCGGGCTGAAGAATTGAAGTTACTTTCGGTAATGGGAGTTGTTGACACGCGCAGGTCGTAAAAACTGGCAGCTCCAAGGTTGCCACTTGAGCCTGTGGCCGTCCAGGCGAGTCTCAATGCGTTAAATCGAACATCGGTTGCCGCGAGATCACCGATTGCGGCCGGTGGAACTCCATCGTTAGATTCAAGCGCCTGATTCGAATTGAGGCGTCCTCCGCCCAACTTACCAATGAACCCGGGATTTCTTGAATCAATGTTCTCAGCTGTGAAAATCAATCTATCCCATACCTGATTAGGCACATAGCCTGTACCGCCAAATTTTGAAATGATGAGTGCGGCAACACCTGATACGTGCGGGCAAGCCATTGAGGTACCCGATAGATATTCATAGCCGCCCAGCGATAAAGGATACGTGCTATACACATTGCTTCCCGGAGCGGCTAACTCAACCCAACTTCCAAAGTTTGAAAATGTGGACCGAACATCATTATGGTCGGTCGAGGCAACAGCAAAGCATGATCGGTAAGACCCGGGATAGCCAGCCGAAGGGCTTTCTGAATTTCCATTACCAGCAGCAAAAATGACAATGCCTCCGGCCATTGGTCCAATTTGGATGTTCCTGGAAAAATTTCCGGCTGTGTTATCAAGTCCAGCGCGTGCAACGAAATAATCAATCGCTGCTTCAATGGCCGATGATCCACCACCCCAGCTGTTTTGCGAGATCACAGCTCCATTGTCTGCTGCATAAACCATCGCGTTTTCAAATCCGCCTACACCAAATTCACCAAATCCTGCGCATGACATTAACCGCACACCATTGGCTGAGCCTGATCCGCCTGCAATACCTGATACACCTACGCCATTGTTGGTTATCGCGCCAATGGTCCCGGCCACGTGAGTACCGTGAAAGTTAGGGTAAATGGTTCCGGTATTATCACCAAAGCCGTACCCGTTCACATCATCGATGTAACCGTTTAGATCATCATCGCGGCCATTGCCTGGTAGTTCGTCCGAATTAATCCAAAGCGCTCCGGTAAGGTCGGGATGATTAACATCAATGCCTCCGTCAATCACCGCCACCACCACGTTGGCTTTACCTTGTTCAACAGACCAACCTTGCTCCAGCGCTATGTCTGCGCCTGGAGTGCCTCCCGTTTGGCCAGTGTTTTTGTAGTGCCATTGCTGGTGGAACAAGGGGTCATTTGTGGTTGTGAGGGGATCTGGAGTATTTGTTTCGTTCCCCCCAGAAGGGCGTTCAGGTTTACTTGTAATGTGAACATACGGCATCACCCGTTCAACCTTTTCGAAATAACCCGTACGTTGATATTCGTGGGTTGCCAGATCAATGGATTGGAGGGAATCAAAAACCACAGCATACCATAAATGCAAGCCGTACGCCCGATGGGCCGCTTCGAACTTTCCGGAAGGCGCATAGATTCGTGTAAACGTACGGGCCTTAAGCCTCTCGTTGACTATGTCGAGCCTCCCGATGCCAGTACTCACATGGCCCGATCGGGAGAAGCCGAACGACTGCTGCTCAAACTCCCGCGCCCTTTCGGCAGATACTTTGACGTGAATAATTCCTGGTTTGTAAAGCGACTGGGCCGCCAGGCTGACCGAAACCAGCATTGCCGCCACGAAAAAAGGGTAGTATGCTTTCATAAATCCTCAGACAACCTAAAGATAATAAGATAATATCAGAAGATTCAGTCAGAAGTCGCAGATGCTGAAGCTGAAGAGAAGGGGCGAGAACCAGGATCAATCGTGCCCGTGGTACCTGGCTTCTTTGGCCCGCTCACGGTCTTCGCGCTCGCGCTTTACGCGAACTTTGGCAGCTGGGCCAACCATGATGGGCACACGCTCTACTTCCACGTTCGCAAGTTCAAGGCCATACATCTCTTCGGTCGACAGGCTGTGCTTTTTAATGAACCGGTATCCCTGAATAATCAGGTTGTCGAAATTGCTAACATCACTGTCCACCGATGCCAGCGAATGAAGAATGATGAACTTGAAGTCGGCCGGCATGCTATGCTTGCGCAATGATCCGTAATGGCTCACCAGGTCAATTTCCGCGCTCTCCGCCATGTCGTGCAGAATGCGATTGAACAGAAGATTTACGCGGTGGTCCGCCTTAAAGCCCAGTTTGATGCGAATGAAAAAGCACTTCTTGGGTATGATGGTATCTACGGAGTATTTTGACGTGTACGGACTGTCCACGGTGTCTACGTGAATAAACCAGTAACAATCGGCACGTTTGGGTCGCTTCTTAAAAATCGAGTAGATGATGTTTGAGTCGATGTAGCGCTTGCTGTCGGCCACGGCCATGTACACCAGGTTGGTTGACTCTTTCGGTATGCTGGTGTCAGCCTGCAAATCTTCAATCATCGACACGTAATGTTTCAGGTCGACAAATTCGGTATGCCGGTCGCGCAACTTTCGTGCACGCAGCAAGATGAACATCATCAGGAAGAACGAGAAGGCAATGGTAAACGATACCCATCCACCGTGCGTGAATTTGCTCAGGTTTGAAATCAGGAAAGCTCCTTCGATGGAGAAAAAGACCAGCGCGAGCCCCGCGGTGCGTATAGTCGATTTCTTGCTGGTGGAGAAATAATACACCAGCAGCGATGTGGTCATCAGCATGTCGAACGTAATCGCCAGGCCATACGCAGCCTGCATGGCATCTGAGCTTCGGAAGTACAGCACAATAAATATGCTGCCCACCATCAATATCCAATTGATGCGCGGCAGATAGATTTGTCCCCTGATCTGGCTGGGGTAGCGCACCTTGGTGCTGGGCCAGAGTTTTAACTTCATGGCCTCGTTCACCAGGGTGAATGTGCCAGAGATCAATGCCTGACTGGCGATGATCGTGGCGCACGTGGCAAGGACAACACCAAAAAAGCGAAGGTAGGGTGGAATGATTTCGAAAAAGGGAATTGCTCCGTTCAGTGTTTCGCCCTGATGTTCGAGTAACCATGCGCCCTGACCAAAGTAACTGAGCAGCAAACAGATCTTTACAAATACCCAACCCACCCGAATGTTTGACTTGCCGCAGTGGCCGAGGTCGGAGTACATCGCTTCCGCCCCGGTAGTGCAGAGAAAGATGGCCCCCAAAAGCCAAAAGCCACCTGGATATTTCATCAGCAAATCAACTGCGTACATGGGGTTCACTGCCTTTAGCACACCAAGGTTACCGGCCAGGTGAATGGCACCGATAGATCCAATAAAGGCGAACCACACAAGCATGACAGGGCCGAATGTTCGGCCTACCACGCTGCTGCCAAACTGCTGGAAAACAAAAAGAATCAGCAGGATGATGATGACAATGGAAATGATAACAGATTCAGATATGTCGGGATTGAGTGACTGCAAGCCTTCAATGGCCGAGGTTACGCTAATGGCGGGTGTAATGAAGCCATCTGCAATCAACGTGCAGCAGCCAATCATCGCGGGGAAAATCACCCACGTTGCCTTATACCGCCTCACGAGCGCATACAATGCAAAAATTCCGCCTTCACCTTTGTTATCGGCATTGAGGGCGAGGTACACGTATTTGATCGTGGTAATGATGGTTAGCGTCCAGAAGACCGAGGAGAGTGCTCCGAGAATGAGATCTTCGGTGATGGGATTTTTGCCCACAATAAAGCGCAGGGTGTAAATCGGTGAGGTGCCGATGTCACCATAAATAATGCCGAGCGCGACCAGCATGCCGGCTGCGCTTAGTGCGTTGTGGTGTCCGTTGATCTTTTTCTCGTCCATGCCCGTTAATGGGGTTTTGTTTCTTCGGGTGAAAGTTTTTCTTCATTCCTGCCGATGATCAGCCGATTGCTGCGATCATATGTGAGGTAACTCCACATCCAGCTGAAAAACGTAAACACGCGGTTCTTCCAGCCCACAATAGCCATCAGGTGCACGAACATCCACACGTACCAGGCAAAGAACCCCTGGAAGCGCACCTTGCCCATATCCACCACCGCCTTGTTCCTGCCCACCGTGGCCATCGATCCTTTGTCGAAGTACCGGAAAGGTTTCATCTTTTTCGCGGTGATCAGGTTGCGGATGTTGCGAGCCACCAGGCGCCCCTGTTGTTGTGCCGGAGGCGCCATTTGCGGATGCCCTTTCGGAAATCGTTCATCGCCCTCCATCAACGCCACATCCCCGATGGCAAAAATGTTGTTGTAGCCTTTCACCCGGTTGAATTCGTCTACGAGCAAACGGTTGCCACGCGCAACAACCTCCGGCTTAAGGCCGCTTACCGGATTGCCTTTGATGCCGGCTGCCCAAATGAGTGTGCGCGAAATCAGCTTTTCACCCGAACTCAGATTCACTTCATAGCCATCGTACGATTTTACGGCTGTGTTCAGGTGCACTTTCACGCCCATCTCCTGTAGAAAGTCCAACGCTTTTTGCGAGGCCTGCTCACTCATACCGTTCAGCAGGCGAGGTGAGGCTTCCACCAGGTGGATGTCCATCTCGCGCATGTCAAGTTCTTTATAATCTTTCGGGAAGACGTTCTTTTTGAGTTCCGTTAAAGCACCCGCCAATTCGACACCCGTAGGCCCACCCCCCACAATTACAAAATCCATGAGGCTGTTCATCACTTCTTCCTCCTCGGTGAGCAGGGCGTACTCCAGTTGCCGAATGATCTTGTTGCGCAGCTTCGTGGCGTCAACAATATTTTTCATGTAGGCCGCGTGTTTCTCCACCTCGGCAAGCCCGTAAAAATTCGTTACCGCCCCGGTGGCAATCACCAGGTAATCGTATTTCACGCCTCCGATGCTGGTCTCAATGAAATTCTCTTCCGGTCGGATGCTCTTGACTTCACCAAGCCGGAAATAAAAATCATTTTGCCGCGAGAATAATTTGCGGAAAGGAGCTACGATGGTATTCGTTTCCAGGCCCGAGGTGGCCACCTGGTACAGCAGGGGTTGAAAGGTATGGTGATTGTACTTATCGAACAGGACTACCTGTGCCTTGGCACCGTTTAATCCTTTGATAACCTCCAACCCACCAAATCCTCCGCCAATGACAACTACGCGGGGTTTGCCCAGGTCTGCGATACGCGTGCGCGTAGTGATTAATTTGGGCATTTAATCTGAAATTCTGACCAAAAACGGGGTCAAATGTACAGGTTAGCGAAGGAATTCTGGTTTCCCCGAAAAAATAAATTAAAGCCCTGAACCATACCGCTAAACCCAGTATTTTTGCAGCCAAACAACATTATACCTATTATGTTAACACGATTCATAAGTATCATTTCAATAGCGGCTTTGTTCGCCAGCTGCGATGGTGGCGAGAAGGCAAAAATGCAAGCCGAACTGGATTCTCTTCGCGCAGTTGCCACCGAGGGGCAGCAAGTAGCGCAAGCGTTGGCAGAAGTTGGAACCCTGATGGATTCCATTGATGCCAACCGCCAGTTACTTCGCGTGAATATGGTGGAGGGAACAACCTACTCGGATTACACCGCCCGCATGAAGGACATCAACAACTATGTGAAGCAGAGCCAGGAGAAGGTT
Source organism: Cyclobacteriaceae bacterium (assembly GCA_046301755.1). Lineage (GTDB taxonomy): Bacteria > Bacteroidota > Bacteroidia > Cytophagales > Cyclobacteriaceae > ELB16-189. The sequence goes on from JBKCJM010000071.1 coordinate 6,352, forward strand.
GAAGAGCTGGAGAAAGCTCTCAAGAAGTCAAAAGGTAATGCTAATGCGTATGCCGCCACAATTAAGAAGCTGAAGGCCGACCTCGAAGCGCGCAACAAGGAACTGGCAGAAATGCAGGCACGCGTTGAGGAACTGAAAAGCGAAAACCAGAACCTGATCACCACCGTTGGTTTGCAGGAAGCTGAGTTGAACGACAAGGAAGCGCAGATTATGGCAAAGACGCAGGAGTTGGCAATCATTGAGGCCAAAATTCAAGAGATGTGGGTGCAAAGCAAGATGAGCGAGGCCGATTCATATTTTGCCCGTGCGCAGGCCGTGGAAGAAGCAGCTAACCGCACCAAGCTGGCGCCCCGCAAAAAGAAGGATACACTGAAGGAAGCGTTGGAGTTATACAAGAAGTCACTTTCGCTGGGTAAAACCGAGGCTCAGGCCAAGATTGATGAGCTTGAAAAAAAAGTGAAGTAGTTTAGTTTACAACAGAAGAGCTGCCTTCGGCTTTTCATCTCCGGGCACATGGTGCAGGTGATTGAAAAACGGAGGCAGCTTCTTTTTTTATCTTTGCAAGTCTTATGGCGTTCGATATTTTCCTAACCATCTTCCTGGTCCTCCTGAACGGTTTTTTTGTGGCGGCTGAGTTTGCGATCGTGAAGGTTCGCTCTTCTCAGATCGCACTGAAGGAGGGAACTATGCGGAAGCGGGCGGCACAGGTGATAATCAATAACTTAGACGGTTTTCTGGCCGCTACCCAGTTAGGTATCACGCTCGCCAGCCTGGGCCTGGGCTGGATTGGCGAAGATGTCATGAGCAAGCTGGTGCTCAATGTGATGAACGGTCTTGGCTTTGAGATGACCGAACAGTTGGCGCACAGTATTGCATTACCCACGGCATTTTTCCTGATCACGGTTATGCATATCGTGTTTGGCGAGCTGGCACCAAAATCGCTTGCCATACGGTATCCTACGCAAACTACGCTCTCAGTCTCGGTGCCGCTTCGCGTGTTTCATTTTATTTTCCGTCCGTTTATACGCCTGCTCAACGGCTTTGCCAACCTGATTCTTCGCCTGTTTGGTATTGCACCGGTAAGCGAACATGAAATTCACAGCGAGGAAGAATTGAAGTTGATTATTGCAGAAAGCGAAGAAGGCGGTGCCATTGAAAGCTCCGAGCGTGAACTCATTCAAAATGTGTTCGATTTCGATAACCGCATTGTGAAACAGATTATGGTACCGCGGGCGAAAATTTCGGGCATCAGCATGCATGCATCGTTAGAAGATGCACTGCAGATTGTTTTTCGTGAAGGCTACTCGCGCTATCCGCTGTTTGATAAAAGCCTGGACGACATTACCGGCATTGTGCACACCAAGGATCTGGTACAGAACTTCATTCAGAAAACCGGAAAGACGCTTGCGGAGGTAGGGCAAAAGCCATTCTTCGTTACCGAGAACAAACCGATTGACCAGTTGCTCCGTGAGTTGCAGAAAAAGAAAGTGCAGATGGCCATGGTTGTAAGTGAATATGGCGACACCATGGGCATAGTAACGCTGGAGGATATTCTGGAAGAACTCGTAGGGGAGATTCAGGATGAACACGATCAGGAGGCTCAGATTGTAACCCGTGCGGGCGGTGTGTTTACCGTTATAGCCACGTCTCCGTTGCATGACATTAATAAGGTAATTGATGAACCCTTCACCGAAAGTGAAGAATACGAAACCTTGGCGGGGCTATTGATTCAGCATAAACCCATCGATATCCGCGAGGGTGATGAATTGATGGTCGAGGGCTACCAGGTTAAGATTTTGAAAGTGCGGAAAAACTTGCCCGAGTTGGTTGAGCTTCGCTTGGTGGAAACGCCAAAACGCTAAATAGCTTCCCGCTACTCCAGCGACATCAGGTATATCGTGTAGGTAAGGTAGCCGCCCAGCAATAAAAACGCTTCCCAGCGGTCGAGCTTTCGGGTGTTTAGGGTGAACATGAAGATCATGAGCACCACCGTTGATCCCATAAGCACGTACAAATCAAAGTTCATGGCGGTGTTGTAGGGAATGGGGCTTATCGTTCCTGTTATTCCGAGTATGAAGAAGATGTTGAAGATGTTGGAGCCCACCACGTTGCCAATGGCGATATCGGTGTTCTTTTTATAGGCGGCAACAGCTGACGTGGCCAGTTCAGGTAATGACGTACCTGCGGCCAGGATCGTGAGTCCGATAATCTTTTCGCTCAGGCCGTAGGTTTGCGCAATAGCAATGGCGCTGTTCACCACAGTAGTACCCCCGCCAATCAGCATCGCTAAGCCGATTGCCACCATACCCAGCGAAAGCCCCATAGCGTAAATTTTAATATCATCACCTTCGCTGAGGTCGGTAGTCTGCTTCATCGTGCGATAGATGTAGGCTAAAAAGGCTACAAAAAGAACAAGCAGCAGAATGCTATCCCAGCGGCTTAGGATGTTAGTTTCGGCCCCGAAAAGCATGGTGTCGTTCACCAGCAGAAACAGTACGGCAGCGGCTAAAATCGAGAGTGGCACTTCGTACTTCACCGTGTTACGCTGCACAACCAGCGGGTAAATAAGGCCGGCAATGCCCAAAATAAACAACAGATTGAAATTGTTGCTGCCAATTACGTTACCGAACGAGGCATCGTTTTTGCCGTCTAATGCCGACAGAAGGCTTACGATCAGTTCGGGCATGGATGTGCCAAAGGCAACAACCGTAAGGCCGATGGCGAGGTTGGAAATCCCATACCGCTTAGCCACAGAGGAGGCACCCCCCACGAGGAAATCGGCCCCTTTGATCAAAATAACAAAACCAATAATCAGGTCAGCAAAGTGGAAGGCGAGGCCTTCGAAGAAGTACGAGAGCATGCAGGTAGGTGGTTGGTAACCCGAAAGTTAAAACCATTTTTTGAATTTGAAATAGCCGAGCATCAACACAACGATGCCCACCATGATCACCCACAGAATGGGGTAACTCCATTTGTAGTGCAACTCGGGCAAAAAGTCGAAATTCATGCCATACACACCCACGATGAACGTGAGGGGAATGAATATAACCGAGATGATAGTCAGCAGTTTCATCACCTGATTGGTGCGTGTATTCAGGTTGTTGATGTGAATATCCATCAGGCCGCTGGTCAGGTCTTTGTACGTATCCAGCGAGTCTACCAGGTGAATGACGTGGTCGTATACATCTGCAAAGTACCGGATCGTTTGTTGCTCGATAAAGCCCGAGTCGTTTTTGATGATTTTGCTCAGCGCATCGCGCAGCGGGTAAAGGGCTTTGCGGAGAAAAATAAGCTCCTTCTTGATTTTCTGAATCTTCCGGAACTCCTCGATGGTCGGGTTTTCGTACACGTCATCTTCAACTTCTTCGATCTGTTGACCGAGCGCATCCAGTATGGTGTAGTAGTTATCGACAATGATATCCACGAGCCGATAGAGCAGGTAATCGGCTTTTCGCCTGCGCACGCGTCCCTGATCCAATCGGATGCGATCGCGAAAACCATCAAACAAGTCGCCTTCCTTTTCCTGAAAGCAGAGTAGGTAATCGCGCCCCAGAACAAAGCTGATTTGCTCGTAGTCGATGCGGCCGTTGTCAATCTTGTACAACATCTTGAGCGTAAAGAACAGGTAGTCCTCGTACTCTTCGGCTTTCGGCTGATGTTCCTGGATGATATCCTCCAGCAACAGACCATGCAGGCAAAAATGCTCGCCCAGCTTGTTGATAATCGTGTGGTCGTGGAGGCCGTCCACGTTAAACCAATTCACCCAATTCGGCTTAAAGTACGGCAGCATTTCGTCCAGGTGAAGGTCGGCATGCTTGCCATACTCTTTTTCGTTGTATTGTATCAACTCCAGAATCACCCGGTTTTGACTGGGTGGCGGCAGGGGCTCGTTGATCAGTTTCCGTCTTGCTCTTCCTCGTTTGGCCATCAGTCGGTGACAGGTTGGTTGCGGTAAATAAGCGTGCGGTGCGGGTAGGCGATTTCAATACCTTCACGGAGGCATCGTTCCTGAATTTGTTTGAACAGATCGCATTTCAGATCGAAGCCCTCGTTGGGGTTTCGGGCCCATACCCAGGCGCGCACAACAAGCCCGGTTTCGTTGATGTTAATTACCTTGGTGGTAACCGGGTGATCACCGCGCTGCACTTCGGCCGGTGTACGGTTGTCAGTATACAGGGGATGTTTCATCGATTCCTCCTGCATGATGCTGAACACCTTGTTGATATCAGTAGAAAAGGCAAAGGGTATTTCGACAAACATGCACACCTTTTCTTCGGTGATGCTGGAATTGATGATCGTTTCGTTGCTGATTACGCTGTTGGGGATTACCACCCTGCGGTTTTCAAAGTCTTTGATCACCGTATGACGCAATGTAATGTCCTCAACATCGCCTGAGTAATGCTGGCCTACCCGTACGCGGTCGCCTACGCGAAAGGGTTTGAAGATAACCAGGAAAAATCCGCTGATGATGTTGGAAAAGGCCGACTGTGACGCGAAACCGACAATGGCCGCCAGAACACCGGCACTGGCGAGCAGTGTGGTGCCCACGGTGCGGAAGTACGGAATAGACCGGAAAATGATAATGGAAGCCGTTAAATAGATGATGAAGTCGGCCGCATTCTTGAAAAAATTGTAGCGGGTGGGGTCAACCTTCAGCTTTTGTGCAGCGCCCCGGATAAACCGGCCAATGACAAATCGCAGAATGCGCGACACCACCACTGCTACGGCCAGCACCGAAATGACGAACAGGAGTTGCTCCCAACGTTGATCCATCAACTTCATTGGGTCGAAAATTAGAAAAAACCTTCGAGAGAATGGGGTTTTCGAGCGTAAAACTCATCAGCGTGGCGGCTGTTTATATGTATACTTGCACTTCCGTTGGCACTCAAACTGGACGATATCAAGGCACCCATCGCCCGCGAGATGGACGAGTTCGAAACCAAGTTTCGGGCGTCCATGAAAACGCGCGTACTGTTGCTGGATAAAATCATGAACTACATCGTGAAGCGCAAAGGCAAGCAGATGCGCCCGATGTTTGTGTTTCTCAGCGCTGGCCTCTGCGGGCGCATCACCGAGTCTACTTTTCGCGGGGCATCCCTGATCGAATTGCTGCATACGGCTACTCTCGTGCATGATGATGTGGTCGATGATGCCAACTACCGGAGAGGATTCTTTTCGGTTAACGCACTCTGGAAAAACAAAATTGCCGTTTTGGTAGGCGATTTTCTGCTGTCGCGCGGGTTGATTTTATCCGTGGAGCATAAAGAATACACCTTGCTCGAAATTGTTACGCATGCCGTTCGGGAAATGAGCGAGGGCGAGCTGCTGCAAATGGAAAAGGCCCGTCAGCTTGATATTGATGAAGCGGTTTACTACGAAGTAATCCGGCAAAAAACAGCATCGCTGCTCGCTTCGTGTTGTGCCGTGGGTGCCAGTTCATCGGGCGCAGCCCCGGAGGTGGTGGCCGATATGAAAAAATTTGGTGAAGCCGTGGGCATGGCCTTTCAAATCAAAGATGACCTGTTTGACTATGGTGACGATGAGATCGGAAAACCGGTGGGCATCGACATCAAAGAGAAGAAAATGACGTTGCCCCTGATTTATGCCCTGGCGAATGCGGGGTTCTGGGAAAAGCGCAGAATCATTGGTATTGTGCGGAGCGAATCCGAAAAGCCGAAGAAGGTGCGCGAGGTAATCGACTTTGTTAAGCAATCGGGCGGTATTGATTACGCCCGCCAGAAAATGTCGGAGTACTACGGGCAGGCACTTGCCATTCTTGATCGCTATCCGAATTCCGTCTACCGCCAGTCGCTGCAGCAACTGGTTCAGTTCACAATTGAGCGGGCCAATTAGGCTGCGCGTGTAGCGCTCGCGCGTTGCCGGCCTGCTTCCAATATCGCGTAGTCGCGGAAAGTTTGAAACGCATCTGCGGGCAGGTGCTCAGCTGCAGGACCTGCGTTGGCGGGCTGATGCTGGCCTTCCGTTTCCCACCATTTCTTCGCATCCTGCCGGGCGGCTGACCGGTCTACATCGAAGTAGGCGATAACTGAATCGGAGACGATCCACGGCTTGCCAATTCCCGCAAACTTTTCAAAAATCATGGAGCGCATCTGTGTTCCGCTGGCCTGATTATTAAAATGAGAGACCGTGTATGAAAGCGTTTCAGGCTCCGTCATCACCATGTCCCAATACTTTTGAGAGGAAATGACCTGGGCTGTTGTCAACATGTAGCCAAAGCCCGGCTCAATCGGCTCTTTGGTGATGGGGCAGGAGGCTTTTAACTCTTTCTTTTTCTTTCCAAACAGGTCGAACAAGGCCATGGCAGGGTTGGGTTACGTGTATTAGATACTCGTACCCGGCCAAATAGTTGCATGAAGCGTGTAAAAAATTGTAAAAATCCCGCCTTTTATCCCGTTTACTGGGTTTTAGCGGGAGGTGTGCCCTGCTTTTGAAAACTTTCGTAGCGGGCCAAAAATTCTTCCAGTTTCTCCACGGGCAGCTTTTTCGCGATGATCTTTCGTTTGTTGTCGATCACGTAAAGCGTGGGCGTAGTTTCGGCATCGTACAGTTTTTGGTGATGCCCTACGTAGGTGCGGGGTCCATTCACGGTAATGCACGTCATCTTGAATTCCTTAACGAAGTCGCGCATTTTTTTCATTGACGTATCCACCGACACGGCATAAATCTCAACATCAAGCTTTACTTTGTTTTTGTTGTAGAACTCAACAAGCTTAGGAGTTTCCTGCCGGCAGTGGCCGCAATCGGGATCAAAAATGAAGAGGACGGTGTACTTCTTTTTAATGTCGTACATCGACCGGGGTTGCTGGTTTTCATCCTGCATAATCAGGTTGGGCGCGGTATTGCCAATGAGGCTAAGCCGCAAACGATCGGCATACGTTTTTACATTCTGCTTCAGTTTCTTGTCGATCCAATAGTCCATTTCACCCGAAGCGAAGTACTCGTCATACAACCGCACGTACACGGCATCCAAACCCATGATTTCAGGATTTTGATAGTTGTACAGGCAGTTCCAAACCAGGAACTTGTACGTCTCCGGATTCTTCTTCGCTTTGTTCACCATGAAATGGATGGCGTGCATGATGGTATCCGGCTGGGGCGCGTAGAGGCGCTCCAGATACTCCTTTATTTTCTCGGCATAAAACGGACGCGGCAGGCGGAGCAAAGCATCGTCTGCCAGATCAAAGTCATCAAAGAAATGTTCGCGGTAGTACTTCAGCAGGTAGCTGGAGTCCGCACGCCCGTCTGGCCTTTTCGGTAGCTCGGGCGATTTTAATGGCCGCATAGCTTTCAGTACGCGGGCGGTAACGGATTTGGGGTATTGATCGACCAGTTTGTCCTGGTAAATCACCACTTTCTCGTTCACCCGGTTGAAGGCTTCGCGCGCATCTTTTTTCTGATCGGGCTTCAGCGTGCTGTCGTTCAGGATTTTGATAAAGGGTTCGGCTTCTTGATGCCGCTCTCCGTTGTGGCGCAGGTTGTCGAAGAAAATCTTGTTGTCGGTATCGCCTGTCACCACCATGTTTCGGATCGGGTCATCGGCCGAGGTTTCCATTCGAAATTGTTGCTGTTCACCGATGACGATATCAAACAACTTAGTCTTGTTCATCACCAGGAAGTACACACCTTGCGGAAGCTTCTGCTTGCCATCAAAACGGAATGCGCCCTTGCTGTTGACGCGGGCTGTATCCTTCAGGTAGGTGCCTTCGCCCATGTAATAACCAAGGTTCACCGTGGTGTCTTTCCAGCCCTTCACCACAAAGTCGATCTGGTAGCCGTTTTGGCCGGCAGCGGTTAGAGACGAGAAGGTCAAAAGAATGAGTAACGCGCGCATAAACATGTTGACAGTAAAACGGATCGCAATTTATGAGCCAAAAGTAAAGAAGGTAAGTGCCGGCCCGGTTCTCCGTTAACAAAACATTTACCAAAACATCCAAAAAAGCTTATCCCAAACGTTCAAATAGACACTTAATAGTAAGTTTGCGCCCGTTATGGCCGTTTCGGTTCAGCATGTCACCAAAATCTTCGGCACCCAACGGGCGGTTGATCAGGTTTCGTTTACGTTGCAGCCGGGCGAGATTGTGGGTTTTCTCGGCCCCAATGGCGCGGGCAAATCCACGACCATGAAGATACTTACGGGGTATTGGTCGCCTTCGTCAGGCGAAGCCTGGGTAAATGGATTATCGGTAAGTCGTGATCCCCGGAAGGTAAAGCAGTTGATCGGTTATCTGCCTGAACACAATCCCCTCTACCTTGACTTGTACGTGCGCGAATACCTCGCCCTGTCGGGGTCGTTCCATGGTTTGCGTGGCCGCAATCTTCAATCGCGTGTTGATGATATGATCGGTCGTTGTGGTCTCGAACGCGAACAAAGCAAAAAGATCGAGTCGTTGTCGAAAGGCTACCGCCAGCGGGTGGGGCTGGCGCAGGCGCTGCTCCACGACCCGCAGGTGTTGATATTGGATGAGCCAACCAGTGGTCTTGATCCCAACCAGATTCTGGAAATCCGCAGGCTGATAAAAGAGGTGAGTGTAAATAAGACGGTATTGTTCAGTTCGCATATTTTGCAGGAAGTACAGGCGTTGTGCGAGCGCGTGTTGGTGATTAACCAGGGGAAATTGGTGGCCGATGGCAACTGGCGCCAGCTGATCAGTGAACATGCACCGGCACAAACCGTGGTGGTAGATTTTCAGCAACCCGTTAAAATTTCCATTTCGTTGCCGGGCATCGATCGGGTAGAAGAACTGACGCCCACTTCGTTTCGGATTGTACCCCTGGCAGGGGTTGACCTTCGTGCCGATTTGTTCCGCTGGGCTGCCGACCATCAGTTTACGATTGTAGGATTGCGGATGGAGGAGAATAACCTGGAAAATCTATTTCAGCAACTTACCCATGCCGCCACATGATTCAGGTTTTTCGAAAAGAAATGGCGGCCTTTCTGAATTCGCTCATTGCCTATGTGGTGATGGGTGTGTTCCTCATTTGCACCGGTCTGCTGGTGTGGGTTTTCCCGGATAGTTCGGTTCTCGATTTCGGCTTTGCCGACCTGGGATCATTTTTCGCTGTTGCTCCCTATGTGTTGTTATTCCTGATACCCGCCATTACCATGCGGTCGCTGGCGGAAGAGCGAAAGTTGGGCACACTGGAATGGCTCCTGACCAAACCCGTTTCGGAAACCTCGATTGTGCTGGGCAAATACGTGGCGGCTTTTTCACTCGCCCTCTTGGCGTTGCTACCCACGGTGGTATATGTCTTCTCGCTCTACCGATTGGGGAATCCCGTTGGTAATCTTGATGTGGCGGGCACGGTTGGCTCGTACATCGGCTTGCTTCTGCTGGCTGCCGTTTTTTCTGCCATCGGCTTGCTGGCATCCGCCACTACCCACAATCAGATCATTTCGTTTGTGTTGGCCGCGTTTGGCTGCTATGTGTTTTTCTCGGGTTTCGATTTGCTGGCCGGCCTCATTACCGGTGGGCAGGCCCATCTTTTCATTCGCCAACTCGGATTGATGGAACACTACCAAAGCCTGAGCCGCGGTGTTATCGACTCCCGCGATGTGTTTTATTTCGGCTCGGTCATTTTTCTGCTGCTGGCACTCACCCGATTGACACTTCGTACGCGCCATTGGGAAGCCGGCCCGTGGATGGAAACGCAACGGACCGGTGATGGCCTCTCGCTGGTAAACGCCCTGCTAGTCGTGGTTTTGGCTTCAGTTGTTTTATCTGATGTTTTTTTTCGGGTTGATCTAACGGAAGAGAAGCGGTATACCATAAAACCACAGACCCGCGAATTGTTGCAGAACCTGGATGATGTTGTTCAGGTGGAAGTGTTTCTGGCAGGGGATCTCAATCCCGGCTTTGCTCGCTTACAGCAGGCGGTGCGCGAAACGCTGAATGAATTTCGGATCTACTCAGGCAACCGCGTACAGGTCTTGTTTACCGACCCTGCGGCCGCGGCCAGCGAAAAGGCAAGGCAGGAGTATATGGCCGCGCTGGCCGGAAAGGGTATCCAACCCCTCAACGTGATTGAAGGCACGGGCAGCTCACGCAAAGAGAAGTTTGTGTTTCCCGGAGCGATTATTTCTGTGGGCAACTCCGAGATCCCGGTTATGTTGCTGAAGGGCAACCGTAGTCAAAACTCGCAGGAGGTTCTGAATCAGTCCATCGAAAATCTTGAGTATGAATTTTCAAAGGCATTGGCGCAGCTTGCAGCCACCGATGTCAGTCGCGTGGGCTGGTTGACTGGCCACAATGAATTAACCGGTGATGCAGCACAAGGGGCGTGGCAGGCGCTGGCAGCCCAGTTTGACGTGAGCGAAGTGCGAGCCGATGAACTGGCTTCATCTCCACCTGCCGTGCTGGTGGTCGCCAAGCCCACTGTTAGTTTTTCCGAGTTGGATAAATACCGCCTTGATCAGTACATTATGAAAGGCGGACGGGTGCTATGGCTGATCGATCGGCTGGATGCCACGATGGACAGCGCTTCGCGTGAGAATTACTTCGCTTTTCCGTACACCACCAACCTCGATGACCAGCTTTTCCGCTATGGTATTCGCATCAACCCCGATCTTGTTCAGGATCGGGTAGCCGCCAGTTATCCAATTGCTATTGGCGAACTTAACGGACGGCCGCGAATCGTGCCCATGGAGTGGCCCTTCTGGCCATTGGTCAATCAGTACGCCAACCATCCCATTACCCGCAACCTGGATGCCGCACTGTTTCGGTTTGCTTCCTCGGTAGATACGGTGAAGGCCGAGGGTGTTCGAAAAACACCGTTGATGATGACGTCAGAGTATTCGCGCAAGATCAGTGCACCGGTGAACGTAAGTGTGAACGATCTGAGGCAGCAACTGCGCCCCGAAAATTTTCAATCGGGCAGGATTCCGGTAGCTTATTTGCTCGAAGGTGAGTTCACGTCCCTCTATCGAAACCGGTTTGTGCCGGCTGGCGCAGATGAACGAGATCGTGCCGAAAAAAGCAAGCCAACGAAAATGGTTGTGGTGGCCGATGGTGACCTCGCGCGGAATGAGATAAGTCAGCGGACGGGAGAACCACAGCCGCTTGGGTACGAGCCGTTCTCGCGGTATACGTTCGCCAATGCCGATCTGTTGGTGAATACCGTGGCCTATCTGGCAGATGAAAATGGATTGATCGCCTCGCGCGCCAAGGAAGTGAAGCTTCGGCCGCTGGATAAAAAGAAAATTGAATCGGAGAAAGCCTTTTGGCAACTGGTAAACGTGGCATTGCCACTCCTGCTTGTCCTGGTGCTGGGCGTGGTTCGTCATTTCTGGCGTAAGAGGAGGTACGCTTCTGTTACCTTATGACGCAGCGGCAAAAAAACATTCGCGGTCTGATTACGTCCGGCATTTTGCTGGTGGCGGTGCTGGCGTGGGAGGGTTGGGAATACCGGAGCGAAATGCAGGAAACGGCCGATCGCAGCAAGTTTGCGATACCCGATGCTACCCGGATCTCGAAGGTAGAATTACAATCAGCTCAAGATACGGTTCATCTTGAGTTTGACGGAACACGCTGGCAGGTAAATCAAGCCTGGCCAGCCGACCGGCAGATGATCACGGTGTTTTTTGCTACGCTGGCCCAGGTGGAGACGAAACGCCCGGCTGAGGCTTCGCGTGCGGATTCCCTGCGCAACAGTATCCAGCAGGAGGGCGTTCATGTTCGGTTAAGCGAAGCGGATGGCCGCACGGTTGATTTCCGGGTAAGCAGCAGTTCGCCCACGTATTTTGTGAGCGAAGAATACCCGATACCCGAACTGGTAACGCTGCCCGGCTACCGCGTGGATGTCTCAGCCATCTTTCGGCAAACGACAGCCGCGTGGCGCGATAGAAGAATCTTCAACTTCAACTGGCAGAATTTTCGGTCGCTGCGGGCCACCTTCCCCAGGGAGGCAAATGATTTTACAATCCAGTCTGTGAATGGAGTGTTTACCGTTCCGGACATGCCCACCGACACTGCGCGCATGAATGAATACCTGGATGCCATCTCGCTTTTGCAGGCAGACCAAATCCTTTCGCCCGATCGATCGCACGATAGTCTGTTTCAGTACCGCAGCCCGGAGGTAAAGATTTCAGTTGAAGACCTTGCGGGCCGGGCATACGAGTTGGAGGTGTGGGCAAACCCCGATGGATCGAACTCGAAAATCGGACGCTGGCAAGGGGAGGCCGTGCTGTTTAATGCGCTTCGGGGCCGGTTGCTGCTCACCACGCGTACGGCCCTGCAAAGGAGGCCGCAATAATGCATTTGGCGAGGGTATGTATTCTCAAAAATCCCCCTAAATTTGCCGACAATCTAAAAACCACTACGTTCCGATGAAGTTCATTGTTAACTCCAGCTACCTGCTCAAGCAGCTGTCGCAAATAAACGGAGTGATTACCACCAACCCGGTAGTTCCCATCCTTGAAAATTTCCTTTTTGAAGTCAACAAAACCACGTTGACCGTTACTGCGTCCGACCTTCAAACCTCCATGATTACCGAAATCAACGTGGAGTCGAAGGAGAAAGGCAGCATAGCCGTGCCGGCCCGTATTCTGCTGGATACGCTCAAAAATCTTCCAGACCAGCCGGTGACATTTTCGATTGATGAAACTTCGTACGCCATTGAAATCAGTTCGGATAATGGCCGCTACAAACTGGCTGGCGAAAATGCAACCGATTTCCCTAAAGTGCCGAGCGTGTCGCAGGATTTTTCGGCCGCAATTTCCTCGCAGGTACTTTCGCACGCCATCAACAGCACCATTTTTGCCACCAGCAGTGATGAACTTCGCCCGGCTATGACGGGTGTGTATGTGAACCTGGGCGAGAAGAATACCACGTTTGTAGCCACTGACGGTCACCGTCTGGTACGCTACCGCAGAACGGACGTGAAGTCGGAGAACGGCAATGCCATCATTATTCCCCGTAAGGCGCTGAACCTGCTGAAGGCCACGCTGCCCATCGAGAATACCGATGTAAGCATCGACTTCAACATGTCGAATGCGTTCTTCAAATTCGGAAACATCCGTATGATCTGCCGCCTCATCGATGAGCGGTTCCCGGATTATGAGAATGTCATCCCGGGTCAAAACCCGATCAAGATGACGATCAGCCGGGCTGATTTCTTAGGATCACTTAAGCGTATTTCCATCTACGCCAACAAAACTACCCACCAGGTTCGGTTGAAAATAACCGGCAGCGAATTACAAGTATCAGCCGAGGACCTGGATTTCTCCAACGAAGCCAACGAGCGGCTTTCGTGCGAGCATGAGGGTGAAGACATTGAGATTGGATTCAATGCGCGTTTTCTGGTTGAGATGCTGGGCAACCTCGAAGGTGAACAAGTAAGGTTAAATATGTCGGCTCCGAACAAAGCCGGTGTGTTGTTGCCCGCTGAAAAAGATAAGAACGAAGATATTCTGATGCTGGTGATGCCGGTGATGCTGAACCAGTACGTGTAACGAACTACAAACCAAGACATAAAATGGGCCGCGGTCGAACATCGCGGCTCTTTTTTTGCGGTTACCTTCCGAGTTGTCAATTCATGAATTAACCAGTAATTTACACCTGTCATTACTGGTTTATGGATGCATTTAATGAATGGTGGGGTAGCCTGAGCCTTGTGCTGAAAATCTATTGGGGTGTCGCTATTCCGTTTACGGTTTTCTTTCTCCTTCAATTGGTTACGTCCTTTTTAGGAGCCGATTCTCCCGATGATCTGCCCACTTCTGATGCCGAAATCGAGGCTGACCATGGCGCTGGTTTTCAGTTCTTTACACTTAAGAATATGGTGGGGTTTTTCACCATTTTCGGTTGGACGGGCATCGCCAGCATCAACGCAGGTTCTTCCGTGCTGGTGAGCATGGTAGCGGCAACGGTGGCCGGTGCGGCTATGATGGGCCTGATGGGTGGCTTATTCTATTTGCTCTCCAAAGCGGGGGCAGATGGCACGATGAACATTGAAAAGGCAGTTGGGCAAACGGCTGAAGTGTATCTGGTTATCCAGTCGGCCCGCGGGGGTATGGGTAAAATACAAGTGAAAGTAAGCGGTGCGTTGCGCACCCTCGATGCCATGACAGACGATGCGGCTGACATCCCTACGGGTAAGTTGGTTAAAGTCTCTAAAGTCATTGGCGACAATATTCTCTTAGTTACATTACTTTAAAAATTTAATCTTGTTTTTATGGGTGGTTTTCTTCCAATCCTTCTGCTGGTTGCACTCTTCGCATTTGTATTGATTGTTTCGGTACTAAGGCGCTATAAACGCTGCCCGTCCGATCGCGTGCTGGTGGTGTATGGAAAAGTTGGCGGTGGCGGCTCTGCCAAATGTATTCACGGTGGCGCTGCCTTTATCTGGCCGGTGTTTCAGGATTATTCCTTTATGGATCTCACTCCGATTTCGATAGAGGTAAATCTGACCAATGCCCTCAGTAAGCAAAACATCCGCGTGGATGTGCCGTCCAAGTTTACCGTGGGTATCTCAACGGAGTCGGGCGTGATGGAAAATGCTGCCGAGCGCTTGCTGGGCCTTCAGCGGCAGGATGTGCACGCCCTGGCGCACGATATTATTGTGGGCCAAATGCGCCTCGTGGTAGCCATGATGGATATTGAGGAGATCAACACCAACCGCGACAAGTTTTTGCAGAATGTTTCGCACAATGTGGAGTCGGAGTTGAAGAAGATCGGCTTGAAGCTGATCAACGTAAACATTACCGACATCAAAGACGAAAGCGGTTACATTGCCGCCCTCGGTAAAGAGGCGGCCGCTAAGGCGATCAACGAAGCAAAAATTCGTGTGGCTGACCAGGAACGACTGGGTGATATCGGTAAGACGGAAGCCGAGAAGGAGCGCGACATCAAAGTGGCCGAAATGGTGCGCGATCGCGACACGCAGGTGGCCGTAACGATCAAAGACAAGGAAGTCCTGATTGCCGGTGCCAAGCGCGATGAGCAGATTGGTAAAGTGGAAGCGGAGCGCGATACGCGTATCAAGTCAGCCGAAGCGAATGCGCTGGCTGTGAAAGGCGAGAATACATCCAAGATTGCCATTGCTAACTCGGATGCCGAGCGGAGGGAACGCGAAGCCGAAGCCTTGAAGAAAGCCATCGCGGCTGAAAAGGTACAGTCCGCAAAAGCACTGGAAGAAGCCTACCTGGCAGAACAACGCGCAGAAGCCGCGCGTGCTGAACGTGAACGTGCTTCGCAGAATGCCAACATTGTAGTGGCGGCTGAAATTCAGAAACAGAAAGCTATTATTGAAGCGCAGGCCGAAGCCGAGAAACTGCGCGAACGTGCCAAGGGTGAGGCCGATGCCATTTATGCCAAACTGGAGGCCGAGGCTCGCGGTATGTACGAGATTCTCACCAAGCAGGCCCAGGGCTTGCAGCAAATTGTCAAAGCTTCGGGCGATAATGCGCGCGATGCTGTGTTGCTCCTGATTGTGGATAAACTGCCTGAGCTGGTGCGTTTGCAGACCGAGGCCATCAAGAATATCAAGATCGACAAACTGACCGTGTGGGATGGCGGAGCTGGCACAAGTGCTGATGGTAAGACGTCTACAGCTAACTTTATTTCCGGATTATATAAGTCTGTGCCGCCCTTGCAAGAGCTATTCAACATGGCGGGTATGGAATTGCCTGAGTATTTGAAAGGCAAAACCGCCACCGAGCTGCAACAAATGGCCGAGGAGGCGAAGGCAAAGGCGGGGGAAAAGCCTGGAGACAAGAAGGGATAAGGTGGCTTTTCAGGACAGGCGAGCGCGCAGTCGGGTTCAGCAGTACTTGGGTAGCCGCTTCAGATTGGATCATTGAGTATATTTGACCGGTGAATTACTTGAACGCTTATATTGATCGGTTGGTGGCTCTCTGTCGGGAGAACAAGGTGAAAAAGCTTCATGCGTTCGGCTCGGTTGTAACCGGCAGGGCGAAACCCGGCAGCGATATTGATTTGCTTGTAGATTTTGTCTCGGACGATCCGTTAGAATATGCCGAGAACTATTTCACCTTCAAGTTTGCCCTGCAAAACCTGTTTGATCGCCCGGTTGATCTTTTGGAGGAACGGGCGTTACGAAACCAGGCGCTCAAGAAATCAATAGACGCCAGCAAAGTCATGCTTTATGGAGCCTGATGTCAAGGCATGGTTGCTGGACGTTCAAAAGGCCATCCGCGAGATTAGGTCGTTTCTGCCAGAGAAGTTTAATTTTGACTGGTTTCGGTCTGATGTTAAAACAAAGCGTGCTGTGGAACGCAACCTTGAGATTATCGGAGAGGCTATCAGTCGAGTGACGAAGGCGCGGCCACACATCGTCATCCCTAATGCGCGTAAGATCATTGACACTCGCAACCGAATTATTCACGGTTACGATGTTGTCTCGGATGAAGTTTTGTATGGTATTGTCGTTCGAAATCTCGATGAGCTCGAACAAGACGTGGCAAGGCTAATTGCGGACTTGTGAGGTAGGTAATCATGTTCCGCTGGATACCCTATGCCATGGTGCGCATTGCCGCGTTTTTCGTGGCGGGCATCCTGCTAGGTATCTATCAGCCGCATTTGAATGTGACCACGCGAGTGGTGCTGGCGCTGGCGCTCACTCTTCTTTTCTTTTTTCTGGCACTTCGCTTTCCGCGGCAACGAATCGTTATTGGTACTGCCGGCTTGCTTGCGGTAGCGGCATTTGGCTACCTCCACGTTTACAACTCCAGCCATTCCAACCAGCCGGCTCACCTGCTTGCTGGTGCCGATTCCGTGCGCGCCTACAAGGCCGTGGTAGTTGGAGGTCCTCAGGAACGTAATAAGAGCATCAAATACAAGGTTGAAGTTATTCAGGTGCTGAAGGGCGCCTGGCAAAACGCCCACGGGCGGGTGAACCTGTACATCAGCCGCAAAGACACCGCCCGCCTGCAGTATGGCGACCGCATTTTGTTAAAGGGCAGGCCAACTGAGTTAATGCCACCGCAAAACCCGGGCGAATTTGATTTTAAGCGTTACCTCAGCTTCCAGAACATATATCATCAGCATTTTGTAAGGCCGGGCGAGTGGCAATTGCTGGAGCAGCGCTCCCGGCAAGGTTTGCTTTACTATGCGCACGTGGCGCGTGCCTGGTGTACCGATATTCTTCGACTGCATGTTTCCGGAGAACGCGAACAGGCAATTGCTGTGGCGCTGGTGCTGGGTGTGACCGATGGCATTGATACCGATCTGCAACATGCCTACGCGGCCAGTGGCGCCATGCATGTACTGGCGGTGTCGGGTTTACACGTGGGCATTCTCTACGGCATTATTCTGCTGTTGATGAAGCCCCTGGAAAGATTTGCCGGCAGCCGCTGGTGGGTGGCGCTGGTCAGCCTGATTCTGTTGTGGGGCTTTGCGTTTGTTACAGGCTTGTCGCCTTCTGTGCTTCGGGCGGTTACCATGTTCAGCTTTGTGGCGGTGGCGCGCCCGTTCGGGCGCGCCACCAACATCTACAATACGCTGGCGGCCTCCGCCTTCGTGCTGCTGCTCTACGATCCATTCATGATCATGTCCGTGGGATTTCAGCTTTCCTACCTGGCCGTGCTGGGCATCGTTTACCTTCAAAAGCCCCTCTATGACCTTTGGGAAATTGAAAACCCCGTGCTCGACTGGGTGTGGAAGATCTCGTGCATTTCACTTGCCGCTCAACTGGCCACCTTCGCCCTGGGCATGCTCTACTTTCATCAGTTCCCCCTGTATTTTCTTTTCTCAAACCTGTTTGTCATACCCTTGTCAACGGCTATTCTCATTGGGGGTGTAGGCTTACTCCTGGTGAGTTGGCTCTCACCCGTGGCAAGTGCGGTTGGATGGTTGGTGCAGGTGCTTGTTCAGATTCTGAACACGGCAGTAGTATGGGTTGAGCAACTTCCGGTCAGCCTGATTCAGAATATCCACCTGACCACCTTTCAGTGCTGGCTGATCATCGGCTTGTTGCTGGCGATCATCTTCTTTGTTGAATTTCGCAGTCTCCGTTGGATGTATGGAGCAGCCCTGATTGCATCCGTGCTAGCGGTAACGCAATGGATTCATGCCCAAACTGAGGTGTCGGTCCGCGTGCTCACGGTCTATCGGGTAGGCGGGTTTAGTGCGCTAGAATGGATTGATCACGGTAAATCTGCTTTTTGGGGCGACTCTGCGCTGGCAGCGGACGATGATCGGATGAGGTTCCATATTCAACCTAATCGATTGCGGCATGGGGTTGCTCAGGCCTCCACACAGTATTGGCAAGAGGGCCAGTCGGCCTTGCTTGCACTTGGGCAAAGGCGAATCCTGTTGCTGGGCAACAGCAAATGGCAAGGTGAAATCGACTCGGTTGATGTTGTGGTGGTGCGCGACCGATCGATCCGGTCCTTGAAAGAGCTTGATGAAAAAGTCAGGTATCAAAGGCTGGTATTGGATGGCACCAATCCGGAATGGTATATTTCACGATTGTTAGAGGAGGACAGCCTCGGCCGCGTTCATGCCGTTACGCGGCAAGGGGCCTTTCAATTATTTGATTAGATGAGCATCGTTAACTACCATTCGGAAAAGCGCATCGGGTACATTACCCTTAACCGGCCGGACAAGCGCAATGCGCTAAGCCCCGAGCTGGTCATTGCGGTGCAAGAGGCTCTGGATATGGCGGTGCGGGACGATGGCGCGAAGGTGATTGTGCTGAAGGCAAACGGTGATGCCTTTTGCTCCGGGGCCGATCTGGCATTTCTCCGGCAGATGCAGAGTTTCTCGGAGGAAGAGAACTATCAGGATTCCTCCCGGCTTAAAGATTTGTTTCTGAAAATCTACACGCTGCCGAAAGTGATTATTGCGCAGGTGCAAGGGCATGCGCTGGCGGGCGGTTGTGGTTTGGCAACGGTATGTGACTTTACGTTTGCCGTTCCGCAGGCACGGTTTGGTTACACGGAAGTAAAAATCGGTTTCGTGCCGGCTATTGTAATGGTGTTTTTGCTGCGCAAGTTGGGTGAGCAAAAGACCCGGCAACTGTTGTTGTCCGGTGATGTGATAACAGCAGAGGCAGCTGCGCAAATCGGTCTGATTAACCGCGTGGTACCGGCCGAGCGGTTGGAAGCGGAAGTGGTACAATTTGCCTCGCAACTGATTGAGCAAAACTCACAACAGTCGCTGGCACTCACCCGGCAAATGATCGCCCAGGTGCAATCGCTGCCCCTGGAGGAGGCACTCGACTATGCTGCCCGCATGAATGCCCGTGCGCGTTCGGCTGAAGATTGCAAGCGGGGAATTGCGGCTTTCCTGGCAAAAGAGAAGATCACCTGGTGATGGCCACCCCGGCAGCCATTCTTCAACACTATTTCGGACACAGTTCTTTCCGGCCTCCGCAAGCTGAGATCATCGATGCTGTTCTACAGGGCCACGATGTGTTGGCGTTACTGCCCACAGGCGGAGGGAAGTCCGTGTGTTTTCAGGTACCCACGCTGCAACAAGAAGGCCTGTGTCTGGTCATTACACCCCTAATCGCCTTGATGCAGGATCAGGTGCAGCAACTGCGCAGACGCCACATCGAGGCGGTAGCCGTGCACTCAGGCATGAGCGCGCACGAGATTGATATTGCCCTCGATCGGGCCGTGTATGGCAAACTGCGCTTTCTCTATGTTTCCCCCGAGCGATTGCAGACTGATCTGTTTGTTAAAAGGTTTCCGAACATGCCTGTGTCACTCATTGCGGTGGACGAGGCGCACTGCATCTCCCAATGGGGTCATGATTTTCGTCCGCCTTACCTGGAGATTCACCGTTTGCGGGAGGTGAAACCAGCCGTGCCGTTGATTGCTCTTACAGCAACTGCCACCGAGCCGGTGCGGCAGGATATCATCACCTACCTGATGCTGAAAAATCCAAAACTGTTTCAGCGCAGTTTTGCGCGCGATAACATTTCGCTGGTGGTCCGCCACACTGAGCAGAAGGAAAAGCAAATGCTTGATATCCTGAAGAAAGTGCCGGGACCCGCCATTGTGTATGTGCGGTCGCGGAGAGGAACCGTGTCGTTGGCCCGCCAGTTGCAAAAGCAAAAGATCAGCGCCACGTATTACCATGCCGGGCTCACCTACACCGAGCGCCAGGAGCGTCAGCAGGAGTGGATCAACAATCATAGCCGCGTAATGGTGGCAACCAATGCATTTGGTATGGGCATTAACAAGCCCGATGTCCGTGCGGTCATCCATCTCGATATGCCCGAAGATCTGGAATCGTATTACCAGGAAGCAGGCCGGGCAGGCCGCGATGGAAAGCGCGCCTACGCTACGCTCATTTTTCATGACGCAGATGTGGCCGCGTTGCAACATCGGGCGGGCCAGGCACAGCCCACCATCGATTACCTCAAGAAGATCTACCAGGCGCTGGCGAACTTTTACCAACTGGCTATGGGTGCCGCGCAGGGTGTTTCGTTCGATTTTGATCTTGAGGAATTTTGCAGGCGATTCGGCTTTAAGACGCAAGCGGCCTATCCCGCGATAAAGAAGCTGGAGCAGGAGGGATTAATTCAACTGAGCGAGGGCTTTTACCGGCCCTCACGCCTGATGATTAGTGTTGACAACAAACGTCTCTACGAGTTCCAGGTGGCCAACGTGCACTTCGACAAGCTCATTAAAATGCTGTTGCGCCTCTATGGTGCTGAGTTGTTTGCTGATTATCTGGTTATTCAGGAGGCTCAGTTGGCCGAAGCACTTCATCAATCAAAAGAGGAGGTGCGCACGGCCCTCGTGCAATTGGGAAAGCTTCAACTGATGCAATACCAACCGGCTTCTGATTCGCCAACCATCACCTGGCTGTTGCCGCGGCAAGATGCCGACCGATTGCCGCTCCGGGTGGAGCATTTGCAGGAGCGCAACCGGGTGCATCAGAAAAAAACAGAGGCAATGACTGCGTATGCTACGCAGGACGTCCGTTGCCGCATGCAGGTGGTTCAAAACTATTTTGGTGAGAATACATTCAATACCTGCGGCATCTGCGACATCTGCCTGCAGCGCAAAAAGATCGACCAGCAGTCCCACCTTGCGGACTATCGGGGCCAGGTGCTCTTTTTGCTTGAGCAGCGACCATTGCTTCTTGATGAACTGGAGGCCGCAGTGGACGCCAAAGACCAGGATCTTTTCCTTGAAACCATTCGCGAAATGCTTGATCAACAGGAGATTAGGTACGATGCCGCCTGGACCCTTCATCTGGTTAACCAATAAAGCCTGCGCCCAATAGGGGATAAGCCCCGCTGAATTGTCATAACCTCAACACCCTGAAAGCCGTAAATTGCACTGCATCGCAAAAGGCAGTGGAACAACAAGAGGCACAGGTGATCAGCGCTTGGAAAGAAGGAAATGAACCCGCCTTTGAAATGATCTTTCGCTCCCATTACGAGTCATTGTGCCGGTATGCCTACACTTTTTTGCGCGATCGCGAAGAAGCTGAGGAGGTGGTGCAGGGAACATTTATCAACCTCTGGGACAAACGCGGGGCTCTCGATATACAAAGCTCACTTAAGTCATACCTGTTTCGCGCGGTGCGCAACAGCTGCCTGAATGCCCTCAAACACGAAAAGATCAAACAGCAACATGTAGCGCACGAACTGGCGGTGATGGAAGTCTCCCATGAATCAGTTAGCGAAGCGGTTGCTGCGGCTGAATTGGAGCAGCGGATTGCTGCCGCCATGCGTGCATTGCCGGAACAGTGTCGGCTTGTTTTTCAACTTAGCCGCTTTGAAGAGTTGAAATACCAGGAGATTGCAGACCAATTGGATATTTCGGTGAAGACGGTGGAAAACCACATGGGCAAGGCACTCCGATTGATGCGCGAGCAATTGAGCGATTATCTGGTGTTGATTTTATTAATCTTTAAAAATTGGTGGTAGTTGGCGTTGAGCAAGCACGATATTGATGATTTGATTGGCAAGGTTCTCACGGGAGAGGCCTCACCGGATGAACGAACTCAACTGGAGGACTGGGTGCGTCAGGGGCCCGATAACCTTCGCTTTCTGGAGCAAATGCGGTTGGTTTATGAGAGAGCGGGAACGGATTCAGGTCAACTTCAGGTTGATGTGGAGGCTGCGTGGAAGAAGGTGAAGTCGCGTTTGCATACCCAATCCCGTGGCAGCCTGGTTGGCTTGTGGCCTGCGCTTCGGGTGGCAGCCGGAGTTGCCGTTATCATAACCGCTGGCTGGATTACCTGGCAATGGGTGAATACGCCTGAACAGGTGGTGTTGGCCAGCACGGAGCGCACCGTAGTGGATACGCTACCGGATGGGAGCCAGGCGTTTCTCAACAAGCGCACCAAACTGGAGTTTTCGTACAACAAGCGAACCGGTGAGCGCACGGCCCGACTGCAGGGCGAGGGGTACTTTACTATTCGTCATGATGAAACGAAACCCTTCGTCATTGAAGCCGGGGGTGTGTTTGTAAGAGATCTTGGTACGGCATTTAACGTCAACGCTTCTCCGGATAGCCCGGTGGTGGAAGTGCTGGTAAGCGAAGGTGAAGTGGCGTTTTATTCATCGGATAATCCGGGGTTGCGGCTGATCGCGGGTGAATCGGGTGTGTTTGATAAGACAACCCGCACCTTTAGTCGGGTGGAGAAAGCAGACACCAACAAGATTGCCTACAAGACCCGAATATTCCGGTTCAACAACACGTCCCTGGGCGATGCGGTTGAATTGATTGGCGAAGTGTATGGGGTTGATGTGCGCCTCGACAATGAGCAGCTCAAGGCGTGTTCCATTACGGTCAACTTCAATAACGAAGATATCGATACGGTGCTGGATATTCTGGCCGAAACCATGGGCCTTACGCTCCAGAAGCAAGGGGAGGTTTATGTGTTAACCGGAGCGGGCTGCGCTCAAGAGTGATACGATGCGAAGATTGTGTTTTCTTTTGCTGATGATTCCGGGTCTGGCTGTGGGGCAGTCGCGGCCCAAACCTATTCTGGAACGCACCATCAGCGGCAACTACAATCAGGAGAAGGTTGCTGTCGTGCTGCAACGCATCGGCCAGCAGGCTGGCTTTTCCTTCTCGTACCCATCTAACCTGATTGACGGGAATGAAACGGTTACCCTCGCGTTTACGAACCAAACCGTCCGTGAAGTACTCAACCGGATGTTCAACGGACATTATCAGTACAAGGCGCGTGAGAATCACCTGATTATCAGTCGTGCCCCACCGCCCCCCGTGAAGGCATCTACGACCGTAATCGTGATCAATGGATACGTGGTGGATGAGTCAACAGGCGAGAAAGTGCCCGATGCGTCCGTGTATGATAAGAAGACGATGGCCTCGGCCGTGACCGATCAGTTTGGGTATTATAAAATCCGGCTCGACAAAAAAGAACCGGAGATCAAACTCTCGGTGAGCAAGCGCGAGTACCGCGACACCCTGGTGGTGATCACCGCTGCAGAGAATCTGTACCTCGACATCGCCATTCGTGCACTGACCACCGACAGCGTTATACTCACGGCCTCCATTCAGCCCGACACTACCGCAACAGAAAAGGGATTCGAGCTGCCGTACGAAGGGGAAGCCAACGTGCAAAACATCCGCGATACGTTGTATCAAATGGTGCAGGTGTCCTTTCTTCCGTTTCTGGGCACCAACGGCCGCCTGAGTGGTACTGTAATCAACGACTACTCCATCAACTTTCTAGGGGGTTACTCACGGGGTACACGCCAGATCGAACTTGGATTCTTTTTTAATATCGACCGGGGCGATGTGCGTTGGCTGCAGATTGCTGGCTTCGGTAATCTGGTGGGCCGCCATGTGTCGGGTGTGCAAACGGCCGGTTTCTTCAATGTGAATGGTGGCGGAGCTAACGCGGTACAGGTTGCAGGGTTTACCAATGTAAACCGGCAGAATAGTGTGGGCGTGCAGATTAGTGGTTTTGCCAATGTTGATCTGGCGCGTTATTCCGGGGTTCAGGTGGCAGGCTTTTCGAATGTGGTGCTGGATACCGCGCGGGGCGTGCAGGTGGCGGGTTTCGCGAACGTGGTGACCAGTCAGTATCAGGGTTCGCAGTTCGCAGGTTTCTCCAATATAGCTACGCGCAACATTTCCGGATCGCAGATATCGGCCTTCTTTAATTATGGACATACGGTGCGCGGCACACAGATCGCGTTGTTTAACTATGCCGATACTCTGGGTGGAGTGCCCTTCGGCTTGCTCAGCTTTGTCAACAAGGGGTATCACAAACTGGAGTTGTCGGCCGATGAAGTTTTTTACACGAATGTCGCGTTCCGGTCAGGCGTTCGGAGTTTTCATAATATTCTGCACGCAGGCATCCGTCCTGAATCGGCTTTTGGCGAGCCCACCGTGTGGACTTTTGGTTATGGCATCGGTACGGCCACGCGTTTGGCCAGGTGGCTTGACCTGAATGTGGACCTCACCGCGCAGCACCTCAACAAAGGTGGGTTTACCAATGCCCTCAGTTTGCTATCAAAACTTCACCTTGGGTTTGATTTCCGGCTTGCGCGCAAGTTTTCGATTTATGCGGGAGGCACCGTTAATGCTTACCTGACCGACAACTCATTTACCGACTATCCGGAATTGTTCACCGACATACAGCCGTCCTTTTTTTACAACGAAACTGTTGGTAACGGAAACAATCTGAAAATGTGGTTCGGAGGCAAAGTGGCACTTCGGTTTTTCTAATCGTATTTGAAAAACTCAGTTGAAAGGGCATTTCGTTAAACAGATTAACAGGTTCGCTTAGCTTGCCGTACTTTTGTGGCATGAAGAGTCGAATGGTAGCTGTGTTGTTGAGTCTTTCGCTTGCTGTTCAAGGGCAATCGGTGGATGATTTGTTTGCGGAAGGACTTGAATTTGAGCGGGCATTCAAAGTAGAGGCGGCATTGTCTCGCTACGAAGCTGTACTTCAGAAACAACCGGGCCATGAAGACGCCTTGTGGCATGCCAGCCGCATGGAATCGAACATCGGAGGCCACCTGAAGGAGAAATCAGCCAAGCGCAAGCATTTTGAAAAGGCGCAGGCCTATGCACAAAAGGCGATCGAGCTGAATCCGAAATCGGTAGGGGGGCGGTTTGCCCACATTATCTCGATGGGGCTGCTTTCAGAAATTGCGGACAACCCGCGCGAGAAAATTAAGAATGCAAAAATCATCCGCGAGGAGGCCGAGACGATTGTAAAACTCGATTCGATGTTTGCACCGGTTTATTTTGTTTTGGGCAAATGGCACTACGAGCTGGCAAAACTCAACTGGCTGGAACAACTGGCCTGCGACTTTTTCTTTGGGGGCATGCCGGAAGATGTTTCTATGGAAAAGGCCATACGTCATTTTCAGCGGGCCAGCGCACTTGACCCGGACAATATCCTGTTCCTGTATGGCGAAGCTTCTGTCTATTACTACCAAAAGGAGCGGGCCAGAGCGAAGGAATTGCTGGTCAGGGCTATGAAGTTGTCCCCCCGTGAGCCCGATGATATCCTGCGAAAGGAAAAGTGCCAGGTTTTGCTCGACCAGATCAACGACAAATCCTAAAAGATTTTTCGGCTGCGTGAGGGTGCGCGCCACGTGAGTTGTCTCTGTAGCAAGACGACAACTTTATGAAATCACCCCAATCCCTCTTTTTTCTCTTGCTGCTTTTTGCTGGTTTTGCCCAGCCTGTGGCCGCGCAAACGTTAACACAGACGATCCGCGGCCAGGTAACTGACCACGTAACGCGATCACCACTGCCGGGTGCTACCGTGCTCATCATAGGTTCCGATCCGGTGGTGGGCACCACAACTGACCCCGATGGCAATTTCAAATTACCTCCCGTGCCCGTTGGTAATTATCACCTTAAAATTTCCTTTGTCGGATACCAGGACCGCGTTGTTCCTAACATAGTGGTAAACTCCGGCAAGGAAGTGGTGCTGACGCTCGCCCTTGAAGAAGATATCACGCAGATGGAGGAGGTCGTGATTTCGGCTGAGTCGCATATTGAAAAGAACAAACCGCTGAATGACATGGCGGTGGTAAGCGCCCGTACCTTTTCGGTAGACGAAACCCGAAAGTTTGCGGCTGCAGTAAACGACCCTGCCCGCATGGTGGCCAGCTATGCGGGCGTGGTGCAGACCAGCGATGGTAACAACGCGATTTCCGTGCGCGGCAATTCACCCTTTGGCCTGTTATGGCGAATGGAAGGCGTAGATATCCCCAATCCCAACCACTTCGCCAATGTGGCAACATCCGGTGGTGGGATTTCCATTATCAGTTCGCAACTGCTCACCAACAGCGATTTCATGACAGGCGCTTTCACAGCCGAGTATGGCAATGCGCTGGCGGGTGTATTTGATCTTAATCTGCGAAAGGGAAATAATGAGAAGCGCGAGTACACCGTGCAGGCTGGTTTCCTGGGAACCGATGTGGCCGCAGAAGGCCCGCTGGCAAAAAATTACAAGGGCTCTTTTCTGGTCAATTACCGATACTCCACGCTGGCTATTTTGTCTAAGTTGGGCGTTCAGGTAGGAGGTGCAGGCACCAACTTTCAGGATTTGTCGTACAACATTTACCTGCCTTCGAAATGGGGAAATTTCTCCCTCTTCGGTTTTGGCGGACTGAGCGATCAAACCGTTAAAGCTAAGGCTGACTCCAGTGAGTGGACGGATGAATATTACCGGTACAACTCCACCTATTTCAGCAACACCGGAGCGGCCGGTGCCAAGCATTCGCTCAACCTCGGTGCCAATACGTTTTTGCAAACCACGTTGGTTTTTTCCGGCAACAGTCATGGCTTTGAGCAAGACCGCCTTGATGAAGAGTACGTGCCTCAATTTGACTACCGCCAGAATTTTGTCAACCGGAAGTTAACGCTCAGTTCGGTACTGAATCATAAGTTTTCGGCCCGTCATGCTGTACGCACCGGTTTTTATGGCAACCGCTATTACTTCGACCTCACGAAGCGTTTTCTCGATCACGAGACCCGGCAAATCGAAACCCCTTTGCAGGCAAGCGGGGCCGCTACTACCTGGCAGCTCTTTGGCCAATGGAATTTCCGCGCCAGCAAACAGGTGACGCTCAATGCGGGCCTTCACACGTTGTGGCTTACAACCAACGGTAGTTTTTCGTTGGAGCCGCGCCTGTCGGCCAAGTGGGATTTGTCGGAGCGTCAGTCGCTCAGCGTGGGCTACGGACTGCACAGCCAGATGCAGCCTGTGGGCGTATACCAGGCGAGTGTTACCGATCCGTCCGGGGTGCAGCGCCAGCCAAACCGGCACCTTGGCTTTAATAAGGCACATCATTATGTGCTCGCCTACGATCAATCATTATCGCCCCACCTGCGGGTGAAGGCGGAAACGTATTACCAGCAGTTGTTCAACATTGCCGTGGAAGATGATCTCACCAGTTCACTTTCAACAATCAACAATGAAGAGGGCTACATCACCGACCCACTGGTGAATCAGGGTGCCGGCCGCAACTACGGATTGGAATTAACGCTGGAGCACTTTTTGCACAACAACCTGTACTTTTTGATTTCGGGTTCTCTTTACCAATCGGAATACCGGGCACTCGATAACGTTTGGCGCAACACGCGCTTCAACGCGAACCGGGCCCTCAGCGTAACAGCCGGAAAAGAGTTTCCCCTGGCGAAAGAGCGCACACTGGGCATCAATCTGCGAACCATTTACACGGGTGGCTTGCGCACTACACCAATTGATGTGGAGGCATCAAAGACGGCAGGCGAAACGCGCTACATGGAGTCTCTCGCATTTACCGACCAACTGCCTGATTACTTCCGCACAGATTTGCGTTTTAGTCTGAAGCGAAACAAACTGAAGTCCACCCGCACCTGGTCGTTAGATATTCAAAACGTAACCAACCATCAAAACCTGGGTGGACAGTATTATGATGTACGCACGGCCGAAGTCAAAAAGTGGTATCAATTACCTCTGCTGCCGGTGTTGAGTTACCGGGTAGAATTCTGAAAAAAAGCGAGTTTCAGATAGGGGTGCTGCCCGCCTGGGTTGTCCTACCCATGAACGCTAAATACAACGAATATGAAACGAATTATCTTTTTGGGATTGATCTTGGGGTTGCTGCTTTCCTCGTGCCGCGAGGAGGACTTTGGACCTCTGCAAAACGCACAACGGAATTTTACTGAACTGGATTTCGACCGTCTGCTCATACAAGATGCGCTGGACGTAACCGTGAGACGCGGCAATTACTTCTCCGTGCAGGCCGATGGTGACAGCCGAAACCTGAACGACCTGTTGGTTTACAAAAGCGGAGGGACCCTGGTGGTGAAGTACGAAAGTTCGGAGAGGCGTCAATATCAGACACGAATCACCATCGTGATGCCCGAGCTGAAGGGCATCGACCTGGCTGGTGCAACTATTGGCCGCGTAAACGACTTTACCGGCATGCCGCGGTTTGATGTTACGCTCAGCGGTGCCTCGTATCTGCAGGCGCAGGTGGCGGCTACCGATCTGGTGGCCAACGTCAGCGCAGCCTCTCATCTGGTTTTGCGCGGCAGCGGTGAAAACCTGCAGGCAACGCTCTCCGGTGCGTCTCAGTTTTCCGGTTTCGATTACCCAGTAGAAGTCGCCTCGCTGAATTTTTCCGGGGCCAGCCTCGGTAAGGTCAGCAGTTCGCAGCGTTTGCAGATTGCGGCCAGTGGAGCCAGCATCATCACCTATCGCGGCAATCCGCAACTGGTGCTCGATGTTACGGGATCCAGCGTGGTGCGTGCGGAGTAGGCGCGCGTCAGATCAGGTAGCTTACAGTCGTTTTTGAAAGCGGGCAAATTGTGTACCTTCCGTACATGATTCGCCCGCTGTTTTTTACTGCGTTGCTAACCTGGTCCTGTTCCAACCGAACCTCCGACAACATGATCTCTGCAAAACCTGATGTTGACAGTACACTGCATGTGTATGAGCTTCAAAACGCCAATGGCTTGAAAATGAAGGTCACCAATTTTGGTGGCCGCATCATGGAGTTGTGGGTGCCCGACCGTGCCGGGCAATTGGCCGATGTGGTGCTCGGATACGATTCGGCACAGCAGTATTTGTCGGGTAATCCGTATTTCGGTGCGCTGATTGGCCGGTATGGAAACCGGATTGCCTATGGTCAGTTTGAGGTAGTGGGTAAAACCTACCAATTGGCGATCAACAATGGTGCACATGCCTTGCATGGAGGGCCCGGTGGATTTCACAATGTTTTTTGGCGGTCGGAGTTAGTCAGGGAGCGTGATGCACAACGGCTGGAGTTGTATTACTTCAGCCGCGATGGCGAAGAAGGTTTTCCCGGTAACCTCAAAGTGAAAGTCACATATTCGATTACAGACAGTAACGAACTGGTTATCGACTACGAGGCCACAACCGACCAGCTAACGATTGTCAATCTCACGCATCATTCTTTCTTCAATTTGGCAGGGGCTGGTTCGGGCAATGTGCTGGGCCATCACCTGCAACTGATGGCTGATCGGTATTGCCCGGTGGATGAGGGACTGATTCCAACAGGGGAAACGCCCGCGGTGGCCGGCTCCCCATTTGATTTCAATCAACCTCACCCGATTGGCGAACGCATTGAGGCGGCTGATGCGCAGCTGCGGGCCGCGCGCGGCTATGATCACAATTTTGTTCTGCGCAAGCAGGAGAATGAACTGGCCTTGGCGGCTGTGGTTACCGAGCCGGGCAGTGGCCGCGTTATGGAGGTGTGGACCACCGCACCCGGCTTACAGTTTTACAGCGGCAATTTTTTGGATGGCACTGACATCGGAAAAGGCGGCAAGGTCTATGGTTTTCGGTCAGCGTTTTGCCTGGAGGCACAGCACTTCCCCGATTCGCCCCATAATCCCCAGTTTCCGTCAACCGAGTTGAAGCCCGGAGAAACGTACCGGCAAAAAACCATTTACCGGTTTAGCACTACGCCTGAATCACCAATTCATTCCAGGTGAGGATAAGGCTGATCAACATCGAAACGAACAAGATAGAGACGATCACCTGGTGAGCCCGCTTGGGCACTGATTTTCGCAGCACCGCAGGCAAGAGCAGCACGAGGATAATCATCTTATTCAGTTGTTCCAATAGGGGTGCGTCCAGTATCGCCAGGTTGGTGATGGTGGATAAAGCGGCTAATGAAATAAAACCCCAGTATAACTTCCGAAAATGCAGGAGATAGAATTGTTTAAGGTTCTGGCCATCGGCCCAACTAAGGGGGAACAGCAGCCGTGCGAGCACAAACAAATTGATGGGGTAGAGGAGGGTGAATAGAAATTGGCCCAGCTGCCAACTTGTGTTGATGCGCATTTCGTAAAAGATCCACCATTCGTGCACATGCAGAATGAACACGAGCAGCATCCACAACACGTGGGGCCAGTAAAACCGAACATTCTTCTGATGAAGCGCATCGGCCAGGCCAGTGACAATCTGGGTAATGCCAAGCCCCAGAATAATGGATACCAGCACGGCCACGTATTCGAAGGGGCTCACAATCAGGAGATTTTCAGTTTATAACGGGTCTAAACAGGATGGAAGGCGACTTTTGCACCTTTTCGTTCAAGGTGCAACGCCATTTTTTTGTTGTCACCGGTGGTAAGTTAAACATTCACTTGAAGTGAAATCGTGTAGCCAAATATTATTCGTTCCCTAATGATTTTTTGTTTGAAAAACCGCCATAGGCCCTTAGATTTGTGCCACTTCGTTAAAAAGGCGAAGTCCTAAACGTCATGATGTATTACCGAGTCGCGCGTTTTTATTCGTTCCTAACCGTTCTCTTTCTCCTCACCGCCTCTTTTACCCTTTTCGCTCAAACTGTTCCGACAGATGACGAATCCATCAAATCGGGTGAGCAGTTGTTTAAGACCAATTGTTATACCTGCCACCGGGTAAAGCAGAAGTGGACAGGCCCAGCCCTGGCCGGCTATGAAACCCGGGTGCCTTCCATTGCCTGGACAATTGAGTGGATAAAGAACTCGGCCAAGGTCATTGCCAGCGGTGACGAGTATGCCAACAAGATATTTAAGGAGTACAACAACAGCCAGATGACGGCCTTCACCAACCTGAAGGACGATCAGATTCTGGATATCCTGGCCTACGTGGAGGCTGAGGCGAAGAAAGTTGATGCTCCTGCGCCCACCACACAAACGGCTGATGGAGGCGGAGGATCAGCCATTCCCTCAACTTACCTCAACCTGATCATTATCGGCATGTTTGTAATCCTCGTGCTGTTGCTGATTATTTTGGTGTTGATCGTCAACACCCTGAAGAAATTCCTCGGCCAGCGCGATATCAGCGAAGAAGATAAAGATGTAGTGGAGTCGCCCTACACGGCTGGCTCGATCATGCGCAGCCCCGGTTTCATTTTCGTGGTGGTGTTTGTGGTTTCAGCTGTTGCATTCAAAACGGTAATTGACGGCTTGTACTCCATCGGGGTGCAGCAGGGCTATGCTCCTAAGCAGCCCATTGCCTTCTCCCACAAGATCCATGCAGGTGTAAATGAAGTAGATTGCAAGTATTGCCATACCGGTGTGCTGAAAGGCAAACAAGCCAACATTCCCTCGGCCAACATTTGTATGAACTGCCACACCTATATTCAGCAAGGCACGATTACCGGCACTGGGGAGATTGCCAAGATTTACGCGGCAGTTGGCTATGACCCGGCCACCGGACAGTACAGTGGCAAGCAGAAGCCGATCGAGTGGATTCGTATTCACAACCTGCCTGATCTGGCCTATTTCAACCATGCCCAGCACGTAAATGTGGCCAATATCGAGTGTCAAACGTGTCACGGACCCATTCAGGAAATGGAGGTCGTCAAACAGTATTCGCTTCTCACCATGGGTTGGTGTATCGATTGCCACCGTAAAACGAACGTGAACACGAAGGACAATGCCTACTACGAAAAACTGGAGCAGTTGCACAAGGCGGCCAAGGGCCAGCGGGCTGCTATGAAAGTGGAGGACATTGGTGGTTTAGAGTGTGCCAAGTGCCACTATTAATAATGTGTTTCTGATTTCTTTGACTATAGATTTATGAGCAATACAACCAAAACGTACTGGAAGGGTCTGCCGCAACTGACCAACGACCCGAACTACGTGAAGCATGCCGACAAGGAGTTTGTTGACCTTGGTGTGGAGCAGGATCCCGGCCACTCGCGCAGGGATTTCCTCAAGATGATGGGCTTCAGCGTAGCTGCCGTGTCACTCGCGGCATGCGAGGCTCCGGTGCGCAAGGCTATACCGTATATCAACAAACCGGTTGATGTTGATCCGGGTATCCCGAATTACTATGCCTCGTCTTATGTGAACGGTGGCGACTATTGCTCCATCGTGGTTAAGGTGCGCGATGGCCGTCCGATCAAGGTAGATGGCAATTCCTTGTCAAAGGTTACCCTGGGCGGAACCAGCGCCCAGGTGGAAGCGTCAGTTCTTTCCTTGTACGATAATTACCGCTTGCGCGGACCGAAAGCAGGAACTTCTAATGCGGATTGGGATAAGATTGACAGTGAAGTAACCGCCAAGTTGGGCGAGATTGCCGCGAAAGGCGGCCAGATTCGCATCGTCAGCCAAACCATTCTTAGCCCCAGCACGCAGGATGCCATTGCGGCCTTCAAAGCCAAGTACCCGACCACGCAGCACATCCAGTACGATCCGGTGTCCTACTACGGCATCTGGAAAGCCAACGAGGAATCGTTTGGTACGGGTATGATTCCTTCTTACGATTTCAGCAAGGCCAACGTTATTGTCAGCATTTCGGCTGATTTCCTGAACACGTGGCTGGCACCGATTGAGTTTGCGAAGCAGTACGCCACCACACGCGAAGTCAACGAGGAGAAGCGCGAGATGTCGCGCCACTATCAGTTTGAATCCAACTTGTCGCTTACTGGCGCCAATGCGGACTATCGTACCCCCATCCGCCCTTCTCAGGAAGGTCTGGTGGTGGCAGCTTTATACAACCTGATTGCCGGCAAAGCCGGTGTAGCGGGCATTTCTTCAACGATCAGCGGAATTGGCAACCTGGAGAAAGCAGCAGGAGAACTGTGGGAGAACCGCGGTAAATCACTTGTTGTAAGCGGCTCTAATGATAAGGCGGTGCAAACCGTGGTGAATGCGATTAACAACCTGCTGGGTAATTACGGCAGCACAATTTTGCCGGTTCTTCCTGTGAATTACCGCCAGGGCAATGACGAAGCAATGGCTGCCTTCATGGGCGAGGCCGAAGGTGGGAAGGTAGATGGTGTAATTTTCTACAACTGCAACCCGGTGTATGATCACCCGATGGGCGATAAGCTTGCCAAGGCAATAAGCACCATGGCGTTGTCGGTATCTACTTCATACACCGAAGATGAAACTGCGTCAGCCTGTGCCTACAAAGCACCCGATCATCATTATCTCGAATCGTGGAACGATTTCGAACCCAAGAAAGGACATTACTCACTCTCGCAGCCGGCCATTACTCCGATTTTCAAATCGCGTCAGGCGCAGGAGAGCTTCCTGAAATGGGCAGGCGTGGCCAATTTCGACTACTACGCCTTTGTGCAGAACAACTGGAAGAGCAAGTTCTTTGCGAATGACAGCCAGGGTTGGGATTTCCAGACCTGGTGGGACAAGCGACTGTATGATGGCGTGTATGAGAGCGGTGCCGCTGCCACGGGCAGCGTGTCGTTCCGCAGCGAGGCTCTGTCATCAGCTGATGGCAGTATCAGCGCGAACTACAAAGCCAATGCCGGTGGTATGGAGCTGGTGATTGCCGAAAGCGCCACGGTGGGCAATGGCAGCATGGCCAATAACCCACTGTTGCAGGAACTACCCGACCCGATCACCAAGGCAGTGTGGGATCATTACGTAACCCTCTCGCTGAAGGATGCAAATGCATTGGGCATTAAGAATGATGCGGAAGGACGTACCCAACTAGTTACGGTATCGGCCAACGGCAAAACAGTTAAAGTGCCGGCTTTGGTACAACCCGGGCAGGCGCAGGGCACAGTAGGTATTACATTGGGTTACGGCCGCACCAAGGTGGGTGCCGTTGCTGAGAACCTCGGTGTTAATGCTTACCCCATGCTGTCGATGCTGAACGGCTCAGTGAATTACTCAGCGTCTAATGGCGTGAAAGTGGAGAAGGCGAGTGAAGATTTTCAAATCGCGCAGACGCAAATCCACCAGACTTACATGGGTCGCACGAACGTAATTCAGGAGTCTACACTTGCGGAGTTCAAAAAAGATCCGGCAGCAGGTCGGGAAAACCCGATGATTACCAAGTGGGATGAGAAAGTCGAAGCTGCTTCCTTGAGTTTGTGGAAAGGCCACGAATACAAGAGCCACCACTGGGGGATGGCCATCGACCTGAACACCTGTAATGGTTGCGGTGCCTGCGTAGTAGCGTGTAACGTGGAGAACAACGTGGCGCTGGTCGGCAAGCAGGAAGTGATCAACAGACGAGAAATGCACTGGCTGCGCATCGATCGCTACTACAGCAGCGATGCGAAAGCGGGCGACTATGAGGGCCTCGAGCAGGCGGCTGAAAATCCGGAAGTGACCTTCCAGCCGATGTTATGCCAGCATTGCAACAACGCACCGTGCGAAACGGTGTGCCCGGTTGCGGCTACCACGCATAGCTCAGAGGGCTTAAATCAAATGACCTACAACCGTTGTATTGGAACGCGTTATTGCGCCAACAACTGTCCGTATAAGGTAAGACGTTTCAACTGGTTCAAGTACCACGACAATCAGCAGTTCTACCAGTCGAACCCGGCTATGAACACGGATCTGGGTCGTATGGTGTTGAATCCGGAAGTAACGGTTCGTTCGCGCGGTGTGATGGAGAAGTGCTCGTTCTGCGTTCAGCGCATCCAGACCGGCAAACTCACCGCCAAGAAAGAAAAGCGCGAGCTGAACGATGGCGAAGTAATTACCGCGTGCCAGGCATCCTGCTCAACAGGCGCTATCGTATTCGGTGACATGAACAATCCGGAAAGCCGCATCAGCAAGTTGCTGAAGATTGATCACTATAAAACGGTGAAGAACGAAAAGGGTGAGGAAGAAAAAGTGTTTAACTACGGCATCGACAAGAAGATCGGCAATCCGCGGGCATACCGGGTGCTGGAAGAAATCGGTGTAAAGCCGAACATCTTCTACCTCACCAAGATCCGCAACAAAGACGGTAAGAAGGAAAACGCCTGACAATTGACTAATTGACCATTGACTAATTAATATGCAAGTAACTTCCGCGATTCGCGAACCCCTGGTAACCGGTGGCAAAACGGTGGCCGATGTTTCGGAGGACATCAGCCGGCAGGTAGAAGCGGCACCCGCCAAATCCTGGTGGATGGCTTTTGGTTTCTCCCTGGTGCTGCTGCTCTTCGGTCTCTACTGCGTGTGTATCATGCTGTGGGAAGGTATCGGTATGTGGGGTTTGAATAAAACTGTAGGTTGGGCCTGGGACATTACCAACTTCGTATGGTGGGTCGGTATCGGTCACGCAGGTACGCTGATCTCCGCCATCTTGTTGTTGTTCCGCCAGCGCTGGAGAATGTCCATCAACCGTGCTGCGGAGGCCATGACCATTTTTGCGGTTATCTGTGCGGCCAGCTTCCCCGCCTTCCACATGGGCCGCCTGTGGCTTGGATTTTACTGGGCGCTGCCGCTGCCGAACGCATTCGGTTCGTTGTGGGTGAATTTTAACTCGCCCCTGTTGTGGGATGTGTTCGCGATCTCAACGTATTTCTCCGTTTCGCTGGTGTTCTGGTACATGGGTCTTATTCCGGATTTCGCGGTGATTCGCGATCGTGCCGTTACCATGGGCCACAAAACCCGCGCATTGATTTATAACGCCCTCAGCTTCGGGTGGGACGGTGCAGCCCGCACGTGGAGCCGTTACGAGTCCGTAGCTCTGATCCTGGCCGGACTTTCAACGCCACTGGTATTGTCGGTTCACACCATCGTATCGTTCGACTTTGCCACTTCCGTGATTCCGGGCTGGCACACTACCATCTTCCCGCCTTATTTTGTTGCCGGTGCTATTTTCTCCGGCTTTGCTATGGTGCTCACCCTGCTGCTGGTAACCCGCAAAGTGTTCAAACTGGAAGACTACATCACCATCTACCACATTGAGTTGATGAACATCGTGATTATCATCACGGGTTCGATTGTGGGTATCGCCTACATCACGGAGTTTTTCATTGCCTGGTATGGCCAGGTGCCAGCGGAACAATATGCATTTTATAACCGTATGCAAGGTCCTTACTGGTGGGCGTATTGGTCGATGATGACGTGTAATGTGATCTCACCTCAGCTCTTCTGGTTCAAGAAATTGCGCACCAACATTGCCGCCACGTTTGTGTTGTCAATCATTGTAAATATCGGGATGTGGTTCGAGCGTTTTGTGATCATCGTCACCTCGCTGCACCGCGATTACCTGCCCTCCAGCTGGTCCATGTTCTACCCGACCATGTACGATGTGGGGCAGTATGTTTTTACATTCGGTATTTTCTTCACGGCCTATTTCCTGTTCTCCAAGTATTTCCCGGTGATCAACATGGCCGAAGTAAAGAGCATTATCAAAGCAACTTCAGAACGCAAGCACCATGGATAAAGGCAAACACTATCTGGTTGGAGTATTCAATGACGAGGACGTGCTGTTGCATGGCGTAGAGCACATCCGGGAAAAGGGAGTGCGCATCGAAGAGGTTTACACGCCCTTCCCCGTGCACGGTCTGGATGAGGCGCTCGGATATAAGCGGTCGCGCCTGCCCATCGCTGCGTTCCTGTTTGGTATGACGGGCACGTTGCTGGCGCTCACCATGCAAATCTGGATGCTGGGTTTTGACTGGCCGATGATTATCGGGGGTAAAAACTTTGCTTCGTTGCCGCCCTTCGTGCCGGTAACATTTGAATTAACCGTGTTGCTTGCTGCTTTCGGTATGGTGGGTACGTTCATGATCGCCAGCGACCTGAAGCCGTACAAGTGGCCCCGCCAGTTTGATATCCGCAGTACGAACGACAAGCATGTGATGGCTATTGATTTGGCCAGCAACAAACTGTCGAAGGATGAAATTGCCCGCATCCTGAAGGAAAACGGAGCAGAAGAAGTCAACGAAAAGAATTTCTAAGTCTATGCGCAAAGGAATAATAGCTGTTGTGTTGGGGGCGGCCGCGGTGCTGGCCGGTTGTAAAGCCGGTGGCGATTACCAGGGGCTGGAGTATGCGCCCAACATGTACCACTCGGTGGCCTACGAGCCCCTGAGCCAGATCACGGATGAAAGTGCGGGTACAATCGTGAACTCGCTGGATAACGGCCGCGGTGAATATTTCAACTCCAACAAGTACAACCCGTACGCGATGAATTTGCGTGAGCCCGCACCGAATACGGTGAAGCGCGATCCGCGCGGTTGGTTGCCATACCGAGGTAAGCGTATTGCTAAAGACAGCATTCCGGCCTACACCGCTAAACTCTCAAACCCGTTGCGTTCGGATACAGCTCGGGTAGCGGCTTACATCGAACAAGGCAAAGTGCTGTACGTTTCGCAGTGCCAGCATT
The DNA here is from genome assembly GCA_046301755.1 of Cyclobacteriaceae bacterium. Lineage (GTDB taxonomy): Bacteria > Bacteroidota > Bacteroidia > Cytophagales > Cyclobacteriaceae > ELB16-189. The sequence continues at coordinate 43,824 of JBKCJM010000071.1, forward strand.
GCCATGGCAAAACGGGTGCAGCCGAAAGCAGGATTGCTCAGAATTATGCTTTGGGTGTTGCCAACCTGAAGGCTGAAAACTACCTCGGCATCACCGAGGGACATATTTTCCACGTCATCACGTATGGTGCCGGTAACATGCTGCCCCACGGCAGCCAGGTGAGCCCGGAAGACCGTTGGAAAATTGCCATGTACGTAAAACAGTTGCAGAGTAAATAATCACGATCTAGATCAGTTACCATGATAGCGGACGAAAAATTTGAGTTTACCTCCGGTGCCAAGCGAAAAATTGTATATCTGGCTTTGGCTGGATTGCTGTTTTTCGGTATCGGTCTTTGGATGGCCATGAGTGATGGCCATGGTGGCGGTCACGAAGAACACGCCTCTGTGGTAGATCAATCACTGGTCGCCTCAACCACGGCTGGGGCAGAGCCAGCCGCGGAGGAGCATGGTGAACATCACGGCAGCCCGGTGTGGCTTAAGCGCATTTACACATCGCTGTGGCACAATAACGTCTTCTTTGCCGGTATTGGGGTGATTGGATTATTCTTCATTGCTATTCAGTATGCCGCGCAGGCAGGCTGGTCAGCCCCGATCAAGCGCGTGCCACTGGCAATCGGGCATTGGATACCCATCGCGGGTTTGCTCATGATCGGCTTGTGGTTCCTGGTAAAGGGTGACATATTTCACTGGACCCACCACGATCTGTATGTTAAAGACACGGCCGGTTACGACAAGATTCTCGATGGTAAGTCGGCCTACTTCTTCTGGCCTTTTGAAGCTGGTGGTTTTCCGATCTTTTTCGTAGTGCGCATGATCGCCTTCTTTGGCCTGTGGTACCTGTTCTTCACCTGGATCAAAAAGGAAATGCTGGCGGAAGACCTTGATGGCAACACGGGCCACTTCTTCAGCGCCCGCAAGTTTTCTGCCATTTTCCTGGTGATCTTCGGTGTAACTTCTTCGGTAGCCGCGTGGGATTGGATTATGAGTATTGATACGCATTGGTACAGCACCATGTTTGGGTGGTATATGTTTGCCAGCTGGTGGGTAACGGGTTTGGCGTTCATCACCCTGATTGTGGTGAACCTGAAAGATGCCGGCTACCTGAAGATGGTGAATGCCAATCACCTGCACGATTTGGGTAAGTTCGTATTTGCGTTCAGCATTTTCTGGACCTACATCTGGTTCGGTCAGTTCCTGTTGATTTACTACGCGAATATTCCGGAGGAGACCGTGTACTTCATCACCCGGATGAAGACGGCTCCCTACAGCTGGATATTTTTTCTTAACCTGTTGCTAAACTTTGCCCTTCCGTTCCTGTTATTGATGACGAGGGACTCCAAGCGCCATATGTCGATGCTGAAGGTGGTAACACCGATTGTCATCCTGGGCCATTGGTTTGATTTCTATAACATGATAACCCCGGGAGTGATGAAAGGAGAGGGTGGATTCGGGTTTTTGGAGCTGGGCTTGCTGATGATTTTCCTGGCCGCCTTCCTGTACATTGTATTGAACGCGTTGTCGAAAGTGCAGCTCGTTGCGAAAAATCATCCGTTCATGCCTGAGAGTATGAACCACCATATTTAAACCGTATACGAAATACAACGAGTTATGATGACCTTTTTAATAGTTGCGGCCGTAGTTCTGGTGATTGCCATTCTCTACCTGATTTTCCGCATTGGAAATCTGGTGGGCGTGGTGAAAGGCAAGGAGGGCGATGCCGTGAGTTCGATGAACAACACCAACGCCTGGCTTTTTATGTTTTTCCTGGTGGCCGGCTTGGTTGCGTTCTTCTGGTACTCCTTTACCTACTTCAGCGACTACACGTTGCCGGTAGCCTCCGAGCATGGGGTGGTAACGGACGGCTTGTTCTGGACTACCATGTGGATCACCGTGGGCTCGTTTACCATCATTTTCATCGGCTTGTTCTGGTTCACCTTCAAGTACCGGTACAACAAAAACCGCAAGGCTGCTTTTTTTGCCGATAACCACTACCTCGAGTTAACGTGGACCATCATTCCCGCCATTGTGCTGACATTGCTCATTTTTAAAGGGTTGACAGCCTGGACAGACATTACAGGCCCGGCCAAAGAAGATGCCGTGGTAATTGAACTGGTGGCACAACAATTCGCGTGGACGTCCCGCTATCCGGGCGTCAAGGACGGCCAGTTGGGCAGAAACAACTATCAGATGATCGATGCTGCTAATGAATTTGGTATCGATTTGTCGGACAAGAACTCGTTTGATGATTTCAAATCTCTTGAACTTCACTTACCTAAGGGGCGCGAGGTGCTGCTAAAGATTCGGGCTAAGGATGTGCTGCACTCTGTGTTTCTGCCACACTTCCGGGTGAAGATGGACGCGGTGCCGGGGATCCACACCACATTTAAGTTCACGCCCACCAAGTCGACCAACGAAATGCGGGCCGAAACCGGCAACTCCAATTTCAATTACGAAATGGCATGCACCGAAATTTGCGGTAAGGGACATTTCTCGATGAAGTTCCCCGTGTATGTGCACGACAGCTATGAAGATTATGTGGCCTGGATGACCCAGCAGGAATCCTGGCTGAAGCAGAACCCGGATTACATCAAGCGTGTGCCGGCTGAATTACGTGAAGTAGCGATGATCAAAGCAGGCTTGCCGCTGGATAATGTGGCTGCCCCGCAAGTAACCCAAACGTCCAACTAAGATTTTTTTCGAACTATGGCAACCATCGATATCGACATCAAATCCGCCCAGCAGCACGACAGCCATGATCACGATCATGAGCACGAGCATCACGAAGGAAACTTCTGGACGAATTACATATTCAGTCAGGATCACAAAGTTATTGCCAAGCAGTTCCTGATTACGGGTATGTTCTGGGCGTTAATCGGGGGTATTCTCTCGGTTATATTCCGCCTTCAACTGGGTTTCCCAGACGCTAATCTGGAATGGCTTCGCCCGGTATTGGGCGGATGGATTACACCCGAAGGTAAAATTGATGCTGAGTTCTACCTCGCATTGGTAACGATGCACGGCACCATCATGGTGTTCTTCGTGTTGACAGCCGGCCTTAGCGGTACATTCAGTAACTTCCTTATTCCGCTGCAGATAGGAGCACGGGATATGGCATCGGGCTTCATGAATATGTTGTCCTACTGGTTTTTCTTTTTGTCCAGCGTGGTTATGCTCAGTTCCCTGTTCCTGTCTACCGGTCCTGCCGGTGGCGGCTGGACGGTTTACCCGCCTCTCAGTGCCCTGCCCCAGGCGATTCAAGGCTCCGGCCTGGGTATGACGTTGTGGCTCGTGTCGATGGCGCTGTTCATCGTAAGCACATTGCTGGGGGGTATCAACTACATCACCACGATCATCAACATGCGCACGCAGGGTATGTCGTTCACCAAACTTCCGCTTACGGTATGGGCATTCTTCTTCACGGCTATCATAGGTTTGCTCTCGTTCCCGGTATTATTTGGTGCTGCATTGCTCTTGATTTTTGACCGCAGTTTTGGAACGAGTTTCTTCCTGTCTGACATTTACATTGGCGGGGAGGCCCTGCCGAACGTAGGGGGTAGCCCGATTTTATTCCAGCATTTGTTCTGGTTCCTTGGTCACCCGGAGGTTTACATTGTGTTGTTGCCGGCTTTAGGTATAACGTCCGAAATCATTGCAACCAACTCGCGCAAGCCGATCTTTGGTTACAAGGCAATGGTGGGCTCGATGCTCTTCATCGCCATCCTGTCGTTTGTCGTTTGGGCGCACCACATGTTTGTAACCGGCATGAACCCGTTCCTTGGTTCAATATTCACCTTGCTCACGTTAATCATTGCCGTGCCCTCGGCTGTGAAGATATTTAACTACGTCACCACGTTGTGGCGGGGTAATATCAAGTTCACGTCAGCCATGTTATTCTCCATTGGTCTTGTATCGTTCTTCCTCACAGGTGGTATCACGGGTATCTTCCTGGGTAACTCTGCGGTTGATATTCAGCTGCACGACACGTACTTTGTTGTGGCCCACTTCCATTTGGTAATGGGTAGCGCTTCGTTCTTCGGTATGATTGCCGGGGTTTACCACTGGTTCCCGAAAATGTTTGGCCGCATGATGGACGAGCGATTGGGCTCCATCCACTTCTGGCTCACGTTCATAGGCGTCTATCTCGTGTTCTTCCCGATGCACTACATCGGTATAGCCGGCTTCCCGAGACGCTACTATTCGTGGACGAGCTTTGAAACCTTCAGTGGCTTTGCCGATTTGAACATGCTGGTGAGTGTGGCCGCGATCCTTACTTTGTCGGCACAGTTTATCTTCTTGTTCAACTTCATCTACAGCATTTTCCGCGGTCGTTTGGCCCCCGCCAATCCCTGGAATTCAAACACGCTCGAATGGACTACGCCCCGGTTTCCTCAGCATGGCAACTGGCCTGGCGCTATCCCGACTGTTTATCGCTGGCCGTATGATTACAGCAAGCCGGGCGCTAAGGAGGATTTCATCCCTCAACACATTCCCTACTCGGAAACTCCGGAGTCGAATTTGCCTCATGAAAATGAGCAGATTAAACTGGAGGGAGTTGTTGTAAAGCATTCATCAGGTCATCACTGATCCTGCTTCGAATTGAACTTCACTGCGACCAGGGCGTTTCACCGATGGTGTCTCACAACCCTGGTTGCCGTTTATTTTTTAATCGCAGTAGGAGGGGTGGTGCGCAGTACCGGGTCGGGCATGGGTTGCCCCGATTGGCCCCGTTGTTTTGGTAGTTGGGTGCCGCCTACCCGCATCGAGCAACTCCCCCCTGATTATAAGGTTACCTACGCGGCCCTCCGCGAAAAGAAAAACCAGAAGTTTGTGCAGTATCTGCGCGCAGCAGGCTTTGCGGAAACCGCGGCCCGGATAGAAAGCGACCCTTCCATTCTTGTAGAGGAGGATTTTAACCCTACCAAAACGTGGATCGAATACCTCAACCGGCTGGTGGGGGTAGTGATCGGACTATTCATCATCATTTTAGTGTGGCGGGGCTGGCAGGTCCGCAGCCAAAAACCTGGTTTGTTTTACGGGTCGCTTGCCTTGTTGATTCTCACGTTAATCCAGGGATGGTTTGGTTCAATCGTGGTATCCACCAATCTTACCACGTGGACCGTAACCGTTCATATGTTGCTCGCCATTGTGATCGTGGGCTTCCTGATTTGGCTTTGGCATTCCAGCGGGCAGCCTGCTCCCGTGGTGGCCGGTCGGGCCGCGCGTGGGCTGGTGGCTGCCTGCATCGTGTTGATGTTTGTTCAGATAATCTTTGGCACAGCCGTTCGCGAGATGGTGGATGTAGTGAGCCGGGATACGCCCCGGGGCCAGTGGATTGAGCGGCTTGGCCGCTCGTTTATTATCCACCGCGGGTTTTCGTGGGTGGTTCTGGCGGCACACCTTGCGCTGCTGGCCATGCTCTGGCGCGAAAAAAACCTTTTAGCGCGAGCTGTATTCGTTGTAACTTTGGCGTCCATTATCACCGGGGCGGGAATGGCCTATTTTGCTGTTCCTCCGGCCTTGCAGCCGCTTCATTTGCTGCTGGCCACGGTATTAATCGGACTTCAATATATGCTGTACCTGCGGCTGAACATCAGCAAGGAAGCAGCGTTTAGTAAATAAGAAATGGCAGGATATTCGTCATCGGTAATTGAACTTTCGGCAGGGGTGCGGGCTAAGGCCTTTTTTGAGTTGCTCAAGCCGCGCCTTTCCCTGTTGGTGGCTTTTTCCTGTGCATTCGGGTATGCCCTGGCGGCTCCCACTCAGATCAATTGGAGTGTGTTGTCGATGTTGACGCTGGGCGGATTTCTGTTAAGCGGTGCTTCGGTTTGTATGAACCAGGTTTTTGAGAAGGATCTGGACAAGGTCATGACCCGTACCCAAAATCGGCCGCTGCCCACAGGCCGAGTGACTCCTGCTGAGGCTACTCTGTTTGCGCTGATTTGTTTTGTGGTAAGCGTGGTTATTCTTTTCATCGTAACCAATGCACTCACGGTTATTCTGTCGATCATTTCAGCCATTTTGTACACGGTGGTGTATACACCTTTGAAGCGCGTAGGGCCTGTGGCTGTATTTGTTGGTGCCATACCCGGTGCCCTTCCTCCGCTGTTGGGCTGGATTGCTGCTACGGGCCAGATCACCCACGAGGCGCTGATCATTTTTGGGATTCAGTTCATCTGGCAGTTTCCTCATTTCTGGGCGATAGCCTGGGTGGCCGATGATGACTACAAGAAGGCCGGCTTTAAACTGCTACCCTCCGGGGGTGGCAAAGATCTCAATACGGCCATACAGATTATGGTCTACACCCTGTTCCTGATTCCGCTGGGTTTATTGCCCATGAAGTTTGGTATTACCGGCATTGACTCTGCCATTGTCGCGACCGTATGTGGGGTACTGTTTTTGGCCCAAACCTTTTCATTGATGAAAACCGGGAGCCGGCAGAGCGCCCTGCGCATCATGTTTGGTTCGTTTCTCTATCTGCCCATTGTACAAATAGCCTACCTGTTGGATAAAGTGAATTGATATGGACAACGTTGTGAAGAATGATATTCGCATTGTGGAAGAGCCGCGCAAGCCTCTGGCCATGCACCCGAAAAAGTTTGCCATGTGGCTGTTCCTGGCCAGTGTGCTTATGCTTTTTGCTGCTTTTACCAGCGCCTACATCGTGCGCCAGGCTGAAGGCGACTGGGTGATCTTTGATTTGCCGGTGATGTTTACCTTCACCACTATTGTGATTTTGGCGAGCAGCATACCGGTTCAGTGGGCCTATTTCGCAGCCCGGAAAAACCAGCAAAACCTGGTGGTGGCCCTCCTCGGGATAGCGACCGTGCTGGGGATTGTTTTCTTGGCCGGCCAATGGCAGGGGTGGGTGCAATTGGTTGATAACCGCGTTCACCTCGTGGGCAATCCCTCAGGGTCATTTTTTTACCTGATCACCGGCCTGCACGGGTTGCATATCATCAGCGCCATCATTTACCTGATCATCACCCTGGTCCGCGCCCAACGGGGAGTCATCCATTCCGGTAACCTGGCACCCCTCGAAATGTGCGTTACCTACTGGCATTTTTTGGGGGGACTTTGGCTATATTTGTTCGTCTTTTTATTATTGAACCGATAAAACAAGATCTATGGCACAAACTACGGTAGCAACCGCACCGGGCAAGAGCATTTGGGATGGAGGCGTATCACCGATGGGCGCCAGCTATGGCAAGCTCATGATGTGGTTTTTCCTGCTTTCCGATGCGTTCACGTTCTCTGGATTATTGATCACGTACGGCTTGGTTCGTTCTTCGCACCAGGCATATCAGGGAACCATTGACGCGTTTACGTTTTCTACCGAATACTGGCCAGTACCCGAAAAGGTATTTGATGCCGTGCCCTTCCTTCACGGAGTTGAACTTCCGCTGGTGTTTGTAGGTATCATGACGTTCATTCTCATCATGAGCTCGGTTACCATGGTACTGGCTGTAGAAGCGGGACATCGTATGGATCGCAAAGCTGTGGAGAAATGGATGCTCTGGACAATCCTTGGGGGCGCTACATTCCTTGGTTGCCAGGCGTGGGAATGGACCCACTTCATCGTGGGCACAGGAACACCTACCGTAAAAACGTTTTTCGACTCGGTTACGGGTGTAACACAACAGATAGATGTATATGGTGCCAACCTTCACGTGAATCAGTATGGCCCGCAGACATTCGCCAATTTCTTCTTTTTCATCACGGGCTTCCACGGCTTCCACGTATTCAGTGGCGTGTTGCTTAACTTCCTGATCTACTACAATACCGTGACGGGTGTGTACGACCGCAGAGGTCATTACGAGATGGTTGAGAAGGTGGGCTTGTACTGGCACTTTGTAGATTTGGTGTGGGTATTCGTGTTCACGTTCTTCTACCTGGTTTAAATCGATCGATAAAAATCCTAACGAGATAATTCATGGCACATCATTCAAACGAACCTCAGGTTACGGTCCTTCCGCCTGACAAAGCCAAAATCATGCACCTCTGGAAGGTTGCGGGAATCCTGTTGTTGGTTACCGTAGCGGAATTTGCTGTTGCCTTTCTGGTTCCGCACGAGTTTCACAATACCCGCGTGGCGATTTTCATTGCTATGACGATCGTAAAGGCGGCCTACATCGTGGGCGAGTTTATGCACCTGAAACATGAAGTAAAAGTGCTGTTGTGGTCAATTTTGATCCCGATGGTTTTTGTGGTGTGGATGCTGGTGGCGTTTGTCTACGAAGGCATGAAACTGTCCGATATCCGGTTTTTCTGAGCAGGAATTCCTCATCAAACAGGGCCGCACCAGCGGCCCTTTTTTTGTTTCGGTAGCCTATGAGTCGTAAAGTGGTTTTGCTTTTTTTAGCGCTTCTGTTGCCGGGGCTTGTGTTTGTGTTTCTCCGCTTTTTCGGAAAGAACCAATTTGAAGTGCCCGTTTATCACCAGGATTCACTGGCAGCACCAGCGTATTGCCAGGAACCCGTATCGCTGCCGTATGTGGTGCCGGACTCGGTGGCGCCCGTTCGGGCCGGGCAGGTGGGAATTGTGTCGCGCGGGGAGTACGCCCGGATGGAAATGGCCCGCTTGTCGCAGGAGTTTGATACCACCGAGTATGTTTTTCGCGCGGTACCTGAAACCCCGGAGTGGGGTTGCGTGTTAGTACTTCAGCTGCCGTGGAATACCGTGCTGCTGGACGATCGCAGGCGAATTCGGGGATATTATGCCATCGGAACGCGTGATGAAATGGATCGGTTAATGCTCGAAATGAAGATTCTGTTGAATAAGTATTGACGATGGAAAGAAAGGAACCCTACAAGAAGTTAATCATCGCATTATCGGTGTTGATCCCGTTGGCGGTGGCGATATTGTTTCGGGTGCGTATACCCGGCTATGATCTCTCTTTTCTTCCCTCCATTTATGCCACAATCAATGGCGTCACAGCTGTGCTCTTGCTTGTCGGGCTGTGGGCCATCAAGAACAAGAAGCGGGAGTTGCACGAGACAGTTATGAAGTATTGCCTGGGCCTTTCTGCACTTTTTCTGGTCATGTACGTGGCCTATCACATGACGAGCGATCCAACTCCGTTTGGCGGCCAGGGTGCTATCCGCATTGTTTATTACGTCTTGCTGATTAGTCATATTGTACTTTCGGTTGCAGTTGTTCCCCTGGTGCTCTTCACCTTCTCACGGGCATTGGCCGGCAATTTTGAGCGCCACCGGAAACTGGCTAGATTTACGTTCCCGGTTTGGTTGTACGTAGCCATTACCGGGGTTATCGTATATGTGATGATCAGCCCGTACTATGCGTAAGAAGATCGTGTTTCTGCTCCTGGCGATGACCGCGCTCACCCAATCGGTGTACGCGCAATGCGCCATGTGCAGGGCTACGCTCGAGAATAACGTGAGCAATGGCAACGTTGGTATAGCTGCCGGCATCAATACTGGCATTCTCTATCTTTTTTTTGCACCGTATCTGGCAGTGGGCGTCATTGCTTTTTTTTGGTTCAGGGCAAGTCGTAGAAATGCACAAGCTAAGTTTACCGGCAGCCATTTGGCAGGGTAGGTGCCCCAGATGTCGCCAGGGTAAGATTTTTGCAGCATCGCCCTGGAACCTGCGAAAGTTTTCACAAATGCATGTCCATTGTCCGCATTGCGGTGTCGCGCTGGAACCCGAGCCAGGATTCTACTTTGGTGCCATGTTTGTGAGCTATGCCATAAACGTGGCCATTTTTGTTACGGTATGGATATCACTGCGCATTATCTTCCGGCCGGCCGATTGGGCATATCTGGTTGCGTTGCCCGCGAGCGCCATCTTTTTTCTCCCCTGGACGTACCGGTATTCACGCATCTTATTTCTCTACTGGTTTGGAGGCCTTCGTTCACGGCAGTCCTAATGGCGTTTTTGCTACCTTCGTAGCATTCATATCACCGCATGAGTTTGTCTGTTCGCCTGTTGTTTGTGTTGACGTTAGTGTCGGCTCTGGGCGGCAGTATTCTGCTGTTGGTAACGCGTGATGAATCTCAACGAGCCGCAAGAATTAATGACCGCGTTGAGGCGCTGGTGCGTGAGGTAGAGTCCGAAGCCGCCCGCTTGGCATCACACCCCGATAGCCTTGAACTTTGGTCAAATGCAACCTGTCCGTTTTTTCTTATTCAGGATGGTCAGGTCTTGTTGTGGAGCGACCACACCCAGGTTCCGCAACGATTGTTCATCGCTGATTCGGGCAGGTGGAGCTATCTCGTGAACCCGCGTGGTCATTATCTCGTCAAATCCTGGACGACACCAAGGGGCACCCTGCAGGCCAATGTACCTCTCCTGCAGCAATACCGGGTTTCGAACCAGTATCTATCACCCACCTGGAATTCAGTTGTATTCGGAGACAGTCGCCCCAAGATGGACACGCCTGCGGCCGTGGGCAATTCAATCAGGATTGGCGGAGTGCCAACCTTCACCGTGCGGGAGTTGCCTGACGAGAGACCGTTCGCTAAGGGAGGTGTGTTGCTTCTGCTTCTGGCGATTGTCTCTTTTTTGATGATAGTCGATCGCTGGTTGCGAAGCAGAAGCCCCTCGTGGAGTTGGATTGGGATGGCTGGGGTGCTTGTAGGGGTTCGCCTGCTGATGATCCGACTGGATTTTTTCCGGGCCTTTCGCGACTACTCCATTTTCGATCCGCAGGTTTTTGCTTCAGCGTGGTATAACCCTACTCTTGCCGATTTCGCACTAAATCTTTTTGTGTTGGCTGTTGTATGTTGGCAATTCCAACGAAGTGCCGTGAGTGCCCGGTGGGCAGGTTCTTTTACTTCAGGTGATGGCCTTCGTATTTCAGCCGCAATCGGCATGCTCTTTCTGTCGGTGCTAGGTTTTTTACATCCCTTTTTGGTGGTTGAAGCGCTCTATCATAATTCGGGTCTTACGCTGGAGATCACCGAGTCGATCCGGGTAGATCTTCCACGAACGTTGGCCTTCTCAAGTGTCGCGTTGAGTTGTGCGGCCGGTTTGTTCTGGGCCCGCCCACTCATTCGTGCGGCCCTCCAGTTGATACCTGACCGCACGTATAAGATCATGCTCGCCCTCGCGGCATTGACGTTGTTTTTTTTATTTGCGCTTTCATTTGGTCGATTCGATTGGGTAGCTATGGCCACGGCTGCGGTCGGTATAGCACTCATTGGCACCGGCCAGCAAGAGCCGGTCGTGTCGTGGCAACCGTTTCGCGGAGATATGCTGCTCGTTCTGTTATTTGCTCTTCAGGTTTCGGTGGGTGTCCGGGTTTTTGCTGCAGAACGTTCCCTCCGCGACCAGGTCCGGTACGCTACTACGCTGGCAGATCAGGATGTACTCGCTGAGTTTCTGCTCAACGAAGCAATCGGTAAAATCCGGGACGATCGATTCATTCAGGCTCAATTGAGCAGTGCGATCTTGCCAAAGGGCACGATTCGCGGACGGATTATCCAGAACTATCTCTCGTCCTACTTCAATCAATATGACGTCCGCATTTTGATTTTCAATCCGGCACAAAGCCCCGTTGCAGGAGGCACGTTGCCGTGGCCCGAAATTGAGCGGGGCCTCGCGAATGCGCTGAGCACTGAGTATGCCGGAGTGTATTATCACAGTCAGCCCGATCCTGATGTAGTGCGGCAGTATTCGGCCGTGATTCCGTTCGTTCACGAGGGGCAATCGGCTGGTACGGTTGTACTTCAGTTACGATTGAAGAAGGAACTGCCGCGCAGCGTGTACCCGGAGTTATTGGTAGATAACCGGTTTGGGCAGTACCTGCAGTCGCGAAATTTCAGTTATGCCTATTTCCGTGAAGGAAAGTGGCTTGGAGCCTTTGGTGATTTTGACTACGTGCGTCAGTTTCAGCCAGCGTGGCTCCATCAGCCTGCGCTTTACCGGACCGGCATCGTGAAAGGACAAGCCGTGCATGTGGCCACGGAAGATGCCAGCGGGCGCGTAACGGTGGTGACATCCGAACGGTACACGGTCTGGCGATTCTTCTCGAATCTTTCCTTCTGGTTGTTTTCCGGCCTGATCATCTGGCTGGCAGTAGTTCTTCTGGGATTACTTTTCCGCCCCGCAGGAGCTGGGTTGCCCTATGCATTCAAAATCCAACTCTATTTGTTAACTGCCCTGTTTGTGCCC
>JBKCJM010000072.1:0-8962 GCA_046301755.1 Cyclobacteriaceae bacterium
GCTAAGCACAGACCCTGATCAGATTGCCATCGCCCCGGGCTATCTGCAAAAAGAATGGAACGAAAACAACCGGAGGTATTTCCACTACAAAATGGATGCCCCCATGTGTAACTTTTATTCTATTGTTTCCGCCCGATACGAAGTTAGGCGCGACAAGTGGAATGACATCAACCTGGAAATCTACTACCACCCGGGCCACGAGTACAATCTCGACAAGATGATGGAAGGCATGAAGGATGCGTTGGCCTACTATGAAAAAAACTTCAGCCCGTATCAATACCGCCAGGTGCGCATTATGGAGTTCCCACGCTACGCCAGCTTTGCGCAATCTTTTGCCAATACCATACCCTTTTCGGAGGGCATTGGTTTCATAGCCAAGATTGACGACCCCGACAAAGACATTGACTATGTCTATTACGTGACAGCCCACGAAGTGGCACATCAATGGTGGGGTCATCAGGTGATGGAAGCAGGCGTAAAAGGCAATGCTATGCTCAGCGAAAGCATGTCCCAGTACTCCGCGCTGATGGTGTTGAAACACAAGTTCACGCCTGAAATCATCGAGCGCTACCTCAAGTATGAACTTGACCGCTACCTGGGCGGCCGGGCGTTTGAAAGCAAGAAAGAACAACCCCTCGAACTGGTGGAAGGTCAGGGCTATATCCATTACCAAAAGGCATCGCTGATCTTCTACGCGCTACAGGACTACATTGGCGAGGATAGTGTTAATGCTGCCTTCCGTAGGTACAATACCGTCTGGAAATTCAAGGACGCGCCCTACCCTACTTCGGCAGATCTGCTGAAGGAAATCCGCAAAGTGACGCCCGATAGCTTGCAGTACCTTATCCGCGACATGTTCGAAACCATCACTCTTTTTGAAAACAAAACGGACTCGGCATTTTATACCGAAAAAGGAAAGGATCGATTTGAAGTCAAACTCTTTGCCTCGGCCGAAAAGCTACGTGCCGATAGCACCGGCCTGGAAACCAACATTCCCATCAACGACTGGATTGACGTTGGCATCTACGGAAAAAGCAAAGCGGGTAAGGACAGCCTGATTTATCTGAAAAAGCACAAAATCACGCAGAAGCAAAATGAGTTTACCATTAACGTATCCAGCAAGCCCCGCAAGGCCGGCATCGATCCGTTGCACAAACTCATCGACCGCCATTCGGATGACAATACAAAAGGATTGGTGAAGAGGTAGTAGTTTGTTGGTTGGGGTAGTTAGCAGTTCTTAGTTGGCAATGGTATGGTGATATCAACTACCAACTAAGAACTAAGAACTACCACCTTCCCTAACAACCATTAGGTTTTGGCAACAATTCCTTAACTTCGGGCCACTTTAATCCAACCCGAATGTTTTCATCCCGCATTGTCGGCCTTGGCCACCACCTTCCCGAGCAAATAGTCACCAATCAATACCTGTCCACCCTGATGGACACCAACGATGAATGGATCATCGAAAGGACCGGCATCAAGGAAAGGCGCTGGATCGATCCTAGCAAGGATACCGTGGGCAACATGGCCGCCAAAGCCGCGCGCATGGCCCTGGAGCGTGCCAAGGTAGACGTCAAGGAGGTTGAGTTCATCGTTTTCGCTACCATCACGTCCGATTACTATTTCCCGGGCTCCGGGGTGATTATGCAACGTGAGTTGGGCCTGGAGGGCATCGGGGCTATGGATATCAAAAATGCCTGTTCTGGGTTTATCTACGCACTGTCGGTTGCCGATCAGTTTATCAAAACCGGCATGTACAAGACCATATTGGTGGTCGGTGCCGAGATTCAGTCTACGGCCCTGGATGTCACTACACGCGGGCGCAACACGGCCGTCATCTTTGGTGATGGAGCGGGTGCAGCCGTACTGCAGCGCAGCGACAAGCCGGGCATCCTTTCCACCCACCTGCATGCCGATGGGCGCTTTGCGGAAGAACTTTATGTGAAAGACCCTGGCAGCAGCCGTCCGCGCGAGGAGCGGCAGCCTGAGCAAATTCTGGACACCACGGGCTTTAAGGTGGTGATGAATGGCAATCAGGTGTTTAAACATGCCGTAGTACGGTTTATGGAGGCCATTAACGAGGCCCTAACCACGAACCACTTGAAGAAAGAAGACATTAACCTGTTGGTGCCTCACCAGGCAAATCTCCGAATCAGCCAGTACATTCAGGAAAAACTGAGCCTGCGCGATGACCAGGTGTACAATAACATCCAGCGCTACGGCAATACCACGGCAGCCTCCATTCCCATTGCCATGAGCGAGGCGTGGGCAGAAGGAAAGATGAAAGAAAATGACGTAATTTGCTTAGCCGCCTTCGGAAGCGGATTCACGTGGGCTTCCGCATTGATCCGGTGGTAATTTTTTATGAAGACTCAATCGTACAACCCCAGCCCGCTGGAAGTTGATTTTGCGAACGCCCTTCACATCCTGCAGAAGGAAATCGAAAAGCATTTACAGGGCAACAAAGTGACCGATGTGGAAAGCAACCTGCAGCGCGATAACCCGATGGTGAAATTCAATCTCGTGGACAAAGATGGTGACCCACACGAAATCGTAGTCCGCATCATTCAGATTCCGGATAAATTCTAAAAGAAAAAGGCCCTTGCGGGCCTTCTCTGTTTATTGAGGTTTTTCGACATCCACCTTGATGGGCCGCTCATACCCGAACAGCTCATCGAGGGTTAACTCACGAACCTGACCATACTTCTGCAAATCCTTCAGGTCCAGTTTATCGCGGTCGCCCACCAGCACCACATTGAACTTGCGGTCCTTGATGTTTTGCTTCTGGAAGTTGGCCACGTCCTCCAAGGTCATGTTTTGAACTTCTTCATACACCTGCTGACGAATATCGGAAGTCAAGCCCCGCTTACGGGCGGTTTCATAATTAAACAGCTTGTCGACCTTGTTGATGCGCTCACTCTCAATGCGGTTGAGCAGCGAATTTCTTGCCACTTCAAACCCCGCTTCTGACCTTGGGAAGTCCTGAATCAGTTTCATCATGGCCGTCATTGACTCGGGCTGCTTGTCGGCCTGCGTACCGATGTACCCGAAGAAGTAATCGTTGTCACGCGGCTTGTCGGCCGTATTGAAGCTGGCAAAGGCTGCGTAGGCAAGGCCCTGGGCCTCGCGCAGTTCCTGGAACACCGGGCTGCTCATGTTGCCTCCAAAATACTCGTTGAACATCCGGGTAGCCGGTATACGCTCAGCGTTAAACGTGTCGGCCTTAGAGAGAAAAACAATCTCAGCCTGTACCATATCATAGTCGGCCCAGAATACGTTCGGTTTGCTCATATCGGCCATCGCGAAATTGACCGGAGGTGGCACCGGGTTAAGTACATCCGGAACCAGGTGATATTGATTAAGCAGCGCCACCAGATCTTTGCCAGCACGCGGCCCATAATACAGCACCCGGTGCTGCATGCGTGTAAAGCCATGAATCAAGTCTGCGAGTTCGGCAGATTTCAGCTCGCGAAGCTGCTTGTTGGTGAGCACATTCGTAAAAGGTGACTGGGCACCATACAAGCCATAATTGAGCAGGCCTTGCCAAAGAATAGCCGACTTGTCCTTTTTTTGATCATCACGCTCCTTGAAATTTCCCTCAATCATTTTCTGCAACGCTTCATCATCTGCCTGGGCATTGGCGAGAAGCTTTTCAAAGAGCTCAACCGACTTCTCCATATTCTCATTCAGCCCCTGCAAGTAGATGTAGGTTCGGTCCTCAGCGGCAAACACACCAAAATTGCTGCCCAGTTTATAGAACTCCTTCTTTACGTCCTCCGCGCTTAAGTCGCCCGTCCCCAAATACTCGAGGTATTCGACAGCAGCCTGCAGCCGCGGGTCGTTGTTCGTGCCGGCATCGGAGAGATAATAAAGCATGAAAAGATCGTTCTCGGTATTGGGTGTATACAACACCTCGATGTCCGACTTCATGGTGAATTTCTGGATGTCTTTTTCGTAATCCAGAAACACCGGTTTCAACTTTTCAACGGTGTTGGCAAGTATCGCCTCGTGAAAGGCGCTCTTGTCCTCCTTGTTCAAAGCCACTTTGGTGATTTCCGGCTTCACCACTTTTTGGGCGTTCGGGTCTTTACCCGTGCGTTTGTACACCACAACATAATTGTCCTTATACATGTCGTTGGCAAACTTCATAATATCCTCCTTCTTGTACTTGCGCAGAGCCTCTATCTCAGCGACATACTGCTGCCACGGCATCTGATAGATAAATGCGTTCATCATGTCGTTTGCGCGTGAGTAATTCTGCTCCGAGGCCATGATGCGGCTCTTTTTCATGTCGTTGATCACGGCATCAATCAGCCAATCGTCAAACTCACCTTTTTTGATCAGCTCGATTTGACCAAGCAGCAGATCGCGCACCTGCTCCAGTGTCTGCCCCTCGCGCGGCCTGCCGGTCAGCATGTGAAGCGAGTAGTCCTGCATGGCTTCTACCATACTTACGGGCTCAAGCACCTTCTGCTGTTGTTTCAGGTTCAAGTCAATCAGGCCGGCCTGTGAGTTGGAAAGAATCATATCCAGCAGCCGCAGTTTCTGGTAGTCTTCGCTGGTTCGCCCGTCATGGCGAAAGCCGATATGAACCCACTCAGCATCCGGCCCAATTACCTCCTTCACAACGGGAGCCTGGACTGGTGACTCGTTTACCTTACTCCAAACCGGCAACTGATCGTTCGGCTGCCAATCGCCAAAATACTTGTCGACCATGGCGATGGTCTTATCGTAGTCCAACTCGCCACTCAGGCAAATAGCCACGTTATTGGGCCGGTAATAGGTGTCGAAGTACTTCTTGATTTCGGTGATGGAGGGATTCTTGAGGTGATCGATAGTGCCAATCACCGTCTGCGTTCCGTAGGGATGCGTGGGGAACGTGCCGGCAAACAGGGACTCAAATGTTTTCCAATAATCGTTATCAAGCGAGCGGTTTTTCTCCTCGTATACGGCCTCCAGTTCGGTGTGAAACAGCCGGGGCGTAATCATCCGGAAGCGGTTGGCCTCAATCTGAAGCCAGTTGTCCAGTTGGTTGGACGGAATGTCGTTGATGTACACCGTTTGGTCGACCCAGGTAAACGCGTTGGTACCGGTACCCCCGATTTCGCTGATCATTTTGTCGTACTCATTGGCAATGGCCAGCTTAGATGCTTCATTGGAAACCTGGTCGATCAGCTTGTAATAGGCCGCACGCTCTTTTTCATCCGTAAGGCGGGCATACTGGTTGAACATCCCCTCAATGCTGTCGAGGTAAACTTTCTCCTTTTCCCAATCGAGTGAACCGAAAGAGGCTGTGCCCTTGAACATGATGTGCTCCAGGTAGTGGGCAAGGCCCGTATTGCTGGCGGGGTCATTCTTACCTCCTGCCCGCACGGGAATCATCGTGTACACCCTCGGTTCGCCCTCGTAGCGACTGAGGTAAACCTTCAAGCCGTTTTTCAGGGTGTAGACCCGAACCTTCAGCGGGTCATTGGTTACATACTCATAGGTGTAGCCCCCGCTCTCCCCCGTCTTCAACGAAAAGCTTGCTTCCTTTTGGCAGGCCACCAGCACAAAACCGGCAACCAGAACAATCCAACCACGTTTTAACATTGCATCATTTTTTTAGAACTCGAAAATTAGGAAACATAATTCTACATTTAACGCACTGTTTAAAGGAGTGGTCGCGCGGATGAGAAAAAAAATCAGGTGGTGGGGAGCAATTGTACTGGCATTGACCCTGGTGGCGGCCGCCCTTCCGGCCGACCGGTACTTCGAGATTGCCAAGAATCTTGACATTTTCGCCTCTTTTTACCGGGCTGTCAATGAAGCCTATGTGGACGAGGTGAACCCGAACACCCTGATGCGGGACGGGATTGACCACATGCTAAATCAGCTTGATCCTTACACGAACTTTATTTCCGAGGACCAGGTAGAAGACTTCCGCACCCAGAATACCGGCCAGTATGGTGGCATAGGAGCAAACACCCGTATGATTGGCAACAGGCGCGTTATTACCATGGTTTACGAGCAATACCCGGCCTTTAAAGGTGGGCTTAAGATCGGGGATGAAGTGCTGGCCATCGATGGAAAGGAAATTGCCAACCTGGCTCCCGATGAGGCCAGTCGATTGATGAGCGGCCAGGTGGGTACTCCCGTGAAGCTTCGGGTAAAGCGGCTGAATCAAACCGGCCCGATCGACCTGGAATTCAAACGCGACAAGATCAAAATCAACAACGTACCCTACTTTGGTTTGGTGGAGAATGACATTGGCTATATCCAGCTAACCGACTTTACCCAGGAGGCGGGTAAGGAGGTAAAAAATGCAGTGGTGGACCTGCGCGAAAAAGGCGCGCGATCATTTATTCTGGACCTGCGGGGTAATCCCGGTGGACTGTTGTTTGAAGCGGTGAACATCTGCAACATCTTTCTGTCGAAAGGCAAAGAAGTTGTGACAACCCGAGGAAAGACAAAAGACTCGTTCATTCGCTACGAAACGCTCAATGCTCCCGTTGATCTGGATGTGCCGGTGATTGTCCTGATCAACCGCAATAGCGCGTCCGCCTCCGAGATTGTAGCTGGCACACTGCAGGATTACGACCGGGCTGTAATCATGGGCGAGCGCTCGTTCGGCAAAGGGCTGGTTCAACTTAGCCGACCCCTGACATACAAGTCGCAGGTGAAAATCACGACCGCCAAGTACTACACCCCCACAGGCCGATGCATTCAGGTGCTGGATTACGCACACAGGCGCGATGACGGAAGCGTGGCCGTGGTGCCCGATTCGCTGAAGAAAGAATTCAAAACCAGCCGTGGCCGGTCGGTGTATGATGGAGGTGGCATTGACCCGGACGTAAAGCTTACCGTAGAGGAGATGGCCCCGGTAGCGGCCGCGCTTGTCCGCGAAGGATTGCTGTTTGATTACGCCACGTACTATTTCTATAGCCACGCCAATATAGCCGAGCCTCGGCAATTCAGCCTCTCCGACACCGAGTATCAGGATTTCGTGAACTGGATGAAAGGCAAGCGTTACCAATACGAAACAGATACAGAACAAGAGCTGGCCCGGCTCAAACGCGAAGCGCAGCGCGACCGGCAGGCCGAGGAATTGAATCCCCTTATTGCCGATCTTGAGAAACGCCTTCGCGACAAACGAGCAAGCGATCTGACAACATTCCGCGATCAGATCAAAGACCTGCTGGAGCAGGAAATTGCCGGGCGCTATTTTCTGGAAAAAGGCAATGTTGCCGCAAGCCTGAAAAACGATGACGAGTTAACCCGGGCCATTGAGCTGCTGCGTCAACCAAACGAGATCAAAAAGATATTGCGGTGGCCGTAGCCGCGAGCCCCTTCAAACGGGCATGGTGGGTAAGCCTTCTCATTTTCGGGGGCAGCATCGTGTTATTCGATTCCTGCATGCAGTTCAGAATGAGTAAGACGGAGGTCGAAAACTACTTCCGCGATCAACCAGTACCCGGTGTGCGCGAGGAATACCAAGTGGGCCCCCAGCGCATTACCTATGTTCGGGCAGGGGAAAAGACCAAGCCACTGGTCGTGTTTGTGCATGGCTCTCCGGGTTCGCTCAGCGCCTTCATCCATTTTCTGAAGGATTCGGTTTTGCTCCAACACGTTCAGGAATTGACCATCGACCGGCCGGGATTTGGCGATGCCAACTTTGGTAAAGCCGAACCTTCTCTGAAGCGGCAGGCGGAAGTACTGATGCCGGCCATCCGGAAGGAGGCCAACGGCCAACCGGTAATTCTGGTGGGCCACTCGCTCGGAGGTCCTGTAATTGCGCGCATGGCCATGGATTACCCTGATGAAATTGACGGGTTGGTTTTTGTGGCCGCATCCAACAACCCCGACCTTGAACCGGATGAGCGCTGGTTCCGCGGCCCGTTACACAGCCCGCTGCTACGTTGGATGGTGCCACGGTCGTTCCGCGCTTCGAATGATGAAATACTAAAACTGCAAGACCAACTCGATGACATGTTGCCCTTGTGGAGGAATCTTCGCATGCCAGCCTGCGTGATTCAAGGAGCGAATGACAAGTTGGTGCATCCGGCCAATGCCTCATTCACCAAAAAGCAAATGACTAATGCCCGCGTGAACGTGATCTTACAAAAAGACATGAATCACTTTATTCCGTGGACTCATCCGGCAACAATCCGGCAGGCCGTTCTCGGCCTGCTGCCAGAAGCCAGCGCCTACCGGCATGCCCGAAGCCAGGAATAAAATGAGCAGCCGTGAAGTGCGGTGAAAACCCCTCCGCAGCCTGATACATCGGGGCTACGGAGGGTGAAGCGGAGAGAGAGGTCTCCGAACGTTGAAATTTAGGGTAATTCAAAGCAGCCTAAACAGCTATTTTTAAGGGTTATTCCTTTCCCTTTGTTTCTTTCCGTTGCTAAAAGTGGGTACATTTGTGGGTACAAATCAAAACCCACAGTTATGGCAGCCAGCAAAACCATCAAGCCCGAACTGAAGATTAGCTATTGGAAGAGGGAAAATAAAGACGGCATTGCGGTCTGGATTAAATCAAAACAGAACAGCGATAAGCAGATAGCCTACCATACGGGTGTGACTATTCCGGCAAGCCAATGGAAAAACAGTAAATCCAAAAAAGGTAACCCGATACAAGGCAAGCCCAAAGACTTGCCCGCTAAACTTATGGAGCTGGAGAGCGATTTAAAGGCCACCTACAGGCAGTTATTTGCGGAGGGTCATGCTCCTAGCCTCAAAGATGTTTGGGAGCATAGGAACGACCCAAGGAGGCCGCAGGGGCAAAAGATTGTAGACTGGTGCGATGACTACCTAGCTGGAGAATATTCAGAAGGCCAAAAGAAGGCCGTTGCCACAATCAAAAGTAATTTGCTTGAGCACGCTCCTTCAATTTCGTTTGATCGTTTTAAAGCGCCACAGATAAAGGCCTTTTTCACTTGGCTAACAAAAAAGAAGGTTGCTAATAACAGCCAGCACAAGCGCC
>JBKCJM010000073.1:0-15371 GCA_046301755.1 Cyclobacteriaceae bacterium
TTGTCGAAGATGGAACGCTGGAAGAAGATCAGCAAAGGCGCGACTTTACCATCAATGCGATGGCGATCAGCCTGCAAGCCGGGGACTTTGGGGAGTTGATCGATCCGTTTGGCGGCATTACCCACCTGAAAAAAAAAGTGATTCAAACCCCGCTGAATCCCGAGGTCACCTTTTCAGATGATCCTTTGCGGATGATGCGGGCAATCCGGTTTGCCAATCAGTTAGACTTCGACATTGAGCCCGATACCTTTGCCGCGGTCATGAGCCAGGCGGAGCGCATCAACATTGTTTCTGCCGAGCGCGTAACCGATGAATTGAATAAAATCATACAATGTCCGGTGCCTTCGTACGGATTTAAACTCCTTTTTCACAGCGGCCTCTTGCGGTATTTTTTTCCTGAGTTGGTTGCACTTCACGGAGTGGAGTATGTGGATAATCATGCGCACAAGGATAACTTTTTCCATACTCTGCAGGTGCTCGACAATGTAGCCAAAGTATCGGACGACCTCTGGCTTCGGTGGGCCGCTATTTTGCACGACATTGCGAAGCCCGCCACGAAGCGGTTTTCGCCCCAGCAAGGGTGGACGTTTCACGGGCATGAAGACCGTGGAGCACGGATGGTTCCCGGAATTTTCCGCAGGCTTAAGCTGCCCTTGAACGAGCACATGCAGTTTGTTCAAAAGCTGGTGAAACTTCACCTGCGCCCCATTGCTCTGGTAAAGAAGGAGGTGACCGATTCGGCTGTGCGCAGGCTGCTCTTCGAGTCGGGTGATGCGGTCGATGCCCTGATGATTCTTTGCCGGGCCGATATCACGAGCAAGAACAACGAAAAGGTGGGCCGTTATCTCCGCAATTTTGATCTGGTGGAATTCAAAATGACGGAGGTAGAGGAGAAAGACCGGGTTCGGAACTTTCAGCCTCCGGTAACGGGTGACGAGATCATCCGCCTTTACAATCTTCCGCCTGGCCGGATCATTGGTGACCTTAAAGACGAAATCAAGGAGGCCATACTGGAGGGTACGATTCGCAATGACCGGGAGGAGGCTTTGCGTTTTTTAGCCGATATTGCTGCAAAAAAAGGGCTTACGCTCTCGTCAAATTCTTGATCATGAATTCAATGAAACAGTTGCTTGTGGTGGCCGCAGTTGCCGTATCCACCTTTGTACACGCTCAAAACAAAAAAACACCGGCCAAGCCGGCCGATACTGCTCCCGCCAAGACGGAACAACCGGCCGCGGCACCAGCCCCCGTGGTTGGCGATCTTACGCAGCATTTCTATAAAAAATATGCAACGGCCATTCAGTGGAATGACTACGATGTGGCAAAAAGTGCCTTATATGATCTCATCGTGGAGAATCCGCAAAACGATTCGCTTATACTGAACCTGGCGTTCTATTACTACGAGAATCAGAAGTATGCTTCTTCAGCCCTGGTGTCGCAGGAGTTGCTGGCACGCAACAATAAAAATGCGGCCGCCCTCGAATTGTCTGCGGCCAGTTTTGAAGGCCTTGGCGTGATGGATCGCGCCCTGCAAAACTATGAGTCGCTCTACCTGGCCACTAACAATACCGCTACCTTATACAAGATGGCGTTCATTCAATATCAACTCAAGCGCTTTACAGAATGCGAGGCCACTGCCGATATCCTGCTGGCCAAAAAAGATATCGATGCCCAAAAGGTGTCCTTCACTGATTCGAAAAACCAGGCGAAGGAGTACCCGATGAAAGTGCCGGTGCTCAACCTGAAGGGCATGTTGGCCCAGGAGGCCGGGGATAAGGTGAAGGCCAAAGGTTTTTACGACCAGGTATTGGTGCTGGCGCCTGATTTTCAGGCTGCTAAGGAGAATCTGGCAAAACTGAAGTAGTCGTGCAACCTCCGCCCGGTTTTCCGGTCTTTAGGGGGTAACTTGCGGTATTGAACGAGCTGTCGACTCATATCCATCATGAGCTGATTGAGCAGTGCCTGGCGGGCAATAGCCGGGCCTACGAGCGTCTATATAAGTTGTACCACCGCAGTATGTACAATACTGGCTTTCGCATCGTTTTGGATGAGGCGGAGGCCGAAGACGTATTGCAGGAGGCTTTCGTCAGCGCTTTTCGTAACTTGAAGCACTACCGGGGCGATGCGTCTTTCGGCAGTTGGTTGAAACGGATAGTGGTAAATAAGGCCATTACCCACGTGTCGCGTAAGAAAGCAGAACGATGGCCGGAAGATGACCGGTTTGACATTGCCGATGTGCCGGAAGCCGATGTCTTCGATTCGTTTCCGTACAGCGTCCAGCAGGTGCGGCAGGCCATAGAACTGTTACCCGAAGGGTACCGGTTGGTAGTGAGTTTGTATTTGTTGGAAGGATACGATCATGCGGAAATCGGTGAGATACTTGGGATTACAGAGTCGACATCGAAATCGCAATTCAACAGGGCGAAAAAGAAACTGAAAGAAATTCTGGAAGGAGGTAAGCCATGAATGACCAATTAAAAGATTTTGTTAATCGCCACCGCGATGACTTTGATTCGCGAACACCGGGCGATCGTGTGTGGCAGGCTGTGAAGCAGCAACTTCCCGGCAAGTCGCTGTCGCTGTGGAATTCGGTGACAGTGTGGCGTGCGGCAGCCGTGTTGCTTGCCGGACTCGCCACGTACCTCTACGTTTCCCAGCCGGCCGGGTCGCCACAATTTGCTAAGGCAAGTCTTCAAACCGAGTTTCGCGATTTGGAATCATTTTACACGAATGAAATTAACGAGAAGGTTGCCCTGATTGACAACCTGACGGACGACTGGGATGATGAAGCCTTCACGCAGGATATTCAAAAACTGGATGCGATGTACCAGGTGCTGCTCGATGAAATGAAATCCAGACCTACCGAAAAGGTGCGCGATGCCCTTGTGCTTAACCTGCTGGTACGGATTGACCTGCTGAATCAACAAATTCAAAAACTGGAGAAGCGAAAAGAAGAGCCGAAATCGCAGGCCAGCTAAAAGTCTTCGTCACCCTTCAGCTCAAAGGTGTCCTTCTGTGAATCGAGCACCTTGCCATCTTCACATTTCAAAACGCGCATGGGGTTTCTGCGGATCAGTCCGTAACTGTGTGTGGCCATAAGAATAGCCGTTCCGCTTTTGTTGATTTGCTGGAACAGCTTCATGATTCCGCTCGATACTTCGGGGTCCAGGTTGCCGGTGGGTTCATCGGCAAACAAAATGAGGGGCTCGTTGATGAGTGCGCGGGCAATCACCACGCGCTGCTGTTCTCCCCCCGAGAGCTGATGCGGCATTTTCTTTTCCACGGAGCCCAGCCCCACTTGCATCAGTACCTCGGCCAGCCGCGCTTTCATCTTGGCTGTATCGCGCCAGCCTGTGGCTTTCATGACGAAGGTGAGGTTTTCACCGACTGTGCGATCAGGAAATAACTGGAAATCCTGGAAGATAATGCCCACTTTTCTCCGCAGCATGGGCACCTGTTTGGATTTGATGTCGCGGATAGTAAACCCGGCCACCATCATATCGCCCAGCCGTAGAGGAAGATCGGCATACATGGTTTTCAGCAGCGAAGACTTTCCCGAGCCGGTGCGCCCGACCAGATAAACAAACTCTCCTTTTTCAATGTCAAACGATACGCTGCCCAAAACAGTGCTGCTGTCCTGAAAGATGCTGACGTCACGCACCCGAACCACCGGATCGGTCGAAAACATGGGTCTACCCGTTTACTTTTTTGTGATCAGCCAGGAATTTTTCCAGGCCGCTGTCAGTAAGCGGGTGTTTCAGCAGGGCTGTTATTACCGACAGGGGGCAGGTAGCCACGTCAGCGCCAATTTCGGCACACTTGATCAGGTGTATGGTGTGCCGGATACTGGCAGCCAGAATTTCGGTGCCGAAGCCGTAGTTGTTGTAGATCAGGCGTATCTGTGCGATAAAGTCCAGGCCATCTTGAGAGATGTCGTCAAGGCGGCCGATAAAAGGCGATACATACGAGGCACCAGCCTTGGCGGCTAAAATGGCCTGGCCGGGCGAAAACACCAGGGTGCAATTGGTACGGATACCCTCGCTGGAGAAACGCTTGATGGCCCGAACTCCATCTTTAATCATGGGCACTTTCACCACAATCTTATCGTCAATCCGGGCCAGTTCACGCCCCTCTTTCAAAATGCCCTCGTAATCAGTGGCGATTACCTCTGCACTCACGTTGTTATCGACAATATTGCAGATTGCCTTGTAGTGGGCGCGGATGTTGTCATGACCCTTGATGCCCTCCTTGGCCATAAGCGAAGGATTTGTGGTTACTCCGTCCAGAACGCCCAAGTCGTGGGCCTCGCGGATCTCGTTGAGATTTGCGGTATCAATGAAAAACTTCATGTGGAAAAAAGCAGTGGTTTAGGAGCTCAAAAATAGGGAAAGAAACGGAGAGAAACGGGGCCCGGACGGGCTAAAAAAGAGGCAAGCCGAACATCGCACCGCTACAACCGCCTACCCTTGCTGCCTTCCGGCCCTGGGGGAGTTCAGCAGGAGCTGGTCGTGCCGGCTTGCCGGCTGCAAAGGTAATATTATTTTGAAACTGAGAACGGGCGAGTTTACGCCACCCCATTGAGGTATAGATGAAACTCCAGGGGACTTGCAACCACAAAGCCCTCGGCCGGCAATTCGGCTGCGTAATGTTCGCCCACTTCGATCTCTTCGGCTGATCGTTCGCCATTTACAGGCAGGATAATTCGCACGGCAGTATAGTGGATCGGATCAATCTTGAGCAATTCGGTAGCCTCAGACGTTTCTTTCTTGTAGTATTGATGAACAATTGCTTTGCTGATGCGGCTGGCCATACCTGAACAGTTGGAATCGGAGCGTTTACGGTTAACGCGGTTAAGGTACGAAGATGCCGAGGAAATCTTCTACACCTATGCCAGCAAGCCCGAGGCCACGCGGTATGTCTCGTGGCCCACACACCAGACAATTGAAGACACGCGTTCTTTTTTAACGTATGCCCGGGCGGCCTGGGAGAGGGGCACTGATTACAGCTTCAGCTTGCGCACCCGGGAGAGCCACCGGCTCATCGGCAGCATTGGCCTTATTCATGACAATGGAAAAATTCAGTTTGGCTATATCCTGAGTCCGCAGCAATGGGGGCAGGGGTACGCTACGGAGGCTTGCCGAATACTTTTGCCCGTAGTGCGGGCGCTGCCGGAGGTTTACCGGATATCTACATTCGTTGATGTTGAAAATGAGGCATCGGTTCGGGTGCTCCTGAAAGCAGGTCTGGTTGAGGAAGCGCGACTCGAAAAATGGTTTCGGTTCGTAAATCAGAGTGGTCAACCGAAAGATTGTCTATTGTACAAGTTTCCTTAAACGAATCCTGCAAATGCGAGTGAGCGTTGTTGATCCCGAAAGTATAAGCCTCAGATGAAGAAACGCTGTTCTATATCCGGTTAGGATTTCTGTTTTAAACTGCTTCGAGTTCGGGAGTGAAGTTCGGCAAACAGACCTGGCCTGTGAACTCTTCTTCCAGCAGGCTGGCCCAGGCTGAGAGGTAGAGGATTACGTCTTCGCGCTTGTTGTGCGTCAATTGGCGCTTTCCTTCGGGCAGGTGTTGCAATATGCGTGGGTCGGAGAGTCGCTCCAGGTGGCGAAGATCACTGCGTTCGAATCCGGCTGCCAGCATCTCCGAGATTACATCATCGAACGGTAAGCCGCTGGTGGGGCAATAGTCGTTCAGTTGTTCGGTCCAATCCCCGTGGCGCAGCATGGCTCTTCGGTGGATTTCAGCCGGTGTCAGGTGCGTAACGTGCTGGGCCACAAAGCCGCAGTTGCAGGAGCCCATATGCCCCCACTGGTACCGGTTGCTTTTACGGAGCTGATCTGCTGCCTGTCGCAGCGCCCCAATAACCTGTTCATTTGGCTGTGCCATTCCTCTGAGTTTGTTGTAAAAATAACCGTTCCAAGGCACTCAATGTTTTCGTAACCAGGCAAAGTTTTTTACAGCATTTGGCGGAAATACCCACCTTTGCTATACTTGCACTTCAGTTAAGCGAATATTTACAATGGGTAGAGGAGATAAAAAGTCAAAAAGAGGTAAGCGGTGGAAAGGCTCATATGGCGTTTCCCGCAACCGCAAGAAAATCAAAACGAGGTTGAAGCGCAGCGCAAGCCGGAAGAAGGCAGCAGAGGCTGCGGGCGAAGGCGCGAAACCGAAACGTGCGGCACGTAAAAAAGCTGAATAATGATGTTCGGTAAACACAATTGCTGGTGGTGGCACATGAGTGATAAACTGATGTGAACAGCCATTATTTGCGTATTCCAAAGCGAAGGCCTGCTGTTCTCAGCGGGCCTTCTTGTTTTATGTAACTGAGAGAAAGATGCACAAGCAAAAACTATACACCCGATCAATTCGCCTGCTGGCCGATACCATTACGCCCGTAAGCGTTTACCTAAAATTGCGCGATGTATATGCCAACAGCGTGCTGCTGGAGAGCTCCGACTACCACGGGCACGAGAACAGTCTTTCGTTGATTTGCTGCCAGCCGCTGGCTGGTTTTGAGGTGAAGAACGATGCGATCACCACCTGGTGGACGGGCACCGCACCCTTGCGGCACTCAATTGCCGAATCCGCGCATGTACCCGCAAGCCTGGCGCAATTCCTTTCGTCATTCGAGGCAAGCGGTGAGCACAGTGATTCGCCCGCCCGTGGTTTGTTTGGCTTCACCAGCTTTACGGCCGCCCGGTACTTCGATCGCCTGCCAATTGGGGCTGCTCCCGAACCTCTGCCCGATATGCTGTACCACCTGTATCGGTTTGTGCTGGTCATCGATCACTTCTTCAACCAACTCACGATCTATGAGAATGTGACGGACGAACAGGAACCTAGTCAGCTTGAGCAGATTCGTCAGATCATCGTCAGCAACCGGTTTAGCAGTTATCCTTTTTTGCGAACGGGGCCAGAACAACCGATGGGCACCGAGCCGGATTTTATTGCCATGGTTAAGGAAGGCATTCGTCACTGCGAGCGCGGAAATGTATTTCAGATTGTTCTCTCCCGCGGATTTCGGCAAACCTTCAGGGGTGACGAGTTTGCCGTTTACCGGGCGCTTCGCTCAGTGAATCCTTCGCCTTACCTGTTCTTTTTTGACTACGGAGACTTCAAGCTGTTTGGTTCATCGCCCGAGGCTCAATTGCAGGTGAGCGATGGACAGGCTGCAATTTTTCCTATTGCCGGCACATTCAGGCGCACGGGCAACGACCAGGAGGATGCACGTCAGGCCGAGCAACTTGCCCGCGATGCCAAAGAGAATGCCGAACATATCATGCTGGTAGACCTGGCCCGGAATGATCTGAGCCGAGCCTGCGACCAGGTGACGGTGGAAGTATTCAAAGAGATTCAATACTATTCCCATGTCATTCACCTTGTTTCGAAAGTAACCGGTAGTATGCGGCCGGGCGTGAGTGCCGTGCAGCTGCTGGCAGATACATTTCCGGCAGGAACCTTGTCGGGAGCGCCAAAACATATGGCCATGAATCTGATTCACCAACTGGAAAAGACTTCGCGCGGTTTTTATGGGGGAGCCATTGGGTTTATCGGCTTGAACGGAAATGTCAATCAGGCAATTCTCATTCGGTCTTTTCTTAGCACGGGCAATCAACTGACGTACCAGGCCGGAGCGGGGGTGGTTGCACAGTCAGTTCCCGAAAAGGAATTGCAGGAGGTAAATAATAAACTGGGCGCGCTGCGGCATGCGCTTGCCCTGGCGGAACAGCTTTAACTGCAGAAAGATGAAAAAGGTATTAGTTCTTGATAATTACGACTCCTTCACGTTCAACCTGGTGCACATTCTGCGCGAGTTAGATGCAGCGGTGTCCGTGTACCGAAACGATGAGATCGCGGTTGAGGAGGCCTCCGAATTTAGCAAAATCCTGATCTCTCCGGGGCCCGGCATTCCCGAAGAGGCTGGCATATTGAAGCAACTTGTGCGGCAGTTGGCGCCCACCCACAGCCTGCTGGGAGTTTGCCTGGGGCATCAGGGTATTGCTGAGGTTTTTGGAGCCACCCTGTTTAACATCCCGCGCGTGCTTCATGGAGTAACTTCCGTTGCGCGGGTTATTGATCCGGACGACTACCTGTTTGCAGGTGTGTCGCCCGCGTTTCAGGCTACTCATTATCATTCGTGGGCTGTCGTGCCGCACTCGGTTCCACCCCAGTTGAAGGTGACAGCCGTCAATGACGAGGGGCTGATCATGGCAATTCGGCATGAGCAATTTGATGTTCGCGGGGTGCAGTTTCATCCTGAGTCCATCCTTACCACCGAAGGGCCACGGATGATCGCCAACTGGTTAAATTACAACTGAGATGAAAGCTATTCTTCAACGACTTTCAGATCATCAGACCTTGTCGCGGCAGGACGCCCGTGACGTGCTGGTACAGATCGCCTCCGGGCAGGTGAACAACAGCCAAGTAAGCGCCTTTATGACAATCTACCTGATGCGAAATGTGACCCTTCCCGAGCTTGAAGGTTTTCGCGATGCGATGCTGGAGTTGTGTGTACCGGTAGCGGTTGACAGGCCCGTGATTGACGTATGTGGCACAGGAGGCGATGGCAAGAACACATTTAATATTTCTACGCTGGCTGGTTTTGTGGTGGCGGCTGCCGGTCAGGCGGTGGCCAAGCATGGCAATTATGGTGTGAGTTCCGTAAGTGGCTCATCGAATGTGCTGGAGTTTTTGGGCTACCGCTTTACGAATGATCGCGATGAGCTCAGTCGCAGCCTGGACGAGGCCAACCTGCTGTTCATGCATGCACCGCTGTTTCATCCGGCCATGAAGAACGTTGCGCCCATCCGGAAGGAGCTGGGCGTAAAGACATTTTTCAACATGCTCGGTCCCATGGTGAATCCGGCTCAACCCATCAATCAGTTTGCCGGAGTCTTCAGCCTGGAGCTTGCGCGGCAGTATGCGTATCTCTATCAGAAACTCGCCAAGCGCTTTACTATTCTACACGATTTGGCTGGTTACGATGAAGTGTCGCTGACAGGAGGTTGCAAGATTTTTACTGAAAACGGAGAGAGAATCTTGTTTCCCGAGGCTCTGGGCTTTCCTTTAATCGAACCAGCGCAAATCGCAGGAGGCCGATCGGTAGAAGAATCTGCACGACTGTTCCTGGACGTGTTGAATAATACCGGCACACCGGCTCAACAGCAGGTAGTAGTTGCTAATGCTGCCCTGGCGCTGCAATGTGCCCGGCAGATACCCTTGGATGAGGCTGTTGCCCGCGCAACCGAAGCACTGGTTTCAGGTGAGGCGCGCAAGAGATTCAACCGGTTTATGGATATCAATCGGAAATCGTCATGAGTATTCTGCAAAAGATTGCGCAAGTCAAGCGCGGAGAAGTTGCTACACGAAAGCGAGTAATGCCTGTCGAGCAGTTGAAGGAGTCGGCCGGATTTTCCCGGCCGGTGATCTCCCTCGTTGATGCCATTGGTGCAAGCCCACAGGCAGCCGTTATTGCCGAGTTCAAGCGCAAATCTCCGTCCCGGGGCGTGATCAATGACCAAGTGACGGTGGAAGACATTGCGAGCGGCTATTCACAGGCAGGAGCAGCAGCTCTTTCGGTGCTTACCGATGAACTCTTTTTTGGTGGGTCGCTGGAAGATTTGAGCAGGGCCAGGCGGGTTACTCCGCTGCCGGTGTTGCGTAAAGATTTCATTCTCGATCAGTACCAACTGCTTGAGGCACGGGCTATTGGCGCAGATGTTATCTTGTTGATTGCAGCTATGCTTGAGCCTGGTGAAGCTGCGGACCTCGCTTTGCAGGCGAGACAGTTGAATCTGGAGGTACTGCTGGAAGTGCATAACCAAGAGGAGTACGAACGTTACAGTGAGGTTCCCTTTGACCTGATCGGGGTGAACAATCGCGACCTCAATACCTTTTCGGTCGGTCTCGATGTCTCGGTAAGGCTGGCATCCATATTACCCGCAGGAAAGCCATGGATTTCGGAAAGTGGTTTGAGTAACCCCGCGGATCTACAGCGGTTGTATTCACTTGGCTTCCGTGGATTTCTGATAGGAGAGCACTTTATGCGCACACCCAGGCCAGCGGAAGCCGCCCGGCTTTTTATTCAGCAACTGACAAGCGCAGCCTCATGAAACTGCAGACAAAAGTTTGTGGCATGCGCCATGCGGATAACATCTCGGAAGTCGCGGCTCTGCGCCCAAACTGGTTGGGTTTTATCTTTTACCCTTCCTCCCAGCGGTACGTGGGTGAGGATTTTGTGATGCCACCGCTTCCCCCGGAGGTCGCTCGGGTTGGGGTCTTTGTTGGCCAACCTTATGGTGACATTCAACGCCTGGTAACCCGGCACAATTTGCAGGCGGTACAACTTCACGGAGCTGAGTCTCCGGATCAAGCTACAGACGTTAAAGCGCTGGGAGTTACCGTTATCAAAGCTTTTTCCGTCCATGACCACTTCAACTTCGAGGAAGTGAAACCCTACCACAACCGTGTCGACTATTTCTTGTTTGACACACGCGGTAAGACACCGGGCGGAACGGGCATGCAGTTCAACTGGGATTTGCTGGAGAACTATGATCAACAGACACCTTTTTTTCTGAGTGGCGGATTGGGATTGAATGAGCTCGATCAGCTTCACCGGCTTGCCGGGATGAACCTGGCCGGGGTTGACCTTAACAGCCGACTGGAAGATTCACCGGGGTTGAAAAACCCGGAAGCTGTTCGATCAGCACTTGTGAAGATTTCAAATTTGACAATATGAACGATTTTAAACCAGACGATGAGGGCTACTATGGGCTATTTGGCGGAGCGTATGTTCCGGAAATGTTGTTCCCCAACGTGGAGGAACTTCGGCTTAACTATCGTGCGATTACCGATGATCCGGAGTTTCGTGCTGAGTTCGAGGAGTTGCTTCACCACTATGTGGGCAGGCCGACACCGCTGTATTTTGCATCTCGACTTTCCGGGCGATATGGGGCCAGGATTTATCTGAAGCGAGAGGACTTATGCCATACTGGCGCTCATAAGGTCAACAATACCATCGGGCAGATTTTACTGGCCAGGCGCATGGGTAAATCGAAGATCATTGCCGAAACCGGTGCCGGACAACATGGAGTAGCTACAGCGACCGTCTGTGCATTGATGGGGCTGCAGTGTACCATTTACATGGGGCAACTGGATATGGAGCGGCAGCGCCCGAATGTTGAGCGAATGAAAATCCTCGGGGCGACTGTGATACCCGCCACCAGCGGAAACATGACGTTGAAAGATGCTACAAATGAGGCGATGCGTCATTGGATTAATCATCCGGACGACACTCACTATATCATCGGCTCCGTTGTTGGCCCGCACCCATACCCTGACATGGTGGCCCGTTTTCAATCCGTTATCAGCCGCGAAATACGCGAGCAGTTGACCGAGCAACAGGGTAATCCGTTTCCTGATTATGTGGTGGCATGCGTAGGAGGCGGTAGCAATGCAGCTGGTGCCTTTTATCATTTTCTGGACGAGCCCCACGTACAATTGATTGGGGCCGAGGCGGCCGGTCATGGCGTGCAATCAGGTGAGTCTGCCGCCACCACTGCGTTGGGCAAGCCAGGCGTGTTGCATGGCAGCAAAACACTCCTGATGCAAACTGACGATGGGCAGGTGGTGGAGCCGTATTCAATCTCGGCCGGGCTCGACTATCCCGGCATCGGGCCGTTGCATGCTCATCTTTTTACCAGCGGCCGCGCGCGGTTTCTCAATGCCACCGATGAAGAGGCGATGAAAGCCGGCATTGAACTCGCCCGGCTTGAGGGAATCATTCCGGCAATCGAAACGGCTCATGCACTGGCTGTGCTTCACCAGTTGGAGTTCGCTCCGGACGATGTGGTCGTGGTCAACTTGTCGGGCAGGGGAGATAAGGATCTGGAAACGTACATCCGCTGGGGCGGTTACTGATATGAAGAATCGACTCACAACACTCTTTCAAACCAAAACGAAGGACATTCTTTCGGTTTTCTTTACGGCTGGTTTCCCCACCACTAACGATACACCCGTAATTGCACATGCACTGGAAAAGGCTGGTGCAGATCTCATCGAAATCGGTATTCCTTTTTCCGATCCCATTGCCGATGGCCCGGTGATTCAGCAGAGCAGCAAGGCAGCGTTGGAACAGGGGATGACACTCCCGTTGCTGCTGCAACAGGTTAAGGAGATGCGCAGTACCGTTAAAATTCCCATTGTGCTAATGGGCTATCTCAATCCCGTACTTCAATATGGGATTGAGAGGTTTTGTCGCGAGGCATCAGCAGCCGGAGTGGATGGTGTGATAATCCCTGATCTTCCTTTGCGGGATTTTCGCCAGCATGAGAACCTCTTTCATGAATACGACCTTTCGGTGATTATGCTGGTTACGCCCACAACTCCGGACAACCGCATTCGTCTCCTTGACCAGCTCTCGTCTGGTTTTCTGTATGCAGTATCCGCCTCCAGCACCACGGGTGTCCGTGCAGCACTGAGCGCGCAACAGGAAGAGTATTTCAAGCGGTTGTCCAAGCTGGGACTTCGCAACCCCGTGCTGGCCGGCTTTGGTATTTCAGATGCCGCTGCCTTTCAAACGGTGTGCCGCCACTGCGCGGGCGCTATCGTGGGAAGCGCGTTTATAGGGTTGCTGAAGGAGTCCAAAAATCTGGAGGGCGATATAAGCACATTCGTGAGCAACCTCCGATTACCCCGCTGACGGCTTGGTTTCATAAATCCCGAACACACGCTTAATCGATAGTACGATCACCGTGATGCAAATGGCGCCCAGGAAGGCGAGGAACATGTCTTTCTGTGCGTCCCAAATATCGCCTTGTGTACCCAGGTAGGCTGCGCCCTGAGCGGGAAAGAAAATATCGGCCACTGCCCATTCGATCATTTCGTACAGCGCGCTGAACGAGAGTGTGATTTCAATCGGCAAAATCCAGGATGTCCACGAGGGGAACCGGAATCCGACATAAAACAATTCCCGCATCGGGTAGCCGAGCAAAAAGCCAAAGCAGAAATGGACAATACGGTCGTAGTGATTGCGCGAGGTGTCAAAGGTCTCCATCAGCCAATAGCCAAACGGGTTCTCGGAGTAGGTGTACTTTGAGCCGTACACATGAAGGCATAGGTAGACAAAAATGAACGTGTACGTCAGGTCACTGAATTTCATTTTGCGATAGGTAGTGGCCAACGCTGCGATGAAGATGATTACCAGTGTATTTTCCAGTAACCAGTTTTTCAGGTCGGTAGTACCGATCAGCGTGCTCATCCAGAAACCCAAAAACACGAGGCTGTAGGCAAGCAGGAACGGGTTGCGCAAAAATGGGGTGCGGTAGGTTGAAATCGCGATCGAGTATTTCATGGATTGATGTTTTGCTGTTGAAGTTCCAGGGCCGGGTAAACCGTTTCGTGGTTGGTGCGCATCCAAACCAGGAAGCGCGTGCCGCGATTCAGTTCACTGTGTACATCCACTCGTCCACCCAGCGCCTCGGCTTGCAGTTTCACGAGAAACAAACCGAGCCCTTTCCCTTCCGTGTGCGTGTGAAATCGTTTGTAGAGTCCGAAGAGTTTCTCGCGAAACCGGTCAACATCCAGACCGAGGCCATTATCCTCAACCTCCAGACGAACCAGCTCGCCCTCGCGTTTTGCCGTAACGCGAATGAACGGCTGCCGGTCGAGGTCGCGGTATTTTATAGCGTTGCTGATGAGGTTGTACAGAATGCTGTTCACCATCGCTTTCACCGAGTAAATTTCCGGGCAGTCTTCGAAATGAGTCTCCACCCGCACCTGGTTATCCGCAATTTCTTTCCGCAAAAGGGTAAGCACGTGCTCCATCTCGTGTTGGAACCGCACCTGGTGCTTTACGGCTGAAATTTTGTTCCGGATGTCGATAATGGTGCTTAAGTCCTTGATTGTCGCATCCAGTGAGTTCACGCTTTTCTTCAGGAAGTGAACTGCGGTTGCGTTCTCGTTATTCAGGCCGTGGGCGTCAATCAGGTTAAGCAACCCGATCAGGCTGGCTACAGGCCCACGGAGGTTATGCGACACGGTGTATGAGAACTGCAGAAGATCGTTATTGTGTTGAATCAGCTCCTCGTTGGTCTCCACCAATTGCGTGTTTTTGTCGACTAACTCCCGGTTGAGCAGCAGATTTTCGCGCGCCAGGAGCTGGCGTTGATTCTCAATGACGGCATTCGCCTCCAAGAGTTCGTTTTGGTGACGCGCCAAGGCCTGGGTCTTTTCACTGAGCGAATCATTAACCTTATGCAGATTGCTGATCAGAAAATGATTCTTTTCTTCGTATTCTTCGAAGCTGTATTTCAGAAAATACGTACATCCTACCAGAGTGATAAACGAGAATGCCATGATGTAATTGACAAAATCATAGTTGGGTGATTCATTGAAAAACGTGAAGAATCCTACACCGAAGAATTCGTGAATCGGATCGTAGAGAAAGACCAGAAGAAAATTGAACACCAGGCAACCAATCAGGGGCAAACGCTCGTTGAGCTGAAACAGCACGAACGGGAAAATCGTGGAAGCCAGCAGGGTCAATCTGAACTCGTAAAATTGAAATGTTTCGATGGCTCCGGGCACGTCCATTTTGTCGAAAATGGACACGACTACAGACGAGAGCGGAATGGTGATGCAGAGGAATATCCGGGCAAGATCGAACAGGCCGATGGCGTTGAAAACAATCGGCAGAAGGATGACCAGTGCTGCTGCGAATGGTAAAATAGTGGAGGTGATGATCCCGAAAACAGAGATCGCAACAATATCAAGAAGCAGAATAAAAAGGCAGACCAGCAGGCTAACCCGGTTGGTAAGGATGATATAGCGATTATGTGTCCAGCTCTCAAATGAGTTGACACCGATCTGACTGATTAATGTCCAGAGCCTGGCTAGCATCGGCTTGATTTTCCGTGCCTGAATTTGGCAAATCTTTAGGAAAATCGCTCAGCCACAGCCAACTCTTTGCTGCCGGCCTTGTATTGGTAAAAGCCGATCCCGGTTTTGATGCCTTTATGGCCAGCCGTAACCATGTTTACTAACAGGGGGCAGGGGGCATACTTGGGGTTGCCAAAGCCATCGTGGAGCACGTTGAGAATGGAAAGGCAAACGTCCAGCCCGATAAAATCAGCTAATTGAAGGGGCCCCATGGGGTGCGCCATGCCGAGTTTCATCACCGTATCAATCTCCTGCACGCCTGCCACGCCTTCGTACAATGCATAAATAGCCTCATTAATCATGGGCATCAGGATGCGGTTGGCAACAAACCCGGGGTAGTCGTTGACTTCCACGGGCACCTTGCCGAGCGTTCGCGACAGTTCCATGATTTTCTCCGTCACGGCATTGGAGGTGCTGTAGCCGCGGAT
>JBKCJM010000074.1:0-17097 GCA_046301755.1 Cyclobacteriaceae bacterium
GTTTTCACCTGTGCAGTGGGCCGGGGGTGGCTTCTACTTTGGCACTGGCGGCTCGGGGGCGGGCGTTTCCACCGGCAGCACCATCTGGCAATTCAACCTCGGTGGTAGCCTTAACTTCCGTATCAAATAACTGTATCAGCCTTTAAATCGATTCCCTATGCGTAATGTTCTCATCATTGCTTTTCTGATTTCTGGCACGTGTGCTTTTAGTCAGGATGACAAGAAAAAAGTTTACACCACCAGCAGTGGTGAAATGATTTTTTCATTTGCCAACATCGCCATTAACGGCAACGAAGAGGGCAGCGTGATGCGCTTCTCCCCGGTGGTTAACATTCAAAACTGGGTTAACATTGATAAGACGGACAACTTCGGGCTTTTCACTGGCCTATCGGTGCGCAACGTTGGTGTTATTTATGATGTACCCGGGCAAGCCAACACCCGCATAAAGGCGCGAACCTACAATGTAGGTGTCCCAGTTGGAATAAAATTCGGCAATCTGAACGGTCGTTTTTTGTTTGCCGGATACGAGTTGGAACTTCCCGTAAACTACAAGGAGAAGAAATTTATAAATGAGGAAAAGGAAGAAAAACGAAATATCTGGTTTTCGAGCCGCGTCCCCACGATCAACCACAGCTTAATGGCAGGTGTGCAGCTTCCGTATGGAGCCACACTGAAGTTCAAATACTACCTGACGAACTTTTACAACAAAGACTATAGCGAAAACGATGGGCAGGGGAATGTCGTGAAGCCATACGAAAACACAAATATCAACGTGTTTTACGTTTCCCTCAGTTTCGGATTATTGAAGAACACCGACTTCTACTACGAAAAAGATTAACGAGCTACGCAGCCTGATGACTGCGCAACGAAATAGCGTTCTTTTCCAACAAAGACCTGATCGTCTCGTATCGTAAGTTCGACAACAAGAGGCGGTAATTCTTTTTTCGAGTTGAACTCCAACGTGAGTTGCGTGGTTTCGCCTACCCCTTTCGTGGTCCATTTACCAGCAAGTTTTCCTTTGTATTGGGGTTTCTGATTTTCAAACAAACCTTTCTTGCGCACGTTTGCTTTAAAGGTGCCGTCAGAACAGAATTGAATCTCGCTTTCTTTTGATCCATTCTCCATGTAAGCGTAAGTGAGGAACATTTTCTGGCCCAGGAAATCCTGCCAATCAAACCCCGCATAGGGTGGGGCACTAGACGGGTTCTCAAACGTTCCTTCCCGAATGAACTTCTCCGCCACCTCGCGAATCGGATCATAGAACTGGCGTGGCATCACAGCGAGCGCTACCACACACGGGCCAGTCGGATTGCACCGTGCAACTGCATACCCGCGGTTGGACTTATTAATGGCTTTTCCCTCGCCAACCACCTCGGCTACGAGCATGTCGCCCTTCACCTGCGGATCGTTAGCCGTAATCCGAATACTCTCACTCAGATCAGTGCCCTCGATCCACTTCTTCTTCAGTTCTTCGAGCCCAATCGACTCGCGGTCAAAAACGAAGATTTCACCGAATAAGTCGGTGGTTACCGTTTGCAAAAGAAATACTTCGCTTTCGCGCGGCAGTGATCCCTGCCAACCCTTTGGCACGGTTGCTTTGAACCCAAGCCGGGGAGCATATAAGCCTTCGCCTGCTTCATAAAATGCACCAGGTTGAATCCGGCTCCACTTTTTATCCTGGCCCACGCCTGAAAAAGATATGGCCATCGCCAAGGTGATCATCAAAAAGCTACGCATAGTTAAGTCAGGTTTTTACACGCGCACGCCTTACCTAACCAGCACCAGCTTGAAAGCAAAAAAGTGAGGGCTCAGTCTGTCGTTGCGACAGCTAGTTTACGGAAAATAACCGGAAATTCCTTAGCAGGCAGGCACTTCTTCGTGTCGGATGATCACCGTCTCGGCCAACCTGAGCACGCGCTCACGAAGAATGGGCAATGCCGCTTCAACCGAAGGGCTTAGCTCAATACTCAACGGCTGAATGGTATCCACCGAAACTACGAACAGGTAAATGCGCGGCAAACGACCCAACAGGCTGAGCGCTTCCACCAGATCTTTCAATCCGATTTCATGCGTACTCATGGCCTTGGGGAAATCGCTGGCAAAGCGCGGTTCAATTAAACGAATGGTACCGGGCGGGTACTCATCCAGGGTGGCATCTACCATGATCACCGTGGAGTGACTTTCAAGGTCCTCCATCAGCTGAAAGCCGGCTGTGCCCCCGTCCAGAATTTTCACTCCGGCTGGCCACGGCTCGTTTTCGAGGGTTCGAACAAAGTGTACCCCTACCCCTTCGTCACCCATCAGGTAGTTGCCAATCCCCAGAATAAGAAGTTCTCGTTTCATGTGCAGCTACGACTTCGTTTCCTCCTTTTCCTGCTTAAAGACATCCTCTTCAATAAACTTCCACCCACCGGCCATTGAGGAAAGTTCGCCTCTGCCCTCTACGTAATCATGGTAGAACACCAGGTAAACGTGAATGACGGTGAAGAGAATGAAAAACCACATCGCCCAGTGATGTATCTGCCGTAATATAAAGTCGCCCCCGAACAACGGGGCTACCCAGGTGAACAGATTGGGCAGCCACCAATCACTCATGGCAGCATACAGGCCAAAGCCGGTTAGGCACTGGATGCCAAATGCAATAAACGTGAGGAAATAAATAGCTCCCGCCAGCCGGTTGTGCCCAATTGACTTCTCCTCCTCGCGCTTGGTCATGAAGATGTCGGTCTTCATAACCATCCACATATCCTGGAAAAACTTCTTGTTGGTGGGTATGAAGTTGCGCCAACTGGCAAACTGGTTGCCCACAAAACCCCAATAGATGCGAAAGGCAAAGTTGAAGAGAAATACATAGGCCGCCAGAAAATGAATGAAGCGTGTAGTTCCAAACCAATAGTTCTGGTAGGCCTCACGCCCTGTAAGAACAGCCGGGGGATCACCGATGATGAATCCCGTGCCGATGAGGACCAGGATGCAAAGCGCGTTAATCCAATGATAATACCGAACGGGTAACTCCCATACGAAAACCCTTCGTAAATTTTTGTGCGGATGGGCAACTGCATTCATACCGGCAGGGGTTAAAGTACTTTCACCTGACTAATGTGCTTACCCTGCTCATCGTACAAATGCACTGCGCAAGCCAAGCACGGGTCGAACGAGTGGACGGTGCGCAGGATTTCTACCGGCTTGTGTTCATCGGCAATCGGTGTGTCTTTCAGAGCCGATTCGTAGGCCGAAGAAGTACCGTTCTTGTCGCGGGGGGAGGCGTTCCACGTGCTAGGCACCACCAACTGGTAATTGGCGATCTTCTCATTTTGGATAACAACCCAGTGGGCAAGTGCTCCGCGTGGCGCTTCGGTATGACCTACACCCTTGGCTTCTTTCGGCCAGGTGTCGGGCTGAAACTTCTCCATGTTGGCCATGCGTCTGTCCCCATTTTTGATGTTTGCGATCAGCATGTCATAGAATTCCAGAGCCCATTGCGCCACCAGCTTGGCTTCCAATCCGCGCGCAGCCGTGCGCCCCAGCGTACTGAAGAGTGCGTCAATAGGTACGTTCAACGCGTTGAGCGTGCTGTCGACCACTTCTTTGAAATCCTCGCGACCACGGCCATAGCCCACCAACACGCGGGCCAACGGACCAACCTCCATCGCATGACCTTTCCAGCGCGGAGTTTTGAGGAAACTGTATTTCTCGTTGACATCCAGAAAATCGTAGGGAGGCTTGGGGCCGGTATATTTCACCTTGGTTTCGCCCTTCCACGGATGCAATCCCGCATCATCTCCGCCTGCATACTCATACCAACTGTGACTGATGAACTCCTGAATCTCGTTATCCTCGCGCAAGTCAACATCCATTACTTCGCCAACCTTCTTGTTAAGTATGGCTCCAGCCGGAAACTTATAGCCAGAAGGATCGCGATATCCGTTGGGTGACAAATCGCCATACACCAGATAATTGCCCAGCCCTCCG
The DNA here is from genome assembly GCA_046301755.1 of Cyclobacteriaceae bacterium. Classification (GTDB taxonomy): domain Bacteria; phylum Bacteroidota; class Bacteroidia; order Cytophagales; family Cyclobacteriaceae; genus ELB16-189. Next base: position 3,973 of record JBKCJM010000074.1, read on the forward strand.
CCAATGGCACCCCAGTCTTTGTAGAACGAAGCAATGGCAATCAGGTCAGGTATGTACACCTGCTCCACAAACTCTTTGGCTTGCTTAAGCAGCCGATGCACCAACTGTAGTCGCTCGGCATTGATGGCGCTGGCATCATCGATACCGATGGAGCAGGCCATGCCGCCTACCAGGTAATTCGGGTGCGGGTTCTTGCCGCCAAATACGGTATGCACTTTCACAATCTCCTTTTGCCACTCAAGTGCTTCCAGATAGTGGGCTACACCAATCAGATTCACTTCGGGCGGAAGCTTGTAGGCCGGATGCCCCCAGTAGCCATTTGCGAAAATGCCAAGCTGGCCACTTTCAACAAACTTGGTGAGGCGTTTCTGCAGATCGCTGAAATACCCCGGTGAACTCTTTGGCCAGTTGGATATGCTCTGCGCTATCTCTGATGTTTTTTTCGGATCGGCCTTCAATGCGCTGACAATGTCCACCCAGTCGAGCGCATGGAGGTGATAGAAGTGCACAACGTGATCGTGCATATATTGTGTGGCAAACATGATGTTGCGCACGTGTTCGGCATTTGGCGGAATAACAATATCCAGCGCATCCTCCACCGCACGCACCGAGGCGAGCGAGTGCACGGTAGTACAAACACCACATACACGCCCTACGAAGGCCCATGCATCGCGAGGATCGCGGCCGCGCAAAATTTCCTCCAGCATACGAACCATCGTGCCAGCGCTATAGGCTTCGTTTACTTTTCCGTCTTTTATTTCAGCTTCAATCCGCAAATGCCCTTCAATACGGGTAATGGGATCGATGACAATTCGGTTGGCCATAACTCATGAATTAATGTTGATTAGAGCTCTTTTTCGGATTCTTTACCTTCTTCAATCAAAGTATTGAGTACTTCTTTTTTGCGAAGATTGGTAGCCACGGCATGGGCAGCTATGCCGGCAGCGGTTACGCCCAACGCCACCATGCCGATCTTATCGGCTGTGGCTTCAATGCCAAAGCCACCGGCTTCCGGCATCCGGGCGTAGATCGGCCCATTGTCCCAGAATTTTTCCTCGGTGCAACCGAAACATCCGTGGCCCGATTGGATCGGATAGCTGACCCCGGCATTCCACTTCATGATACCGCATGCGTTGTAGGTGCTCGGGCCCTTGCATCCTACCTTGTACAAGCAGTACCCTTTCTTGGCGTTCTCGTCATCGAACGTTTCCACAAACATGCCCGCATCGTAGAACGGCCTGCGGTAGCAACTGTCGTGAATCCTTTTCGAGTAGAATGCCTTCGGGCGGCCAATGCCATCCAACTCGGGCAGTGTTCCAAACGTAATGATGTGCATCAGTGTGCCAGCCATTACCTCACCGATGGGCGGGCAACCGGGCACTTTCACAATTGGCTTGCCTTTGATGATCTTATGAATAGGCGTTGCCTGCGTAGGGTTTGGTTTGGCGGCTTGCACACAACCGTTGCATGCGCAACTGCCCCAGCACAATATCGCTTTTGCTCCCGCGGCTGTCTCCTCCAGAATCTGTTTTGCCGACCTCCCTCCGATGCAGCAATACTCTCCATCGCCTGCCATGGGCACCGAGCCCTCAACACATAATACGTACTCACCATAAAAATCCTTCATCGTCTTTTGCATCGCTTCCTCGGCCTGGTGGCCAGATGCCGCCATCAGGGTCTCGGTATAGTCGAGCGAGATCTGATCAAGCAGAATATCAGCTGTGATTGGATGCGAGGACCGGATAAACGATTCACTGCAGCAGGTGCACTCCTGAAAGTGCAGCCAGATAACGGGGATGCGCGGTGTCTTTTTCATGGCGCTGGCGATTTGGGCGATGCCACTTTGCTGCAAGCCCATAAAAGCCGCCATCATGGTACAGTACTTCATGAAGTCCCTGCGCGAGTAACCTTTTCCCCGCAGTTCTTCATAGTAAGTAGGGCGTTTGGTGAGGGTTTCGGTAATCATGTCTTTCCTGTTTAGAATGATTCTTGAAGGTGATGGAGCATTTCTCGAAAAACAGAACAAGCAACGTTACCTGACCTCCAGGAAATCTGAACTGATCAAGTTCACACGATTGCATGACTTATGTCATGCATTACCCCCCGGGCAGGTTTGTACTTTGGATTGAAAAATCTGCAGATATGAAATGCCTATACAGACTTTTCACCAACCGAAGACAACTTTCTTGGACATTCCAAATCGCCCTAGCATCAAATCAATAAGCACATGAAAAGAATAACAAGCCTCCTGTTGACACTGGCCACACTGCCGGTGATCGCCCACCCGGGTCATGGTAATGAAAATCCGCTTAGTCCTGGGCATTACGTAGCCAATCCCGAGCATGCGTTGCCGCTGACCTTAACCATTGCTGCTGTGGTAGTGGTAGCTGCATGGCTTACTGCCCGGAAAGAAAAGACAAGCGAGTAGCCATGCACGAGCTTTCCATTGTGATGAGCATTGTTGACCTGGCCGAAGACCAGGTGAAGAAAAACCGTGCTCAGCGCGTGGAGAGCATTGAACTCGACATCGGCACGCTGGCCGGTGTTGAATGGGATGCACTGGAATTTGCCTGGACGGCCGGAGTAAAAAACTCCGTACTCGAAAATGCCGAACGTCAGGTGAATCGTATCGTAGCCCGTGGCCGGTGCCTTCAATGCCAGCACGAATTTGAAATTACGGAACCGTTTCAGCCCTGCCCCGCTTGCCATGACTACCTGACCGAGTTTATTCAGGGAAAGGAGCTGCGGGTAAAGAGCCTTACCGTTTCCTAGCAACGTATAGACGCAAACAAAAACAAAAACATAAACGTACCCCTTATGTGCAGCACGTGCGGATGCAGCCAACCCGGAGGCATCACCATTACAAAAGCCGGTGAACCCTTCACCGACTTCCAGCCAATCGCCCGGGTCGATCTGGCACCGATCCATCATCACCACCATCATGGTGATGCCCACACTACACGGGTGATTGAACTGGAGCAGGATATTCTCAGCAAGAACAACCAGCAAGCTGCCCACAACCGGGAGCACTTCCGCGCCCAACACATTCTGGCGTTCAACCTCGTAAGCTCACCCGGTTCGGGAAAGACCAGCTTGCTGGAGCGAACCCTCACTGACCTGCGGCATCAATTCCTTTTCTACGTCATTGAGGGCGACCAGCAAACCATGAATGATGCCAATCGAATTGCCGAAACAGGTGTGGAAGCCATTCAGGTGAACACCGGAAAAGGCTGCCATCTTGATGCTGACATGATTCACCGTGCCCTGCATGAGCTCAACCCCCGGAGCGAGGCTATTCTATTTATTGAAAATGTGGGGAATCTCGTATGTCCCGCCCTGTTTGACCTGGGCGAAGACGCGCGCGTGGCCATCATTTCAGTTACCGAAGGCGATGATAAGCCACTGAAGTACCCCGACATGTTTGCCTCCAGTCAACTGTGCATCATCAATAAGATTGATCTGCTCCCCTATGTCAACTTCAACGTTGCGAGGGCCAAAGAATATGCACGAAGGGCCAACCCCCGCATCGAGTTTCTGGAGCTATCGGCCACCACGGGTCAGGGCATGACGGACTGGTATCAGTGGTTGCAGCAGAAGATAGATGCAACACGCAGTCAGGAGGTTATACTCTGAGCCAATGAGCACGCTGCATTTCCATATTCAGGGGCAGGTGCAGGGTGTCGGGTTTCGGCCTTACATCTACAACCTGGCCCGACAACTCAACCTTCGGGGCTGGGTGAGCAATGGCGTGGATGGTGTGCATGCAGAAGTTTGTGGCAGTGAGCCATCGCTGGCCGAATTTGACCGGCACCTTCGGCAATACCCGCCAGCAAATGCCGTGATCACCTCACTGGTCTGCAAGAAGGTGGACGAAAGTGACTTTCAGAATTTTGAGATCATTGAGAGCAATACATCCGGCACACCCAACTTGCTGCTAACCCCGGACCTGGGTCTGTGCGACTCGTGCCGGGCCGAGCTTCATCAACCTGACAACCGCAGATTTGGCTATGCCTTCACCACTTGCCTGCAGTGCGGCCCCCGCTATTCGATCATAACCGGACTACCGTACGACCGTCCCCTCACAACCATGGCGCCTTTTGCCATGTGCCCTTCCTGCGGAAATGAATACACCGATCCTACCAACCGCAGGTTCTTTTCGCAAACCAACAGCTGCCCCCACTGCGCTGTTCAATTGGTATTGCACGATGCCCAGGGTGTGGCGTTACATCTGCATACCACAGCGGTAGTGGGAGAAGCCGCCCGCCTGCTCCGTCAGGGCCACATTGTAGCTGTGAAAGGTATTGGTGGCTTTTTGCTGATGGCCGATGCGGGAAATGCACGAGCTATTCAACAACTGCGCGTGCGTAAACACCGGCCATCCAAACCTTTTGCTGTGTTATTCCCATCGGTGGAAGAAGCCCGCGCCTGCGTGGACATTTCCGAAGTGGAAGAACACGAACTGACTTCGCAGCAAAGTCCGATTGTATTGCTGCCGTTGAAACGTGAAGCTCTGACCCCGGCCATGCAACTGATTGCTCCGGGCCTCGACCGCCTCGGGGTGATGGTGCCCTATGCTCCGCTCCTGGCGCTCTTGTCCGAACAGTTTGCAGGACCACTGGTGGCCACCAGCGCCAACATCAGTGGCTCACCCATTTTCTTCCGGGATCAGCAGGCCATTGAAAACCTAAGTCATGTAGCTGACTTCTTCTTGTGTCACAACCGCGAAATTGTTGTACCGCAGGACGACAGCGTAGTTCAGTTCACGGGCTACCACAAGCAACGAATCGTGCTCAGGCGGTCGCGCGGTATGGCGCCAACGCTGTTGGGCCATGGGTTGCCCGTTGAAGAAAACCGGTTGGCGATGGGTGCCGATTTAAAAAGTTCATTTGCCTGGTACGTCAATGGCAATCTATACGCCAGCCAGTACCTGGGCGACCTGGAGAATTACGAAACGCAGGAGAGCTACCGGCACACGCTTCGCCACATCACCGGCTTACTAAAGGCAACGCCTCAAGAAATTCTCGTAGATGAACACCCAGGGTACTTCTCTGCACAGGAAGGTGACCTGCAGGCTGCCAAATTTGGTGTACCGGTAATTCCCGTTCAGCATCATCTGGCGCACTTCAGTGCAGTGCTGGCCGAAAACAATCTGCAGGAAAGCAGCGAGAGAATTCTTGGAGTCATCTGGGATGGCACCGGCCTCGGAACCGATAAACAGATTTGGGGTGGTGAGTTTTTCCGGTATGAGGACGGAGAATTTCAACGAGTGAATCACCTGGCCTATTTTCCGCACCTGCTGGGAGATAAATTCTCGCGCGAACCTCGTCTGGCAGCCCTTGCAGTGGCGGCCGAATTTCCGGATGCGGCCGCGTTGCTGCGTTCAAAATTCACCTCGGCTGAGTGGGCACTATATAACAAGGTTTTAAACCGCCAAAACGGTCCAAGAACGAGTAGTATTGGCCGCCTCTTCGATGGGGTTGCTTCTCTTCTGGGATTCTGTGACCGCAGCACCTACGAAGGCGAGGCCGCACTCTTCCTTGAAACTGCTGCGCGTAACGCCCGCGGGCCACGCCTGCATCCGATGCATGACCTTACCCGTGAGGGAATTGTGAAATACCTTGTCCGGCATCGGCTGAACGGAGAGTCGCGAAACGAGCTGGCCTACCAGTTTCATCTGGCCCTGGTGAATTGGATTCGCCAAGTAGGCAGGCAAGAACGGGCAAAAACGCTGGCGTTCAGCGGAGGTGTTTTTCAGAACGGACTTTTGGTTGATCTCATCATCACCCACCTGGAAGACGAATTCAAACTTGCATTTCACCGCCAGCTGTCACCCAACGATGAGTGCATCGGGTTTGGGCAGCTCGCGTACCGTCACATTCAAACCCTGCACGCTTCTCACCTTTCTAAAACACAACAGCTATGTGCCTCGCCATCCCTGGTAAGTTAACTTCCATCACCGGCCAACTGGACGAAACTTTCCGGGTGGGAAAAGTTTCATTTGGGGGAATCATGAAGGACGTGAATCTGGCCATGGTGCCGCAGGCCCAAGTGGGCGACTATGTACTGGTGCACGTGGGTGTGGCCATCAGCGTGATTGACGAAGCCGAGGCGCACAAGACCTTTGAATACATTCTGCAAATTGGTGAATTGGACGATCTCGGACCCGACCACCAGAAAACCCCGCAATCATGAAATTCATCACCGAGTATCGCGACCACGAGATGGTGCAGAAATACCTGCATGAACTTCATCGGCTTACTACCAAGCCGTGGACGATCATGGAAATTTGCGGGGGGCAGACCCACAGTCTGGTGAAGAATGGAATTCTTGACCTGCTGCCCAAAGCGATCACCATGGTTCACGGACCGGGCTGCCCTGTTTGTGTTACCCCTCTCGGCATCATTGACGAAGCAATCCTGCTGGCGTTGCGCAAAGAGGTGATCTTATGCTCATTTGGCGATATGCTTCGTGTGCCGGGTTCGGACATGAGCCTGCTTGAAGCAAAGGCCCAGGGCGCTGATGTTCGCATCGTGTACTCCCCCCTGGAAGCTGTTAAACTCGCGAAGGAAAATCCACATCGCGAAGTGGTGTTTTTTGCTGTAGGTTTTGAGACTACTGCACCGGCCAACGCGCTCTCAGTTGTGCAGGCCGACAAGATGGGCAATCGTAACTACAGCATTCTGGCTTCGCACGTACTCGTGCCCCCGGCTATGGAGGCGATTCTTTCCGACCCCGAAACCCGCATCGATGCGTTCCTGGCAGCCGGCCACGTATGCACCATCATGGGCATGAACGAATACGACCCGATTGTTGCCAAATATCAAACTCCGGTTGTCGTCACCGGTTTCGAGCCCGTTGATTTACTCCAGGGAATATTGATGGCCGTTCAGCAACTTGAAAAAGGCGAAGCCCGACTCGAAAACCAGTACGCCCGCGTGGTGACGCGTGAGGGAAACCGGCTGGCGCAACAAGTTGTCAAAGATGTATTTGATATCAGCGACCGCGCGTGGCGGGGCATTGGCACTATTCCGCTGAGTGGCCTGGAAGTGAAGGGTGACTACTCCGGCTACAATGCGCGGGTAAAATTCAACCTGGCCGAAACTGCCGTTAAGGAAAATCCGGATTGCATTTCAGGAGCGATTATGAAGGGCTTGAAAAAACCGCACCAGTGCCCCATGTTCGGCACGCGGTGCAAACCCGAACATCCGCTGGGCGCACCCATGGTGAGCAGCGAGGGGGCGTGCGCAGCATACTATCAGTATGCACAGCGTGCAATCCTCTCAGAAGAAATTATTTCTTAACTTTAACACATGGACGTAAATGAGATCTTAAAACTCAGTGAAGCTGAGAGAATTCTTGCCGTTGAGAGAATCTGGGATAGCCTTGATCACACCAAAATCAAGATTACAGACCCCCAGAAAAAAGAACTCAATCGCAGATTATCTGCCTATCGGGAAGGCAAAGTTAAGTTCTTCTCCTGGGACGAGGTGAAATCCGAGCTTCATACGCGGGAGCGCTGATGCCGTATCAACTTTCAATATCCGAAGATGCTAAGTTTGATATCCTCGATGCCTTTCTGTGGTACGAAGATCAACGGGAGGGACTAGGACTTCGGTTCGAAGTTTCGATCGAGGCTTCTTTGCAGAAGATTTCGACAAATCCAAAGGCATTTCAAAGCCGATACGATGATGTACATGTTCACTTTATACAACGGTTTCCATACGGGATACACTACTTAATTGAAAAGGATGAGGTGAAGGTGATTGGAGTATTTCACACCAGCCGAGACCCAATTAACTGGAACGAACGTCTATGACAAAGTCGACTTCAAATCTGTTGCTCGCCTGCCCCATGCCGAAACTGGACTTGGATGTAATTACCATGGGGCATGGCAGCGGTGGGCTGCTCACGCACCGGTTGCTGCAGGCAGGTGTTTTTGATGTGTTGAAAAATGAGCACCTCGACCAACAGCACGATGGCGCCATCCTCACCCTGCAAGGCCGGGTAGCTTTCTCCACCGACAGCTACGTGGTGTCCCCTATCTTTTTTCCAGGCGGCAACATTGGCGACCTGGCCGTAAACGGATCAGTGAATGATCTGGCCATGTGCGGGGCTTTGCCGAAATACCTGTCTCTCAGTTTCATTCTGGAGGAAGGGTTGCGCATGGAAGAATTCTGGGAGGTGCTGGTCACGATTCGCCATGCGGCCGACCGCGCTGGTGTGCAGATTGTAACGGGTGACACCAAGGTGGTGGAAAAAGGCAAAGGCGATAAAATGTTCATCAATACTTCCGGTATTGGCGAATTGCACCCAAAAGCCAATATTCACCACAACCGCGTAAATCCGGGCGATCGGGTCGTCATCAGCGGAAATCTGGCCGCTCACGGGATGGCGATTATGAGTAAGCGCCAGGGTCTTGAATTTGAAACCACGATTCAGAGTGACTCGGCACCGCTCAATCACGTAGTAAAAGCGATACTGGACCAGGTTGGTGAAGAGGTTCACTTTTTGCGCGATCCCACACGCGGTGGCGTAGCTACTGTGATGAATGAAGTGGCTGACCAGGCCAACGTGGGTGTAGAACTCCATCAGAAATTCTTGCCTGTTGATGAACAGGTAGAAGGTGCCTGCGAAATGCTGGGGCTTGATCCACTCTACGTGGCCAATGAGGGAATCTTCATCGCAATTGTAAGCGCAACAGCAGCGGATGACGTAGTAGCCTTGCTGCGCACACATGAACTGGGGCGGAATGCCTGCATCATTGGTGACATCGTTTCTGCGCATCCCGGCCAGGTAGTACTTGCCAGCACCATCGGTGGCAAGCGGGTAGTCAACTACCAGACAGGCGACCAACTGCCGAGAATCTGTTAGTCGCACGCTCCTCAGCGCCAGGGCCGACTTCATTGATCCAATCGAATCGGTTCAGTGTCGGGAAAGTTCATGTACTTTTTTCCATTTAAGTTAGATAAATCGGCTATGAAGGCTGGGGAAAAAGTGACCCGGTGCACCTCAGTACTTCGGTTAGGCCTGCCCCTGCCCTAAGCTACAGAACAATTTCTGGCTATTGACATCGCCATATGCGGCAAATTAGACATGTAAGAAATTCCCGATTTTTTCAATGCTGGATGCGTCAGTAAGCCCATTCTAATAAGAAGGCTTGCAAGAAAATTCATTAGCTTTGGAGTGATTGGTAATGCATTCGAATGAAAACCTCTCCTCGTTCAAAGATCCTGCTGTTACTCGTTCGGTGTGTTCATTTTTGACACCAGGCACACAGGCCCAGAACACGTTGGACAGAGCCGGGCTGACAGCCGCGAGCCCTGCCGCGGCCGCGTATTCACTCCGGCAATTGAGTACTGCCTACAATGGCCCGGCCATCCGCGTGAGACGCAGCAGCGACAACACCACTCAGGACATCGGCTTCTCTGCGGGCGGTAATCTGGATCAAACAGCCTTACTGGCGTTTGTTGGACGTGGTGACGGGTTTATTAGTACCTGGTACGACCAAAGCGGTAACGGCCGCGATGCGGTACAAACTATTCTTGCCCGGCAGCCACGAATTGTCAATGCCGGTGTAGTGGATCTGGCCAACACCCGGCCAACGCTTACCCTCTCCGGCAATCAGAATATGATTACCCCGCTCACCAATGCGCAGGCGTTGGGCATGGACAAAGAAATTGGCACCGTTGAAATTGGGAAGCTTGCTGACTTTGCCATCATTGATCAAAATCCACTGGAAAATTTGCAGAGTGCTTTATGGTGTGGGAGCAATCAAGCTGATGGATGATAACTCGGTGAAGCGGGTGGGCGGGATAAAATACACGATCAAAGACGGTATCATTTACGATGCCAAAAAGTTGTTGGCCGATGTAAAGAAGATTGTGGATGAAGAAAAAGCCAAGGCTGGCTTTGTGCTGAAACAGCCCGGGATGAATTAATGTTGACAATAGATTTTCTTTCGACATTTTGCAAGATTTGTCCTTGCAACAGCAGGTTACTTTTTAATTCAAAAGGTTATCTTTAAGTTTTGAATTGTTCGATGATGAAATATTCTACACCTCTATTGAGATTTGCACCCTTTTTAGCGTTTTTATTTGGAAGCTACCTATCCGTTGCTCAAAATACCCTAAACAATCTTGGACTAACCGCTGCCACACCCTCTGCTGTGGCTCTAAGTACACGCCAGTTAAGTTCTTCCTACATCGGCCCCGCTTTTCGAATACGCAGAAGCTCTGACAACGAACTTCGGGACGTTTATTTTGATGGATCAGGAACAATATCTCTTTCGTCACAGGTAAGTGCTGCGGGGGGCGGGTCTGCAACGGCAACCACATTAGGTACGTGGATCGGAGCAAATTCAGGTACGGTGGCGATATGGTACGATCAAAGTGGGTTTGGCCGGAATGCTTCTCAACCTACGTTTACCTTTCAACCGCGTATCATCAATGCTGGAGTTATTGAGGTGGCTAACGGAAAGCCCTCTTTGGTTACAGATGGCATAGATGATCAGTTATCTTTCACGAATTCTTCAAGCAATAATTTTTCCACTTTCGTTGTTGCAAGAACATCCAATACACATCAGATAGACGCTGAGTCAAATTCAAGCACTACAGGTACATCCGGGCAAAATTATTTGTTGGGTGCCACGCAAAGCGGTACGAATGGTGGGCAAGGCCTTTCCGTTGGCACAAACGGTATTTCAAATTACGAACATGGCAATAGTTATATGCCCCCAACGGCAGTATATTCCGGAGCGGTGAGTGGGCTGAGCGTTATCGATGTGATCTATGCAAGTAAAACTCCTTCTGTCTACTTAAATTCTACATTAGTAAGAACTGGTCTGACAAGTCCAAGGCCAACAGTTTTTGCGTCTACACAAATTGGTTCTGGCACCTATGGAGCCTTTAATGGAAATATATCCGAATTCGTTATTTTCTCCAGTACGGTGTCATCCACGGTCAGGCAAACAATAGAATGTAATCAAAGTAGCTTCTTTATTCCTACGACCATCACACTAGGAACAATCTCCCCAATTCAGTTCGGATCTGCCACAGCAAATCTATCTTACAGTGCAACGACTGGAAGCCCGACAACATATAGTATTACCTGGAGTGCAGGTGCCCTCAGTGCAGGCTTCGCCAACGTGACAAATGCTGTTTTACCCACCACTCCAATTGTTGTTTCAATTGGCGGTTCCGCGGCAGCGGGGTCAACTTACACCGGTAACCTTACAGTAAGCAATGCGTGCGGTACATCCAGTATCAGCTACCCCATTTCCCTTTCAATCTTAAATTCAATCTTGGGATTGACACCCGCCTCTACTGCGTCTTATTCATTACGAAAATTAAGTCCCTCTTACACAGGTGCAGCCGTTCTCGTTAGGAGGAGCAGTGACAATACTACTCAGAATATTGGCTTTTTAGCAAGTGGCCAACTTGACACCACCGCGCTGAAGACATTTGTTGGCGCTGGAAACGGATTTGTTAATACCTGGTACGATCAAAGCGGAAACTCAATTGACGCGATACAAGCTACCCTAGCTAATCAGCCGAGAATTGTCAATGCCGGAACAATTGAGCGCCAAAATGGAGTTCCCTCTTTGTATTTTACAGGCGCTAGCTTTCTTACTCATAATTCTTTTCCAACTACTGGTTTTTCAGGGTTCTCGGCAAACGTGGTTACAAAGTGGACTACAGTTGGAACTGGTGTTGGCAACATTCAAACGCTTTTGGATAACAATCATACAGGCTCTCAGGGATTTGTCATCCAAGACAGACCAGACCTAACCGCCAGACCCATCACTTTCGGAATTGCAGCCACGCCATCTGGTGCCGGTGTTCGGGACAATACCTTTACGGGAAATGGTAGTAGTCGTATTCTTACTTTCACTGCAAACAGTACTACTCTTTCCGGATTTCGAGATGGAAATGCTCTAACAACTGCTCCAATATCCGGCACCAATTACATTAATCAAACCAGGTTTGTGATTGGTGCTTGGTTCAACAATGGCTCGATCGCGAGATATACTACCGGCAATATTCCCGAAGTCATACTATTCCCGTCTACGTTATCAAATGCAAATAGAATAACATTAGAATGTAACCAGAGCGCCTACTATGGTGTTTCACTCGCGGGCGCAACCAATACAGAATTTTATATTCAGGGTACACCCGCAAGTTCTGCTTGCAACACGACTGATGAACAAGTAGTCTGGAAAACTTCAGATTTGGTAAATAATCAAGCGACTGGTAACAGTTTAACCAAAATCCAATCCAACGGAAACTGGGACGGGGGCGCTGCCTCGTGGAACACAGTTTCCAACAATGGCTACTTCCAATTCACCGCCACCGAGGCCAACACCTTCCGCATGGCCGGGCTCAGCACCACAAATACCAATGCCGACTGGGCCACCATCCAGTATGCCATCTATCTGCGGGGCGATGCCCAGTGGGAAGTCCGCCAGTCCGGCAGCGGCACGCTATTCGTGGCACCCTATGCCGCCAACGATGTGTTCAAAATAGCGGTGGAGGCCAACGTGGTCAAGTACTACCAGAACAACGTGCTGCGCTACATCAGCGGCACTGCACCCACGCTCCCGCTGCTGGTGGACGTGTCCATCAACTCCCAAGGGGGGACCATCACCAACGCCATCGTCTCCAACTACAACACCGGCACCTTCACCGCCACGGCCGTCAATGCGGGGGTCGCCCCCACCTACCAATGGAAACTCAACGGTGCCAACGTGGGCACCAACAGCACCAACTACACCAATACATCTCTGGCTAACAATGATGTGGTTACATGTGTACTCACCTATACGGGGATTTGCGGCACAGCTACCACCACTTCCAACGCCATCACCAACAAAGCCGTGCCCACCCCCACCTCTATCGACTTTTACATCCAGGGAACGGTGGCCGCCTCTGCCTGCAACACCGTGGACGAACAAGTGAAGTGGAAGATCACCGACCTGTTGAACACGCAGACCACCGGACTTGGCAACAGCCTGCTCAAGATACAATCCAATGGGAACTGGGATGGGGGCGCAGCTTCGTGGAACACGGTTTCCAACAACGGCTACTTCCAGTTCACCGCCACCGAGGTCAATACCTTCCGCATGGCCGG
>JBKCJM010000075.1:0-114028 GCA_046301755.1 Cyclobacteriaceae bacterium
ACTCCCACGCAGTTCCTGTTGAAATATGGAAAACTCCACCACCCGCAAAAGGCCAACACAGAATTTTCCACATTCCAACAGGATAACAACTACAACTGGAAATTTATACTTTCGAATGTGACTAACTAGGGGAAGCTTTCAGGGGCTATGCGTTGATACGATAACTTGTATTTTAAGTTCACTTGCCAAGTCTTGAAGTGTTCTTCCAAATTCAGCTTGTGCTGATGGGTGCAAGAAACTCTCTGGTTCCTCAACTAATAGTATAGGATTGAGTCTCTCTGATTCGTTAGGATTGCTTTGGCAGCGTTTTGCATTTAGAAGACTTAGGAATATTAAAGTACGGTTTTTTGTCCCACTACCCCAATCATCGAGCGTCACATCAAAACCTTTTTCTTTTAGAGAAATCTCAATTGTTTCTCTATCTAGTTTCAATCCTTCAATGGAAAGACTCACTTCATATTTATCTTCAAGCCTTCCTAAGAATGTAGCTAGTTCCTCTTGCCTAACTTTCAGTGATTTTTGAACTTTTTTTACAACAGCATCAACTCGATTAGTTATTTCTTTACGATCCTTGTCATTAATGAAATTCTTTATTGATTCTCTATTAACTCTAAACGGAGGGAATGTCTCATTTTCTGTTGAGTTGTGAAAAATAATAGTTTCAGATGTTTTTATTCTCCTAAGTGTTTCTCGTTTCTGAAGGTCAGTGTCGATTGTAGTTTCTCCAAAGGATATATTATACTCTGATGAACTGTCTGGATTTACTAAGAATTCAATAGTCAATAATTCCTTATCACTAGTGGTTGTCTTAGGTTTTTGTTCTTTTAGAATCAAGTCTCTTATGAAATTATATATTCCAGAATCAGTTGTTTTGTCTAACTCTAAAATAAATTTTATTTCAATTTTTTCTTTGTCCTTTCCCTTCGTATTCCAATTTGTGAAATCCTTATTGTAATTAAAGTCACCATAGCCAATCAGCTCGTCTGACATTTTGAAGTAAAAACCACTTGATAGTACATTCCGTATAGCTTTCATCACATTAGACTTTCCGGAATTATTTTTTCCACTTAAAGCGGTATAATGATTCTCAAAATGAATGTCAATATTCTCAAGTGTCCGGTAGTTTCTCGCATGAAATGATTTTAGAAACATATTATCTTGGGTTAATCTTTTTTCAAAAAAGGTTGCGCACAACATCTGGCTATATACATTTAGCAAACGAATATAAACGATTACACCCGTTTCACTGATAGCACGCTTCAGAATATTTCGGAACCCCAGGGGAACGCTAAACCGGGTTAATTGTCAGCCCAATTGCTTTACCCGGCCTCGGGCGCATCGCGCTCCACAAACGCCAAACACTCCTTAATCACACCCTCGTCTTTTAAGATGCGGTTGTGGCCCAGACCTTTGGTCTGGTGCAGCCGCGCAGCGGGGTACACCCCCAGCAACGCGTGGGCATGGGCAATCGGGGTTTCGGTATCGCCCTCATCGTGCACGAGCAACAACTGGAGCGGGCGCGGCAGGTGTTGCACGGTGTACAGCGAGGTGAACTCGAAGAACGGCTTTCCGGTGGTGCGCTCAATGTACCCTTTAAACCACTCGCCTGTGGCGGCCGAGCCGCCAATGGCGTTCAGGTAGGTGCTGATGATCAGATCGCCCAGCGTAGGGCTGGCAATGTTGATCACGCGGTCAACCTCCAACCCCAGCATGATGGCCCGCAACGTGGCCACGCCACCAAAGGAGTGCGCAATAACGGCACGAGGCTTACCCCGTGTGTCTGCGATCTTTTGCATGACTTCGGCAAATTGAACAGCCGTGGTGCGGCTGCCGGTGCTCTCGCCATGGGCAGGCCCGTCAAACGCCAGCACCTGCCAGCCGGCTTTGGTAAATGGCTCAATGAACTTCCGGAACTGCGTGCCGCGCCCGGCCCAGCCGTGCACAAACATCACATAGCCTTTTACGGCCTCGCCCCAGGTAAACACACGCACGCGCTCGCCAGCGGCTGTCATCCAAAATGCATTCGCCTGGCCCATCGCCTGTTTCTCTTTCTCGGGTCGGTCGTAGCGCACGGGTGAGAAAAAAATCCGGACAAAAAACCTGCGCGCCAGCGGAGGTGCGAATTTCTCCAGCGTTGGAAAAACGGCCCGCACGGCACGGAGCATCAGCGGCTCGCTATAATTTCTTTTTCTGGTCATGATGGCAGTTGAATTGAAAACGCCTGCTGTGTGTAGGCAAACGTGCGCGTATCGAACACGCGTTCGGTAAAACACACCACTCCCTCGCGGTCCACCGTGATCACGGTGCTGCACCGCGAGCCATAGTTGGGCGTTTTGATGAACATGGCACTCAGGGCCCGCTCGCGCTCAAGCCCAATGCCGGTGGCGGGCAACTGATCGTCCGGGGCAATTTCTTCGTTGCGTAAAAACTCAAACAACATGTCGGCAGTAAAATCGCCCGACATGATTTTGGCAAATTCTTCTTTTCCCTTTTTCACTTTCGGCCAGGGCGTATTCATCAGGTGGTTGCTGAGCCCGTGAATGCCGGGCTCCAGTTTTGTAATACCTGGCCGGTAATTGCTGAAGTACCACAACTGCCGCACATCCCCTACTACTACATTGAAGCCGTTGTAGCGGTGCGCCTGTGGCGCCAGGTTTTCCAGATATTGGTCCGGTGCTTCTGTTCCGCGCAAAAAATCCGACACCAGGTGGCCCCGCGAAGGTGCCTGCGGATCAATGTTTTTGGGATCGCGGTAGTTGGTGACCAGGGCCAGCCGCCCGTTGCGGTTAACTCCGAGCCAGGTGCCGCAGCCGCGCTCGGGCTCGCAGACCTCCAGATCTTTACCCGCCAGAACGCGATTGTCCTCCGGCCAGAAAGAAGCCGGTTGCGTTCTGCGTTGGTAAAACTCATCACGGTTAGCCGCAATCACCAGCGGGTAGGCGGAATGGTGCTGCACAGAAAAAAAAATGAGACACATCTGCAATCGTTAGGGCAAAGTTACATCGTCCAGAACGTTGCCAGAAACAGGAACAGGCGGTAGACTTTCCATGAATAAAACACGAGGTGAGCCAGCACCACACCTTTAACGGCACTCACGATCCACCCGTGGCCGTAGAACGTCCGCTCCGCGCGAATGAAGAAATAACCAAACAGGACCAGCGAAATTTTTGAGAAGACGTCATCGGACAACAGGACATTCCAATCCCACTGAAACCAGGCAGCCGCCAGGGAAATGAGCCACTTCAGCAACACCGGCAACATCACGCTATTCACCAACATCTGGAACGCATGAAACTCAAATGAAAACTGCAGGTGATCGAAATAAAGATTTTTCTTTGAGTAATTGATGATCGCCAACGGCATCGAGTAGATGAACACCAACACCACCACCAACAACTTCGACAAGTTACCCGTGTGGGCATTGTAGGCTTTTGTAAAAACCTCCACATCCGTACCCGTAGATGTAAGATGATCGCGCACCATGCTCTGCACCAGGTCGCTGTAGTCTTGCTGATAAAACTGAGAATACAAACTCGAATTGAACGTATCGAACACTGGAAACAAGAAGTAGAAAAAGTTAGCCACAAAAAACAAACCGACCAGGCGCATGTACGGCACCTGCACGCCTTCGCGGATTTGAGCCGAGAGCTTGCCCGGGCTGACAAACATGGTCTTGAAACTCCGCCAGAATTTTCCATCCAGAAAAGTGAAGGCGTTAAGAATGCTTTCGGCCATTTTGCCGAACGAGCGATCTTCGCGATCAATCACCTTTTCGCCACAGCGGCTGCAAAAGCGGCCCTGGAAAACGTGACTGCAGTTTTTGCAGGTGCGCTCAAGCTCGTAGTCGAACGTATCGGGGCGCTTGCGAAACAGGGAAATGGCCATCGCGAAAATTACTCAAAAAGTTCAAGCTGGCTGGGCAGCAACTGAAATGTTTTGCGGTGGTAAGGAGTAATCCCTAACGCGCGAATGCCATCGCGGTGTTCTTCGGTGGGGTAGCCCATATTGGTCTCCCACCCGTAGCCGGGAAACTCCCGTGCAAGCCGCTGCATGAGTTCATCGCGGTGCGTCTTGGCCAGAATCGAAGCGGCTGCGATGGACAGATAGAGTGCATCACCTTTGATGATGCATTCGAAAGGAATTTCGCGATACGGCATAAACCGGTTGCCATCGATCAACAGCAGGTCGGGCGGTATTGTTAATTGATCCAGCGCCCGATGCATGGCCACAAAGGAGGCTTTTAAGATGTTGTTTTCATCAATCTCACCCGCGCTGACTTCCGCCACAGCCCACGCCAGCGCATCCCGTTGAATATCCTTCCTCAATTCGTGGCGCTCCTGAGCTGTGAGTTGCTTCGAGTCGTTGAGCGCTTCGTGCCTGTAGTTTCGCGGAAGAATAACCGCAGCCGCCACCACAGGGCCTGCCAAACACCCGCGGCCGGCCTCATCGCAGCCGGCTTCAACCACGCCTTTTTTAAACGAAGACTTCAGCACAACAGCAAATTAAAGAAGTTTTGGAAATTGGTAGATTGCGGAACGGGATACTGGATACTGGATACTCGATACTGGATACTCGATACTGGATACTCGATACTGGATACTCGATACTGGATACTCGATACTGGATACTGGATACTCGATACTGGATACTGGATACTGGATACTGGATACTGGATCAAAAAGCTGAATGAGCTACAAGAATCTTGAGGTTTGGCAGTTGGCGCAGGTGGTTTCTGTCAAAATACATGAAATGACGTTGACGCTGCCTGGCTTTGAGAAATTTGAGGTCGGGCAGCAAATCAGGAGGTCGTGTAAGTCGGTAAGGTCAAACATTGTGGAGGGTTATGGGCGCAGGAGGTACAAACAGGATTTCATCAAATTTTTGACGCACGCCCTTGCCTCTAACGATGAAACAATAGACCATCTTGCTGTATTAGTTGAAACGAAATCGCTTACGGATAGCGCGAAATTTGCCGAACTGCAACATGATCTTGAGATACTAGGGCGCAAGCTCAACAACTTCATTCAAGCCGTTGAAAAAAATCATAACAACTTCTCTACCCTCTCCGAGCCCGAAGTCGACTATCTACTCCAAAATCCAGAATCAAGTATCAAGTATCCTGAATCAAGTATCACGAATCCAGAATCCAACATCCAGAATCCAGGATCAAGTATCCAAAATCCAGCATCAAGTATCCAGAATCCAGAATCAAGTATCCAGAAACCAGCATCCAGCTCTCCCCAGTGGCAAACCCTCTCATCCGAAGAAAAATATGACAACCGCTGGATCCAGGTCACGGAATTTCAGGTGATTAACCCGGCCGGCAAACCGGGAATCTACGGCAAGGTGCACTACAAGAATAAAGCGATCGGCATTGTTCCGCTCGATGCTGATGGCTACACGTGGCTGGTGGGCCAGCATCGGTACACGCTCAATGAGTGGAGTTGGGAAATTCCTGAAGGTGGTGGAGCGCTTGATGCCGACCCGTTGGCTTCGGCCCAGCGCGAACTGAAAGAAGAAACCGGCCTCACCGCTAACCGCTGGACCCTCATCGTGCGCACCCACTTGTCGAATTCCGTTTCGGACGAAGAAGGATTTATTTTTCTGGCCGAAGAACTGTCGCCCGGCAGCAATCAACTGGAAGACACGGAGGCCGACCTGCAGGTGTGGCGGCTGCCATTCACCGAAGCACTGCAAATGGTACTCACCGGAAAAATCACCGACAGCCTCAGCATTATGGGCATCCTGCACGTAGCCCGAACTAAAGGATTGTAAGTCAATGTCGAGCTGGAACGCCTACCGAACCGAAGCCCGCACCAGTTTTCTGCTGGCCTATCCGGTTATGATCAGCATGCTCGGCCAGGTAACGACCGGTGTTGCCGACAGCGTGATGATTGGCTGGACTGGTGCTACTCCCCTGGCTGCATCAGCGCTCGCGAACAGTTTTTTTGGCGTGCTGCTCTTCTTTGGCATTGGCGTTACATATGCCCTGACACCACTTGTAGCTGAAGCAGACGGTGCACGTCAGCCCGAAAAAATTGTACAGGCATTGCGGCACGCACTCGTCATCAATGTTATTACCGGGGCGATACTCACCCTGATCATCGTCAGCGGACAATCGTTGTTGCACGTCATCAATCAGCCATCCGAAGTCGTTGAACTCGCCATTCCCTATCTGCTGATTGTTTCCTACTCCATTGTGCCCACGATGATCTTTCAAACCTTCCGCCAGTTTGCCGAAGGGTTGCAACAAACGCGTATGGCTATGGCGGTGATGATTGGTTGCAACTTGCTCAACGTGGCGCTCAACTACGTGCTGATCTATGGTATCTGGATTTTCCCCGAGATGGGTTTGTATGGCGCGGGTTGGGCCACCTTCATCTCACGCGTGGTTATGGCCATCTGGATGGCCCTCTACATCTATTACGGAAAACGCTTCGCCCTGTATCGAGCGGGATTCCGCTTTGGCGGCTACTCGCGTCAACTGTTCAACCGCATGCTCCACATCGGGCTGCCGGCCGGGGCACAATTTATTTTTGAAGCTGCTGCGTTTGGGTTCTCCGGCATCATGATGGGCTGGATCGGCACCGTGCCCCTGGCGGCTCACCAGATTGCGCTGAACCTGGCCACCATCAGTTACATGACCACCTCGGGATTGGGTGCTGCCGCCACCATCCGCGTTGGTATATTTTATGGAAGGCGCGATCGCACGGCCGTGCGCACAGCGGGCTTCACGCTGATCGGGCTTGGAGTTCTGTTGATGACTGCCTGGGCCATCTTGTTTATCACCGGTAAACACCTGCTGCCATCGCTCTATATAAACGATGCTGCGGTGCTGGCTGCCGCTGCCCCCCTGATGGTAATTGCCGGCTTCTTTCAATTGTCGGACGGCATGCAGGTAGTTTGTGCCGGAGCACTGCGCGGGCTACAAGATGTGAAGGTACCCTCGTTGCTGATCTTTGTGGCGTACTGGGTGATCGCCCTGCCCATTGGCTACGTTTTGGCGTTTGGGGTCGGCTGGGGTGCACTCGGTATCTGGGCAGGTCTGCTGCTGGGCCTCACGCTGACAGCCTCGGCCATGGTTTGGCGTTTTAACACTCTGTCGCGTCACGTGAAGCCAATGCTTGGCTGATTTTAAGTATCTTTGCTAACCATGAAAACGGCAACTGAACTTCAGAAAGAAAAGAAGCAGGTTATTCAGCAGATTGAGCGATTGAATGACGCCTCCCTAATAAATGCTATCCAATCCCTGCTTGACTTTGCTGCCCAAAAAGATGAAGAGTACTTAGGTGAGTCCGTAAGCAGTTACAATATCCACCTCGAAAAGGCAGATGCCGAGATTAGCAGCGGTAAGTTTGTGGTGCATGAAGATGCCATCAAGAAGATTGGTTCATGGCGAAAGGAAAAAAAATAGTCTGGAGTTTCGATGCCTTAGATCAACTGGAAAAAGCTTTGACGTGGATCAGTCAGAATTCCCCCTCGCACGCTGAAATACTCGAAGTCGGTATTCTTGAAAAGGTAAGTCAAGCATCCTTGAACCCGGAACGATTCCCGCCCGACAAATACAAACTCGATAATCTTGGAAACTTTCGCTGTTTTACGGTCCATAAGTATCGTGTATCTTACAAGGTAAGTAGAAACGAAATCAGAATACTTCGAATTCGTCATGTAAAGCAAAAACCAGAGTCGTTTTGATGGAAACTGCAAGAGCTGTCCGCCATTCCCAAACCACCATCACCGAGTTGATGATTCCCGCGTACGCCAATTTTGGCGGTAAGATTCACGGTGGTATTCTGCTTTCACTGATGGATAAAGTGGCCTATGCCTGTTCCAGCAAACATGCAGGCAGCTACTGCGTCACGGTCTCCGTTGATAAAGTTGAATTTTTGCAGCCGGTGGAGGTTGGCGAGCTGGTGTCCCTGCATGCTTCCGTAAACTATGTGGGCCGCACTTCGCTGGTAGTGGGCATTCGCGTTGAAGCGTTGAATGTCAAGACCCATGGGGTGAAGCACACGAACTCATCTTTCTTCACCATGGTAGCCAAAGGCGATGACGACAAGCCGGCTGAAGTACCCCGTCTCATTTTAGAGACAGCCGAAGACGTCAAACGCTTTATTGAAGCCATGCGCGTGCGCCAGATCAAGCAAGCCATGAAAGAACAGATGGACGATGCCAAGAGCCATATTGACATCAACCGCGCGGCCGACTTACTGAAAAACGAACGTTGTATCATTACCTATAAACCTCAGTCATGAAGCGAACTCTCCCGCTCCTTTTCTTATTGATCTCCTTTTGCGCAAGTGCGCAATATCCGCTTGTGCTGACACAGCGCGAACAGGCCAAAGTGGTGGATGAACTTCTTGAAGACCGCCTGCGCAACGTGCTGCCCGGTCTGATGCGCAAGGAAGGAATTGACATGTGGGTGATTATTTCGCGCGAGTACAACGAAGACCCGGTCATTCGCACGCTGCTACCTGCCACGTGGTTTGCTGCCCGCAGAACCACTATGCTCATTGCGTTCGATCGCGGGCCCGACCGCGAGTTGGAGTACCTGGCCGTTTCGCGATACGATGTCGGCAAGATGTTCAGGCGCGCGTGGAACCCGGATGAAAACCCCGACCAGTGGGGGCAACTGGCACGCATCATCGAAGAACGTAACCCGAAAAAAATCGGGATCAACAAAGCCGTGCACTGGGGCCATGCCGATGGCCTCACGGCTAACGACTACGAACAAATGATGAAGGCGCTCAACAAAAAACTCCACGAGCGGGTGGTGTCGGCTGAGAAACTTGCTGTGGCTTGGCTCGAAACACGAACAGAGCGCGAGATGGTCATCTACCAGCAAATCTGCCGCATTGCACATGAGATCATCGCTGAAGGTTTCTCTGACCGGGTAATTCAGCCTGGCGTAACCACCACCGAAGATGTGGTGTGGTGGTACCGCGAAAAAATCAAAGAGCTGAAACTCGATACGTGGTTTCAGCCATCCGTTTCCATTCAGCGCAATGAACCAGACGCCATTACGGCTAAACGTCCGCAGCCGCTGGTGATCATGCCGGGCGATTTGCTGCACGTAGACTTCGGCATTACCTACCTACGCCTCAATACCGACACGCAGCAGCATGCCTATGTGTTGAAGGCTGGAGAGACGGAAGCCCCGGAGTATTTGCGAAGTGCCTTCAGGCGTGGAAATCAGCTACAAGATATTCTCACCAGCAACTTCAAGGAAGGCGTACCTGGTAACAAAATTCTGGCCGACACGCGCAAAACGGCAATTGACAACGGCATCACGCCATCGATCTATACTCATCCCATCGGGTTTCATGGACACGCAGCCGGCACCACCATCGGCATGTGGGATATGCAGGGTGGCGTGCCCGGCACGGGCGACCACCCGATGAAGCCGAAAACCGCTTACTCCATTGAATTGAATTGCTCCGTCTATATCGTGGAATGGAAAAAAGAAATCCGCATTCAACTGGAAGAAGATGGCTACTTTGATGATAGCGGCTTTCGTTACATCGATGGCCGGCAAACCGAATTGATTTTGATCCCCAAGCCGGACAAGATCAACAAACAAAAGCCATGAAATTTTTCTACTTTTGACCACATGCGAATTCTAAAAGTCAAAAAAGCGCCTTTTAAGAAGAGAGCAACCCGACAAAGTTTGCGGAATTTGCTTCTTAATGGCCCTACCATGACCAAAGAGCAACACGCGGCTTTCCTAATGCAACGTAAGGAATTCTCAAAATGGAGAGTCGCCTGATTTGCCTCGATACTTCTATTTTCATTGACTATTTCAGGAAAAAGAACAAGGAGGGCACTCTTTTATTTCAGTTAGCCGACCAACGAAAAGCATTTTCAACGACCTCAATCACAAAGTTTGAAGTACTCAGAGGCGCCACAAACGCTCAGCAATTTTTCTGGGAAACCCTTTTCGGGCGGATGGACGTCTTGCCCTTTGATGATGAATCAGCCAACATAGCAGCAGAGATCTTTCAGAAGCTTAAATCGCAAAACAAGCTGATTGGAATCCCGGACTTACTGATTGCGTCTATTGCCATTCAGCACAAGTTGCCACTCGCAACACTTAACACCCGGGAGTTTCAGAAGGTTAATGAGCTCCAGTTGTACTCGAATTAATCAATGAACTTCCTGCGCTTCATCCACACTGCTCTCGGCTTGGTAGTTTTCGCAGTTTTGTTTTTGCTGTTTTTTCCCCTTCTGTGCATCCCCATTTTGTTTCCGTCACTCCACCGGCTTGTCGGCATCGTCAACCGGTGGTGGGCCCACGCGCTTTTCCGGCTTTCACTGCTGCCGTATGAAGTGATTTGTGAAACGCAACTCAACCGAAACGGCACCTACATTTTCTGCCCTAATCACTTTTCCTATCTGGATATTCCGGCCATGGGCCTTAATCCGGTCAATGCCATTTTTGTCGGTAAGAGTGCGATGGAGAAAATTCCACTGTTTGGGTTCATGTACCGCAAACTTCATATTACAGTTGACCGAAGCAGCCTCATCAGCAAATTCAACACGTTTAAACAAAGCGTAGAAGCAATCGAACAAGGCAAAAGCCTCATCATCTTCCCGGAAGGCGGCATGGTAACGCAACATCCGCCCAGGATGGGTCGCTTCAAAGACGGAGCCTTTCGGGCAGCGATCGAAAAACAAATACCGATTGTGCCGGTCACCATTCCCAACAATTGGATAATTTTGCCCGATACCTCATCGTTACGCCTGAAACGAGGGCTTGTTAAGGTGATCTTTCATAAACCCATCGCCACACAGGGGCTTACGCTGGCAGATATGGATGGGCTAAAGGAACAGGTTTTTGACGTTATCGACCGGCAACTGAACTATGAACATCGACCGCGACACTCTGCATAAACTCGCTCATCTCGCCCGGCTGCAAATCAATCCGGCTGATGAATCCCAAATGCTGTCGGATCTTTCGCGCATCGTTTCGTTCGTGGAAAAATTAAAAGAAGTCGACACTACCGGTGTAGAGCCCCTGACCTCCATGGCACAGGAGGTTAACACCTGGCGCACAGACGAAGTGCAGCCGCACCTCGACCGACACACAGCCCTGCAGCAGGCGCCTGCGCAAGACGGCACTTTTTTCACCGTTCCCAAAGTAATCGACTGACCAGACGATGCTCCGACTCCAATTCTGGGCAACCTGGCCTGCCCCTTCCCGCTATCTTTTCCACGCACTGGTGGCGGTGGCCATTGCCACCTTCGCCTGGATGTGGTGGAGTTGGTATGAAACTCCGGCTCCGGCCATCCAGTGGGAAAACTATCAGCAGTTAGAAAGCAAGCCCATAACAACGCACTATGTCGAGCGCGGCCTGGTCCGATTGCCACAGCAAAGCGACACCTATGTACTTCTCGAACGCTTTTTGCCCTCGGCATTGAGTATACCGGTTAACTCGCAACTTGCCTCCCTGGCCATAATCAGCCTCAGTGTCGTCTTTCTGTTGTCCATTATTTCCACATTCAGCCGGTTCTGGTTTTTGCTGTCGATGAGCATCGTCATCTTATTCATCGTAAGCCTTCGACTCGAATCTCTGGCGCTATGGGGAATTTCGAATAAACTTATTCCTGTTGCCGCCATGGCCACAGTGGTGGGTGCGGGGTTGCTATTCCAGTTTCGCCTGGTCGGGGCCTCGCTTGCTACGCGCTTGCTCAGCTTTGGATTTGTGATGCTGGCTATGGCGGTCATCATTTACGCGGGCGCCTCGGTTGAACATCCGTTTTTGTTGCTGGCCGCTCAAAGCACATGGACTGGCATGGCCATCGCAGTGATTGCCATTGCCCTGGTGGCGATGGAAATTCCGGCTTCGCTGGTAACGGTTATCTCGCAAAGCATGCGCAGCGGCAAAAACCTGACACACGTTCTTGTCCTTACCTCCATTTATCTGCTCAACCTCGCACTGGTCTACCTCGACCACAAGCAATTGATGGAATGGAGTTTCATCCCGCTGAATTACTATTTCCTCTTCTCTGTTTCAGTGGTGCTCGGGCTTTGGGGATATCACGCTCGTGAGTCGCAATACGAACACATCATGCCTGCCGAGCCGCAGGGCATGCTCTGGTATCTTTCGTTGATGACCGTGTCGTTTGCCACGCTATCGGGATTCTTTCAGTCTGCAAACGATACTGTGTTGATTGTGATGCAGGATATGATCCTGTACAGCCACCTGGGATTCGGAATCATTTTTGTCCTGTACGTGCTAGCCAACTTTGTCGATATGCTGGGCCGCAACCTGCCGGTGCACCGCGTGCTGTACAAACCCACCACCATGCCCTATTTCACTTTTCGGCTGGCGGGGGCCATCGCTACGTTCACCTTTTTTGCCTACAGCGGCTGGCGAACTTCGTTCAACGAGTTTGTTGCCGGCTACTTTAACCAGATAGCGGACGTGCACTATTTGTCGGAAGACGTTCGAGCTGCCGAGGGCTACTACCAGCGGTCGTTGCTCTATAGTCCGAACAACTATCATGCGCGCCATGCCCTTGGCTCAATTTACCAGCAGCAACTCGAGCCCTCGAAGGCGCGAAGAGAATGGCAGGAAGCCACCGACTTCTCGGCCACCCCCGAAGCGTACGTGAACCTCGCCTATAGCTTCGAGCGCCAGGACGACCGGCTTGAGTCGGTACTGGTCTTGCGCGAAGGCGTGACGAGGTTTCCGGAAAACGGTTTTCTGAAAAACGCCCTGGGTCTCTCCTTCCTGCAAATCCAAATGCACGACTCGGCCCTGTACTATTTTGAATCAGCCCGGCAACATACCCGCGTGCGCGGGCAAGCGTCCATTAACCTCATAAGTGCGGGTATCAAGTCGGGTCTTTCATTTCCGGCCGACTCGCTTTATCCAATGCTGCAATCTAACTCAACAGGGCTGAGGGCCAATGCGGTGGCGTTGGCCACCCAACAGGGCATTGCGCTTGATTTGCCTTTTGATCCCGGTGCCGACACAACACTGACTGTTTACCAAGCTGCCTTGATCGCCAACTCGTTGATTAACCAGTCCAAGCCGATAGACACAGCCCTGCTGGGCAAAATTGAACGACTGGCCGAGCGTGAATCCAATTCTGCTTTTCGCCTTGATCTTCAGGCTGCCTGTGCAGATGCCTATTATCAGCAGGGTGAAACCGGCAAGGCAGTTAGCCTGCTGCGCAAAGTCGCCTTCTTCAGTGGCCGCGCCCAACATCAGGAAAAACTTGGCCTGTGGGCTCTTGAGCAAGGCAGTGCGCCACTTGCACACGACTTTTTTACCAAAGCGGAAGATCGCGAATCAAAAGATGCCATCTACTACGAAGCCGTTGCGCTAACCGAATTTGATCTCAACGCAGCGGTGGAGGCATGGAATCGCATCCTGAAGTCATCAGATACTCTTCGCCATCAAGTGGCCGGATTCTATCACCGTGCACTGACGCTGCCGCCCGCAGCACTCAGCACCGCTTCGGCAGAAGAAAAGTTTCTGTTTGCGCTGTATCGGGTACCACTCATTAATGAGCAAGAGTTCATCACCTGGACGAATGGCCTCCCTCAGCATTTACAAACGCGCGCGTGGTGGACACGGGCTGATCAGTGGCTCGCACTCGATGAAGGTGAACGTGCAGCTACATGTCTTGACCGAATTTCGGATCCGGCCTGGGCAAACGCGGTTAAACAACAACTGCTGGCAATTGCGTTGCGCGCCCGTGATGTTGAATTCATTCGAAACCTGCAACCTTCTGTTACGTGGGCTGAAGAGAAAGTAATGCAACAACAGTTTTACCAGGGTCTTTTAGATCAGAATGGTACCGCGATTATTTCTGCGGGTAGGGCGAATCCTTTTTTTGAAGAAGGAATTGTTGAAGCCGCACGTGAGCTCGAGAAAGTCGATACTGCCCGGTTAGATGCCTACGGATTGCTGGTGAATGCGCTCTTGTATAAACCGGAATCGGTTTACCTGCTGAAGGCTTATGCGCTTCAGGCGGCACGCCTCGGCCTGGATGAAGAATCGCAGGAGGCGATAAACAAATTGCGCGACCGCATGCCGGCCGTTTCGTTTAATGCATTTGTGCGCGACCACCCCGAAATATTTGTGGTAGAGCCAAACTAATCTGCGTAAGTTTGCGCCCAACTTTCGCTTATGGACGCAAAAAAAATTCCGCTGCATCACGTACACGAACAACTCGGTGGCAAAATGATACCCTTTGCCGGGTTCATCATGCCGGTACGCTATTCCTCCGATATTGAAGAACACATGGCGGTAAGGCAAGGTGTGGGCGTCTTTGACGTGTCGCACATGGGCGAATTCAAAATTGAAGGACCGCGGGCGCTGGACCTGATTCAGCGGGTTACCAGCAACGATGCAAGCAAGCTGGTGGACGGCCAGGCCCAGTATTCCTGCTTGCCGAACGAAACCGGGGGCATTGTCGATGATCTGATCGTTTATAAAATCAAGGACAACGATTACCTGCTGGTGGTGAACGCCAGCAACATCGAGAAAGACTGGAACTGGATTGCCGCCCGCAACACGCAGGGAGCCACCATGAAAAACATTTCGGACAGCATCTGCTTGTTTGCCGTGCAGGGACCGAAAGCAACAGGTGTTTTGCAAAAACTAACCAAAACAGACCTTTCCACGATTGGGTATTATCATTTTTCGATAGGCGAGTTTGCAGGCGTGCCAAACGTGATCATGAGCAACACCGGCTATACAGGAGCCGGTGGGTTTGAGATTTATTGCGCGGATGCGGATGCTGAAAAAATCTGGAAGGCAATTTTTGAAGCCGGCCGGGAAGAAAACATCAAGCCCATTGGCCTGGGTGCCCGCGATACGTTACGGCTCGAAATGGGCTTTTGCCTGTATGGCAATGATATTGACGACACCACATCACCGCTTGAAGCCGGGCTGGGCTGGATTACCAAATTCACCAAGCCATTTACAAACTCGGCAGCGCTTCAGAAACAAAAGGAGACGGGCGTAACGCGCAAACTTGTCGGCTTCAAGATGGTCGACAAAGGCATACCTCGCCACGACTATGAAATTCACAATGCTCAGGGTCAGAAAATCGGTCGCGTAACTTCGGGCACGCAATCACCCGTGTTGAACCAGGGTATCGGCTTGGGCTATGTCGAATCGTCACTCTCAAAACCGGGCACTGAAATCTTTATCTCCGTGCGTGGAAAGGCGCTGAAGGCTACTGTGGCAAAGTTACCGCTCATCGTGACGGCATGAAAACGATCGATGTGTGTTTGAGTCCCGAACTCATCCATCTCTACGATGTGCGTAATCGCACGGTAGTTGTGGTTGATATTTTGCGAGCCACTTCGTGCATGGTGACGGCCATGGCACACGGAGCCGAAAGCATTACGCCCTTTGCCGATCTGGAGCAATGCCGCAGCATGCGTACGCGCGGCTTTATTACATCTGGCGAACGTGATGGAAAGAAAGTTGACGGTTTTGACAAAGGAAATTCGCCATTCGAATACATGGGAGATGACGTCCGCGGACTCAAGATTGCGTTTACCACGACCAACGGCACGCAGGCGATCGAAAAATCGAAAGAGGCCCGCGAAATTATCATCGGCTCTTTTTTGAATTTATCTTCCGTGGTCAAGTACCTGCTGCTGGGCGAACACAGCGTATTGATCGTGTGTGCCGGCTGGAAAGGGCGCGTTAACCTCGAAGACACGTTGTTTGCCGGTGCGGTGGTCGAAAAGTTAAAAGATTACCTCGGGCCCGACTGCGATGCTCCGTTGGCCGCCCGCCATTTATACAACCTCGCCAAGAACGACATGGCGGGTTTTCTCAGTGAGTCTTCTCACGTCAAACGGCTCAACCGGCTGAACATTCATCAGGATTTCGAATACTGCCTCACGGTCGATGAGTTCAAGGTGTTGCCCCGCATTCGAAACGGCAGTATCGTTTTGTGATTACAGTTTAGGATTCTGGCGGTGACGGTCTCTGTCGCGCTCCGTCTTCTTTTCCAGATTTTTCTGAAATGCATCTGTAAGGTTAATGCCGGTTTGGTTGGCCAGGCAGATGAGCACCCATAACACATCGGCCATTTCATCGCCCAGGTCTTTGTTACGGTCGCTCTCTTTTTCCGACTGATCGCCATAACGCCTGGCCATTATGCGGGCCAACTCGCCCACCTCCTCGGTGAGTATTGCCATGTTGGTCAGTTCGCTGAAGTAGCGCACACCGTAAAGTTTAATCCAGTCGTCTACTTGTTGTTGGGCTTGTTGTAGTGTCATGCTAATAGATTTCAATTGTTCCAAACTCCGCACCCTCAGCAAAGGCTCGGATCTGATCCACGTGAGAAATCAGGCGGTTTGCAATATTGAGAGTAGAAGTATTGCCACTTCGAAGCCACACGATTTTAGGCGGGAAACCGCGTAAGGCCTGCAGCATCTGGAAGTCGGAGTCAAAGGTTACAATGCAAAAATTGTGAATGCGGGCGTAGTCAAAAATACCATCATCTGCAATTGGCTTGGTTAGAACATCCGAAACGTGAACCGAGCCCGGGAAAAAATCAAATAATCGTTTAACAATTCTGAAGGAGATATTCTCTTCAAAAAGCAACTTCACCATTGACCATCACAAATTAAACAGCAACCGTAGTCTTCCGCTCGCGATCAGCCGAGTAAGCAAGGCACGCCAATACATGGTCGCGTGTGAGTTGTGGAAAATCAGAGAGAATTTCATCAATCGTCATGCCCGAAGCAAGCCACCCCAGCACATCGCCAACGGAAATCCGCGTTCCTTTTACGCACGGTTTACCGAATCGGATCTGAGGATTGATTTCAATGTATTCCTTGTAGTCCATCAGCCAAAGATACGGTTTTGCATTCATCGTTGCTCCAGCTCCTCAAAACTTACATCCAGAATATCGTATTGCTCCCAGCCGACAAAGTCAAAATGCCACCATTCCGGTTCGTACACCTTGAATCCAAACTTCGTCATGACTGAAATGAGCAAATCCCGATTCTTCCGCTTTTCAGGATCGGGTACGTCTGCCGTAGCCCACGCCTCTTTTTGGAAAGAGTCAAACTCGGTGGGCATGGGCAGTTCCTTTCTTGTTTTCAAATTGATGAGGGTCAGGTCTAATGCGCATCCGCGGTTATGCTTCGAGCCGCGATACGGGGAAGCCACATAGGTAGTGTCGCGGTACGTTTCGTAGAACTTTACGGTAACCGCATAGGGCCGGTAGGCATCATAGATCAACAAGCCCAGGCCCTGCTTTTTCAATTCGCGTTGAATTTTCTTCAGCGCATCGGCTACGGGCTGCCGCGCGTAGGCACGAGGCAGCGAGTACATCTTTTCCTTCATGAAGTTGTTTGTGGTGGCATAGCGGATATCCAACGCCAGCCCGGGTACGGAACGCGCCAGGTTCACGAGCCGGTTCTCCGGCCGGTCGGCCAAAGACCGCTGGTATTCCCGGAAACCGATCGTCAGCACGCCATAGCCGCTGCGCACTTGCCCCTGCACAACCAGTGGCAACACGAAAAAGACAATCCAAAACCATCTCATGCGTCCGAAGGTATTAATTTTTAACTTTCGAGAAACCTTCCGGTATGCGCTTCCTGAAACGAACCTTGCTCGCCCTGGGCACCCTCGCCCTGCTGATCGCCCTGGCTCTCTATGTTTTTTTACTGACGACAAAACCCACGTACTCCGGTGAAATCAGCTTGCCCGGTTTAACGGCTGAGGTTGAGGTGCTCTACGATGAGTATGGGGTACCGCACATTTACGCGCAGAGCGAAGAGGATGCCTACTACGCGTTGGGCTATGTGCATGCCCAGGATCGCCTTTTTCAAATGGAAATGATACGCAGGGCAGCCAGCGGGCGACTTGCTGAAATTCTGGGTAAAGACCTGCTGAAAGTTGATAAGCTATTTCGCGCATTGGGTATCAACGAGTTTGCCCAGGCACATGCACAAAAATTTCTCAGTGCCGACACGGCCGCCTTTCAGCGCGCTGCCATCGCCTATCAAAAAGGAATCAATCACTTTGTCCGCACCGGCCAGACTCCCCTGGAATTTACCATCATCGGCATCCCGAAAGAAGAATTCAAACCCGAAGACATTTACCACGCTATCGGGTTTATGTCGTTTGGGTTTGCCGAAGGCCTGCGCATCGATCCGGTATTGGAGAAAATTAAAAATGAATGGGGCGCTGGTTACCTGGCAGACCTCGCGGTTCAAACGCCAGCCAACGCGGTGCAAATTCAGAATTTCAACGGTGACCGAAAAAATCCCGCACAGGATTCATTGATTTCCTATCTGCACAAGGCGCTGGAGAGCTTGCCCGTGCCGATGTGGCAAGGCAGCAATGGCTGGGCAATAGCGGGAAACCGAACAGCATCCGGCAAACCCATTTTAGCCAACGACACGCATATTGGCTTTGCGCAACCGGCCGTCTGGTATGAGGCGCACCTCGAAGCACCCGGCCTGAGTTTTTATGGCCATCACATTGCAGGCATACCCTTTGGCCTGCTGGGCCAAACCAGGCAATGCGGCTGGGGCCTCACCATGTTCGAAAATGACGACACTGACTTTTACCGTGAAGTGACCAACGATAGTGGGCAGGTATTGCACAAGGGCAAGTGGGTCGCCTTGCGCTTCCGAAAGGAAATCATCAAGGTGAAAGATGATGTTGATGTAGAACTCGTCATACCGGTGACTCCGCACGGCAATGTAGTAAGTGGCATTGTCGAACATACTCCGGAAGAAGAGCCGGTGGCCCTGTGGTGGCTGCTCAACCATGCCAGTAACGAAGCGCTGCAGGCAGCCTACCGGCTAAACCATGCTGCAGGCATTGCCGATGTTGAACGTGCAGCTTCTCAATTTTCGGCACCCGGCCTGAACGTGATGTATGCGGACCAGGACGGAAACATCGCCTGGTGGGCGGTGGCGCAACTGCCGATTCGACCCGGGCATGTTGTGTCCAAATTTTTCCTGGATGGCGCTACAGGCAACGATGACCAGCTTGGCTTCTATGATTTTTCAAAAAACCCGCATGCCGTTAACCCGCCCTGGGGTTTTGTGTATTCGGCAAACAACCAACCCGATACGGTGGATGGTGTTTTTTACCCCGGCTACTACTATCCGCGAAGCAGAGCCGGTCGTATCTATGCGTTGCTGAGTGAGGAGAAAAAGTGGACCGTGGAGGATGTCAAGCACGTAAGCCTCGATGTAACGTCTGGTATGCATGCCGATATCGCACACCTGCTGGCCGATGTGCTGGCCAAAAACAACAACCCCGGGCATACCCAACTGCAGGAAGAACTCAGGAACTGGGATGGCGTGCACGATAAAAACCGGGTAGCGCCCACGCTTTACTACAACCTTCTTTCGCAAACCATGCGAATGGCCATGGTAGATGAAATTGGCGAGACGGCTTTCGAGTCGCTGGCTATAACCTCGCTGCTGAAAAACAGCTACGAGCATTTCATTTCCAATGCACAATCGCCCTGGTGGAACAATACCAAAACCGACCCCACCGAAACGCGCGAAGAAATTGTAGCCCAGGCAGCCGACCGCACCCTGGCGCTGCTGACCCGAAATCTGGGCAACGAGCCCGGCCTTTGGACGTGGGGCCGTGTGCACACCCTCACGCATAAGCATGCCTTCGATGCCGTTAAACCCCTGCGCAGTTTGTTTAACGTGGGTCCCTTTTCCGTAAGCGGAGGAAGTGAGGTACTGAATAATTTACACTTTGGTCTGGATAGCACCGGTTACTTCCCGGTTGATGGCGGACCAGCCTTGCGGAAGATCACCGACTTTGGTGATGCCGACCGTGGTGTCACCGTGTCGCCCACAGGGCAATCGGGCAACGTAATGAGCGCCCACTATGCGGACCAGGCCGAAATGTTTGCCACAGGCGAGTTTCGTACGATGTGGCGCAAACGGGAAGAAGTGGAAGCGAAATCAAAAAATCGGTTGACGCTCAAACCCTAAACCGATTAAAAGCACTCTCAAAAATCGCAAACTCGTCATTGCGAGGAACGACAGCCGGGGAATGAGGATGGAGTGACGAAGCAATCTCCATTCGTGTCCGCAAAAATCAAATAATTAAGTCGGTCAGTAGGGATTGCTTCTCCCGCTTTGCGGGATCGCAATGACGAACATATTTCTGAGATGGCTTCTACATCCCCATCATCACAAACGCGCCCCAGTAGTACGGTTCTTTGTATTTGGTCATCAGCTGAAGCTGAGCCTGCTTAAACGCCCTAGCTTTGTTTCCCGTCTTCGTCCAGTTGGTGTAGAAGTTGGTCATCAATTGTTGCGTGGCGGCATCGTCCACCTTCCATAAACTCATGATCAGCGCATTAGCCCCGGCCACGAGAAATGCGCGCTGCAAGCCATAGACGCCCTCGCCCGCTTTCACATCACCTAACCCGGTTTCGCAAGCACTGAGAACTACCAGATCAGTGCCGTCCAAGTTGAGACTCATCGCTTCATAAGCAGTCAGGATACCATTATCATTGCTACTTAACATTTGACTTGCCTGTCCACTCACCGTAGCAGCAGACCCGGCCAGCATCAGTCCTGACCGCAACAATGGATTCTCTTTCGCATTCTCTATTGTTACACCCAGCGCACTACCGCCCTTCTCGACATCTTGTAAGAAGTAGCCATGCGTGGCGATATGAAGAAGCTCAGGTGCTTTCACACTCTTGACAGCACTTTCGCTCGCACCCTGTTGCATGAATTGCTTAGTAGCAAAGCCACTGGCTTTTAAAATCCGACTAACGTTTTCCAACTCCACTTTCGTGCCAGGCAATGCATCCACCGATGATCCGCCATAATCTGGAAATCCGACTAACGTAGCTTCTTTTTTTGAACTAACTGCTTTACGCGATTTCAAACCCAAGATATCTTTGGCATTACCTACGATCACCCAATCAAATTGATTTAATAGAAACTCTCCTGAAGGTTTTTGTAACGTAGCCACGTTGATCTGATTGTAAACACCATCAGCTGACAGGTAAATCAATCTCTTGCCCGAAACGAGCGGCTCAATCTTTTGAAAATACTGCTGGTATGATACCTGGTCGCTAGTCTTTTGGTGAATGGAATTCCGGTAGTACTTCGCGTAACGGGTTTCCAGCTGGGTTCCGTTTTCGAGCACTACCACCCGCGGTTGCAGCTCTGATTTGGTAACGACCACGATTACATAGCGCGCATCAGTCGTAAGCTCCTGATCAAAATTTCGAACACGAATCACTTCCACAACGGCTTCGGTATCAGCAAGCGTACTTTGAATTGCACTAAATCCGACTTTCTGCACAGCGTAACCAGCGGAAAATTCTCTCGAACGTTCGCTCAGAGACTTCTCCATTTGGTTCGCTATCCGTTGCACAGAGTCAACCTTGATCCCGGCTTCACGCAACTCCTCCCTCGACAGACTATAGTAACGAGCCAAGGACTCCTTGGTATCAAGCCAACTGAGGTAATCTTGAATCAACTGTGGATTGCCGCTTCGTAAGATGCTTTGTTTAACTTTATTAGTTGCATTAAACAACAATGCCTTCGTGGCCGTTCGATAGTCAAACATATCATTAACAATGTCCGGCAATACCTCACGTGCATCCAAGGCAAAGTCAAAAAAACGCTGAAACCGAGGGGACGTGAGGTCCCAAAACTTTGTCTTTTCAGCCTCGCTCATAGGCGGAAAATAGCTGTTAATAAAGTCTATCGTCTTATCCATCACAACCTTGTAACGCGCATACGCCTTATCCCAAGATTTTGTCTTCCAATAGAGAATCGCTAACTCCTCATTATTTCGAATATAATCGGGGTGGTCAATACCCAATGCCTGTTCTCGAATGGCAAGCGCTTTAGTCAGCAATGGTTCCGCTTCAGCGTATCTCGTGATTGTTCGGTAAAACCAACCCAGATCAGCAGTAGCCTTCGCAAAAAATGGGTTATTCTCGCCTCCAAATTTTGCCTTATAATTCTGTGCAGCCCGCTTTAGGTAGTCTTCCGCTCTGGCGGGTTGCTTTAAATCCACATACAAAAGACCTAAACTATTTAGGATACCCGGGTAATAAGGGTTTCCGGAGCCCAGACTCTTTTCAAGCCGCAGGTAAATTGCCTCAGCCTCAGACAATTTTCCTGTGCGTTGATAAAGAGAGGCCAAGTTGGACTGGTAGATAACTTGATTGCGCAATTTAGAGCCTTTGGCAGCTTCTATTATCCTTATCGCTTGTTGAAGGTTCTTTGTTGCTTCGTCATAACGCCCTAATTCGACCAGCAAAACCGACTGATTATTGAGCACCAAGGCGTACTCCTCGCTACTTTCACCTTTGATTTGTTCGACAAGTTGAATCGCTTGAGCAAAATCTTTCTCAGACTCATTATAGTAGGCCAGATCTTGATACAGAGATGCACGATTATTAAGACCAGCCGCGTAGGCAATGTGGCTTTCTGTCAGCGTTCGACTACGTATGTCTAATGCTTGTTCGGTGTTTTGTGCAGCCAAATTATATCGTCCTGTGGTGGCATATAACAAACCGAGGTCGGAAAAAATCTTACTGTAATTGATATTATTGGTAAGACCCTCTGCTTCGAATGCGACCTTAGCGGTGACAAATGCCGACTCTGCAGATTTGTATCTGCGGGTCTCGTATAACTTTTGCGCAAACCCAAGCAAATCACGGCATTTCTGAGCTGGTGTTATCTCACTTTCATTCTTAACAAAAAGACTAACCGCAGAGCTGGTTGCTTTTACAAGTCGCTCTTCAACATCACGGATATTCATCATGCCAGCGTTGTCAATAACCGACACGGCAAAATTGAAATCGGTAGAGTCAATGCGGTCGCGCTCTGTGTCAGCTTTGGCAATACTTGTTTCTCTTGCATTCCGCTTTATGCGATCTTTTGCACGATTCAAAATTCCCTCGATCTGAGCAAAGGCCACAGTTTGGAGGAACATCATAACAAACAAAATTCCCGTCTTCATCGCCATCAAAAATTATCAACCTCCCGATAGGCTTTAATCAGGGCCAACTCTCCGTCCTTTCCTTCGCGGGCATTACCGTGTTCCATGCCCATCACGCCCCGGTATCCTTTATCGTAAATGAAACGGAACAGGTTGCGGTAGTTGATCTCGCCTGTTCCGGGCTCCTTCCGCCCGGGATTATCCCCGATTTGAAAGTAGGCGATCTCGTCCCAGCAGCGCTCCATGTTGGGAATCAGATTACCCTCGTTGCGTTGCATGTGGTACACATCGTAGAGAATTTTACACGCAGGGCTCTTCACGGCTTTGCACAATTCGTACGTCTGGTCGGAGTAGCGCATGAACAAATCCGGAGTATCACTGAGCGGCTCAAGCACCATAACAAGTCCATGCGGTTCAAAAATCGCGGCACCCCTTCGCAGCGCTTCCACCACGTTGGCGGTTTGGATGCCCATCGGCAATCGTCTTTCAAAAAAACCAGGCACGACCGTCATCCACTTTGCGTTTACTCGTTTGGCGGCATCCACACACTTGCGACACGTGTTCACAAAATTCTCGATGAACTCAGGCTTGCCGGTGGTGAGCGAGGTCTTCCAGTTGTCGCCCCCATCTACCACAAACACCCCCATCGTCATGCCCAACTGACCCAAAAGGTTGCCTATCTTCTCTTGTTCGGCAACGGGCCTTCCCAATAGTCCATTGTCCTCGATGGCCCGGAAGCCCTGATCGTGCATGAACCGAATTTGATCCAGGAAGTTATTGCCGGCATGACTTTTAAACATACCCTCGTGAGGAGCATACAACATTCGAAAAGGCTTCTCAGCGGATTGTGCGAGGGCTTGCGTGTGTGGCCATGCCACCCACGCACCCGCTGCGGCCGCCCCTGCCAGAAGAAATTGTCTGCGTTTCATACCATAAAAGCACCTTGAAATTACGCCTCTGCCCTGCCAAATACAAACCGCTAGCACAAGCTTTCGGGCTGCATCTCCTTATCTTGCTGCCATGAAGCTTTATCGCAACCTGACCGAAGCCGTAGTGGATGGCTTGCACCAGATTTTTACCGACAACAAGTATGCCGATAAAGTGATTGAAAAAATCCTGAAGCAAAATCCCAAATGGGGCGCTCGCGACAGGCGCTTTATTGCCGAAACAACCTACGACATTGTGCGCTGGTATCGCCTTTTCCGTTACGCCACCGAGGCAGACGACACTGATTTCTGGAAGCTGGTGGGCGCCTGGGTTCTCTGGAAAGGCGAAGAACTACCAGCCTGGCCGGAGTTTTATGGCCTTGGCGAACGCCACTTTAAAACCGCGCTTCGCGAGGCTGCCGATAACCTGCCGATTCGCGAATCTATTCCCGACTGGCTTCACGCAACAGGTCAGGCTGAGCTGGGTGTGGCTTGGGAAAAAGAAGTGGTGGCGCTCAACCAACCGGCCAAAGTGGTGCTGCGGGTGAATACGTTGAAAACAAGCCGAGGAAAACTTCAACATCACCTGGAGCAAACCGAAAACATTGTAACGGAAGCACCGAACGAATTTCCGGATGCCCTGTTGCTGGCTGAGCGGCAAAACATTTTCACACGGCAGGCTTTCCGGGATGGCCTTTTTGAAGTTCAGGATGCCGGTTCGCAATTGATTGCCCCGTTTCTGCAAGTTGCTCCCGGCATGCGCGTGATTGACGCCTGCGCGGGCGGGGGCGGGAAAACATTGCACCTGGCGGCATTGCTTGAAAACCGCGGACGCATTATTGCGATGGACACCGAAGACTGGAAGCTGGATGAACTGAAGAAGCGGGCCCGGAGGGCAGGCGCCACCAATATCGAAACGCGGGTGATTGAGTCTTCCAAGACCATCAAGCGACTGGCGGAAACAGCCGACCGCCTTCTGCTGGATGTACCGTGTTCGGGTTTGGGCGTGCTCAAACGAAATCCGGATGCCAAGTGGAAGCTATCGCCTGAGTTTCTGGACAAGGTGAAACAGGTACAGTTGGAAATACTGCAGCAATACAGCCAGATGGTGAAGCGTGGCGGGATGCTGGTGTACTCAACATGCAGCCTGCTGCCGTCAGAAAATGAAAAACAGGTGGAGCGCTTCCTGGCCACACAAGGCAATGAGTTTGAATTACTGGCTCAACACACGCTGCTGCCAAGTGCCGGATTCGATGGCTTTTACATGGCTCGTCTGAAGCGAAACTGACATGCGGGCGATATTTGTCATTTCACTCACTAGTTTTTGGGCGTTTGGCTACGCTCAATCTTTTCAAAGTTATGAACAAGCGATTCCCGGCAGCACCGCGAAACTGAACATGATCGCCCTACCAGCCGGAACATTTTCAATAGGCAGCAAAAGCATACTGGCAGATGGTGATGAAGCTCCTACAAAAGAAATCGCCATTAGCGCCTTTTGGATGGGCGAACATGAGGTTACGTTTGCCCAGTGGGACGCCTTCTTTAAAGACATCAACCTGCCGCAATCAAAAAACATTGATGGTGTAACGCGGCCAACTCCGCAGTACATCGACCTCACCTGGGGCATGGGCCGCGAGCCAGATATGCCCGCTAATTCAATGAGTCAACAGGCTGCCGTAATGTACTGCAAGTGGTTGTACACGAAAACCGGTATTTTCTTTCGGCTGCCCACCGAGGCAGAGTGGGAGTACGCCTGCAAAGCCGGAGCCAAAGACGATTTAAGTTCTGATGCCGAGCAACTGAAACGCTACGCCTATTCCATCAGCAACAGTGACGGAAAATTTCATGCTGTAAAATCGTTAAAGCCCAACGCGTGGGGACTATACGACATGCTCGGCAACCTCAGTGAATGGACCACCGATCAATATTCGCCTGGCTACTACCAGACCATTTCGAACCGCGACCCCGTAACCGAACCCGGCCCGAAATATCCACGCACGGTGCGGGGAGGTTCCTACCTCGATAAGGTTTCAGAATTACGCTGCAGCAACCGCATTCCCAGCGATGCGAAATGGAATCAGCGCGACCCGCAGATTCCTAAAAGCCGTTGGTGGCTCACCGATGGCATGTTTGTAGGGTTTCGTGTGGTGCGCCCGTTGAGGCAACCCACCGCGGCTGAAATTGACGCCTACTTCGCAAAGTACCTGAAGTAACCGGGCGGTTGAACCTGATCAAAGATTGGGATCAACCGGACAGCCATACCATTCTCAAGACTGCCTTTAGAGGTTATGTTTTTGCGCCCGCTTATGTTAACTTCCATCTAAATTTCCATGGCAATGAGATCATCAAAATCAACCCGCAGAGATTTTATCAGACAAACCACGCTGGCCGCAGGCACGCTGATGGCCCTGCCCCTGGTGACCGAAGCCCGGTTTTTCAACACCTCGGTTGACGACACCATCCGCGTGGCGCTCGTGGGGTGTGGTGGTCGTGGCACAGGGGCGGCTATGCAGGCGTTGCTGGCACATCCGCGGGTGCGACTGATAGCGATGGCCGATGCCTTCCGCGACCGGCTCGATGAATGTTACACAGCGCTGATGGCAGAAGACCTCTCCGACTGGGGTGTGACGGGCAATGTGCGCGATCGCGTACAAGTGCCTGAGGAAAACAAATTCATCGGATTCGATGCGTTTGAAAAAGCTATTCCACTGGCCGATGTGGTCATCTTAACCACTCCACCCGGGTTCAGGCCCCTGCACTTTGAAGCAGCCGTGCAGCAGGGCAAGCATGTTTTCATGGAAAAGCCGGTGGCCACCGATCCGGCAGGT
Organism: Cyclobacteriaceae bacterium; assembly: GCA_046301755.1. Classification (GTDB taxonomy): domain Bacteria; phylum Bacteroidota; class Bacteroidia; order Cytophagales; family Cyclobacteriaceae; genus ELB16-189. Next base: position 26,701 of record JBKCJM010000075.1, read on the forward strand.
ATCAAAAAAGTTTTAGCCGCTGCCCAGCTCGCGAAGCAGAAAAAGCTCAACGTGGTGGTAGGCCTGCAACGGCACTATCAGAATTCGTATCGGGCGCTATATGAAAAATACAGGAAAGGCCTGGTGGGCGATTTTGTGTCTGCGCAGGCCTGGTGGAACAACGATGGTGTTTGGGTAAACCCGCGCCAGCCCGGACAAACTGAAATGGAACACCAGATGCGAAATTGGTACTATTTCAACTGGTTATGCGGAGATCATATCGTGGAGCAACACATCCACAATATTGACGTGGTGAACTGGTTTAAGGGAAGTTACCCGGTAAAAGCTCAGGGCATGGGCGGCCGCGAGGTGCGCAAGGGAAAAGATTTTGGTGAAATCTTCGATCACCATTACGTGGAGTTTCAATATGCTGATGGAAGTATTCTCAACAGTCAGTGCCGGCACATCAAAGGCACGATGAGTAAGGTGGACGAGCAGATCATCGGCACGAAAGGAACCATTTACTGCGGTGCGATGAATATGGTGAACCGCAAAGGGTCGGTGATCTACCAATTCGACAAGACAAAAGAGAACAACCCGTACCAGACCGAGCACGATGAGCTGTTTGCAGCAATTGCAAAAGGGGAATACAAATTTTCGGATGCAGAGAATGGTGCGTACAGTACCATGACGGCCATACTTGGCCGACTTGCCACCTATTCAGGCAAAATCGTGGAGTGGGATAAAGCACTCAACTCAGGCTTAAATCTGCAACCCGCCAGTTATTCGTGGGATGCGGACATGCCGGTGAAACCAAATGCCGATGGTTTGTACCCGGTAGCCGTGCCGGGCATTACCAATTTTAGCGCGGTCTGATTTTTTGAATACAGCTTGTAGGCCGCGAGCTTCTAGAAAACTTGCCGCCTCGTGTCTTTTCTTCCGGTTTAAGAAGGTCAGGCAAAATCTTGCATCCCGATTAAAAAAGAAAAAGCCCCTTTAGGGGGCTTGTTGCTTTCTCCAGTGATCCCGCTGGGATTCGAACCCAGGACCCTTACATTAAAAGTGTAATGCTCTACCGGCTGAGCTACGAGATCATCTATTTTCAATCTTAACCTCCCCTTCCGGTCGGTTAATGCTCTACCTCCCGATTATCATCGGGATGAGCTACGAGATCAATCCTCCACCTTTGCTTTCGCGTTGGTGAATTTCCCTTACTTTTGACCCATTTAACGGGGTTTTCCGTAATTAAGGTCGCAAAGGTAACACGATCCAAAAACTTTACAAACCGTGATTTTGAAAATTCCAGGCGTGTTTTATTTGTGGATAACTGCGGCTAGCGTAGCCTTCGGGCAGCCGGTAAGTTCTCTGAAAAAAGGTGACTCTTCCTTTGCCGCCCGACAATATCGACTCGCGCTGCAGCATTATCAGGTGGTTGAAAAATCGGGGTACCAAACGCCAGCGATGTTGCTGAAAATGGCCTACATCAACGAAGGCCTCAGCCAGACGGCACCCGGCCTGCGCTACCTCAGTTTGTATTATCAGCTCACGGGCGATGTGGCTGCCCGGGAAAAAATTCTGTCTGTTGCCGCAAAAAATCAACTCAACGGATATGAGCCCAGTGACTGGGAAAGACTTCGTGAGTTGGCCGGAAAACAGAAATTCCTCATCAGCATTGCCCTGGGTATCATCATTACCCTGTTGGCCGGCTGGGTTGTGTTTCAAAAAACCCGGCATAAACGAGTGACCTGGGTTGTGCTGGCGTTTCTCACGGCAGGAGCTTTAGCCCTGGCGGCCAATCAATATGGAAACCACCCCGTGCAGTATGCCGTGTTAAACGGTTCTTCGAATTACCTCATGCTGGGCCCCTCCGCAGGTGCCGGATTAGTGTCTATTCAGAAAGACGGACACCGGGTGCGAATTGTAGGACAGAAAGACATCTGGCTGGCTATAGTCTGGAATGACGAAACGGTGTACATCCGCCAAAATCAGGTTTTACCGCTCCGCGCGCTTTAAATTTAATACTGCACTGACACGCTGCCTTTGAATTCGCGCTGCGAAAATGTGAGGTAATAGTAGTACACCCCGGGGGGCTGGTTGAGCGCATACCAGCGAAACTGACGATCGGTACTTTGAAACACACGCTCGCCCCAGCGATTGTAGATGCGCACCTGTTGAAACTGGTTGACGCAGTTATCGAGTGGCAGAAAGGTTTGAAGGGCTACCTCGCCACCGCCACAGGTTGAGCTGTCAATTCCTTCGAGCGCAAAATAATCGTTACATCCGTCCTGGTTGGGCGTAAATACGTTGGGTGGCAAAAACTGCTCAGCTGTGCTGATGATGTCAGAGATGTTCACGTTAACCTCTACTGTATCTGCCTTGGCATTATAACATCGATCGTCAGCGACCCGAAACGTAAACACATACTGGTTCTGGTAAATGTCATTCTGAAAAATTGAACAATCGGGCGACCAGCTCAACTGACTTTGCACCTGCACCTGGCCTGATGCCGGAGTAAAGGAAAACCCTTGAGGAGATACATTACCCGTGGCCGAGATCAATTCCAGCACCAGGTTGTCCGGCTGAGGCGAACGATCGGCATCGGTGCCTACCAAGGTGAGTGCGATGGGTTCGCCAAGTGTCAGATTCAGATTGCTGATGAGCGGAGCCTGATTGGTTTGGAGAACGGCCAACTGAGGCTTCGTATTGACAGGAGGAAGAATTTTCACTTCCACGTCTACCGTATCCGCTTTGTAAAAGCGGCATTTGTTGGCGTTATCCACCACAATAAATTGAAAGGCAAAGTTGCTTTTCTTCGCAGGATCCACAGTAGCACAGGAGATGTTCCATTCAAAAACAGATTCAGTTTCACCCCGGGCGGTAGCCGGTGCGAACGAAATGCCATAGTCGGAAAAGGCAAAATCCTTACCCCTGCCGGAGAGGATCAACAGGTCGTTATCTACGAGGTCTTCACCCCGCACGCTAAAGCGAAGTGACTCATTCACTCTTCGCTCAAGACCGAGCACTTTTCGTTCGAGGGGATTCGCAGTAAGGTCCGTATCGATAAATGGGTCCGCATTTCCCGGTATGCGAACAGCCAGCGAATAGCGGGCACTCACAGGGCTGTTCAGGTTACACTCGTCCACATCGTTGGCTACAATGCGCACAATAAAATTTGTGCGCTTCGTGAAATCATAGATGTCGCAAAAGGCGTCCCAATCCAGGCGGGCGCGCACGAGGCCGGGCTCCTGGTGCAGCAGCGTGTAGCGCATGCCCGCATCGGCCAGAACGAACCCGTCTGTCACGATATTTACCAGAATCGGATCAAGGTCGGCATCGCGGATCTCAATGTTCCATGAGGCGGCATCGCCTTCATCCAATAGCTGCGTAACTGCGCTTGACGTAACGAAAAACGGTGGAGCATTTGCAGGGGGCTGAATGGTAACATTAACCTTGAGGGTATCATACAACGGAAGTGCGCACGCATCATCAAAAGCCAGAATACCTATCTGGGCAGCGCCTCCTACAAAATAAGGGCACCGGTCAAAGCAAATCGAAAAATCGATGGTACTTCCGTTGGTGAGCACGGCCGTGCGAATGGCTGGAAGAATTCCGCTGACATCGGCTTTGAAGTTGAGCGGAATGGCACGAAGGGTAATGCGCTCGGTGAAACTATTGGAGATCTTACTGGCATCAGGATCCGACACACGCACCTGGATGCAACGCTGATCGTCTGGCACCGTGTTGGGAAAGCTGACCGACATCTCGTCTTCAAATGAGAACGTGGCATCGCTCAGGCGCTTCCCCGTAATTTGAGGAGGCGATGAGTCGGGGCATTGATCCACCACCAGCATTTGAAAATCTCGCCTTACTTCTCCCAACTTAACCCCATCGCGGTACTCTTCGCATTTGACTGCGAAAACGAAAAGACCTTGTACGGTGGGTGTCACCGTGAGGAACCCCTCTTGGCTGATCCGAAGATCGGGCGCCCCGGCCAGTATGTTGGTAAAACTGAATGGGCTTCGCCAGCGAACTGTTGGGTACGGGGCAGGATTCGGGCCAGCCGGTGGTAAGGCAGCGGGTGCTTTTGTGTTCAAAGGCTCCACCAGTGAGTACACCAATGAATCACCGTCATCATCAATGCCGCCAAAATTGACATAATACGGCTTGAACGGACATGCATAATCATTTAGCGGAGGAAACAACCGAGGAGTAGAGTTGATGAACGGCTCTCCATTTTTTGTTACGGGCGGAAACTCGAGGTAAAATGTCTGCCCGGCATAGTCCTGAAAATTTGGACTGTTGGCCGGGGGCGGTAGACTGACCACATTGGTAATTTGGTAGTTTCGGCAGCACCGCTCCCAGACCACATAGTAGCCCTCCGGGTCGCTGAATTGCGCGTCCGACAGGGTGATCTCGCGGGAATACTCCAGTTTGTCGGTAACAATTTCACCGTTTGAACATTCTGGCTGGGTATACGACACAGCCGACTCGCGAACCAGCGGAAGGTTGATCAGCGAGAACACAATGGCATTATCCCGTTTTCGAAAAATGCGCGCATTGATGGAAAAGTCTTTAGCCCCCGGTACTCCGTTGACATTGTCGAAATAAAGAATGAGGTTAAGCCGATACCTATTCGGGCCAAGATACTTCAGCTCAAACTCGCCACCTACGATGTGGGAGGCCGACAGCGGGGCGGCCATCAGGAGCAGAATCGCTAAAAAAAGCCTTTTCATATCAACTGACCCGAAATTTAATCAATTTGCGGACGACAGAAATCCGTTACAGACGACATGGGTAACCAGCTGAAAAAGGGAGATATTCTATCCGGGTTGACCTTATTGACAATGGCAGCCGAAGGCAAGTGCGTGGCGCGCCACAACGGCCAGGTTGTGTTTGTTCAGGGTGGTGCTCCCGGTGACGTAGTTTCAATTTCACTAACGAAAATAAAGAGCAGCTTTCTGGAGGGCCGGGTTGAACGCGTGGAGCAACGCTCGCCTCACCGCGATGAGCCTTTTTGTGAGCACTTTGGATTATGTGGCGGCTGCAGCTGGCAACATATTCAATACCAGGAACAGCTTCGCTACAAACAGCAACAGGTGGTGGACCACCTTGAGCGCATTGGCGGATTGGCACTGCCGGCCCTTCAGCCTATCCTCGGCTCGGCCCGCACGCGGCATTACAGGAATAAACTGGACTACACTTTTACAGCCGATCGCTGGCGAACAAAAGAGGAACTTCAAAACCCGTCACCGGACGTTTCAGGTGTTGGGCTTGGCTATCACATTCCGCGCATGTACGACCGCGTGTTTGACGTGAACAACTGCTACCTGCAGCCCGAGCCTTCGAATGCCATCCGGCTTTTGGCACGGCAAACGGCCATCAATCATCAGATACCATTTTTTGACTTGCGAAAGCAGGTTGGCTTTTTACGCACGCTTACCATTCGCACCACAACGAAAGGCGAAGTAATGGTAATCCTGCAGGTGACGTACGATGAAATGTCCTGGATCGATCGCATGCTGGGCACGCTGACGGATGCCTTTCCACAAATCACCTCTGCTCTTTACATCATTAATGGCAAACGAAATGATACATTTCACGACCTGGACATTACATGCTGGAAAGGCAACGCGTATATCACGGAGTGCATGCCGCGCGCGAGCGGTGCTGGCGAGTTGCAGTTTCGTGTCGGGCCCAAGTCGTTTTACCAGACAAACTCGCAGCAGGCTTATGAATTGTACCGGGCAGCGTGGCAAATGGCCGGGTTACAGGGCCACGAACTGGTGTACGATTTATATACCGGCACGGGAACCATAGCCAACTTCGTGGCACCCCATGCACGGCTCGTGGTAGGGCTTGAATACGTTGCCGATGCCATTGCCGATGCGAAGGTTAACTCCGAGATCAACGGCATCACCAACACCCGCTTTTTTGCAGGCGACATGAAAGACCTGCTGAACGAATCGTTCCTGGAGGAAAACGGTCAGCCAGATGTGGTCATTACGGACCCGCCCCGCGCGGGCATGCACGCGGATGTGTGCACCATGCTGCTGCAGGCTGCCCCAAAAAAAATTGTGTACATAAGTTGCAATCCGGCCACGCAAGCACGGGACCTAGCATTGCTGAGTTCTCAATATGAAATCAAAGCCGTGCAGCCCGTGGACATGTTTCCGCACACCACACACGTAGAAAATATTGCTTTATTGATTCGTGACTAACTGTTGCTTACACGATGCGCCAACAACTACTAAACGAAGGAGCCAAAGAGTTAAGCTATGAAATACGTGAAATCGTAAAAAAGGCTGAACAGATCAAAGCACTCGGCCAGCCGATGCTGTGGGAAAACATCGGAGACCCGATTCAAAAAAATCATGTACTGCCAACCTGGATTCGGGAAGTAATCGCTGGGCTTGCTCGTCAAAATGATGCGTATAGCTACTGTCCCTCTAAGGGTATTCTGGAAACGCGTGAATTTTTAGCCCGCCAAACCAACGCGCGTGGCGGTGCCCACATCACGCCAGAGGATATTTGCTTCTTCAACGGCCTGGGCGATGCGATTGCGAAAGTCTATCAGTATATCAGCCCTACTTCGCGGGTCATTGGCCCCTCCCCAGCATACTCGACTCACTCGAGCGCGGAGGCCGCCCATGCCAGCCACGAGCCCCTCACCTATCGGCTGGACCCGGACAACCGGTGGTATCCCGATCTGAACGATTTGTATAACAAGGTAAAGTACAATCCAAATATCGTAGGTATCCTGATCATCAACCCGGATAACCCCACCGGTATGGTGTATCCGCTGGAAACACTCAAGCGCATCGTGGCCATTGCCCGGGAGTTTAATCTGTTTTTGATCTGTGACGAAATCTACCTGAACATCACCTACAATGGTGCGCGGGCCTACGCCCTGGCGGAGGTAATCGAAGACGTGCCGGGCATTGCGATGAAAGGAATCTCGAAAGAGCTGCCGTGGCCGGGCGGAAGATGCGGCTGGATGGAGTACTACAATCGCCAACGCGACCCCGACTTCAACGCATTCTGCCATGCGCTGGATAATGCCAAAATGATTGAGGTCTGTTCTACCAAATTGCCACAAATGGCAATACCCCGCATTTTGGGCGACCCGCGATTTGCTGCCTACCGAGACGAAACCAACGCCAAAATCGGAAAACGAAGTAAACTAATTGCCGATCTGCTCCAATCTGTGCCGCAGGTTACCTGTAACGAAACCTTTGGCGCCTTCTATAACACGATTATTTTTCGCCCCGGTGTCCTTCGGGCCGGACAAACCATGAGCATCTCGAACAAAAAAATTAAGGAGTTAGTGGAAAGCTGGTGCAGTCAAGATATGCCCCTAGACAAGTGCTTTGTGTACTATCTTCTTGGCGCAAAAGGCGTTTGTGTGGTTCCTGTTTCCTCATTTTGCTCAGAGTTGCAGGGTTTTCGTGTAACGCTATTGGAAGAAAATGAAGAAACACTCCTGAATACCTTCACGCTGATTCGCGAAGGTATTCAGGAGTATCTTAATTCCAATTAAACTCAGGCGTTGGTAGAGGTCTTCGCCAACACTTTCTCCTGCCGCTCGCGGTGGCCGCAATACGTGCACTTATAATGCTTCACCAGCAAGCCATCCATCCACTCGGTAGGCTGTGCCGTGATCTCTTCGTAGTCGATGCGGAGGGTGACGTAACCGCACTCGGAACATTCTTCCGCATGCTCGAAGCTATAGTATTTCTCTACTTTCTTCTCACCGGTTTTTTCATCGAGCCACACGTCATAATCCACGGAATGAACTCCGCTGCGCTGTTCAGCTTCCTGAGAGGCTTCAAGGTGTGCCGCTTCTTCTTCTTCGCGCAGTTTGCGCATCGGATTACCGGCAGACGATAGGCGGGGTGTAGCTCGGATTTTCTTCAGTCGCTTTTCTACCGACTTGGGGTAGTAGATTTTCACGATCGTATTAAAGATGAAATACGCAATGATGGCGAAGCTGACACTCAAAAACATCCGCACATAAAACCAGATCATCCCGATATCCATGATCTTTTCGGTGGAGAATCCCTGGGAGATGAAAAATCCAGCAATGATCAATAAGATCACTGAATACCAGAAATAGTTGATCTCGTTCCGGTTTACGAAATCGTACTTTTCCTTATACTCCTTTACCTGCATCAACCGAAATTCGTAGTACAGGAACGTAAGAATGGCCAGGATCACGAACACAATGGCGGCAATGTCCATGTACTTGTCCCACGCCATAGCAAAGTCGTGATGGGGATGTTGGGTATTCATAAGTAGAGAAATAGGTATTTGGTGACTTGAAAGGTAGGAAAAGGAATTGAAATTCTGAAACAGACAAACGTCTGTTAACCTGCCCCCAGAAAATATTTTACAGGTAAGTTATTGTTCCGGCAAAATAAAATAGCCATCCTTGCAACCATGCACCAAATAATGATTATGCCAGGGTCCATTTTTCCCAATTGGGGCTCAGGCACCATTGGGGTGCAGATGGCGAGTATTCTGCGACAAGCAGGGTAGACACCTTTTATAAAGACACAATAAGTACCGCCCCGACCAAAATCGGGGCGGTTTCATTTTATAAAACGAGTAACCAACTAACGATTGTTTCTGTCATGTACTATTCCGACCACACGACCCTCTTCCTCGATGGCCAGTTTGTAAAGGCGAAAGACGCCCGCACCGACTTGTTCAGCCAAACCCTGCACTACGGGTATGGCACCTTCGAGGGAATCAGGGCCTACAAGACCATCAACGGGACCAAAATCTTTAAAGCCCACGAACATTTCGACCGGCTTAGAAAGAGTTGCGCATTGGTGGGCATCCCGCTTGACTACAGCAGCGAAGAACTCACCCAAATCAGCTACCAGGTTCTGGAACGAAACAACCTGAGCAATGCCTATCTGCGGCCCCTGGTTTTCTGCAGCCCGAACATGTCGCTTACGGCACCCAAGGAAGTTTCCATCATGATTACCGCCTGGGAATGGGGAAAGTATCTGGGCGATCAGTTGCTGAAGGTGTGCATCTCCTCGTATCAACGGCCAAATCCAAAATCGGTAAAGGTGGAGGCCAAAGTTTGCGGCCATTATGTCAACTCCATTTTAGCTACAACAGAGGCAAAGGAACGTGGCTTTGACGAAGGCCTGCTGCTGGACAGCAACGGGCACGTGGCCGAGGGCCCGGGCGCCAATTTCTTCTTTGAAAAAGAGGGTGTGCTCTATACGCCACCTCTCGGCAACATCCTGCCGGGTATCACGCGGGCTACGGTATTCGAAATCTGTCAGGGGTTGGACATACCTGTTGAACAGAAATTTTTTACTCCCGAAGAACTGTTTGAAGCCGACAGTGCCTTTTTCTGCGGAACAGCCGCTGAAATCATCGGTATCGAATCGATTGAGGGACACGAATTCAACAAACCGTGGAAAAATTCACTGGGCGCTATTGTACAGGAGGCCTACAAGTGCATTGTGCTGGACAAAAGCTATTCGTACGTGATTGTGTAGCGTGAGGAGGTTGAAATGAGGAGATGTTGATCATGCCCATGGAACTGAATAAGTATAGCAAAACCATCACGCAAGACCCCACATTGCCGGCATCGCAGGCGATGTTGTATGGCATCGGCCTGACGGAGCAAGACATGAACAAGGCTCAGGTGGGTATTGTGAGTACCGGATTTGACGGCAACACCTGTAATATGCACCTCAACGCCTTGGCCGGTGAAGTGAAAAAGGCCGTGTGGAAGGAAGATCTGGTGGGGCTCGTCTTCCACACCATTGGGGTGAGCGATGGCATAGCAAACGGCACCGAAGGCATGCGCTATTCTCTGGTAAGCCGCGAAGTAATTGCCGACTCCATCGAAACGGTATGCGGTGCCCAACACTACGATGGGCTGATTGCGGTGGTCGGGTGCGATAAGAACATGCCCGGCTCGCTCATTGCCATGGGGCGGCTCAACCGACCTGCTATCATGGTGTATGGCGGCACTATTGCAGGCGGGCATTTTAAAGGAAAAGAGCTAAACATTGTGTCTGCCTTCGAAGCCCTGGGTGAAAAACTGGCCAACAAAATTTCAGAGGAGGATTTTAAGGGGATCATACAAAACTCCTGCCCCGGAGCGGGCGCATGCGGTGGCATGTATACAGCCAACACGATGGCCTCCGCCATTGAGGCACTTGGCATGGCGCTACCGTATTCATCGTCAAACCCTGCTTTAAGCCCGGAGAAATCCCGCGAATGCGAAGAGGCAGCCAAAGCCATTCGGGTTCTGCTGGAACGAGACATTAAGCCGCGGGATATTATGACGCGCCCGGCATTTGATAATGCCATCACCCTGGTTATGGCGTTGGGTGGTTCTACCAATGCGGTAATCCACCTCATCGCTATGGCCCGCACAGTTGGTATCACCATTACCCAGGATGATTTTCAGCGTATTTCCGACCGAACACCTTTGATTGCTGACCTGAAGCCCAGTGGCAAATACCTGATGGAGGCGCTTCATCAGATTGGAGGCGTGCCTTCGGTAATCAAATACCTGATTGCAAAAGGACAACTCCATGGCGATTGCCTAACGGTTACGGGAAAAACACTGGCCGAAAACGTGGCGTCAGCCCGCGATCTGAATTTTGACACCCAGAATGTCATTGTTCCGGTAGAGCGCCCCATCAAAAAGACGGGCCATATTCAAATACTCTATGGAAACCTTGCCCTTCAGGGTTCGGTGGCCAAAATCACTGGCAAAGAAGGCGAACGTTTCCGCGGTACTGCCCGCGTATTTAATGGCGAGTTTGAAGTTGTCGAGGGTATGAAGAGCGGACGCATTCGCGAAGGAGACGTTGTTGTAATCCGATATGTAGGCCCGCGCGGTGCCCCAGGCATGCCGGAAATGCTGAAGCCGACCAGCCTGATCATGGGCTCGGGACTGGGCAAATCCGTAGCGCTGATAACCGATGGTCGCTTTTCCGGTGGTTCGCATGGATTCGTCATCGGGCACATCACACCCGAGGCGTGGGATGGCGGACTGCTTGCGCTGGTGGAGGATGACGACTGGATTGAAATTGATGTGAAGAAACATCAGATCAACCTCTTGGTGGACGACAAGACACTGGCTGTGCGAAGGTCGACCTACAAGCGACCGGCACCCCGGGCGACCAATGGTATTTTATTCAAGTACGCAAAACAAGTGAAAACAGCAGCCGATGGATGCGTTACTGACTACGAGTAAAGAATCGGCAACATCGGTAAAGCTTATCAGCGGCTCCGAATTGCTGCTGAAATGCCTGTTGGCCGAGGGGGTAGACACCATGTTTGGCTATCCGGGTGGTGCCATCATGCCTGTGTACGATGCGTTGTATAGCTACACCGACCGCTTGCGTCACGTGCTGGTACGTCATGAGCAGGGAGCCGTGCATGCTGCCCAAGGATATGCACGCGTAAGCGGAAGAGTGGGTGTTGCGCTGGCAACCTCCGGGCCGGGTGCTATGAACCTCGTCACCGGTTTGGCCGATGCGCTGATTGATTCAACACCTATCGTGTGCATCACCGGGCAGGTATTTGCTCATTTGCTCGGCACGGATGCATTTCAGGAGACTGATGTGGTAAACACCACCATACCGGTAACGAAATGGAATGTGCAGGTGACGGAAGCCCGGGATATTCCGGATGCAGTAGCGCGGGCTTTTTACATCGCCCGCACGGGGCGGCCAGGGCCCGTACTCATTGACATCACAAAAAATGCTCAAAACGAGTTGATCGAAGAACTCCCTTACGAGCGGTGTGAACACGTACGCACGTATAAGCCTAAGCCGGCACTTCCTGTTGACTCGATTGACAAGGCAGCACAGCTTATCAACAGTGCGGAGCGCCCGTACCTGTTGGCCGGCCAGGGCGTTCTGCTCTCCGGGGCTACGGAGGAGTTGAAAGCTTTCGTGGAGAAAACCGGCATCCCGTTAGCCTGCACGCTGCTGGGGCTGGGCGCCATTTCACAGGATCATCCCAACTATGTCGGTTATCTGGGCATGCATGGCAACTATGGGCCCAACGTAAATACCAACGCCTGCGATGTTCTGATTGCCGTGGGTATGCGATTTGATGATCGCGTGACGGGGAATGTAAGTAAGTATGCCCGGCAGGCACGCATCATTCACATCGACATCGATAAAGCAGAGATCAATAAGATCATTCCGGTGGAAGTGGGTGTACATGCAGATGCGCGCGAGGCGCTGGCAGCCCTGGCACAGCGATGCCAACCTCGGGACCACGCAGCGTGGATGGCCAGCTTTCGGACATTAAATGACCTGGAGTATGAAAAAGTGGTGAAAAAGGAAATTGAAGACACCACTTCCCTGAAAATGGCCGAAGTCATTCACCAGCTTTCTTCCCTGACGGGTGGCGAAGCTGTAATCGTAACCGATGTGGGGCAGCACCAGATGGTAACATCTCGTTACTACCGGTACAAAAAACCACGCACCAGCATCACCTCGGGCGGAGCAGGCACAATGGGCTTTGCACTTCCGGCCGCAATTGGCGCCAAGGTTGCAGCCCCGCACCAGCAGGTGGTAGCCGTGATAGGCGATGGTGGATATCAAATGACCATTCAGGAATTGGGCACCATCATGCAAGATCATATCCCCGTCAAAATCCTGGTGCTCAACAATCAATTTCTCGGCATGGTGCGCCAGTGGCAACAGCTTTTTCATGGCAAGCGCTATTCGTTTACCGAACTGGACAACCCTGACTTTGTCAAGATTGCCGAGGCTTACCGCATTCGTGCCCGAAAAGTAACTGAGCAGCATGATCTTACTTCGGCTTTGACAGAAATGCTCGAATCGCCCACCGCGTATTTTCTGGAGGTAGTGGTGGAAAAAGAAGAAAACGTTTTCCCGATGGTGCCGGCCGGTGCCGGGGTAAGCGAAGTCATACTGGAAATCCCAAAAAATAACTTATGAGCAAGCAGGAGTTCACCTTGTCGATTGTAGCGGATAACAATTTTTCGATCCTCAACCGGATCGTAAATGTGCTTAACCGCAGGCGTGTGCGCATAAAGAAACTGGTAGCACACGAAATGGAAGGAAACTTCCGACAGGGCGGTGCACTGCTGCTTCTATACACAACACCCGACCTGATGGAAAAGGTAAAGCATCAACTCGAAAAGCTGATCGAAGTTGAATATGCAGAGTATTCACCCGGCAACGAACAGTTTCTCGCGCTGGCACCAGAAAGCGCTAAGCTCGAAGCGGCCTGATTCACATTCAAAAAAATTAAAGAACACAACCCGATTCATACAAACTAAACTCAGAAATCATGGCAAAGATCAATTTTGGTGGCACGTGGGAAGAAGTAGTGACCCGCGAAGAATTCCCCATGGAAAAAGCACTCGACCTGCTGCGCGGTGAAACCATCGCCATCATCGGGTATGGCGTGCAGGGCCCGGCCCAGGCGCTTAACCTGCGCGACAATGGCTTTGATGTCATCGTTGGTCAGCGACAAGGCACCAAAACCTGGGATAAAGCGATTGCACACGGCTGGGTGCCGGGCGAAACCCTGTTTGATGTTGAGGAAGCGGCCAGGCGCGGCACGATAATTCAATTCCTAATGAGCGATGCCGGGCAAATTGCCACGTGGCCTACGATCAAACCTCACCTCACACAAGGCAAGGCGTTGTATTTTTCACATGGATTTGGTATTACGTTTAAGGAGCAAACCGGCATTGTGCCCCCTTCCGATGTGGATGTGATTCTGGCTGCACCCAAAGGATCAGGTACTTCCGTGCGCAGATTATTTCTGCAGGGCAAAGGAATCAACAGCAGTTATGCCGTCTTTCAGGATGCCACCGGCAAAGCCAAATCCCGGGCAATTGCGCTCGGCATTGGTGTCGGCTCCGGTTATCTCTTCGAAACAGATTTTAAAAAAGAAGTTTACTCTGACTTGACGGGCGAACGTGGAACACTGATGGGCGCCATTGCCGGCATTTTCGAGGCGCAATATGAAGTGCTGCGCTCGAAAGGTCACTCGCCCTCGGAGGCCTTCAACGAAACGGTGGAAGAACTGACGCAAAGCCTGATGCCGCTGGTGGCGGAAAACGGTATGGATTGGATGTACGCCAACTGCTCAACCACCGCTCAGCGTGGTGCACTCGACTGGAAAAAGAAATTCAAAGCAGCCACACTTCCGGTATTCAAAGAATTGTACGAAAGCGTAGCCAGCGGGGCCGAAGCGAAACGAACCATTGACACCTGTAGCAAACCCGACTATCGCGAAAAGCTAGCAGAAGAGTTAAAGGAACTTCGTGAAAGCGAATTGTGGCAGGCGGGCGCAGCTGTGCGCGCGTTGCGGCCCGAAAAAGAAAAAGTTGAGGCCAGCATGATCAATTGACCATTTGCACCCAAGCCTTTCACGAACGATTGTAAGTGTAGAAATTTTTATGCCGTAATCGAAAACCAACTGCCCCGAATAGACGATATTCGTGGTCAAGTTCAATCGCCCTGCAGCCACCTGCGGGGCGATTGCCATTTTGAGCCTTTTGTGACGAACTAACACTTGTTGTGAACGCTGTACCAAAAACAATTTTTGAAAAGATCTGGGATGCACACGTAGTTAAACGGGCTGACGGTTACCCGGATGCCCTTTTCATCGACCGGCATTTTATACACGAGGTAACAAGCCCCCAGGCCTTTGACGGCTTGCGAAAACGGAAACTGCCGGTATTCAATACGAAACGCACGACCGCCACGGCCGACCATAACGTGCCAACGAAAGATCAGCACCTGCCGATCAGGGAAGCGTTGTCGCGCCACCAGGTAGAGACACTTCGGAAAAATTGTGCCGAGTTTGGTGTTGACTTGTATGACCTCGGACATCCCTATCAGGGTATTGTTCACATCATCGGGCCCGAACTCGGATTAACCCTGCCCGGCATGACCATCGTTTGTGGCGACAGCCACACCTCGACTCACGGGGCTTTTGGCAACATCGCGTTTGGTATTGGTACAAGTGAAGTTGAGCAAGTGCTGGCCACGCAATGCATTCTGCAGTACAAGCCCAAGACCATGCGCATCGAAATCAATGGCCAACTGGGCAAAGGCGTGGTAAGCAAGGATATCATTCTCTACATCATATCAAAAATATCGGCCAGCGGAGCCACCGGCTATTTTGTAGAATATGCTGGCGATACCATCCGCAATCTTTCGATGGAAGCGCGAATGACCATTTGCAACATGAGCATTGAAATGGGTGCGCGCGGTGGTCTCATTGCACCGGATGAAACCACATTCAACTACATCAAGGGCCGAACGTTTGCACCTGCGGGTGCCGCCTTTGATCAATCCGTGGCTCGTTGGAAACAACTGGCTACTGATGAAAGCGCGCGGTATGATGAGGTTCTGAGGTTCGATGCGGCAGACATCGCCCCCATGATTACCTATGGAACCAACCCGGGCATGGGCATAAAAGTTACAGACCGCATTCCTACCGAGGTTGAACTACACGAAATCAGCTCCCGCGCATCGTTCACCAAATCGCTCGAGTATATGGGCCTGCAGCCGGGTTCTCCCCTGCTCGGTAAGCCAATCGATTATGTGTTCATCGGCAGTTGTACAAACGCGCGGATTGAAGACTTGCGACTGGTGGCCGGCATGGTGAATGGCAAAAAAAAGGCGGATGGAGTTGAAGTTTGGGTAATCCCTGGATCGCGACAAGTAGAAGCACAGGCACGACAGGAAGGCCTGGATAAAGTTTTTGAACAGGCAGGCTTTGAGCTTCGCAGCCCAGGATGTTCAGCATGCCTGGGAATGAATGAAGACAAAGTGCCACCCGGCAAGTATTGCATCAGTACCAGCAACCGAAATTTTGAAGGCCGGCAAGGGCCGAAGTCGCGCACATTTTTGGCCAGTCCATTAAGTGCAGCGGCTGCTGCCATTACGGGAAAAGTGACCGATGTACGCGAGTTGATGTAAACCCATGAAAGAAAAATTCACCACACTGGTTTCCACGGGCGTTCCCCTTCCCATCGAGAACATCGACACCGATCAGATTATCCCGGCCCGTTTTCTGAAAGCAACCACGCGCGAAGGATTTGGCGACAACCTCTTCCGCGACTGGCGATACGATGCGGCAGAAAACCCGCTTCCGGATTTCGTGTTGAATCAACCCCGCCACCAAGGTAAAATACTGGTTGCGGGCAAAAACTTTGGTTGCGGCAGCAGCCGCGAGCATGCTGCGTGGGCCATCTATGACTATGGCTTCCGGGTGGTGGTCTCCAGCTTTTTTGCCGATATCTTTAAAAACAACGCACTCAATAACGGCCTGCTGCCCGTGGTCGTTAGTGATTCGTTCCTGGCTCAACTGCTGGACACGATTCAGCGCGAACCGGACACAACCCTGACCGTGAATCTGCAGGAACAAAAGATTGCGTTCAAAGGTCGGGAAGAATCATTTGACATCAACGCGTACAAAAAAACATGTTTGGCTAACGGTTACGATGACATCGACTACCTGTTGAGTTTGCACAATGACATTAAAAAATTCGACTTGGCCCATTCCTGATGTTAACCACGTGAAAAAGAAAATCATCATACTACCCGGAGATGGCATCGGCCAGGAAGTGACCCGCGAAGGAAAGCGGGTACTGGAGAAAATCGCCACAGCGTTTGGGCACACATTTGAGTTTGATGATGCTGTGATTGGCCACGAAGCCATCCAAGCTACGGGCACCCCTCTGCCGGAGGCCACGCTGACAAAACTGAAAAACTGCGATGCGATCCTCTTTGGCGCAGTTGGCCATCCAAAATACGATAACGACCCTACGTTGAAAGTCCGGCCAGAGCAGGGCCTGCTGCAAATGCGAAAAGAATTGGGTTTGTATGCCAACCTGCGACCGATCCGGCTCTTTGACGAGTTGCTGGATGCCTCCAGTATTAAACCTGAAATTCTGAAAGGATCGGACATTCTGTTTTTCCGCGAATTGACCGGTGATGTTTACTTCGGAGAAAAAGGTCGTAAAGATGACGGGCATACCGCCTATGATCTGATGATCTATCAGCGATTTGAAATCGAGCGAATCGCTCACAAAGCTTTCGCTGCCGCCCGTACCCGCTCAAAAAAGGTAACAAGCGTAGACAAAGCCAATGTGCTGGAAAGCTCGCGCCTGTGGCGTCAGGTAGTGAGCGAAGTGGCAAAAGAGTATCCGGATGTGCAACTCGACCATCAGTTTATCGATGCGGCTGCCATGAAATTGATTCAGAATCCCCGGAGCTTTGACGTGGTGTTGACCGGCAACTTGTTTGGCGACATTCTTACCGATGAAGCTTCGCAGATTGCCGGCTCCATGGGCATGCTGGCCTCTGCATCCGTAGGCGATGCTGTGGGGCTTTACGAGCCGATACATGGTAGCGCACACGACATCACCGGAAAGGGAATTGCTAATCCGCTTGCCTCTATCCTTTCCGCTGCCCTTATGCTCGACATTTCTTTCGGGCTGAAGACGGAAGCCGAGATTGTTATTCAATCTGTAGAACAAACGCTCCATCAGGGTTTCCGCACAGCGGATATTGCCGGGGCCGCAACGCCAAAAGAAAAATTACTGAACACAATCCAAATGGGTAGCCAGGTGGCGAACGAAATTGAACGCATCACCACTACCAGATCCGTAACCGCTTGATATCAAATAAAAAAACTATGGCCGACAAGATTCAGATTTTTGACACTACCCTTCGCGATGGCGAACAGGTACCCGGGTGCCAGTTGAAAACAGAAGAGAAACTGATTGTGGCGCGCGAACTGGAAGCGCTGGGCGTGGATGTCATCGAAGCTGGTTTCCCGATCTCCAGCCCGGGCGACTTTCTTTCGGTGGTCGAGATCTCCAAGGCAGTAAAAGAGCCAGTGGTCTGCGGGCTTACGCGCGCCAAGAAAGAAGATATTGATGTGGCGGCCGAAGCCTTGCACCACGCAAAGCGGGGACGCATTCACACGGGTATTGGCTCGTCCGATGTGCACATCAAGCATAAGTTCAGAAGCACCCGCGAGCAGGTACTGGAGCAAGGCGTGTGGGCTGTCCAGTATGCGAAATCAAAAGGCTACGAAGTAGAGTTCTACGCGGAAGATGCGGGCCGCGCAGATTTGCCGTTTCTTGCACAGTTGATTGAAGCTGTCATTGCCGCGGGAGCCGATGTCGTCAACATTCCTGACACAACCGGATACTGTCTGCCTCATTTGTACGGCAAACGAATTCAATATCTGGTCGAGCATGTGAGCAACATTCACCGGGCAGTGATTTCCGTTCATTGTCATAATGATCTGGGTATGGCAACCGCGAACACTCTTTCGGGATTGATCAACGGTGCACGACAGGCCGAAGTAACGGTAAATGGCATTGGCGAACGGGCAGGCAACACGTCCCTGGAAGAAGTAGCGATGACCATCCGGACACATCAGGATCTGGACCTGTATACCAACATCAAGTCAGAGCGCATTTTCGAAATCAGCAACCTGATCAGCGAGTTGATGCGCATGCCGGTTCAACCCAATAAGGCAATTGTAGGGCGCAACGCGTTTGCGCATTCGTCCGGCATCCATCAGGACGGCTTCCTCAAGCATGCGGAAAACTACGAGATCATCAACCCGGCAGATGTGGGCGTGCCGTCTTCCTCCATCGTATTAACGGCCCGCAGCGGACGCGCGGCCCTGCGGCATCGTGTTGAGCAACTGGGCTATCATGTTCAAGGTGAGGAGTTAAATCAATTGTATGAAAACTTCCTGCTGGTGGCCGATGAAAAAGGTAACGTTGAAAATGACGACCTGCATATCCTGATGGCCAATCAGGCAGTGCTGGCTCGTTGAGCTTCACACCAGGGATCGCCACAAATACAAAGTTGCGTAGGCTTCCCAACCTTCGTACTTCTTAAATATTCTGCGAACCTGCTCCACCGTAGGTTTAGTCTTAAGGCCTTTCAGATTTCGAATGGCATTGTGTAACCCGGCATCCTCGGCCGGAAACGCCTGCCGATGGCGAAACGTCTTCATCAAGGCGTAGTTGGCCGTCCAGTTGCCGATGCCTTTTACTTTCATGAGATTCTCGCGGGCAGCTTCAAATAAAAGCTGCCGGATTGACTCGGTTGACAAACGCCCTTCACAAAACGCCCGGGCAACCTCAATGACGTACCGGGCCTTCTGCCTGGAGAACTGCAGGGGCAACAATTGCTCCGGCTGAAGTTGTGCGACCACGGTCGGATCCGGAAAAAAGTGATAGTGTTGCCCATCATACTCGCATGCTTGTCCAAACTGCTCAACAAATCGCTGCTTGAGCGTGTAAGCAAAGCCCAGGTTAATTTGCTGGCCAAGGATTGCCCACGTGATCGACTCGTAGAGATCAGGTTGCCCTACAATACGATAGCCAAAATACCGTTTGACGAGATCTGCCAGCAGCGGGTCGTGTTTGGCCAGAGCATAGAAGGGCTTCAAATCCGTTTCCAGATCAAACCAATCGGAAATGTACCTCCGGATAACTTCGGAGTGATCCCCCATCACCTGTTTCGGATCGTAATGCACCTCAAGGGAATGGTCACCTTCCGAAATGGCAATGACGACCGGCCTGCGCTCTACCAACAATGCCTTATACACCAGACCACCCTCCACCCGATGCAGAATTTCGCGGGGCGACCGCAACAGAAATGCAAGGCATTGCGAAAAAGAAAACTCGCGGGGTGTGGTAATGGTCATGAGCGATCGGCAAAGTAGAAAAATTGCAGGCTTAACCCGTCAGTCTACCGGGAAAATCAGCAAGTTTCGGGTGGGCAGCCCGGCACCGCATTCAGATCTTTGATGCACGCTTCAAGAATACTTGGTCAAAACCATGATTGCCCAAAAGAGTAGCTTTGTATGACAGTAACCATGAACGATGATGTTAATTACATCCGGATAGCCGAAGCCATTCGCTACCTGGAAGAGAATTTCCGCCATCAACCCGAGTTAGACGAGGTGGCTGAAAAAGTGCACCTGTCTCCCTTTCACTTTCAACGCCTTTTTACCGAGTGGGCGGGCATCAGTCCCAAGCGCTTTGTTCAATTTCTCACCGTTGACTTTCTAAAAGGAAAAATTCAGGAAAGCAAAAATCTTGCAGAGGCAGCTGAAGAGGCTGGCCTCTCCAGTCAGTCGCGGGTTTACGACCTGTTCACCACACTGGAAGCGATGACCCCTCAGGAATACAAACGAAAGGGCAGCGGGCTTCGCATCGACTATGGATTTCATGACACTCCGTTTGGCCAGGCCCTGGTGGGCATAACCGAGCGCGGTATCTGCTGGCTGTCGTTTATTGACATTGATAAAGATCCCCGTTTTGAGTTGGAGCGCATGAAGCTGCACTGGCATAACTCATTGTTCTATCAAAACACGGACGTAACCGGTGTGTTTGCTGAAAAGATTTTCAATCCGCTTGCCTCGGTCAGGCCGGGCGAAAAACTGAATGTACTTGTAAAGGGCACAAATTTTCAGGTGAAAGTGTGGGAAGCGTTGCTTCGGCTGCCAACAGGCGCGGTTACCACGTACCAGCAAATTGCCACACACATCAACAACCCAAAGGCCCTGCAGGCGGTTGGTTCTGCTGTCGGCAGCAATCACATTGCGTACTTGATTCCATGCCATCGCGTGATTCGGAAAGATGGTGTTTTGGGCGAATACCGGTGGGGCTCTACCCGCAAGAAAAGTATGATTGGTTGGGAAATGGCGCGCTTTCAGCGCTAACTCGCGGCCGGCTCTGCCCCCGCGGTAAGCTGGTAGGCTTCCGCGTAGTGGCGAATAAGGTTCTGCCAATCGAAAGCTTCGGAGTAATTCTCAACGTTGTTTCGCTGCATAATCCGTTCTCTGCGCGTTTGCATCAAGAACTGGTAAAGATAGCCGGCCAATTGGCGCGCGCTCCAGTCGAACGTGCGCTTGCCCCGCTCCACCACGTACATGCCGTGCTTTTCGTGATCCGGAAAATTCTTGAGTAAGTA
Organism: Cyclobacteriaceae bacterium; assembly: GCA_046301755.1. GTDB lineage: Bacteria > Bacteroidota > Bacteroidia > Cytophagales > Cyclobacteriaceae > ELB16-189. The sequence continues at coordinate 47,676 of JBKCJM010000075.1, forward strand.
ATCGCCAAACCCACTGAGGTCGCTGGTAACGGCCGGCACTCCGCTGGCCAGGCACTCCAACGGGGTGTACCCCCACGGCTCGTAGTAACTCGGGAAAATTCCTAAATGGCAACCCCGCACAAACTGACTGTAATCCATGCCGAACAAAGGACTGGTAGAGGTGATAAAATCCGGATGGTACACGATCTTCACCTTGTCCTCGGCCCGGTTTACCAGATTTCTACGAACGAGGAAACTCAGGATTTCATCGTTGTCTTCGTCTTTCAACTTATGGGTAACCACCAGCGGCAACTTGTTTGTCTTCCAACTCTGGATGGTTCTGCGGTACCGGAGTTTCCAGTAGTCGTCTACAAAATCGTTGAGCTCGGGCAGGCGATGATCCGGCCGGGTGGTAGAGGCATAAAACAACTCTTTCCCTACCTGCTTCTGAATCGCTTCGCACGTCTGGCGGATTTCTTCCATCACCGCGCGTGACTGAAGTGCTTCGGGTTTGATGCTGTAATAATCCCGCTTGGTAATAAAACACATCACCACCGTAACATCTGCTTTCTCGCGTTTGAGCCGTTCGTTCAGATGCCAGAGGGCCTCCAGCGTTAAATCAAAGCCCTTGTTCTTGTACTCAAACCGCCCCGAAGTAAAGAGGTAAATCGTTTTATCCAGATCGAACGTGTAACTCTGGAAAAAATGCCCCATCACAAACTGGTGAATGTCCTCCTTGTGCTGAACGTGCAGGTTCTGGAATTCATGCAAAGCTTCAAAACGCTGAATGTTCAGGCCGTTTGGCACAATGGCATCGGGCTGGCGTTTAAGCAGGTGCTTGCACTCGCGGGCCGTCACCTCACTCACCGTGGTCATAACATCGCACATCTGCGCGGCCCGGTACTCGATGGCTTCCTCCGTTACCACCCCGAACTTTTTCGACTCATCCTGGTGATTGAAGAAGGGAAGGTGCGCGTAGAAAAACGGTGAATTGATGGCGAGATGCCGCCCGAGCTGTGTGGCGTGTGTTGTGAACACGGTCTTCACCGGCAAGCCATCGCGCCTGATGTCCAGGATGGGAAGGGCCGCCATCCACTCGTGGAAGTGGGCAATCACCGGCTGATCACCTCTAAGCTTCACCACCTCATCGACAAACAGCTTGGTCAGGTATCCGAAGCCGATGACCTGGTTAATCAGGGGTGACGCATGGTCGGAGTTTACACCGTGATTCTTCCATAGCAAATACTTAACTACCTCCAGCGCCTTATCCTCAATCGCATTGGGATTGAGCAATACCACGCGGGGCTTGCCCGTAATGAGCCACTCGGCATATTGAACATCATAACCGCGCTTGCGCAGCACGGCACTTGCCTGTCCAAAAATGTCCTGAGAATCATCCAGCGGTTCGAGTTCAGCTAGAATATTCTTATTGATATAGGGACCCACCATGCAAAACGGCCCGTTCGCGCGGTCCGTCATCGCAGGAGCCTTTGAGCGGATTACCGTATAAATGCCCCCCACCTGGTTACACACTTCCCAGGCTACCTCGAGAAGAAGCGCTTTCGGAAATTGTCCGGCCGCTCTTGATTTCTTTGGCATGATATGTAGGTCAATTTGGCGGTAGTATCACTCAGTCGCAACCAATATAATGACATTATTTCATAAAAGGATGATAATGGCCAAGTGGATTGCAATTTGATGCTGACCAGGCAAGGGAAAGCATTGACTTATGAACTTCGAAAAATTCACCATCAAATCGCAGGAGGCCCTGCAGAAGTCGGCTGAGATCACAACCGGCCTGCAGCAACAGGCTATTGAGCCGGGGCACTTGCTCAAGGCTATTCTTGAAACGGATGAGAGCACGGTTGACTTTCTGTTGAAGAAAAGTGGCATTAATTCGGGCGCCCTGAACAACAAACTGGATGAATTGATCAACGCTTATCCGCGTGTGTCCGGTCAGCAGCCCTATTTGTCTTCCGCTACGAATGCGTTGCTTCAACAAGCCGAAAAAGAATTACGTGAACTGAAGGACGAGTTTGTTTCAATTGAACATCTTTTGCTGGCACTTGCTCAGACAAAAGACAAAGCGGGGCAATTGCTTAAGGACAGTGGCATTTCGCGCAACGGCCTGCTCAAGGCCATTCAGGAATTGCGGGGTGGAGCGCGTGTGACCGATCAGAACGCAGAAGCAAAATACAAATCGTTGGAGCGGTACTCGAAGAACCTGAACGAACTGGCAAAACAGGGTAAGATTGACCCCGTAATCGGGCGCGATGAGGAAATCAGGCGCGTGCTCCAGATTCTGTCGCGAAGAACGAAAAACAATCCTATTCTGCTGGGCGAGCCCGGGGTTGGAAAAACCGCCATAGTAGAAGGCATGGCCCAACGTATTGTTGATGGCGATGTGCCGGAGAACCTGAAAGGAAAAATCCTGGTATCGCTGGATATGGGCTTGCTGGTAGCCGGTGCCAAATACAAAGGCGAATTCGAAGAACGCCTCAAGGCCGTTATCAGGGAAGTCACGGACTCCGATGGTCAAATCATTCTCTTCATTGATGAGATCCACACGCTGATTGGTGCGGGCGGAGGAGGCGAAGGCGCCATGGATGCCGCCAATCTTCTGAAACCAGCACTCGCCCGGGGCGAGCTGCACGCGATTGGCGCTACAACACTAAAGGAGTATCAGAAGTACATTGAAAAGGATAAAGCGCTCGAGAGACGTTTCCAGACCGTGATGGTAGACGAACCTTCGGTAGAGGACTCGATCTCCATACTCCGTGGCATTAAAGACAAGTACGAGCTGCATCATGGTGTGCGCATTAAAGATGATGCCGTCATCGCCTCGGTGGAATTGTCAAGCCGGTACATTTCCGATCGCTTCTTGCCCGACAAAGCGATTGATCTGATGGACGAGGCTGCGTCAAAACTGCGGCTGGAAATGGATTCCGTTCCCGAAGAGTTGGACGAACTCAACCGAAAGATCATGCAACTCGAAATTGAGCGAGAAGCCATCCGCAGAGAAAAGGACAAAGACAAAGAAAGCCTGCTCAGCAAAGACATTGCAGAACTTTCGGAACAGCGCAACAGCCTGAAGGCAAAATGGGAGAGTGAAAAGGCCATTGTGGCCGGCATTCAAAAAGAAAAAGAAAACATTGACCGCCTTAAGTTTGAAGCCGACCAGGCCGAGAAAGCCGGAGACTATGGCCGCGTAGCCGAAATCCGATACGGAAAAATTACCGAAGTTGAGAAAAAACTGAAGGTCGCGCAGGAACAAATGAAACAACTGCAAAGCGGTCATTCGTTGCTGAAAGAAGAAGTAGACAGCGAAGATATTGCCGAAGTTGTTGCCAAGTGGACCGGCATACCGGTAGCGAAAATGCTACAAAGTGAGCGCGAGAAATTACTCACCCTGGAGCTGGAACTTGGCAAGCGTGTAGCTGGTCAGGAAGAAGCTATTCGCGCCTTGAGTGATGCCGTGCGCAGGAGCCGGGCGGGGCTGCAGGATCCGCGCAGGCCCATTGGATCATTTATCTTTATGGGAACAACCGGTGTAGGGAAAACGGAGTTGTCGAAAGCACTGGCCGAGTATCTCTTCAATGATGAGCATGCCATGGTGCGCATTGATATGAGTGAGTACCAGGAGCGTCACTCCGTCAGTCGGCTGATCGGGGCACCTCCCGGCTACGTGGGCTACGATGAAGGCGGGCAATTGACGGAAGCCATCCGGAGAAAACCGTACTCCGTTATTTTGCTGGATGAAATTGAAAAGGCACATCCGGATGTGTTTAACGTCTTGCTTCAAGTGTTGGATGATGGCCGGCTAACGGACAACAAAGGCCGCGTAGCAAACTTCAAGAACACCATCATCATCATGACCACCAACATCGGATCAAGCGTAATCCAGGAGAATTTCGAACGAATAACAGAGAGCAATTACTTCGAAGTTCTGGAAGACACGAAAAGTCAAGTGCTGGACATGCTCAAGAAGAGCGTCCGCCCTGAATTCATCAACCGGATTGACGAAATCATCATGTTCCGGCCGCTCAACAAGAACGACATTCGGAAGATCGTTGATATTCAGGTGGAAGATGTGCGCAAGCGATTGGACGAGAACGGGATCAAAGTTGACATCAGCGATGCGGCCCGCGAACGCCTGGCTAAGCTGGGCTACGATCCGCAATATGGGGCGCGGCCGCTTAAACGCGTCCTCCAGCGCGAGCTGTTGAATGAACTGTCGAAGCAAATCCTGGGCGGCAACGTGTCAAAAGACGCAATTATCTATATCGACTTGAAGAACGGCACCGATTTTGTGTTCGAAAACATCAGTCCTGCGGAAGAAGTAACGTTGTAATAGTCTAGGGGTTGTGGCGGGCGGGCTCCACCAAGTCCCACCAGTTGCCATACAAATCTTCGAATACCGCCACGGTGCCATATACCTCCACGCTGGGCGGTCGCACGATCTTGACTCCCTTAGCCATCAGCTGATCGTAGTCGCGCTGAAAGTTACTTGTGTGTAGAAAAAGAAAGACACGGCCACCCGTTTGGTTGCCAACTCGCGAAAGTTGGTGTTCATTGGCTGCTTTGGCCAATAGCAGGCTGCAGCCTCCCCCGGGCGGCCTCACTACCACCCAACGCTTGGTCTCACTCAGGCGGGTATCCTCCACAAGAATAAAATTCAGCGTATGCGTGAAAAACTGAATCGCGCGATCGTAGTCATCCACCACGAGTGCAACGTGGGCTAACTGCGTTCCTTGGGAAGATACTCCTTGATGCACGTTTAAAATCAGGTAGCTGTATATGGGTCTGCCAAAAATGACTAACTATTTCAAAATACACCCATTCATTTCAATAAGATTTTCACGACCCGGTTAAACAAACCAAAAATCTTATACTATTCTAACGCGCGTTACAAACCAATTGGCTCACACGGGCGTTATTTTGGCGTTTTCAGGATTATTTAGGTTATAGGATCTGTGCAGTTGATTTGTGGGGTTTGGCCCGATGAATAATCGGGATGGGGTTAGGGGTACGCAGGGGTGCGTACCCCTTTTTCGTTTACAGGCCTTCCTCCATCCGGAATAGGCGGTTAAGCCTGTCCTCTCCCTTGCGATCCATCAACATCACCAGATAATCGTTCTCCTGGATAATCACGTTACTTTCCGGGTTGCGGACAAAACTTCGCGTTGGCGAAGTTTTTACAATGCCGATCAAGATAACATTGCACTGCTTTTTAAGATCGAAGAATGCCTTCTCGTAGGGGGTGTTGGCAAACCCGTTATTCCCGGTGATTCGAAACTGCTTGATGTCGTACTGGTGATCTTCGTGTGCGTAGGCGATGATCTCTTCGCTGAAAAGGGCAACATCCGGCTCGTAGATATAACTGGCCAGCAGTTTGGATGAGATCTCATTCTTGGAAATCGCGTAGGTGACTCCGGCATTGTGAAAGGTGCTCTTGAGATTTCCGTTGTCCAGCGTAACCACATAATTCAGGTTCGCGTAATGCCTCTTGATATTGATGATGTATACCAGCTTCTCTGTGTCATCTTGCAGGTTAATGAAGACGATAGCCGCTTCCGAAAGATTAGCCTTCTCCAGCAAGTCGAAGTTGTTGTAATCGGAGTAGAGCGTAAAAACCTGATCGAATGAGTAATACTCCCGAATGATATCAATCGTGGCGCGGTCCTTGGTAACCACGGCCACCTGGCGGCCGGCCGCAATGAGGTGCGTGATTACGGACTGGGCAAAGTCGTTCCACCCAATAATCACGACATGATTACTGAACCGGGTGCCATTCAGGCCCATCTCCTTTTGCTCTTTCAGCGTGCTCATAAAATTTGCAATTTGACCGATAACGAAACCATAAATACCCAACGTAGAAAACAGGAATACAAAGCCAATCATTCGCCCCCAATAGGTGACCGGGGTAATATCGCCATACCCTACGGACGTAAACGTGGCAACAACAAACCACATGGCATCCTGCATCGAATTCATCCGGGAACCAGGCGCACCCTTTTCCAGGTACAGCATTACCAAAATCAAAGCACCATAAACAAGGGCAATTAACGCGATAGTATAACCGAAGATCCGGTAGTTGGGGCGCTTCATTTAGGTTTTGGCAACCTTAAAGTAATGGAATTTTTAACTGGATTGAAAGCATACCAGGCCTATGGCGCACAACCGGTCAGCACCTGTTGCACCTCTTCCAGGGGCACCAGCCCCCTGTTGCGGCCCCATGTATTATAGAGATAGGTTGTGATTTCCGCCACTTCCAGATCCGTTAGGTAGGGTATCCCTGGCATCGGCTGATTGTACTCTTTTCCATTGACCAGCATGGAACCCCGAAGGCCATTTCGCATGCTGCATACCACTTCGCTAAACCGCTGATCAACAAAATCGGACTGATTAACCGGGGGATACAATAAACCCAAACCGCTGCCGTCCTTCTGGTGGCAATTGCTGCAGTACCGCACATACAGTTGCTCGCCCTGAACGTAATACTGTGAAAACCGCGCATCGCGCGTTTGGCAACCGTTGAGATAAACAACCTGCCCTATCCCCACCACCAGGAGCAAAAAAAGGTAGAGCCTACGGTTGTTCACGCCTTAGCTTCTTGATGTCGATGATTAGCCGGTTTACTTCATCCTCCTTGGTGCCATCGTATTTTCCACGTATGCGGCCTTGCCGGTCGATGAGCAGGAACGCGCCACTGTGAATAAATCCATCGGGTTCCGTTTTGTCCTCCAATGCGGTGGCGAAATAACTGGTTTGCGCAATCTTATAGATCGAGTCTTTGACACCCGTAACAAAATGCCACCGCTGGCTTTGTACGCCCAGGCGGGTAGCGAAGTCGCGCAACAGGGCTACGGTGTCGTATTCCGGATCAATCGTGTGAGACAGAATCAGCACATCGGGCATTTCGCGGGTGGCTTCGTACACCCGCAACATTTGCGACTTCATGATGGGGCAAATGGTGCGGCAACTGGTAAAGAAAAAATCGGCCACGTAAATCTTGCCCTGAAAGGTTTCATTCGTTACCCGTGCGCTGTCCTGATCGACAAACGTAAAAGGAGCAATACGATGAAAGATCGTATCGCCATTAATCACCTTGCGCTCACCAAATACCGGTAGCGGCAGCTCCTTTGTTTTACACGCCTGCAGCACGATCACACTAACAACTAAAGCAACCAGCAACATTCGCTGGCTTATCAGGTATCTACATTCAAAATGTAATTTCATCGCCTTCATAAATTATTTGATGGTCTACAGCCAGCACATTCTGTCCAAAGTAGATTTTGTTATAGCGCTTGCGATAAGTCGACAGAGTAGCCAAGGGCTCTTTGCCCACCTCTGCGGTTTGCTGATCAATGGTAGTCATTACACAACGGCTGCAGGGCTTAACTCCGCGAAATGCGTTTTTGCCAATCCTGAACTCTCCCCATTGATCCTCATCATGCGGCTGCCCCCCTCTAAAAACAAGATTCGGGCGAAACCGATTCATGGGCACCGGCTGGGCCAGTCGCCTGTTCAGGTCGGCCAGGGCTGCTTCACCAATAATCAACAACGGGTACCCATCGGCCAGGCTCACGTTCTCTCCGTTTCGTGCATAATCAGGATCGACCTGGCGGGCTGAGGACTCCTCGAATTCAACCAGGCGGGCAGGCTGGCCCAGATTCCGCGAAAACCACTCGCTTGCAGCAGTGCTTACTTCGCGAACGATCACTTCATCGTCCCACACGCTCGCGTTAAACGGCTCGCCCTGCGCCTCATGCGGCACCAAATTCACCGACTCACCGCGGTATTCAATCCGAAAACCCTGATCGGTTGCCGACAGCCGAAAGAGGGCAAGCACCGGAAGCGTTCGCTGCGTAAAAAACTGACCCCGCTCATCCACCAGCATCCATCGCCTGTCAAATTCAAGTCCTTTCTCCAACACACGGGCAGACGGCACCCGGATGCCGCCCAGCGACTTGACGGGATAAATCCAGATTTCCGAAACTGAGTAGACAGCCATTCAGGAGCAAAAATACACGCTGGCAGGCAGGAAATGGCACTCTTCGCTATTCATTTGTGTTATCTTCGCATTCATGGCACGCGAAGCAGCTCTGTGGTTTTTTGAAAGTGTGAATCTGTACCAGATTCTGTGCCCGCACAAGGTCAAAACCATGCCTGAGAAGCACCAGTTTCTCTACTTCAAAAAAGATGAGTTCGTCTATCTGCCCAACGAACCCTCACAAAACATTTACATGATTGCCGAAGGCCGGGTAAAAGTAGGGCGCTACCTGGAAGACGGCAAGGAGATTGTAGTTTCGATACTGACGAAAGGTGAGATTTTTGGCGAACTGGCTGTGGCGGGAGAAGAAACCCGCAAAGACTTTGCACAAGCCATGGACAATAACACAACTATTTGCCCGCTGAACATCACTGATTTGAAAAACCTGATGGTGGATAATCGCGAATTGAGTTTTCGCATTCTTAAGCTGGTGGGGCTGCGCCTGATGAAGATGGAGCGCAAACTCGAGTTGCTCGTGTTCAAGGACGCCCGTACTCGAATTGTGGAGTTTCTGAAGGATGCGGCTTCCTGGAAAGGAAAAAAAGTTGGCTACGAAACGTTGATTCAAACCAAGCTTACCCACAAGGACATTGCCGCCCTCACCGGCACATCGCGGCAAACTGTAACCACCATCCTGAACGAACTGAAAGAGGCCAACGTGATCAACTTTGATCGCAAGCGAATTCTGATCCGCGACCTCGAGAAACTCCAGTAAATGTCCGCCACCTGACACCCGGCAACCGCCAGCGGCCGTACTTTTGGTGGAAATGAAGACACTACTTCTTGCCGCTGCTTTTGCTTCGTGTGGTTACTTCGCGTACGCACAACGCACCAGTCATTTTATCGAAGGCACGCTGGCCGCTGGCCAGCAAAAGTTTAGCGGGTCTGCCGCGTACCGCTACCAATGGAACCTGGGCAAAAAACAAAAGTTCAGCATCGGCCTTGGCGCACGGCTTACCACGTTCACCGGAAATAACCAGTTCTTCGAAACAGCGCCTGCACAGATCACCAGCGGCAAAACCGGGTTAACAGTAATTTTCACTGAAACCATACCGGAAAACATCGATTCGATTCAGATTGCCAACCCGGCAATGACCATGCTGAATGCCATGATCACCCTTGCTTACCGCCCCCACTCCCGTTGGGAAATTGGCTTTAACATCGATGCCGTTGGATTTACACTTGGTGGCGAAAAGCAAGCGCAGTACTGGAACGGATCACAAGCCACACCAACAACAGCCAGCCCTACCCGTTTTAATGCGTTGCTGACCAGCGATAATGATTTGGGCTCGCTCAACTCAGAACTCTGGCTGGCGTACGGCATTTCGCAGAAAACGTCTCTCAAAATCGGATATCAGTTTCTGTTCACCGAATATACGACCGCGACCAACGTGCAGACTTTTCCCGAACCAAACGACCGATTCCGAAACAAAGGGTCGTTTCTCGCGCTGGGCGTTTTGTACAAACTACGGTAGGCGCCAATGTGCCGGCAAGTCGTCTGCCACATCAACATCATTGAGTTCGGCAAGCTGGCTAACCCGAAGGCGAAGTTGCGCTGCCTGCTCCAGTGTTTCGCGTAACACCGATGAGGTGCCCCAAGTCTTCCCTTGAAACAACTGCGGGTACTCCTGGGTCATCCCCAACAGGTAGTAACCCCCGTCTGCGGCCGGGCCCACAACCAGATCACACCCGGCAAGCCGATCAAAAGCCGTTTGCACGATGTGCATTGTTAACCCGGGGCAATCGGTGCCGATGATAACCACATGGCGGTAGCCATCCGTAAACGCCTCCCGAAAAGAATTTGCCATTCGTTCACCCAAATCAGCGCCTTGCTGCAACTTCTTTTGAAACCGTGAATTTGGCCAGGCGTCTTCGCGGTCAATGAAATCAGTGTAGCATACACGGCAATCCAGAGCAAGTGCGTTGGCTACCTCGCGTGTATGACTTGCGAGGCGGTAGTATACGGCCAAAGCGGCTTCATCGCCAATACCAGCCGCGAGCCGGGTTTTCACTTTACCCAAGGCCGGGTTCCGGTAGAAGATCAATAGCAGACAGCTTTCGTTTATGTTGAGCTTATCACGCATGATTTATGTCTATGGACGGACTCTTCAACTACGGAGTCGGGGGCTTCATTGTAGTTCTGCTCTTCTCAAACAAGTCGAAAACTAACGCCATTTTATAAGCGAGTTCCCGAAATCCGTCATACCTGCCAGATCCTCCGCCATGCCCGGAGTTGAAGTCTGTGCGCAGCAGGATGGTGTTGGGCCCTGTGTTGTTGGCCCTGAGGCGGGCTACCATTTTGGCGGCCTCCCAGTAGGGCACGTTACGGTCGTTGAGGCCGGTGAAAAAGAAGATGTTGGGGTAGGCCTGCGGGCGTATGTTGTCGTAAGGGGAATACGATTTCAGATACTCGTAGGCCTTTTTCTGGTTGGGATTGCCCCATTCGTCATACTCGAGGGTGGTGAGGGGCAGCGATTCATCGAGCATAGTATTGACGACATCGACAAACGGCACATCGAGAATAACGGCTTTGAAGAGTTCGGGGCGCATGTTGACCACTGCACCCATCAACAGCCCGCCTGCGCTGCCGCCTTGCGCCACGATGTTGCCGCTTTCTACATACTTCTCGGCCACCAGGTAGTCGGCACAGGCAATAAAATCATCGAAGGTATTTCGCTTGTTCATCAGCTTGCCGTTTTCGTACCAGTGCATGCCCATATCGCTTCCGCCCCGAACGTGCGCAATGGCATAAACAAAGTTGCGGTCGAGCCACGAAAATATAGTGGTGTTGAATCCGGCACTCATAGAGCTACCGTAGGCGCCATAGGCGGTAAGGTATACGCGCTTATTGGTCGTGGTGCGGACACTTTCTATGTACTTGTTGTACACCAACGTGAGCGGTATTTGTGCTCCGTCTTTGGCGGTTACCCACACGCGCTCCACTTTAATTGATCGCATCCAGGGCTTGAAGGGTACTTCTTGCTTTTTTACCACCCGTTGCTGACCTGTTTTTAGATTGTAATGAAATACGGTAGCCGGCTCGGTAAACGAGGAATAGGAGTACTGTAAGGTATCGGTGGCCGTCAGCGGATTGTAGCCAATACCGACTTCACAAACCTCTTCATTTGTCTTGATGATTTTTTCTTCACGGGTGGAGAGATTGCCCACGCGAATGCGGGTTTGGGCATTTGCCCTCTCCCCCAGCACGTAGTAATGGTCGAAGATGACCATGCTCTCCAACAAGACGTCTTTTCGGTGTTCGATGAAATTCCGCCAATGGCGGCTAGTAAACGCTGCAGTATCGGTAATCACGACTCTGAAATTGGGCGCACCTTTATTGGTGGCGATGTAAAAGTGCTTACCCACGTGATCAACCTCATACCGGTGGTTCTCTTCGCGCGGATGAATAATCCGCCAATTTCCCTCCGGGTTTTTCAGAGAAACAAACCGCACTTCAGTGGTGGTTTTGCTGAGGGCTGTGAGAAAGACAAATTCCCTCGACCGCGACCGGCTAATGACGAGCGAGAATCGCTCATCGGCTTCCTCGGCCAGCAAAACATCCTCTGGCTGAGCCTGCCCCAGTCGGTGCTTCATAAGGCGATACGACCGATCAGTTTTGGGTTGCTGAGCCGTGTAAAAAACCACGTTGTTACCGGCCCAGACAAGATCAGTGGCGTTTTGCAGGCTGTCGGGTAGCATGAGGCCGGTGGCGAGGTCTTTAAACTTGATGGTGTACCGGTTCGACCCATCGGTGTTCTCGTAAAAGGCAGCTATCCGTGTATCGGGGCTTACCGTAATGCCGCCCGCAGAATAAAACTCCTTGCCGGACGCGAGTTCGTTCACATCGAGGATCAATTGCTCAACACCCTCAACTTTTGCCTTTCGGAAATAACGGGGGTATTCGTCATCGGCCTGGTATCGGTAGTAGTACAGGTAGCCGTTTTCTTCACGTGGCAAAGACTCAAAATTCTTTTCCACGCGGCTTACCAATTCACTGAAGATGTTGCGCTGGCTTTTTCGCAACGGAATGAAGTAGTTATCCGCATAGTTGTTTTCGGCCGTCAGGTAGTCCATCACGGCAGCATTGCTCCTGGGCGCGCGCGTATCTTTGAGCCAGGCATATTCGTCTGTAACGGTCTCCCCGTGCAGTCGGTACTCACTCGGTTCCTTTTTGGCAACCGGAGCAAGTAACGATTCGTCCTTCTTTTGTTTGTCAGCAAACTGGGTTTCCAGGCTTTTGTCGGTTTCCATGTCGAGCCGCACATCTGCAGGGATCGAATATTGTGGAAACGCGTTGAGGTAGGTGGCCCAAAAGGCGGAATCATATTCTACCGGGTAGTCGTATAACTGGTTGTAATCTACGTTGGCAAAAGCATCCTCGGGCGCAATTTTTTTCACCGAGTCGGTTTTGATCTGATGGATGAAAAACTCGGACCGGGCCCTGAACGGGGTGATGGTTCGGGCTACGGTGTCGTCTATGATAAATTCATCGTCCTGGAGAACATAGAAAGGGTACCAACGCGAGTTGTGCTGGCGGTACTCAACCGTTACGTTATAATCAAAGTGCTTGATGGCCATCTTCTCATAACCACAGATATACTCCTTCAGGTTGGGCGGAACAAAATATTCCATTTTCACAACAGCCAGCGATTGCCGGTGAATGTAAAGGCGGCCGCTGAACATGTTGCTTTGAATTTTATAGCGATACCGCCATTTTTTTTTCGAATCCGAATTTAGTTTTTCAAAGTCAACTTTTCGCTCAAAGCTGAGAACGTAGCGCCATTCGTTTGAGGCGCTGTCAAGTTCTTCTGCAAGGGTGTACTCATAGTTTGAAAAGTTCCCCTTGTCGAGAAAATAATCTCTCAGTTTTACCAGGTCGTTACCGAGCAGGCTCATGGGGCCACCCTCAATGTTGGCCATCATGTTTTTACGGGTCAGGTTGGCACTGGCACGGGAGTCGATGATCTGCACGGCATCTTCCTTCAGTGTGCGGTGACGAAAGTGGCCGCGGTGCAGCCGCTCGCCCCAGTTGGGTGAAAGCCGGCTAAGTGAACCCGTGGCAAAGTATGGATTGGTGAAATCCCGCCACTTCAATTTTTGATCCCGATAGGCCGAATAGTGAAACCGGCAAGCGGCATCTGCATACTTGATGTAGCCGTTATTTTCGCGAAGGGTTTCACGGTAGTATCCGTCCATGTTTACGTCTGCGTTGCCATAGTTCTCGGGAATGCGGTCCAGCACTTTTTTCAAAAGTTCTTTCGGTGTGTATTCCCGCTGAGCCTTCACCAACACTTCACCGAGCAGCTTCACCTCCGGTGTTAACCACACGGCTACGCTTTGTTTATTTGGAATCGAGGCGATGGACACTTCCGTGGTTTTGAACCCGGTATAGGAAAATTGAATTTTGCCGTTTTGGTGTTCGGGGGGCACGGTGATCTTAAACCGGCCATCCGGGTCGGTAACCGTTCCGAGTTTTACGTTCTTGATGATGACATAGGCAAAGGGCAGTGGCTTCTTATCTTCGGCATTGCCAACCACACCCGAAATGGTGAGGGGTTGCTGGGCGAGCAGGGTGACGGGCAGGGAGATCAGAACCAACCCCATACACCAACAAATAAATTGCACTCGTTTCATGGCCGGAATTAACGAGAATTTTCTGTTATTTATTGATTCTCGAGCAGAAGAAAAAGTTGAACAAATTACCGAGACGATCCCCGATCACACGATTGCGTCATTGGATTAACTTAGCTTCGCCAATAACAACTCTACTTTCTGATTGACCTCGCCCTTACAATGCCCTCAAACAAAACATACCCGATCACCATACCATACTCGAAAAACAGAAGCCGGGGTTGCTCCACATAGCCTGCCGCGGAATATCCCGCATAAGTAAGAAAAATCAAGGCCGACCAAACCATGGGAAACCGTGAAGCTGTAAGTGTACCCAACGCAACCAGCGTGCATACATACCACGGGTGAATCGTTGTGGCTAGCAGAAAAAAGATGAGGAGCGCAATCAACCAGCGGCTTGCGAGCGACTCAACCAATCCCCGTCTAGATCCATTGGGGAGAAACGCGAAAAACAAAATCAAAAGGCCGGCCACCAAACTCAATTTCCAACCGGAGGTTGCTATGGTGTTGTAACCGTGCTTCCACCAGCCATACTCGCGAACCAGGTAATAGATACTGGCATTAAACTCAAATTTTTGAAGAAATAGTCCAACCCCTTTTGTCATCCCCGCTCCGAACCAATAGACCGGGATAAACAACAGGCACAACCCGGCCAGAACAAACGCATAGACGCGAAAAGCCCGCCAACGACTCACAGCCGGGAGTATCGCAGGCAAAAACAGAATCGGCATCAACTTGACCCCAATGGAAGCCACCCATGCCAGTGACGACCACGCGCTTCGATTCTTCAACAACAGGTAAAACGCCAGTAGAAAAAAGAAGATGAGAAATGCCTCGAGGTGTAGGTTGCCCGAAAGTTCAAGAATCACCAGCGGATTCAGGGCATACCACAGAATTTGTTCTGCTGGCCGCTCCGCAAGTCTGAGCAGGCGAGCAAGCAACACCAGTGTGCCGGTTTCAGCAGCGATCACCAGCAATCGCAGAATGAGCACACTGCCGAAAGTTGAGTCAGGCGATAGCCAGGCAATCAACCCGAACAACAACTGTGAAACTGGCGGATAAACCGAATAATACTCCGGGCTATTCAGTTGGCTGTACAAGGCATGATCCAATCCCGGTAAGTTCAGCCGAACAACTTCTGACGGTACGTGCGCAAACGCATTTTCCCCGGCCAGCCACACGCGGCCATCCCAGATGTATCGGTAAACGTCTTCCGACAAATTGGGAAGTGCTACCAGCAGCGTCAGGCGGATGATGACCGAACCCGTAATCCAAAACCGTAGTTCATCGGGAGGCGCTGCAGAGGCAATCCAAACGTAAAGTCCAAACAAAACAAAATAGCCGGCCATCAATGAGGCTGTTTGGTCGCGCGTAAGGCCGTATTGCAACCACGCAGTAAGGCAGACAAAAATCAGCAGTACAGCCACCCGGGAGACCCGCAGTTTAGGCATAGCGTGAAGGCTTCAATGAGAAGATAAAGACTGATCCAAAACCCAGCGCCAACATGAGGTGAAAAAGCATCAACCCCCAGTCGTGTAGGCGGAACCCCAGCACAATACCCCATACAAAATATGCAGCGAGGGCACCTTCCAGCAGAATAATGGGCGTTATGCGCACGGTGGATGCGGATGAAGCAATAGCCCTCGGCACACCGGAACTGCCCCATTTTGGCGTGCGTATGAATGGTGTTTTGCGGCCAAGCCAACCCTCAGCCGCTGCCAGTGCATTGTGCAGCCCCAGCCCCATCGACATGATCAGAAAACCGGGGAAGAGCCGAACAAAATCAAAAGGGTGCCCGTGGTTCGACTGCCAGTAGAACCAGGCGATGGAAAAAAAACCAATCAGAAAAATGCTGCCAAGTTGAAACAACACGCGCAACTCAGGGTGAGCAGCTTTGATCAGTAGTGCCGGCACGCTGAGCAATGCGGCAAGAAAAAGAAAAACGAAGAGCGTGCTGTTGAGCAGATGAAACGTGGCGTGCAGTTTCTTTTGCAGGGGAAGCGCAGCCGCCCATACCCTTCGCAACATTTTTCGGGCGGTTTCTGCACCCCCTTTGTTCCACCGATACTGCTGCGACTTAATGGCCGGCATCTCGACCGGTAGTTCACCCGGAGTTTTTACTGAATCTACATACTCGAACTGCCAGCCGCGCAATTGCGCGCGATAACTCAGATCGAGATCTTCCGTGAGTGTGTCGGGCTGCCAGCCGCCCGAATCGGCAATGCATGACTTACGCCATACTCCGCAAGTTCCGTTAAAGTTGATAAAGCTGCCCGAGGCATACCGCGCATTTTGCTCAATGGTGAAGTGGGCATCGAGGCCGAAAGCCTGCAAGCGCGTAAGCCATGAGTGATCGCGATTGAGATGATCCCACCGGGTTTGAACCACGCCCACACGGTCGTGCCGAAAATAAGGCAGCGTACGTTTCAAAAAATCAGGCTCAGGTAAAAAGTCAGCGTCAAAAATCGCAATGAATTCACCCCGGGCTGACTGAACCCCGAAGTCGAGGGCCCCGGCCTTGAACCCGGTGCGGTGCTCGCGGTGAAGCAACTTGATGTCGAAGTTATACGATCGGAGTTGCTGGAGCTGGTCCAGGATCATCGAGGTGGTATCATCGGTGGAATCGTCCAGTATCTGTATCTCTAACTTCTCGCGTGGATAATCGATAGCACAAACGGCTTTCAGGAGGCGCGCCACCACGAAGGGTTCATTATAGATCGGCAACTGTACAGTGACCATCGGCTGAAATTCACTCCGCACCGGTGCCGGGTTAGGGCTGCGCTTTTTGCGGCTGTAGATCCACGCGAGGTGTAGCTGGCCAAGGCTGAACACGAACAAAAACAGCAGCGACACCAGATAAACACCTATGATCAGCCAATGCATATCACCGGTATTTTAAAATGGTGGTGATAATTTTATAACCGGCCAACAGGGTTCCTTTCACCGTGCCCGAGATTTTGGAGAACCCGACTCGCTTTCGGTATCGCACAGGCACTTCAACATAGGGCATGCCCGCCCGTGCTGCTTTCAATTGCATCTCCACCGTCCAGCCATACGTCTTATCCTGCATATTCAACTCCAGCAGCTTATCAAACCGAATTGCGCGAAAAGGGCCAAGGTCTGTAAAGTTGGCGCCATACAAAATGGAAAGCAACCGGGTAGCCAGCCAATTGCCGAATACCTGCTGGGGCGTCATAGATCCCTGCTCGCGCTGGCCCAGCGCACGCGAACCGATCACGAGTGCTGCGCCCCCATCGCGAATGGGTTCAATCAACTGCGAAATTTCCTCCGGATAATCAGAGTGATCGGCATCCAGAAAAACAACGATGTCCGGGGGCTGCGGCAACTTCTTCAAGTAGGCAATGCCGCATAAACAGGCGCGGCCATAGCCGGGTACGGGCTCGCGCAGAACCGTGGCACCTGCCTGTCGCGCGATTACCTCCGTGTTGTCGGTCGATGCATTGTTGACCACCACAATTTCGCGCACCAGGCTGCGCGGTATTTCGCGAACAACTTCACCCACGCCATTTTCTTCATTGAAGGCTGGAATGATGACATCAACCCGTGGTTTCACGCACCGCCCTCCTGCATCACGCCTTTGTTACCCAACAACACCGGCTCGCCAAAGCGGTTTGCCTCATCGCGCACTTCGAGATTAAGCACCCCGCGCGGACAAACGGAAGAACAGATGCCGCAACCCACGCACGATGAGCGCACAATGTTCTGACCACGCTGAGCATACCAACGAACATCTATACCCATCTCGCAATAGGTGGAACAATTGCCGCACGAGATACACTGACCCCCGTTGGTGGTAATGCGAAACCGTGACTTAAAGCGCTGCACCAGCCCCAAATACGCGGCCAGCGGACAACCGAAGCGACACCACACGCGGTTACCCATCAGGGGATAAAAACCGGTACCCACCACTCCGGCAAACCCGGCTCCAATAAACGCTCCATACCATTCGCGCACCTGATAACTGCTGAAAAAAAGAATATGCGATTTGCCCGTGAAGTAGGTATATAACACACACCCCGTCATAACAACAGCAAAGACCAGGACGGCATGAATCATCCAACGTTCAATCTGCCAGGCCGAAAGCTTCTTGCTGGAGAGTTGACGAAAAGGATCACCCAAGGTTTCGGCAAGTCCGCCACAGCCACACACCCACGAGCAATACCAGCGCTTCCCGAAAAAGTAAACCAGCACAGGCACGGCCACCAAGATCAGCGCGATTCCCCACCCAAGCATGAAAATTCCCAGGGTTCCATTCGCCATCAACTGATCAAGCCGGTAATCAAAAAAGAAACTGTAATCAAGCGGCCAGATGTTTTTGAAGTCAAAGTAAGGCTGATTAAGCCGTACTAAAATTTCAGGGATGAGGAATGCAAAAGCCGTTTGAAAAAACATGACCGATGCTGTTCGCCACAGATGGTAAGAACTGTGCCGGTAGTGAATGATAAATCGCACGCCCATCACCAGAATGCAAAGGGTGTAGATGAATCCATACAGGAAAAACCGACCTGCTTCATGGCCGCTGAGCCACTTGCTAACCGGGTCAACCAGGATTACCCAGCCCGTCATGTACTCGGGATAAAAATACAGCACTACATAAAACAGGATCAGCCATGAACCCAGTACTATGCCTAGCCAACCTCGGTTCTTCAGGGCATGTGAAAAAACACCGTTGTTTTGAATGCCCGGATGAGCGGACAATTTGGGCAGGATGAACATCAGTGCGCCAACTACAGCGAGACCCACGGAGAGCACCAACAACAAAAGCGGATGCTCGGGTACCAGGCCGGTGGCCGATGCCCGCGTAAGCGTGTAGAGTAAATCTTTGGTGGCATATCGATCAAACCCAAACCGGGGAATGACCGCAAACTGCCGAATATTGTCTGCAACCCGGGTTAGTTGGTCAGGTGTCACCGGCTGGCCATCCAGCCAATTTCCATAGTCGCGGAAAGCCTGACGCTTGAATTCATCGGAAGGTGTTGACCCGGACCAAAGCGACTCTACACGGGTTATGGAAAAGGCCGGTGTGCTGCTCGTCAACAATATCTGCAATTCGGCTGGCTGAATGCCGAACTCGCCCTCCACGTGCCGGTTTGCCTGGGCAACGATCGACTCCAGGTGCGAAACAAAATCAAACTGTGAAGACACAGATTGACCCAACCACACCCCGGCATGGGCTTCAAACAGCTCAGCCCGTGGCTTATCCAGTCGCGCATGAATGATCTCGTGCGTAAGTCGGTAGTGCGAAGCAAAAAAGAAGTAGTTGAATAATCCAAAGCCAATGGCAAACAAGACGAGGCCGGTCCATTTCAGCAACTTCATAGCGCCTCGACTAAACGTTTTGACTGAAAAGAAGCCGCGATTTCCGATTCATGTCGCTCGAAAAACTCCGGATCAAAATTGGCTTCCGGCAGGTGTTCGACAACAAAATCCACGGACACCTTATCGCGGAGCCAGCGATCGAAACAGGCGTGACGTTGGCGGATGCCGAACGAGTTGATACCTTCAAAAACACGCGAGGTTTTATCCCACACCAGGTGCATCGCCTTTCGGCCGTCATGATGTTCCCAGTAGAATTCCGCTTGTGAGGCAGAGGGCACAGCGGGTACATGACCATAGGTTTGATATTCGATATCAAAAAACTTTGCTGAGTTGAACCACGGGCCCGGCTCGTAGCGCGTTGGCGCTCCGGTAATGGTCTGCGCGACTACTTCGCCCATCATGCGGCCCGTATACCATACCTGTTCGATGGCTTTACGCCCCGGCAGCTCGTAAGCGCGCTCGGCACAATCGCCAATCGCATACACATCCGGAAAATTGGTTTGCAGGAATTCATTCACCAAAACCCCCCGTGCAGTTTGAATCCCTGACCCCTCAAGAAAAGCAACGTTAGGCGACACGCCAACGGTGAGCCCTACAAACTGGCAGTCGATTCGTTCGCCTGCCGTGGTCACCACCGCCCCGGCCCGGCCGTCTCCGTTGTCGATAACTTCGCTTAGCGTGGTAGACAACCGCAGATCAACTCCATGCTGGCGGATATGCCGGCTGATCAACCGGGCTTCGTTAACCGGCAGTACATTGCTCCAAAACTCAGGCTCACGGACGAGGAACGTAACATCGATGTCGCGCGATCTCAGCATCTCGGCCATCTCTACGCCAATCAATCCGCCACCCACAATAACAGCGCGGTGAATTCCGCGCGTATGGCCCTCCATTTTCTTCAGATCCTGGAAGGAATACAAGCCCTGCACACCCGTAAGCATTTCACTAGGCCAGCCGAATCGATTCGGTTGCGAGCCTGTTGCGATAATCAGTTGATCATAGTGGATCGTGGTTCCTGTTTGTAAAGTGATCTGATGACTCGCTGGATTTACACGGACCACATAATCGAACACCAAATCAATGCGGTTCTTCTTCCAAAACCAATCCTCGTATGGCTTGATCTGTTCAAACGTCATGTGCCCCATGTAGATGTACATGAGCGCAGTGCGCGAGAAGAAGTAAGGTGTCTCGGATGAAATGACGGTGATCTTGCAATCGCTGCGCTTGCGAATATGCCGGGCAGCCGTAATGCCACTTATGCCATTGCCGATAATCACGATGTGCTTCATGCGGTGCAAGTACGCGCGGGCTGCCAATACAAAGTGTCTGCAACCTGACGATTACCGGTAAAAGATACAGCTATTTTTTGGCGCCCGGCCTCATGAAGCCACCGACTCGCGCAGGCGGGCGGCCACGGAGGTAACGTTTCGGTTATACAGCAATTCATAATACTCACGCGCCATGCGGCCCGAATCAAAGTACGGCAGCACTTCGGTCATGCTCTGCTTCATCATCCTCAGCCAGGTTTTTGGCTTTTTATGATAGGTGGGAATCACCTCTTGCTCCAGCAGGTTCAACAGGTTCTCGCGCTCAATCTCGTCCTTCTCTTCTACGGTGAGGTGATCATCAGCAACGGGAATGATGAAGCAATTCTGTTTATCACGCGCAAACTCGGGCACCCAACCATCCGGGATGGAGAGGTTCAGTGCTCCCAGCATGGCGGCCGTCATTCCCGAAGTACCGGACGCCTCGCGGTACAGGCGCGGGTTATTGAGCCAAACATCAGCTCCCCGCTTCAACAGTGCGGAGAGCGCAAGTTCATATCCATTCAGGATGGCCACATTGGGCAGATCTTTCGTCTTCCAGTAAATCGAATTGAAAATATCGATGGCGAATTGATCTTCGGGATACGGCTTGCCGGCCCAGATAATCTGAACGGGCAACTCCTGGTTGTTGACAATTTTCAGAAAGCGATCAAAATTCTGAAGCAGGAGATCGGCCCGCTTGTAGCCGGCAAACCTGCGGGCCCATACAATCGTAAGCACGTTTTCATCCAACAACTTGCCGGTTTGGTTGGCAACCGTACGGAACAACTCGCGCTTCATTTCCTTTTTCCGGGCAACCAGGAAATCGTCTTTTTCCCGTTTCAGGTATTCATCCAACTCGGCATCGTGCCAGTAGGTGTGGTTTTGTGCATTGGTAACTGCCAGAATATCGCAGATGCCTGAAAAATCCTTCCACATCTGCCGCGATACCTCGCCATGAAGCTGCGAAACACCATTGGCCACCCGGGCCATGCGCAGGGCTGCCAGCGTGAAACTCAGGTTTACCGGGTCGGGCTCGGCCAGCTTCTCAATATCGGCACGCGACACACCCTGAAAGGCGCTCATGACTTCGAGCAGCCCGATATTTCGTTCTTCGTTGCCGGCCTTCTCTGGTGTATGCGTGGTGAAAACAACCCGCTTTTTTACCTCCTCAATGTCATTGAATTTGTTCCACAGGTAGAAGCACAATGGCAACGCATGCCCCTCATTCATGTGGTATACATCTGTTTCGCGGCCGATGACATCCAGCAACTTGGCGCCACCCGCGCCCAGCAGAATGGATTGGGCAACCCGGGCCGATTCGTGCGGATCGTACAGGCGATGGGTTATCGTTTGGGCGAGGTGATCATTCTCCGGGAGGTCGGTGCTCAGCAAAAATACCGGGGCTGTGCTGAACACATCGGGCTTGAGCAGCCACGCCTTCACGTACACCTCATGATTGTGAATCATGATTGGGAAAACAATGCCCGTGTCGGTCAGGAAGGAGTAGTTCTTCTCAATGAAGCTCACCTGGTGGGTAAGGTCGCGGCTGCGCATCTGGTCGTAATAGCCATACTTCCACAGGATGCCGATGCCAATTACATTTTGCTTCAACTCGTAGGCACTCCGCATATGGGAGCCTGCCAGGAATCCCAGACCTCCGCTGTAAATCTTCATTGCCTGGTCGATGGCAAACTCCATCGAGAAGTATGCCACCGGCTTATTGAACTTTTTTTCGAACGAGTACGGAAACAGTTGGTCGAGATTAAACGACATGAAAAACAGTTTAGGTCAATCGGGCTGCGAAAGTAACAATTCAATGCGAATTCGGTTTGCCTCTTTTGCAGCAATGTGGATGCAATCGTTTGAAATTGGACGTTAGCTTATTTGCCGCTCATCCCCGAGGCTCGTTGATCGGAAAACTCACCCCGGAGGGAGTTTTACTTTTTGTTACCTTCACCTCGTAAAAATCCACGAACACTATGGCTGCCATAAGTTTTACCATTAATGCCCGGCCCCACACCGTTGACGTTGATCCGAAGATGCCCTTGCTGTGGGTCATCCGCGATGTAATCGGGCTGACCGGCACAAAATACGGTTGCGGCATTGCGCAATGTGGAGCGTGTACGGTGCATCTGAACGGTGTGCCGGTGCGGGCCTGTTCACTCCCGGTAACGGCTGCGGCCAACAAAGCGATCGTTACCATCGAAGGCCTCTCGGCCGACAACAGCCATCCGGTTCAGCAGGCGTGGATTGACGAGCAGGTGCCCCAGTGCGGCTACTGCCAAAGCGGCCAGATCATGGCTGCGGTTTCACTGCTTAAACGCAACGCCAATCCCACCGATACGGACATTGATGCAGCCATGCAGGGCCATGTTTGCCGCTGCGGCACATACCCGCGCATTCGAAAAGCGATTCATAGTGCGGCACAGAAGATGAAAAGCCCGGGTTCAAAATCCTAAAACCGAAAGACGATGAAAACGAAATCGATTTCCCGCAGAAATTTTATCAAGCTCAGCGGCATTACAGGCACCGCACTAACCCTGGGCATCGGCTTCTCGGCCTTGGGCAAAGAAACCCAAATACTCACACCTGCCCTGGCCGAAACCCTGGAGGTTGAGCTAAATGCCTGGATTTCCATTGACACATCGGGCAAAGTGACCATCATCAACCACCGGGCCGAGATGGGGCAAGGATCGTTTCAGGCTGTGCCGCAAATCATTGCCGAAGAACTCGAGGTTGACCTCAACCAGGTGAACATTGTTTTTGCCCAGGGAAGCCAGACCCGGTATGGCAGCCAGATAACAGGAGGCAGTTCGACCGTGCGCGGTTCATACAAGCGTCTTTTGCGTCTGGCCGCCTCGGCCCGCGAAATGCTGCTGCAGGCGGCAGCAAATAAATTGCGCGTGGAACGTACCGAACTGCGGGCAGAGAATGGAACGGTGGTTCACATCGTAAGTGGCGATGTGATCTCCTACGGTGAGTTGGTGGCTGATGCGGCCAAATTGCAACCGCCCAAAGAAGTTCCGCTGAAGCTGCCCCGCGAGTACAAGATTTTGCGCAAACCAATGCCGCGTCAGGATATTCCGCTCAAAACCAATGGCGCTGCCGTGTTTGGGATGGATAAAAAAATCCCGGGGATGCTCTATGCGGTTGTAGAACGAAACCCACGCTTTCTCGGCAAGGTGAAAAGCTTTGACGACTCCGCAGCGAAAGCTGTGCCCGGGGTCAGGCACGTATTGCCGGTGAAAATGCGGGTGTTCAGTCACGACCGCGAAGGCGTAGCCGTGGTGGCCGATTCGCTTTGGGCGGCCCTGCAGGGGCGCAAAGCTTTGAAGGTAGAGTGGGATGACAATGGATTTTCCCATCATAGCTCGGAGCAACTCTATGCGCAGATGCGCGAAGATGTGAAAGCAAAGCCTGGCTTATCGTTTCGCACGAAAGGCGATTTCAACCGCGCGTTTGATACTTCTTCCAAAAAATTGGAGGCCGTGTATGAAACGCCTTACGAGGCGCACGCCTGTATGGAACCATTAAACTGCATCGCGCACTTTCAGAACAACAAACTGGAAATCTGGGGACCGATCCAGGGTCCGGATTGGGTGCAGTCCGATGTGGCAGCCCTGATGGACTTAAAGCCAGAAGACGTTACCGTGAACATGACGTTTCTGGGCGGGGGTTTTGGACGAAAAGCGTTTCTGGATTATCCGCATGAAGCGGCTATAATTTCGAAAGCCATCAAAGCACCCGTGCAAGTGGTGTGGACGCGCGAAGATGACATGACGCAGGGGCCTTTCCGCCCCGGCATGGTGTACCAGTGCAAAGGAGGGTTGAGCGAACAAGGCCGACTGCAGGCTTTTGAAACCCGCATGGCCGGCCAAAATATGGATCATCAAAATCCCGGAGCGGATAAGATGGGTTACAACAGCAATGTAACGGAGGGCTTCCCGGAAACGTACCTGAACAGCATGCCGCATTATAGCTTCAGCGACATTCCGCTCGAGTCGCCAATTCCGGTGATGTGGTGGCGCTCTGTTTACTCCTCAACCAACGGGTTTGCCTTCGAGAGCTTTTTAGATGAACTGGCACACGCGGCCGGGCAAGATCCGATCGCTTTCCGGAGAGGTTATTTCTGGGACTCCCGTTACCACGAGTTAGCCAATCGTCTGGAGGAAGTGAGCGGATGGAAAAACCGAAAACCCAACGATGGCTGGGGCGTGGCGATCACGGAGTGCTTCAGCAGCATTGTTGGCGAAGTGGTGAAAGTATCGCGCAAGCCGGATGGTAAACTGAAAATTGATAAAGTGTGGGCCGTGATGGATTGCGGCTGGTATGTCAACCCGGACACCATTCGTGCCCAGGTTGAGGGTAGCATCATCATGGCACTGGCGGCCGCCACCAAGCATGAAGTTACCTTTAAGGACGGAAGGGCTGTGGAACGCAACTTCGACTCGTATAAGATGTTGCGCATTACGGAAAGTCCCGAAATCGAAGTTCACATTATGGAGAACGAGGAAAAAGCCGGAGGTGTAGGCGAGCCGGGCCTGCCGCCTTTTACGCCTGCGCTCACGAATGCCATTTTTGATCTTACCGGAAAACGAATCCGTAAACTGCCTTTTTTAATTGATCAAGTATAAAATCTACGCACATTTATGAAGTACGTTGTTTTGATTGTTGTTGTTCTCGTGTCGCTGTCCGCTTTCCAGACCAAGCCGGGTTTTGATCTCAAATCCAGTGTCGCCCGGGGAAAGGAAGTATACATCGCCTATTGCGTGTCGTGCCACATGGAAAGCGGTGAAGGTGTGGCCGATGTGTTTCCGCCCGTGGCGAAATCGGATTACCTGATGGCCGACAAAAAGCGTTCTATTCAACAGGTGCTGTACGGCATCACCGGTGAAATAAAAGTGAATGGAAAAATGTACAACACCGACATGACCGGCTTTGACCTTTCGGACCAGGAGGTGAGCGATGTGCTGAATTACATCCGCAATTCGTTCGGGAACAAAGGTGGTGCCGTTACTCCGGCTGAAGTGAAAGCAGCACGAAAATGAAAGCAAGTACCTGGATCTACGGCCTGCTGATTGCAGCACTGGCCGTGTTTGCCGTAGTGGCCATGTACGATACTCTGTTTTCTCCGCCTGAGCACACGCAAGGCATTATTGTGGAAAAAGTATTTGTGGCCGGACATGCAAAGGTCGGGGAAACACCCTACGGTGGCGTTAAGCGCAGTCGCTATTTTGTAACGCACCAGCGCGATGACCAGTGGGTGGCCTTTGTGCGTGTGCAATCGGGGGACACCCTTCAGGTGCATTGTACCTCCGACCATTTCGACATCAAACAAATTGGCGATGTCCTTCATTTCAGGAAGTATGAAGGGCATTTATTACATATCCAGTTTCTGGCGCACAATGAAGAGGAAGAATAATTCGCTCAGGATCAAATAATTTCGGGCCCCGCAACAAAGCGAAAACTAATGGCCACTTAACAACTGGAAGGCCTACGGATGCTGTTTGACGGGCCCCCAACAAAATGCAAAACTTCAGGTTTGTGTGTACCTTCACCGGCAATTAGCATGAAGGATTTTCAAACCATCTTCGCTGAATACCAAAAAACCGACTGGACATTGCGGAAGGGAGCCATCGCCACTGTGGTGAAAGTTCATGGCTCCTCCTATCGCAGCCCCGGGGCGCGCATGCTGATTTTTGACGATGGCCGCTGGGTGGGGTCGATCAGCGGGGGTTGCCTCGAAGGCGATGCGTTGCGAAAGGCGCGCAAGGTTATGAACGAACAACGGCCGATGACCGTCACCTACGATACCCGCGAAGAAAGCAATCAGAACCTGGGCATCGGGCTGGGTTGCAACGGGGTAATTGATGTTTTAATTCAGCCGTTGCAACATGCGCTGCCCGTTATTCAGCGGGCAGTTGAATATGGAAAGCCTGTGGCGCTGGCCACTGTTTTTAACGGTGATGCCTGCGGTCACCATCTGCTCATCAACGAGCGTGGAGACCGACTGAGCTGTTCCGATGACGGTTTCGGTGGTAACATGCAGGCAGAATTGATGACGTTGTTTTCGAGCCGAAAGTCATTTACACGGCAGTACGACCTTGCAGGCGAGAACGTCCCGGTGTTTTTAGAACTCATCCAGCCGGCTCCGCACCTCATTTTGTATGGTGGCGGGTTTGACGCACGGCCGGTGAGTCAACTGGCTAAATCACTGGGCTGGCGGGTAGAGGTAACCGATGAGTGCGTAGCCCATATCGCTCCTGTCTTTTTTCCGGATGCCGACAGGCTGGCTTTATGCCAACGGGAGTTTATTGACCGAGATTTTCCCATCACTCCGTACACGGCCTGCGTGCTGATGTCGCACAATTACGAGTACGATCGTGACGTACTAAAAAAACTGCTTGATTCTGAGGCGCCCTATATTGGCATCCTGGGGCCGCGAAAGCGCTTCACCAAAATGATGGATGAGTTCCGCGAGCAAGGCGTCATAGTCACGCCCGCGCACTTGCACCGCATTCATTCTCCGATCGGGCTCGACATCGGTGCGGAAGCTCCCGATGAAATTGCCGTTTCCATCATTGCCGAGATTCAGGCGCGGTTTGCAAGCCGCTCGGGAGGTTTTTTGAAGTATCACGAGGGCCCCATTCACCAGCGCACCGTACAGGGCGAAGTGTTGAAGCAGGTTTTTCTGGCAGACACTGATCCTGGCAAAAAAAGAAGCGGCACATAGTAGTTGAAGTAAACCCAGCCGTTTTTTCATCCCTGTGACTCCCCCCAACTCACCTACGATCGAAAAACTCGCAGTAGTAGTTCTTGCAGCAGGTGGCTCCACGCGCATGGGCAGATCCAAACAATTGCTTCCGGCAGGGGGCGAAACATTACTCCATCGTGCAGTGTCTACGGCTCTTCGCGCGGCAGTGGGCGATGTTTGGGTGGTGCTCGGTTCGGAGGCAGAGCGGCATGCGCTGGAATTAAGTAGCCTGGAAACACGCATCATTGTTAATCGCGATTGGCAAAGCGGCATGGGCAGTTCCATTAAAAAGGCCGTGCACGAGTTAGCCAATATGAGCTATGAGGCGCTGTTATTTATGGTTTGCGACCAACCGTTGCTCACGCCCAATCACCTGATGGAATTGGTTAGGGCAGCCCGGGATCCACAGGTGCTGATAGCCGCCTCAGCGTATGGGCAATCAGTTGGCGTACCCGCTGTCTTTCGGGCCGCGCGGTTTCCAGACCTGATTGGTCTGGACGATCGGGCCGGAGCAAAAAAAGTTATTGCCGACCACCCGGCCAGCACACGCCTGATTCCATTTGAAGCTGCAGCGTGTGACCTTGATACGCAAGAAGATTATGAACGCTACCTTCAATCAGTGGGCGAGCGTCCTGATAAGGGTACCTGACGCAACCGTTCATCGATTTTTCTTTTCCACCGTGTGCCGCCCGCTTACTTTTGCTCTATGATGAGGGTATTCGCATTATGCCTGCTTTCGCTGAGCGCCTTTAGCGCTGCTCAACCTTATCACGTTTTTGAAGAAAACGGACGGTATGGGATAAAAAACGAAGCCGGCCAGGTTGTACTGGCGCCCGATTTTGAAGCGCTCGGTTGGAGCGATGGCAGTTTTTCAGTCGTGCAGGAAGTGACGGGCTTTCGCGCGGGTGCAACCTGGGGACTATTGCATCTGCGGAATCAGGTTATTGTGCCGGCCCAAATGGCGGAGTTGACGGTGCATCAGGCAAGCATCCTTGCGCGGAAGTTCACTCCCGAAGGTTGGAAAGCCGGTGTGTTGAGTGTGCAGGGTAAAATAATAATTCCCTTCATTTACGATCAGATCACATTGCATGGATCGCGGGCAATCGTTACCCGGAAAAAGAACCGCGGGTTCGTTCAGGGAATCGTGACTCTCGCGCACGAACCCGTGCTGGATGTCTCCTACAGCAGCATCGTGCCGGTTGGCCGGTCGCGCTTTGCTGCGCAAAAGCCGGATGGACCTTTTGAACTGCTGGATGAAAATGGAAAGCGCTACTACGAAGGTCAGATTCAATCCGTTGCCCGCTCGGGAAATTTTATTGTTTTCACCGAGAATGAACTACAAGGCCTGCTCAATCCTGAAGGTGATGTGCTGCTTGCGCCCAACTACGAAGAGATTCATGTCAATGAGCATGGCGAGGTTACGGTGTTGGGTGCAAACCAATGGATGTGGCTTACTCCTTCGGGCACATTAACGGCTACCTATACAGCAAATGATATACTGCCCTGGGGCGATGCCCTGATTGCAACTCGCGGAGATCGAACCGGCCTGATCAGTCAAAACCGCGAGATCATCCTGCCGTTCATCTACGAACGGCTTACCCCACTCACATCGCACCAACTCGTGGCGGTGCGGGACAACCGCCACGGGATCATCACCAGGAGTGGAGAGGTTATCGTGCCATTTAGCTTTGATTCGATCACCACCGAATACCCGATACTTAGGGTACAAGCCACGGAACAAAACCGGAGGGGCTGGTGGTTGCTGGATCACCACGGCAACCCATTGCACACCAAACGCTATGATTTCGTTGCTAGTTCGCACAGGGGGTTTTATCCGGTTCTCAACCGCGGTTACTGGGGTTTGCTTACACCACAGGGAAAAGAGATTGTCGGCTGTGTATACGACTCCATCGTGGCAATTGAAAACGAACAGGTCCTGGTGAAGTATCGAAACCGGTACGGCATTATTGGATTGAATGATCACTGGCTGGTGGCCCCCCAGCCGGCACCAATTGCATTTGCCGACACTGCTCACTTCTGGACCCGCGAGGGTGACCTGCTGATGCTGAAGGACCACCAGGCTTCGCTTGTTTATTTTACAACCAACCCTGTGCAAGCGCACAGCACTTTCTTTGTTGAGAACCTTCCGGATGGCAGTACCAAGCGGATCAATTACCAGGGACAACTGATCGATCGAACAGAACAACTGCCCCTGCAAACCGAAGCCGTGATGCCCGAGTCAGAAGGATTTCGCGGCATTCAACGTCACGGCAAATTTGGATTTGTAGACGATCGCGGGCGTTTGCGCATCGCTAATCGATACGACAGCATAGGACCCTTTCAGGAAGGCAAAGCACCTGTTAAACTCATCGGCAAGTGGGGCTTCATTTCAAAAGCAGACCAGGTTGTGATTCAGCCCAACTTTGAGAAAGTCAACGGATTCGTCAACGGCCGGGCCCTCGTAAAGCGAAACGGCAAGTGGGGTGTGATCAGCGAAAATGGGGACCTGCTGCTGCCCTGTCATTACGACCACCTTCAACAGATCGCAGATGGTTACTGGTTGTTACGTCAGGAGGGAAAGTTGGGGCTTGCGGATGCCAACCTGAGGATTATGGTGCAGCCTAAGTTTGAATCGATTGAGCCTATTGCACCCGGACTGCTGCGCGTTCAGCAACACAACCTGTGGGGCGTGATCTCGGTGGATGGTCTCGCGGTGATTCCAGTCGACTTCACGGAGCTGCGCTTCGACCAGGTAAACAACCAGTTTTTAGTCATGAAAAAAGGTGAGCGAAAAACGCTCACCTTCTAAATCCTTATCTGCGAAAGTTATTTGGCAGGGTTGGTACCCTGATCTGATCCTGAAATCGATTGGCGCATTTCGGTATCGGCCTGAACGTTGCGCATTTTGTAGTAGTCCATAACGCCAAGGTTGCCGCTGGTGAATGCCTGCGCAATGGCTTTTGGAATCTCCGCTTCTGCCTGTATTACATTGGCACGGGCTTCCTGGGCCTTGGCGATCATCTCCTGCTCCAACGCCACAGCCATCGCCCTGCGTTCCTCAGCCTTTGCTTCGGCAACTTTCAAGTCAGCCGTAGCCTGATCGATTTGCAACTTGGCCCCGATGTTCGCCCCCACGTCTACATCGGCAATGTCAATGGAGAGAATTTCAAACGCTGTGCCAGCATCCAACCCGCGTGAAAGCACCAGTTTGGAAATTTTGTCGGGGTTTGCCAAAACTTCCTTGTGCGAAACGGCCGAGCCAATTGAGGTAACAATACCTTCACCGACACGTGCCAAGATCGTTTCCTCACCGGCACCACCCACTAACTGGGCGAGGCTGGCGCGCACAGTTACACGTGCTACGGCAATCAGCTGGATACCATCGGC
Organism: Cyclobacteriaceae bacterium; assembly: GCA_046301755.1. Taxonomy (GTDB): domain Bacteria; phylum Bacteroidota; class Bacteroidia; order Cytophagales; family Cyclobacteriaceae; genus ELB16-189. The sequence goes on from JBKCJM010000075.1 coordinate 78,127, forward strand.
CGCCACGGCTGCTACTTTTGGTGTGTTAATCACCTTCGGATTAACGGAAATCTGAACCGCCTCAAAAACATCGCGACCTGCGAGGTCAATGGCTGTTGCTTGTTTAAAGCTAAGGCTGATATTGGCTTTGTCGGCCGAGATAAGCGCCCGGATTACGTTGGGCACATTACCGCCCGCCAGGTAGTGCGTCTCCAAATCACTCGAGGTAAGCGAAATGCCCGCTTTGGTAGCGGTGATCAATGAGTTTACGATAACACTCGGTGGAATTTTCCGTAAGCGCATACCAATCAACTGACCGATGGTAACTTTTACTCCCGAAAAGATCGCGGTGATCCACAAACCCACCGGAACGAAATACATAAACAGGAAAAAAATGATTATCCCGATAAAGACTCCTAAAATGAGGACTAGATTCTCCATAGCTATCGATTATAAAATTGGTTCAACAATAATTTGATTAGACATTACCTGAATGACCCTCAGGCGGCTGCCGCTGGCCACATAGGCACCCAGCGTTTTCACTTCAAACAGTTGGCTGTTGATTTCCGCTTTGCCCATCGGCCGAAGCGCAGATAACGCCACACCCTCCATGCCCGCGCTCACCTGGCTCGGGTCAATTTCATTCATCTTTCCCGTCATGGTCGATTTCAACGAGAAACGCTTCCAGACGTTAGCCTTGAAGGCCAGGTAGAACAACCCTCCGGCCACTACGGCCGAACCGCCCAGCACCAGCCAGCCGGTTTCGCGTCCGAAGTAGTTGAAGCTTAACACAATGCCCACCAGCAGAAAGGCAAAGCCCACCAGGCCCACCAGCGTAGTACCCGGAACAAACACTACCTCCAAAACGACCAGAAACAATCCCAGGCCAATTAGGGACGAGACTATCATCCACTCCATAATCGTCAAAGCTAATACAAAATCTTCATCAATATGCCCGCGCGAATAACACCCTGCGGGCTGAAGGCTTTCCGGAATAAACACATACTCCGCTTTCATCCGGTGCATCAAGAGGTATGCAGCGGATAGTGGCTTTGGTTTCTTCTTTAATAGCCGCCTCGGTTTCCGCGGTACCATCCCAATGCGCGAGAACAAACCCGCCCTTGCCGTCCAAAACATTTTTCAACTCATCATAACTGTCAACCCGGGTGGTCATTTCGTTGCGAAATCTCAGGGCGCGCTCGTAGATATTTTTTTGGATTTCATCCAGCAGTGGACGAACAAGGCCCGGCACGTCTGACAGAGCCACTACCTTCTTTTCCTTCGTGTCCCTTCGCGCAATCTCCACCGTGCCATTCTCGAGGTCGCGCGGACCAATTGCCACACGCACCGGCACGCCACGCATTTCATATTCTGCAAACTTGAAGCCGGGCTTGTGCGTATCGCGGTTATCAAACTTCACAGACAACCCCAGTGCCCGTAGCTCTTTGACAAGCCCGTTCACTTTCTCAGAGATACGCGCCAGTTCCTCTTCATTCTTGAAAATGGGAACGATCACCACGTGAATGGGCGCCAATTTTGGAGGAAGAATCAGCCCATCATCATCGGAGTGAGCCATGATCAGGGCTCCCATCAAACGGGTACTGACACCCCACGATGTTCCCCAGACTTTTTCCAGCTTGCCCTCTTTGCTGGTAAACTGCACGTCAAAGGCATCGGCAAAATTCTGACCCAAAAAGTGTGACGTGCCGGCCTGCAAAGCCTTGCCATCCTGCATCATAGCCTCGATGCAGTACGTGTCAACTGCGCCCGGGAATCGCTCACTTTCGGTCTTGCGGCCCTTGATCACGGGCAGCGCCATGAAGTTCTCGGCAAATTCAGCATATACCCCCAACATTTGCTCAGTTTCTGCCACCGCTTCTTCGCGCGTGGCATGGGCCGTATGTCCCTCTTGCCATAGGAATTCTGCTGTGCGCAGAAACAGGCGCGTGCGCATTTCCCAGCGCACCACGTTTGCCCACTGGTTGATCAGGATCGGAAGATCGCGATAGGATTGGATCCACCTTTTGTAGGTGCTCCAGATAATGGCTTCGCTGGTGGGCCGAACCACCAGTTCCTCTTCCAGCCGTGCCTCGGGGTCAACCATCAGCTTGCCTTTGCGGTCAGGATCGGCTTTGAGGCGATAGTGAGTCACAATTGCGCACTCCTTGGCAAAGCCCTCGGCATTTTTCTCCTCCGCTTCGAACATGCTTTTTGGCACAAACAGGGGAAAGTAGGCATTGGTGTGTCCCGTATCCTTGAACATTTGGTCGAGGCCGTGCTGCATTTTCTCCCAGATGCTGTATCCGTAGGGTTTAATAACCATGCAGCCCCGCACGTCCGAATTTTCGGCCAGGTCTGCCTTTTTAACCAAATCAAGATACCATTGCGAATAGTCCTGCGAACGGCTTGTAATTTCCTTACCCATAAAAAACGCTGAAAACAGCCCGCAAATATACAGGGCGCGACCGTTCCGGATTGGAAAAAGCCACCCTGGCAGTAAATTGTTCTCAGCCACTGCCCTAATCAGGCCGTTTAAGCCGGTGGCAGAACTACCACCTTAAAACCGCTGGATTTTACCGTGTTTTAGGCTTAAAATTGTATACAAATCAGATCAAAAACACAGGATTTTGCGTTTTTAGGATAGGAAAGAAACAAAACCAGTATAAGCATATGAAACCGTTTTGGATTGTAGGAATGATTTGCAGCGTGACGGCCCTTGCACAAGAAACGGACGATATGTACTTCCGGGGCAAAGACCGGGAAGTTGTAACGGCTGTACGAAATGAGCAGTGGAACAAGCAGCGCAACGCAGCGCGTGAGGCCAGTGAGGTAAAAACAACGATAAATCCATCCGACAGCTACTCTGGTCGCAATGTTAATCCGGAGTACAACTCTCAGGTGAAGGTTGATCCTGCGGCTGCTGAGCAGGCGGCTTACTTCGTTCCGGACTACAGCCCAACTGGCATTAATCAAAACTTGGTTGCCGCCAACCCATCCTTTAATAATTTCAACAACGCGATGTTCATGCCTTCAATGGCATTCAACTCCGGGTTTGGAAATCCGTGGGGAGGTTGGGGTTGGAATGATCCGTTTATGATGAACGGATGGAATTCGGGTTGGGGAATGGGGTTCAACAATTGCTTCAGTTGCATGGGCGGCTGGGGAAGTCCGTGGGGTTTTAATAACGGCTGGACTATGTCACTCGGCTTTGGATGGGGCATGAACAGTTGGAACAATCCGTGGGGCTGGAATAGCTGGGGAAATCCGTGGAACTCCGGCTGGGGCTGGAACAGACCCATCGTTGTTGTTAACAATAACATTGACGCCAATAATCCGATCGTTTATGGCAAACGGCAGAACCGCAGCAGCGTTACGAATCAGGTGTATGATAATTCCCGCAGCCAGCAGGTAACCTACACACGCGGAGGACGCGAAACTTCCGGTGGCCGCACACGCGCAGACAATAGTCAATATTATGACCGCAGCTGGCGCTCTAATAATAGCAATCCGAACACGAATACTAACCGCAGCTACTGGGGCAACTCAAGTGGTTCAAGCTCGCGCGGCTATTGGTCAAATTCCTCCGGTCGCGGTAGTTATGACGGGGGCAGCAATAGCCGCAGCTATGACGGGGGCAGCAATAGCCGCAGCTACAATTATGATGGCGGAGGATCGCGCAGCAGCGGTTATAGTGGAGGATACTCCGGCTCGGGTGGAAGCAGCAGTGGTTCTTCCGGTGGGCGAAGAGGCCGCAACTAACAAGTATCCCCTTTTTTATGAAGACAAAGGCGAGCTTCTGGCTCATAGGGATTCTTACGCTTGTTAATGGACACCTGTTTGCGCAAAGCTACACCGAATCCGCGCTGCTTTTTAGCCGGAGTTTACCGGGGGGTAGCGCACGCATGCAGGCAATGGGCGGAGCGCAGGTAAGTCTCGGTGGCGACCTAAGCCTCGCCTACTCCAATCCGGCAGGGCTCGCCATGTACAACCGATCGGAATTCGCACTCTCAGTCGGCAATACTTCGTATCAAAACTCGGCCGACTATCTTAACAACCGGACCAGTTCAAATTCCTCTCAGGTGAATTTACCGTTCATGGGTATTGTCTTTGCAACTCCCCGTGAAGGCAAGGTTGTCAGTAGCTCTTTTGGGATTTCATTCAACCGCATTAATGATTTCAATAATCGAATAGCGTATGGCGGAACAAACCCGAATACATCCATCATCGACTCGTTCATTGAAGATGCTAACGGAGCGCCCCCAACCCAGTTTTCCGGCAACGGATTTAACTCCAATTCCCTGACAAGGCTGGCGTATGATAACTTCCTCATTGGTGATTCAAGTATTTTTGATCCTGGATTTCCAGATGATAAATATTTCACAGATGAAACCGGTATTCCCGATCAATCCGAAACCATTCAGACATCCGGAAGCCAAAATCAGTGGACATTTTCGTATGCTGCCAATTTTAACGACAAGTTTTTTTTGGGTGCTTCGCTGGGACTGCCCTCAATACGATTCACCTCTGAAAAAACATATCGGGAAGAGTTTTTCCGAGATACCCTGAACAACCTCACCTTGAATGAAACACTTGAAATTCGAGGCTCGGGCGTTAACCTTACCGTGGGCGCCATTGCTCGGCCGGTTGATTTCGTTCAGTTTGGTTTTTCAGTTGCTACGCCTACCTGGTATTCATTAAGCGATGTGTATCAGGCCAATATGAGTACCAATTGGAATAATTTCGAATACCTTCCAGGAACCGTTCTCAACAACGAGTCGTCCGAGCTTGATCCAATTCTTACCGACTACGCCCTGAACACCCCGTGGCGCATTCGGGCGGGGGCAAGCTTCTTTATAGCCAAATCCGGCTTCATTACAGTGGATGTAGAGCGTGTCGACTTTGGGCGCACGAAGTATTCATCAAATACGTTTGGTGTCGATTTCAACTTTGATAATGAAGAAATCAAGGCCACGTATCGGCCAGTAATGAATGTACGGGTTGGGGGTGAGTATCGACTGAAAAAGTATAGACTCCGCGCTGGCTATTTTCTAATGCCTGATCCATACGATGTACCGCAAAATGATACGAATCGCGCATGGAGCGGATTCACAGGCGGTGCGGGCTACCGATCTGATAAGTTTTATGTTGATCTTGCGGCCACCTTTTCGACAGGAGACTTTTCCTACCGGCCTTATACTCTATCATTCGCTGAAAGTCCGCTGATGACGTACAGTGTTCGACAGATCAATGCTATGCTGACTGTTGGCATTTTCTTTTCAAAGTAAATTTGCAATCTGCGCGGCCGTGACATCCGCATTTTGTATCGTCACCTTTGCCTCTCGGTAGAACAAAAGGCGGTGCGCCCGCAAGAATTCAATTTTATCTTTTAACGCATCGGTGGTAAGGCCGGTAAACAACGGGCGCTTGGCCAAATTACTGCTCTCCAGTCGCTCGCGAATCACACGGGCAGGCACATCCAGAAAAACCGTGACTCCGGCCTCGTTCATCATGTTCATGTTATCGTGAAAACAAGGGGCACCGCCTCCGGTAGCCATCACATAGCCGGAACGCTTTGCGCAGTATTCTATCAATATTTTGTTTTCCAACGAACGGAAAAACTCCTCGCCCCTCAATTTAAAGATGTCACTGATGAGTTGCCCCTCCGCTTTCTCCACTTCTTTGTCGAGATCAACAAAAGGCAGAGCAAGATGGCTGGCCAACTGGCGCCCTAAAGTCGTCTTGCCGGAACCGGGCAAACCAATCAAAAATATTTTCTTCTCCTTCATCTGTCGTCTAATCACTCGCGGAGACGCGAGCCAAAGTGAGGTCAATTTTATGGTTGGGCGTTCACCAGCAACTCCAACACCTCGGCAGCTTCGGGTGTATCGTTGTGGTGCCAGTTGCCCAAAACGGTGCCACCTCGCCACAACGCAACGCCAGGATTCGAACGAATAATTGTTTTCAGGACTGTGGCATCGGCAAATGCAAATGGCACGGCAAGTTGATGAGCATGGCGGAATTCGTCTACCTGTGCTGCCGATGAGGAGGTAAGGATAAGGCATTCCACTTTCCCGTCCAATGCACGCGCGAGGTCACGAATCTCGTCAATGTGGGCCGTTGATGTTTTACGAATGTCGTACATCACCAATAGCAGTTTGTAACCGTCAAATGTAGACTGCGTGATGTCGGCTCCGTTTTCATCAGACACCGCATAGTCAGTAATCTTGGGGCGAATGCGATCTTCATTCACCACCCGGCTCGATTTATAGGTAAATGTGCTGTCGGTTATAAAACTGGCAGATGTTACTTCTTTTCCATCTTTCAAAAAGACGTATTCAATAATCGGTTGCTCCGTAGGTCGCATCTGTGCCGGGATGTTGTTACCCACCCGGTAGGCCCGGAAATCAATAAAAGGCAAGTGCCAGATGGCATAAATGCCGAGGAATAAGCTGACAAGTGCCGTTGCCAACGTAACGGAGTATCCGGCTTTTTCGGACACGGCCGATGTATAGCTGCCGCGGTACCAAAACAAATGCAACACAAAGACCATCAGGAAGACGTCTTTGAAAAATGACTCCCACGGAGTAAGCTTGATGGCATCCCCAAAACACCCGCAATCCGTCACTTTATTAAAATAGGCCGAGTAGAACGTGAGGAAGGTGAAAAACACAAGTAACAGCAACATTACCCACATGGTGATGCGCATTCGATAAAATAACAACACCGCTACGCCCAACACAATCTCCAGCACAATCAACAGCAGCCCGATCGGCAGAGCAGCCGGAATGAAATGATGAAACCACGACCCGAAATCCTGCGCAAACACCTCGAAGTACTCCTCCATCTTGATCTGCGTACCCACCGGATCGTTGAGTTTGATCAGACCGGAGAAAATAAACAAGCCACCAATCAACACCCGGGCCACCGGGTCAACTAATTTCTTCATGATTTCTCGTTCAGTTTAATCATGGCAAACACCGCGTAGTTAATCATGTCCTGATAATTGGCTTTCACCCCTTCACTTACCAGTGTTTTGCCTGCATTGTCTTCAATCTGTTTCACGCGCAACAACTTCATCAAAATGATATCGGTAATCGAGCTTACGCGCATATCGCGCCAGGCTTCCCCGTAATCATGGTTTTTGTTTTGCAGTAAGGCCAGCGTTTCGTTCACCGCCTCCTCATACAGCGGCTTGAGCTCGTCATAGGTCATCTCCATCTTGCTTTTTCCCTCCAGTTTCATCTGCACCAGCGCAATCAGGCAGTAGTTGATGATGCCGATAAACTCATCTTTTATCGGATCGGCCACCTTTTGCACGCCCTTTTCCTGGATACTCCGGATGCGCTGCGCTTTGATAAAAATCTGGTCTGTAATGGACGGCAGCCGGAGCACGCGCCAGGCAGTACCATAATCGCGCGTTTTGTTGGCAAATAAGTCTTGGCAGGTGTGGATCACCTGTCTATATTCGGCCAGCGTTTTCTCCATCATAAGGCGTGCAAAATACCACTTTTTCATCCAACGCTACGCTCACCATCCGGGGCAGGCTGATCGATTTGCAACGCCCAACCGTGATGGGTATTCTGAATGTAACACCCGACAGTTTCTACGCGGGCAGCCGGGTTGAAAACCAAAAACTGCAAGACACTGCGGGCCAGATGTTAGCCGATGGCGCCACTTTTCTGGACGTGGGGGGCTACTCCACCCGGCCTGGCGCTTCCGATATTTCTGTTGAGGAAGAACTCGACCGAGTTCTCCCTGCAGTTGAAATCATCCGCCAGCACTTCCCCCAAGCTAACCTGTCGATTGATACATTTCGCGCAAGGGTGGCCGACCAGGCCATATCCGCGGGGGCAGGCATGATCAACGATGTCTCCGGTGGGCTACTTGACCCGGAGATGTTGACCTCCGTAGGCCGGCTGCGTGTGCCGTATGTTCTCATGCACATGCGCGGCACACCGCAGACCATGAACTCGCTGACCGAGTATGCCGATGTAACCCGCGAGGTCATCCATGAGCTGCACCCCCGGGTGGCGCAGCTTCAGCGCATGGGTGTTCACGATATCATTATCGATCCCGGTTTTGGCTTTGCAAAAACAGTTGCGCAAAACTTTGACTTACTGAACCATCTGGACGCCTTTCACATCTTTGGAAAGCCGCTGCTGGCAGGGCTCTCGCGCAAGTCGATGATCTGGCGTACGTTGGGCACCGATCCGGCCGGAGCATTGGCGGGCACTGTGGCGCTGAATACAGTCGCCCTGTTGAAGGGAGCAAAAATCCTGCGCGTGCACGATGTGAAACCAGCCGTAGAATGCATTAAACTCGTAAACCAGCTTTCATGAAAAATATTCTATTCATCCTTGCCTGCGTGGCTGCCCTCGCAGCTCAGGCACAATCAAAACGCAAACTCACCGCGCGGGATTTCTACCGACTTCAAAACGTAGGCGATCCGCAACTTTCGCCCGAAGGAAACTGGGTAGCCTACACCCTCACCACAGTTGACTCCGTAAAAGACAAACGAAACACTGATCTCTGGATGATCAGCTGGGATGGAAAAGACCAGGTGCAACTCACGCATACACCCGATGGAGAATCATCACCGCGTTGGAGCCCGGACGGCAAGTACCTCTCGTTCACCTCATCACGCTCCGGGCTTAACCGCAGCCAAATTTGGATTATGGACCGAAGGGGTGGCGAAGCCCGAAAACTCACCGATGTAAAAGGCTCCATTCAAGAGTATGCCTGGTCACCGGATGGAAAGAAGATAGCTCTTGTGCTTGAAGACCTCAAGCGGCCCGATTCTCTGAAAGACAAAACGACAAACCCAATCGTAATCGACCGCGTTCATTTTAAACAAGACGTGCAGGGCTACCTCGAACGGCTCAATACGCACCTTTATCTCTTTGATGTTGAAACAAAAAAACTTGACACCCTCACGCGCGGGCAATACGATGAAGCCAGTCCGCGCTGGAGCCCCGATGGTAAGCACATCGCCTTCGTCAGCAACCGCACGGAAGACCCCGATCGCAATGGAAACACAGATGTTTTTGTGATTGAGGCCCGAAAAGGCGCCACCTTCCGCCAACTCACTACTTGGCGGGGCAGCGATTACAACCCCCGCTGGAGTGAAGACGGAAAGCAGATTGCCTGGATGCAGTCAGCTTCTGAATCAAATTTTCTGATGTACGATCTCCGCTTCCTGTGCGTCATGAATGCAGATGGCTCCGGAGCCAGGCGCATCGCACCCAGTCTCGATCGCAACATCAACGCACATGCCTGGACAGGCAATCAACTGGCGGTAATCGTGGAAGACGACCGTACGCAGTACATTGCCAGCCTGACAACGGCTGGCCAACTCACCACCTTAATCGGTGGCGATCGGGTATTCAACTCACTTGCAAAACACCCGGGTGGGCATTGGCTCACCACGATGACCGACCCACAAACACCGTCCGAGATCTATGCCGTGGAAAACGGCCAGCTACGCAGGCTTACCCATCATCATCAAAAACTGTTCGGTAATCTCGAACTAGCGAAAGTGGAAGGGTTCACCTCGAAAAGCAAAGACGGCACGCTCGTGTCAAACATATTGTATCGCGCAATCGGTGCCGACCCCAACCAGAAACAGCCCACCATCTTTTTCATTCATGGCGGCCCGGTAGCTCAGGATGATTACGGCTTCGATGCCATTCCGCAAATGCTGGCGGGGTCAGGCTATAATGTGATTTCGGTCAATTACCGGGGCAGTTCGGGTCGTGGCCAGGCGTTTACAAAGGCTATCTATGCCGACTGGGGTAACAAAGAAGTGATCGACATCTTGGGAGCGGCCGATTACGCCATCGCCAAAGGCATTGCTGATGCCGACAAGCTGGCCATTGGCGGCTGGAGCTACGGTGGTATTCTCACCAACTACACCATCGCTACCGATCCGCGCTTCAAAGCGGCCGCCAGCGGTGCCGGCAGTTCGCTCCAGTTATCCATGTTTGGTGTTGATCAATACATCACCCAATTCGAAACCGAGCTGGGTGTGCCGTGGAAAAACCTGGACAAGTACATGAAACTCTCCTACCCCTTCCTGAAAGTGGATAAAATCAAAACGCCTACTCTGTTCATGACGGGCGAAAATGATTTCAACGTACCAGCGGTTGGCAGCGAGCAAATGTACCAGGCCATGCGCCTGGTGGGCACGCCCACACAGCTGGTGGTTTACCCCAATCAGTTCCATGGCATTGCCGTGCCGAGCTATCAGGCCGACCGCGTGCAACGGTATGTGGAGTGGTTCGACAAATACCTAAAAGGACTCACGCCTGTAAAAGTCAACCCGGAGATCAACAAGAAATAGGTTTTGGGGGCCCACGGGCTTTCCAGGGCTCCGCTGCGCTTCGGCCCCGAATATCTCGGGGCCAAGCCCTTCCAATCCCTGGCCCGCGTTGTTCCTTCGGGCTGTGGTGTGCGTAAGGGCATCACAAAAAAAACGTAACTTCAACGCGTGATTCTGCTGTTTAAAGTCGGATTTCTGGAAGTGGGTTGGGTGGACTTAATCGACATCAGCCTGGTGGCCATTCTGCTCTACCAGGTGTACAAACTCATTCGTGGCAGCATTGCGGTCAACATCTTTCTTGGCATCCTTGCGCTGTACCTCATTTACCTGATCGTAAAAGCAGCACAGATGGAGCTACTGGCCACCATCCTCGGGCAGTTCATGGGCGTTGGCGTGCTGGCCATGATCATTTTGTTTCAGCCCGAGTTGCGCAAGTTTTTGCTGCTCATCGGGCGCAGCACCGAGTTCAACCGCGACAATTTTTTCAAGTCAGTGATCAACTGGCGCACGCGCTACCACGAAGATTTTGATGTACATCAGGTGATTGAGGCCGCCAAAACATTAAAGGCCACCCGCACGGGTGCTTTAATTGTGTTTTCCCGCGAAAGCGACCTTAAGTTCTATGTCGAAACCGGTGACCCGCTGGATGCCGAAGTGAGCAAACGCCTGCTGTTGTCCATCTTCAATAAGAACAGCCCGCTGCACGATGGCGCAGCTATCATTTATAAAGGGCGTGTAAAGGCCGCGCGTTGTGTGCTTCCCGTCAGCGAAAATGATCACCTGCCTCCCCACTTCGGGTTGCGTCACCGTTCGGCCATTGGCATGAGCGAAGTAACCGACTCACTCGTGATGGCCATCAGCGAAGAAACGGGACGCCTCATTCTGGCCCGCAACGGCCAGTATTTAAGAGGGATGAAACTCCGCCAGGTGGAGCAAAAAATTCTCGAATATCTTCATAACGAAGAGCCGGAGAAGTGGGACGAAATTCCCGAAGAGGAAGAATCGGAAGAGGCACAGGAGGTTAAGTGAGTTTAACGGACAGTGTCACGTTTTGAGTATCTCTTTTTTTCACGCTGCACGATATACCGATACAGGGCATCCGACAATCCATCAAAACTCTCAGGCTCGGACAGAATCACAGGTCCCATGCTCCAGTTGTACTGAGCTACAACACCCAATTCCCTATTCCAAAAAAGATAAGACTCTTCGTCCGCAGAACGTTCTTGATCAAAATCGCTGATAAATAAAATTACATGTCGGTTTTCTAACTTTAGTTGCATCGTGTCAAAAGTCTCACAAAACGTATCGTCAAAAAACATAGAATCATTCCTTATGAAATAGGCCGGTTCAGCCTCAAAGTAAATCTGCTCGTCATTCTCATGGCGTATTACAGAGAGTGTAAACGTGTCTTTAAGGTCAACACTATCCAAATTACTTACCCACAGTTGATAGAATTTTACCTTTCTTTTTGATTCATGAATGTCTTCTTTCTCTCGACAAGAATTGAAGAAAAAAGTCAAAGAGAATATAAAGGTCAAATCAATGAGTTGTCTCAGAACCTTAACTGTGTTCATCACTATGGAGTAGAAATTCCATTAAATTTACCAAATGAAATTCTTTCGTGCTGTAGTTTTCTCTCTCCTTTCCGCTACCAGTCTGTTCGCCCAAAAACTTGAAACGGTTCTGCAGCAAGGGCACGAGCTGGCGGTGTTGGCCGTGGCCCTTCATCCCGACAGTAACTACGTGGCCACCGGCAGCCGGGATAAATCCGCCAAACTATGGGAACTCAGCACGGGCCGCGAAGTGCGCAGCTTCCTCGGCCACCAGGCCTCCGTCACCTGCCTCGACTTCAGTTCCGATGGAAAAATGCTGATCACCGGCAGCAATGACCGCACCCTGACCATCTGGGACGTAAAGACCGGTCGCGCCCTGCGCACCGTTGCACTTGAAACCGAAAGCTCTTACGATGATCAGTATGGCGCAGGCCAGGAGCGCATCAACGATGTGCTTTTCGATCCGCGTGGGCGCTATTTCATTTCCCTCGGGCAAATGGTGCACGTGTGGGACGCAGCGACCGGCAAAAAAGTAAACTCGTGGATGGTCGCCCAGGGCAACCGCGGAGCGGAAAGCCTTGCCATGAGCCGGGACGGAAATTGGCTGGCCGAGGGCACGGATGCTACAGTTAATATTTATCGGGTCAACGACTGGCAAAAGGTGTACTCGTTCGGGCCGCAGGCATTCGGGTTTTGCGGAGGTTGCTCTGTGGATTTCTCTTTTACCCCAGACAATCGTTTTCTGATCAAGGCTACGAAAAATGAAGTTATTCGCTTTGACCTTACAAGTGGCAAGGCTGTGACACACTACAGCAAGCTGATTGATGACGTCACATCGGTGCACGTGAGCGACAACGGAAAAAATCTGGCCGTAAGCACCGAACAGGAAGTTCGGATCTTTGATGTCGCATCAGGCGACTCACTTCGCACCATCACCGCACCCGAAGGCGTGCAGGTAACACAGGTTCGCTTTCACCGCAATAACCAGGATGTCCTGATCGCCCGCGACAACAACACCGTAGCCATTGCGGCAATGGCCAGCGGCAAAACGAAACAGGAGCTGTCCGGTTTGCTCAACCAGCGCGATGCCGGTGGCGTTACGTATAATCCCAACTCATACTGGGACTCCAACATTGCCCGCTTCCTGCGTTTTAAAAATTCGCTGCTGGTGGCCCGCGATGGCAAAACTCTCTTTAAAGGAAAATTTGGAACGAACGTAAGGCGATGGGAGATCAACTCCGGCAAGACGGTGCTCGACTACAAAGGGCACTCCAAGGCCGCCATCTGCTATGCGCTGTCGCGCGATGGAAAAAGATTGCTCACAGGTGGTGCGGATGGCAAGATCATCCTCTGGAATGCTGAAACAGGCGACACGCTGCGCGTCATCCGTAGCTACCGCGAGCCCATCTTCGATATTCATTTTAACGCTGACGAAACCCAGGTGCTCACCTCCAGTTGGGATGCCACCATGAAAATCCACGACTTGAAGACCGGGAAACTGGAGACCTACGTGGACTTCGAAAACAACTCGGCCTACAACCTACTCTTCCATCCCAATGATCTCTACACATTCACGTCACGGCTCGATAACAGTCTTCAGATGTGGGAGATCGACACCAAAACCGCAGTGCGCTCGTTTGTCGGGCATACCGATGTCATTGCCTCGTTGCGGATGAATGCCGATAACAGAACACTACTTACAGCTGCGTGGGATGGCACCATCCGGCAGTGGGATGTCAGCACTGGCTTGATGACGAGCAAATGGGAACATCACCGTGGCGCTGTGCACATCGCCATCTACCACCCTGACGGCAAAAGCGCTTTCTCCGGGGGAGCCGACCGTGTGATTCGGCAATGGGATGTAGCAACCGGAAAGGTGACGCGGCAGTTTGACGGCCACCAGGCCGAGGTTACTTCACTGATCATAAGCCCTGACCAAAAAATACTCATCAGTCATAGCCTGGACGGCATCACCAAATTTTGGGACCTCGCCACGGGCCAGGAATTCTTTGAGCACATCCACCTTGGCAATCGCGACTGGATGGCGAAAAGTCCTGAAGGGTACTTCCACGGCACCGACCAGGCCCGCCAATTCATTCACTTTGTAGACGGCCTGAAGACCTACTCGGTCGATCAGTTCTTCAATGACTATTACCGGCCTGACCTGATGCCAAAAATTTTCCAAAACCGGGGTGGCAGTAATGATCCAAAGGGCATTCAAAACAAACTGAAAAACTCACCACCACCTGCAGTTAAACTGGCGTTGCTGCCCTCGGCCAATCCCGCGAAAGCGGACCTGCACGTAAAGATTACCGACCAGGGAGGCGGGGTGAATGAAATTCGGATTTTTCACAACGGCAAAAACATTCCGTTACTGGCATCCAACCTCAAATTGCCCGCAGGCTCCGGCCAATCGGGCAGCTACCATCAAACGGTTGATTTGCTGAGTGGCAACAACAGCTTTTCGGTTGTGGCGGTTAACCGCGATAAGATTGAGAGCGACCCCCAGGTGAAAGAAATCTTCAGCGAACACGTAGCCAAGACCAGCGTGTGTTACGTGCTGGCCGTTGGGATCAACCAGTACAAGAATCCAAAAATGGTGCTCAATTACGCTCGCCCCGATGCACAGTCGTTCAGCGAGGTGTTAAACCAAAAAGGAAATGCCCTTTTCAAATCGATTGAACTGCATGCCTTATACGATCAGGATGCTACGCGCGCGAACCTGCTGAAAAAGCTGGACGAGCTGGCCGGCAAAATTCATCCCGAAGATGTGTTCATCTTCTACTATGCCGGGCACGGCAGCATGGTGGACAACCAGTTCTTTTTTATTCCCACCGAATCGGCCCGGTTGTACGATCTGGCCTCTTTAAAATCCGAAGCGGTGGAAGCCTCCGCCTTGCAGGAGCGGTTGAGAAACATCAAGGCTCTCAAGCAGCTGATCGTGATGGATGCTTGCCAGAGCGGAGCCTCAGTAGAATTGCTGGCCACGCGGGGTGCAGCCGAGGAGAAAGCGATTGCCCAGCTTTCGAGAAGTGCGGGTATTCATGTGATGGCCTCAGCCGGCAGCGAGCAATTTGCCACAGAATTTGCCGAACTCGGTCATGGGCTGTTTACCTACCTGTTGCTGAAAGCGTTGAGTGGCGAAGCAGATGGTGCACCGAAAGACGGGAAGGTCACGATCTACGAGTTGAAATCATACCTGGACGACCAGGTTCCGGAAGTCACGCGCAAGATGAAGGGCAAGCCCCAGTACCCTTACACGTTTTCACGCGGTCACGATTTTCCGGTCGTGCTGGATGAGGAAAATTAATTTGCCTGATATTATTTGCCACCAAGGCACGAAGACACAAAGCGGAGCAGAAAATCCTTGTGATTCTTTGATGGTGATAAATCAGCGCAACACAACAAATCCAGAAAACCCTTTGGGTGGCATCGGGCTAATTTGCAGGTCATCCACACGTGCACCGGGCGGCCCCATGCGGCACCAGTCAATCAACGCTTGCACGTTTGGCTCCTCTCCTTCGGCCTCAATCATGACGGAACCATCGGGCAGGTTGCGCACGGTGCCGGAGATGCCTAAGTCCTGCGCCATGCGCCTGGTGCTATCGCGGTAAAACACGCCTTGGACACGGCCGGAAACGATAATTTTAACTGACTTCATCAGCGTTCGAAGATAGAAAATTTCATCGCGAAGGTTCGTATCTTTCAACCCCTATGGCAATTGATTTACGTAGCGATACCGTAACCCGGCCAACACCCGGCATGTTGGAGGCGATGTGGAAGGCCGAGGTTGGTGATGACGTTTTTGGCGAAGATCCAACCGTAAAAAAGCTGGAAGAAAAATGCGCTGCCCTGCTGGGCATGGATGCAGCCGTGTACTGCCCCAGCGGCACCATGACCAACCAAATCGGTATAAGCGTGCTTACGCAGCCGTACGAGGAAGTGATCTGCTACAAAGGCGCCCATATCTATAAGTATGAAGGCGGTGGCCTGGCCGGCAACAGCCAGGTGAGCGTGCGGCTGATCGAAGGCGATCGCGGCCGCCTGTCACCGGAGGATGTGTTGACCAGCATTAATGCGGACGACCAGCACTACCCGCGCACCAGCGTGGTGGCACTCGAAAACACCGTGGTGCGCGAAGCCGGCAGCTACTACACCTTGACGCAAATCCAAAAGGTCAGTGAAACCGTGCGAGCAAAGGGTTTGGCCATGCATCTGGATGGTGCACGCCTGTTCAACGCGTTGACCGAAACGGGCGATCGCCCGCAAGAAATCGGAAAGCACTTTGACACCGTTTCCATTTGCCTCTCGAAAGGCCTGGGCGCCCCGGTAGGCTCGGTATTGGTTTGCAAAAAAGAATTTGAAAAAAAAGCCAGGCGCATGCGCAAGGTGTTTGGCGGGGCCATGCGGCAGGCGGGCTACCTGGCTGCTGCCGGCATCTATGCACTCGACCATCACATCGCGCGGCTGAAAGAGGATCATCAACGGGCACAAATGCTTGGCAAAACCATTGCGGCACGTCCCTGGGTAAAATCCATTATGCCGGTGGATACCAACATCATTATTTTCGAATTGGTGCCGTCAGTTACGCCAGCGCAGTTTTTGGCCGCCATTGAAAAACATAATTTCAAAGCGCTGGCTTTCGGCCCCACCCAAATCCGGATGGTCACCCATCTGGATTTTACCGACACCCTGTTGAAAGACGCTCAGGAGATTATCACTAAACTTTCTTTTTGATGGACGAGCCGGAGGAACTAATAGCAGAAGGCGAATCAGCTGTTGAGGCTGAACAAAACTCCGCTCACGGGCGGCACAATAAAAACTGTTTGAACTGCGGCACACCGCTCACGGACACGTTTTGTGCTCACTGCGGGCAAAAGGATTTGCCCAGGCGGCAAACGCTGCGCGAACTGTTTGATAACTTCATCTCTTCGTTCTGGAGTTACGAAGGCAAGTTCTTTCTGACCACCCGGTACCTGATCACCAAACCCGGTTTTCTGGCGAAGGAATACAATGAGGGCAAACGGGAAAAGTATTACCACCCGGCCCGCATGTACGTGTTCATCAGCTTTGTGTTCTTTTTTCTGTTCTTCACAATCGTCAATGATGAGGGGAAAGACGAAATCATCGAACTGGACAAATCGGACATTCAGCAGCTAAAGAATGACTTTGGCAACCCTAAGATTGATTCGCTGCTCGACCGGCTTCCCCGAAGCCCCGATGACACCAACGAGTTCATCATGGCACAAAAAACGATGGATTCGCTGGAACTTGCCACGCCCCGAAAGGTCGATCGAGGGCCCGGCTTCAGCATCAGCAGGTCAAGGTATAAGTCCATTGCCCAGTACGATTCTATTCAACGCACTTTGCCGGAATCCAAACGCGACAGTTGGTTCGATCGAAAAATGGAAATCCGGAGTATCGAACTCAATGAACGCTTCCGAAACAAGCGGGAAAATATGGGCGAGGCGATCGGAAAAGCACTACTGGAAAACAGTTCGAAGGTAATATTCTTCTTGTTGCCTGTGTTCGCCCTGCTGCTTAAGTTGCTCTATGTGCGCAGGGGATTCTTCTACAGCGAGCACCTTGTGTTCTCCATTTACTACTACAACTTCGTGTACTTTGCAGGATCGGTGCAGTTGCTTCTCGGCCTGGTACCTTGGCTGTCCTGGCTTAGCGTGGCGGTTGGATTTTGGATCATCTTCTATTTGCTTTTTGCTATGAAACGCATGTACGCTCAAGGTTGGGCAAAAACAATCGCCAAGTTTCTAATCGTGGATTTTCTGTTCCTGATCTGCCTGGTGTTTGCATTTGCGATTAGCTTTTTCTAGATTTTGTTGATGATTTAAGATGTTCGAAACGGCACAGCCCTTAGCGGAACGTATGAGGCCATCGCGCCTGGAGGACCTGGTGGGCCAGCAACATCTGGTAGGCGAACATGGAATCATCCGCAAGGCCATTCAAACCGGCAATGTGCCGTCCATGATTTTGTGGGGGCCGCCTGGAGTGGGCAAAACCACCATCGCCAACATCATCGCCAACGAGGTTAAGCGGCCCTTTCATGTGCTGAGTGCGGTAAGTGCAGGCGTGAAAGACGTGCGCGAAGTAATCGACAAGGCCAGGCACACCACCCGCGCTATCTTATTCATCGATGAAATTCATCGTTTCAACAAGTCGCAGCAGGATGCCCTGTTAGGCGCAGTGGAAAAAGGTACCATTACCCTGATTGGCGCCACCACCGAAAACCCATCTTTTGAAGTCAACTCCGCTTTGCTCTCGCGTTGCCAGGTGTACGTGCTTAAGCCACTCAGCGAGGCTGACTTGCTTCAGCTCATCGCCCAGTCATTGAAAAAGGACAGTAAGCTGAAAAGCCGGGTTGTTAATCTGCAAGAATCAGCCGCATTGATCAACATTTCCGGAGGCGATGCCCGCAAAGTGCTCAACCTGGTCGAACTCATCTGCGACTCCATCGCAGGCGACATCACCGTGACGGATGAATTGGTCATGGAAGTAGCGCAAAAGCATATTGCCCTCTACGATAAAAGTGGTGAACAGCACTACGACATCATTTCGGCTTTTATCAAATCCATCCGTGGCAGCGATCCCAATGCAGCCGTGTATTACCTGGCGCGCATGATAGAAGGCGGTGAAGATGTCAAGTTCATTGCGCGCAGGATGGTTATCCTTGCTTCCGAAGACATTGGCAATGCAAACCCTACGGCCCTCGTGCTGGCCACCAGTGCTTTTCAGGCCGTGAATGTAATCGGTCATCCGGAAGCTCGCATCATTCTGGCACAATGCGCTACCTACCTGGCTTGTTCGGCAAAGAGCAACGCAAGTTATGTGGCCATTGACAGTGCGCTCCGAACCGTACACGAAACAGGTGACCTTCCGGTGCCACTGTCGATCCGCAATACGCCCACGAAACTGATGAAAGACCTGGGCTATGGAAAGGGCTACCAGTATGCGCATAGTTTTGAAGGAAACTTTGCGCACATGGAATTTCTGCCGGAAAAAATCGAAGGCCATAAATTTTTTGATCCCGGTAAAAATCCCCGCGAAGAAGAAATGCGGCAGTTTCTGCGCACCTTGTGGAAAGAAAAATACGGTTACTGATTTGTGGACATGACGCGCCTGGTGTTTGATCACTCCCCATTCTGGATATTGCCTGCATTTGCAGCAGGCCTGGGCTACGCCTGGTTACTGTATCAGAAAAAGTCTGGTTGGTCAACAACCACCAACCGAATGCTCTTTGCCCTTCGGGCAACGGGCAGCAGCCTGGTGTTTCTGTTGCTGCTCGGCCTGGTGCTGCGACTGACAGAGGTGTCGTATGAAAAACCGGTTATCGCTCTTGTGGTCGACAACTCGGCTTCGGTTCGGGAGACTACAGACAGTGCACAGCGCCTGCAAATGATCCGTAACCTGCAGTTGCTCGGAGACGGATTGCAGGAAAAGGGATTCGAAGTGGTCACCCGCTCGCTCACGGGTGAAGCCGTAACCGGATTTAGTCACCCTACGTCAGACCTGGCCGGGGCAATACGCAACACCTTGGCCGACCTTGAAGGAAGAAAGATAAGTTCATTGGTGCTGGTCTCGGATGGCATTTATAACTCTGGCACATCACCTCTCTACCAGCAGTTGCCCGTGCCGGTTTATTCGGTTGGTGTTGGCGACACGACCCAGCGAAGGGATCTGGTTCTTAAGCAAGTGATTTATAATAAAATCACCTATCAGGGAAATGAGTTTCCGCTGCGGGCAGAGGTAGCGGTTAAGTCACTGCCGGATCAACCGGTTACCGTTCGGGTTCGTCAGGGCAGTCGTGTGGTGGGGGAACAAACCCAGCGTAGCAATGCCGGGTTGCTCACGTTCGACTTTCGGTTAACAGCTACCGAAACGGGATTGCAACGGTATGAGGTGCAGGTTTTGCCCGCACAGGCTGAAGTTACCACACGCAACAATCAGGCAAGCGTGTTTATCGATGTTGTTGAAGGTCGGAAAAAAATTCTGCTGGTAGCGTCTGCCCCGCATCCGGATATCAAAGCATTGGGTTCCGTCATTGAAAAAAACGCTAACTACGAGTGGCACGTGCATATTCCCGGAGTAAGCAAACCCAACCCCGAAATACTGAAGCCGGGCTTTGCTGATTTGCTGATTGTACACGGAGTAGTTGATGCTTCGGGTAAGTGGCCGCTGGCGGCATTAACTCAACTGGCACCGGGGGCTATGTTGTTTATTGTCACGAGCCGAAGCAATGTGCGTCAACTGGCGACCTTGCCTATACCGCTCGGCTTTGAACCCACCGGCCAACGCGATGAAGCCACACCAGTAATCAATACCGCGTTCCGTGGTTTCGATTTCAGCGAAAATATCAACGCCACGTTCTCCCGGTACCCGCCCGCGGTTGTGCCCTTCGGCCGGTTTACTTACCCGCCCACGGCTGAAGTGCTGCTCCATCAGCGAATAGGCTCGGTTGCCACCGACCGACCGCTGCTGCTCACCAGTGAACAAGGCCAGCAAAAAACCGGCATCCTGCTCGCAGAAAATTTCTGGCGCTGGCGCCTCGGTGAATTTGCCGATCGGGAGTCGACTGCAGGGTTCGATGAACTCTTTTCAAAATTGATCCAATACCTGAGCACGCGCGAAGACAAACGAAAATTCCGAAGCTTCGCAGTTCAGCCCGAGTTCACCGGTGCCGCACCGGTTCAGATTGAGAGCCAGGCTTTCAACGATTTGTTTGAACCTATCTTCGGACAGACCATTGACCTGGTGGTGCTGGATGAAAATCAACAACGGGCCAGCTACCAGTACGTGACCAGCCCGGGCAATACGCGGCTCCGGCTGGGTAACCTGGCGCCCGGCATTTACCGATTCACCGCTTCTACCGTGTTGAATGGAAAACGGGAGACCGCTGGCGGACAGTTTCTGGTTACCGAACAACAAGCCGAATCGCTTAACCTAACCGCTGACTTCTCGTTGTTGCGGGAACTAAGCCGGCAGACGGGCGCGCGGTTCTACACATCCGGGCAGTTTGAAACACTTCAGCAGGAACTGGCTCAAAAGCCCGCACAAGCCATCGTGCGGGCGGAGGACAATTTCAAACCCCTGATTAACCTGAAGTGGATATTCGCGCTGGTGGTGATACTCATCAGCCTGGAGTGGTTCATCCGAAAATACTCGGGCGGCTACTAAAGGAAAAACCCATGAGCAAACGAAGGGAATAAAAAAAGGAGGCCCGATAGCCTCCTTTCTCAGGACTTTCGCAGACACGAAATCAAGACTCATTCTTCTTTTCCTTTGGCGCCTTCTTCTTCCGGGCACTCATCAAGAGCACGTCTCCTTCACCGGAATAATCGGCCACCAGGGTTCCGCCTTCCTCCACTTCGCCTTTCAAAATCTCTTCGGCAATCGGATCTTCAAGGTATTTCTGAATCGCGCGGTTAAGCGGACGGGCACCAAACTGCTGGTCATATCCCTTCTCAGCCAAAAAGTCCTTAGCCTTCTCAGTGAGCTCAATGTTATACCCAAGGGCGGTGATTCGGCTGAACAATTTACCCAGCGTGATGTCGATAATCTTATGAATGTGCTCGCGTTGCAGCGAATTAAATACAATCACATCGTCTAACCGGTTCAAAAACTCGGGGCTAAATGCGCGCTTTAATGCATTCTGAATAGTTGACTTCATCGCTTCCTCCGCGCTCTCCTGCTTCGCCTTGCTTGCGAAACCAATTCCAGAGCCAAAATCCTTAAGATCGCGCACACCAATATTTGACGTCATGATAATAATGGTGTTGCGGAAGTCGACCCTGCGGCCGAGACCGTCCGTCAGGATGCCATCATCCAGTACCTGCAACAAAATGTTGAACACATCCGGATGTGCTTTCTCGATTTCATCCAGCAGTACAACACTGTAAGGCTTGCGTCTTACTTTCTCAGTCAGCTGGCCTCCCTCTTCATACCCCACATAACCGGGAGGAGCGCCCACCAGCCGTGACACGGAAAATTTCTCCATGTATTCGCTCATATCGATGCGAACCAGTGCATCATCCTTGTCAAAAAGATAAGTAGCCAGCACTTTAGCCAACTCCGTTTTACCAACGCCAGTCGGGCCGAGGAAAATAAAGGAACCGATCGGCTTCTTAGGATCTTTCAATCCTACCCGCGTGCGCTGGATGGCCTTTACCAGTTTTCGGATGGCTTCTTCCTGACCAATGACTTTGCCGCTGAGTTGGTCGCCCATGCCCAGCAGTTTGTTGCTCTCCTTCTGAGCGATACGGTTAGCCGGAATGCCGGTCATCATGCCGATGACATCAGCCACATTCTCTTCATTCACCGTATACTTTTCTGTACGGGTTTTTTCCTCCCACCGCGCCTTGGCCAGGTCAAGTTGTTCAATCAACTTCTTCTCTTTGTCGCGCAACTGGGCTGCCTCTTCATACTTTTGGCTCTTCACCACGCGGTTCTTCTCCTTCTTCACATCCTCAATAGCCTCTTCCAGCTTCACGATATCCTCCGGCACATGGATGTTATTAATGTGGACACGAGCACCCGCTTCATCCAGCACGTCAATCGCTTTGTCGGGAAGGAAGCGGTCACTGATGTACCGGTCAGACAGCTTCACACAGGCCTCGATAGCCTCCTTGGTATAGGTTACGTGGTGGTGATCTTCGTACTTCTCCTTGATGTTATCCAATATCTGGATGGTCTCCTCGGGTGAAGTAGAATCTACCATTACCATCTGGAACCTGCGTGCCAACGCGCCATCCTTTTCGATGTACTGGCGGTATTCATCCAGCGTGGTGGCACCAATGCACTGAATCTCGCCCCGGGCAAGCGCGGGCTTAAACATGTTGGAAGCATCCAGAGAGCCGGACGCACCACCTGCTCCTACAATGGTATGCAACTCATCAATGAACAGGATGACATCCGGAGATTTTTCCAATTCGTTCATCACGGCCTTCATGCGTTCTTCAAACTGGCCGCGGTACTTAGTGCCCGCCACAAGCGAAGCCAGATCCAGCGTAACCACGCGTTTGCCAAACAACACACGTGAAACTTTCTTTTGGATGATGCGCAGGGCCAATCCCTCGGCAATGGCTGTTTTACCAACACCGGGTTCGCCAATCAGAATGGGATTATTCTTCTTCCTGCGCGAGAGGATTTGCGCCACGCGCTCAATCTCTTTCTCCCGACCTACGATCGGATCAAGTTTGTTGTCCTCCGCCAACTTGGTAAGATCGCGGCCGAAATTGTCCAGCACGGGTGTGCGCGACTTCTCAGCTCCTTTTTTCTCTTTGGACCCACTGCCGCCTGAGCCTCCGCCAAACATTTTTGACGATTCCTCATCCGGATCGTCTGTGTCAGAAGCCGCCATGGGCTGGTCTTGTTGGTATTCAAGCATTTCTTTTACGGTTTGGTATTCCACATCAAATCGATTGAGAATTTGTGTGGCCAGGTTATCGGGATCGCGCAAAATTGACAGCAACACGTGCTCGGTGCCGATCAGTTGTGCTTTGAACACTTTTGCTTCGAGGTACGTGATCTTCAAAATCTTCTCCGATACTTTGGTAAGCGGAATTTGCGCCAGATTTTTGACTTGACCGGTTGCCGTGCCTTTACTCACTTTTTCGATTTCGTTTCGGAGTTGATCCAGCGAAACACCCAGTTTTTTTAACACGGCTACTGCCACACCTTCACCTTCCCGGATCATTCCCAGGATAAGGTGCTCGGTGCCAATGTAGTCGTGGCCGAGGCGAAGGGCCTCTTCCCGGGCAAGGGAAATTACTTCCTTAACGCGGTTCGAAAATTTTGCTTCCATAGTCACGGAGAATCTCTGTAAATGTAAAGTTTTCAGTCAGATTTATCAACGCACGGTAACCCTGCCTGAAATTCCCTGCCTTTCAAACGCGGCCGTGCTGATCTTTGTTCATGCCTGACCTGCTGACCGCATTAAAATAGCACCCGACTCGGGGCCCGTGCAGAAAAGTAAATCCAAAACGCTCAGGTTAGGTACAAACGTATTGCCAAACACCTGGTAATAGGTGTCGGGCCGATAAAATGGCCGAACCTCAAACGTTTTCTTAGCCAAAATGCGGTTGCGCAGGTCCACTTGGTCAGTCAGGTGAACTTCATAAGCAGACGTAAGTTCAAGTTTTTTATTCCATCGAACGGATTTCAGACAGAATGACAGCAACGGCAACAGCAGTTCGATCAGGAAAACCGGCCGGCTCATCAACAGTGGCTCAAGATCGGGCGCATAATGCTCGAAATAGGGTGCGTTGCGATAGGCCGACTCAAGCGTACGCCAGTGGTTTGCTTGCCACTTCTGTGTGTAATCGATCCGCACATCCCGAAGCGGAACTTTGCCATGCTTGGCCGTAAGCGGAATGGAGAGCGTTTGGGTGCCCTGCGCTGTGAGTACGGTCGATCGGTTGCGGTAACTCTGCTTGACAAAATGTTCGTTCACTTCAAGACGAATCGCATCAAAATGGCGAACCGCGCAAAAAAATTCGAGCGTGGGCAGGTAGTGAGGCTCAACGCAAACGACTTTCATGCAAAAGCACTGTAATCCCCCAATCCCTGCCGGGTAATAATTCCTTCGCCCGAGGTGAAGTCCACCACGGTTGACGGTACGTTGCCGCCCGGCCCGCCATCGATCACCATATCCACCAGATGCTTGAAGTCTTCAAAAATCTCTTCGGGATCAGTTGTGTATTCTTTGATGTGGTCATCGTCCTTCACCGAGCTCGTGATCAGCGGCCGCTGCAACAAGCGGACAATCTCGCGCGGAATAGGGTGATCCGGAATCCGGATACCTACTGTTTTCTTGTTGATATCGAGAATCCGGGGCACCTCACTGCTCGACTCAAAGATAAATGTGTAGGGCCCGGGCAAGGCCTTTTTCAGAACCTTGAACACCGGTGTATCAATTCGCCTGACGTACGTGGCAATATTGCTCAGGTCCGAACAGATGAAACTGAGATCAAGTTTGTGCGGACGAATGTCCAGAATCCGGCACAGGCGCTCCACGGCTCGTTTGTTTAACAGGTCGCACCCGATTCCGTACACCGTATCGGTGGGATAAACGATGATACCACCCGAAGCGAGCACCTCGGCCGCCCGGGATACTTTCCGAGGCTCCGGAGTAACCGGATGAATCTTGAGCAATTCGGCCACCATAGAGCAAAGGTAAGCACCCTACTTTTTGTATTTTTGGCCCTCGTCATTTTTTATGCAGGAAGTAAGCAAAACGAAACTTGCCATTTACCTGATCGCATCTACCTTGCTGATCACATTCGTATTTTATGGATACCAGATCTGCTACACACCCAACATTCTGGTGGAAAAAGAAGACCGTCAGGTGACCATTACTTCGGGCACCTCGTTTCGGAAACTCCAGGAGGATCTGGGCAAAGGCGGTTTTGTTAATGACATGGTGTCGTTCAGCTTCCTCGCCCGTTTGAAAGGATACGACCGGAAAATCAGCCCCGGTCGTTTTGTGCTAAGACGCAACATGACCAACCTGCAAGCTCTTGAGGTGTTGACTGCCGCACGTCAGGAGCCGGTGCGAATTACCTTTTCCAACGCACGCAAATACACCGAGCTGAGCGAGAAAATTACACGCAACATTGGCGTTCATCCTCAGGAATTTGACGAAGCCCTTGATCGCTTTATTGAAAATAACCCAGAGGGATTCACCCGCGAAACCATCATCGCCATGTTCATCCCCAACACGTATGAAGTGTATTTTAATATTGTACCTGATGAAGTGGTGAACCGGTTGTATCAGGAATACAAAAAATTCTGGTCCGAAGACCGGCTGGCCAAAGCGAAGGCACTTGGGCTCACCCCGTTCGAAGTCTCCACGCTGGCCTCCATCGTTCAGGCCGAAAACCACCGTGAGGACGAGGCTCCGCGTATTGCGGGGCTTTACATCAATCGGCTCAGAAAAAACATGCCGCTGCAGGCTGACCCTACCCTGGTGTTTGCCGTTGGTGACTTCTCCATCAAACGCGTGCTGGACAAACACAAGGAAGTCGACTCTCCGTATAATACCTACAAAAATGCCGGCTTGCCGCCCGGCCCCATCAACATGCCCGGAATTGTGATGATTGATGCCGTGCTGAACTACGAAAAACACGACTATATCTATATGTGCTCAAAGGAGGACTTCAGCGGCTATCACAACTTTGCCAAAACGCTGAGCGAGCACAACCGCAATGCGGCTGAGTACCAGCGCGCGCTTACCCGTGAACAACGCAAAGCCCGCCAGGCACGTTGATATGTATGTTGCTGAGACCCATGTTCGTGTACGCTACGGAGAAACCGACCAGATGGGGTACGTGTACTACGGCAACTACGCCATGTACTATGAAGTAGGACGTGTTGAAGCACTCCGGCAACTGGGCCTCACCTACAAAGAACTGGAGGACATGGGCGTGATGATGCCGGTGCTCGAGAACCACTCGTATTTTTTGTCGGCAGGCCTTTATGATGATAAACTCACGGTGCGGGTTACGATTCGCGAAAAGCCAACGGTGCGCATCCGGTTTGAATACGAAATCTTTAATATGGCCGGCAAACTGATTAACAAAGGCGAAACCCTGCTGGCTTTTGTCGATAAGAAAACCGGGCGGCCTTGCCGGCCACCCAAAGTATTCGAAGAAGTGCTGAAACCGTATTTTGGCTAACGCATGCGGTACTTATTCCGAAAGCGCATTTTGCAAATTCCTTCCGCCCGCAGCGGCCGTGGCTGGCTGAAGAAAATCCGCTTTCGCAAATATGAGAACCTGTCGCTCTACCGCTTTCTCAAAATATTCTTTCACAACATTAACGAAGATGAAATATTGGATCGCGCCAACAGCGTTTCGTTCAATTTCATCCTGGCCATTTTCCCGGCCATCATTTTTCTCTTTACGCTGATCCCCTACATCTCCACGCTCTTTCCGGCCATCAGCCACCAGAGTGTACTTGATTTTCTCAGCCAGGTAATGCCACCCTCCATGAGCAGCGTGGCTGCCGACACCATCATGGATATTGTGAACAACCAGCGTGGCGGGCTGCTCACCTTTGGCTTTTTGTTTGCCGTGTACCTGGCCACCAACGGCATGATGGCGCTGATGCGCGCTTTTAACGCATGCTACCGTACGGTGGAACGCAGAAGTTTTTGGCGGATGCAATTCACAGCCTTTGCACTTACCATTATGCTGGCGCTGGCCCTGATTAGTGCTGCTACCTTGCTTATTGTAGGGCAACTGGTTTTGGAATACATGACGGCCAATGTTGACCTGGTGACCGAGTGGGGCATGGACAGCTACACGATACACGTGCTGTTTGTAATCCGCTTCCTGATTATCTTCTTCATGTTCTTCCTGGCAATCTCGTGTATCTACTATTTCGGACCAGCCGTTCATGATAACTGGTCTTTCTTCTCCGTGGGGTCGTTTTTGGCCACACTGGCCTGTCTCGGTGTATCCTACGGGTTTTCATTTTATGTCACCAACTTCGGCAGCTATAATAAGGTGTACGGTTCGATCGGGGCGCTGCTGGCGCTCATGATCTGGATTCAACTGCTCACGATCGTGTTGTTGTTTGGCTATGAAATTAACGCCAGCCTTCATTACGGCCGAAAAATGCAGGCTATTGACAGCGGTAAGAAGACGAGCAAGAGAGAACGAGCCACGCGTTAAGTTTTTTGTAAAACGGAAAATCCCATTAGTTTTGCAGTCCCAAATTTGGGGCGTGAGTACTACACCAGCCTTCGCTAAGGCTATGGCTGGTAAAAAAGAGGAGTGGCAGAGCGGTTGATTGCACCGGTCTTGAAAACCGGCATCCCTTCACGGGGATCGGGGGTTCGAATCCCTCCTCCTCTGCAAAGCAAACCAAGAATCCCGCGACAGCGGGATTTTTTGTTGGGGCGGATCGCGCGAAACGAAGTTTCAGCGAGGTAAACGCCCCGACAAAAAGAGCAAAGCGACTTGGTTTGCTTTCAACTATCCCCAAAAAGGGATCACCGAAGGTAATCCCTCCTCCTCTGCAAAAGAAAATCAAGCCAATGGCCCCGGGTTTACCCGGGGCTTTTTATTTGTGACAAGGCCGAGCCAGGTGCTTAGCCTGAGCGAGGATTTGGCGCGAATAAAAAGTGAGCGAAGCGAGCCCTTGGTTTGATTTGCTTTTGACACTCCCCCACAATGGGATCACGTTTCGTAATCCCTCCTCCTCTGCAAAGCAAACCAAGAATCCCGCGACAGCGGGATTTTTTGTTGGGGCGGATCGAGCAAAACGAAGTTTCAGCGAGGTAAACGCCCCGACCAAAAGAGCAAAGCGACTTGGTTTGCTTTCAACTATCCCCGAAAAGCGATCACCGCAGGTAATCCCACCACAAAGTCGAAGCCGGGCAACAAAAAAGCGAGCAGCGTGAGCAGCTTTTGTGCTTTGACACGCCAACCCCTTCAATTCATTTCCTCCACAAACTAATTTGACCGAAATTTGGTTGGTGCAAGTGTACGCTATGGCCAACATCACGCTCAAACGCCAAACCTTTCCTGTACTCGAAATGTCGTGTGCAGCCTGCGCGACCAGCGTGGAATCGATGCTGAAAGCCACGACCGGTGTTACCAACGCCACCGTTAACTACGCCAACCAAACCGCCCTGATCGACTACAATCCTTCGGTGATAGGGCCAGCCGATCTGCAAACTGCGGTGCGTTCCATTGGGTACGATCTTGTGGTTGACACCGAAGACCCGGATCGCATCAAAGAAGAAGCACGGCAACGTCAATTAAAAAGCCTACAGGCGCGGACTCTCTGGTCGGCTGTGTTGGCCCTGCCCGTGGTGATAATAGGTATGTTTTTCATGGACATTCCCTACGGCAATTTCATCTCGCTGCTGCTCACCGCTCCGGTGGTTTTCTTCTTCGGGCGGCATTTCTTTGTCAACGCCTGGAAACAGGCTCGGCACCTGCGCGCGAACATGGACACACTGGTGGCCCTCTCCACCGGTATTGCATTTCTATTCAGCTCCTTCAACACATTGTTTCCGGAATTCTGGCATAGCCGCGGCCTACATGCACACGTTTACTTCGAAGCCGCTGCCGTAATCATTGTTTTTGTTTCGCTGGGCAAATGGCTTGAGGACCGCGCCAAATCCAGCACCGGGTCGGCCATCCGCAAACTGATGGGTCTTCAACCCAAAACGGTGCGTGTGCGCATGAACGAAGTGGAGCAAGATATGCCACTGGCCGCAGTGCGCACTGGCTTTCAGGTGATAATCCGGCCGGGTGAAAAAATTCCGGTAGATGGAGAGGTCGTCAGCGGCTCATCCTTTGTTGATGAGAGTATGATTTCGGGTGAGCCGGTGGCCGTAGAAAAGAAACCTGGGGATCGTGTGTTTGCGGGCACGATCAACCAAAAAGGGAGCTTTCAGTTGGTCGCTCAGAAGGTCGGTCATGATACACTGCTGGCGCACATCATTCGGGCAGTCGAGGAAGCGCAGGGCAGTAAGGCACCGGTGCAAAAGCGGGTTGATGTCATTGCCGGCATTTTTGTGCCCGTGGTTATGCTGATTGCACTGATAACATTCATTGTTTGGATGGTGATCGGAGGCGAGCAGGCGTTTACACACGCACTTCTCACCTCGGTAACGGTGCTGGTCATCGCCTGCCCGTGCGCACTGGGTCTGGCCACGCCAACCGCCATCATCGTAGGCATGGGGCGCGGAGCCGAAAATAACATACTGATCAAAGATGCTGAAAGTCTTGAGCGGGCGCGACAAGTAAATGCTGTGGTGCTCGATAAAACCGGCACGATTACAGAGGGCAAGCCGGTAGTCACCGATCTTCACTGGGTTGAGAGCGCGAACGGGGATGCTCAGGTGAAAGACATTCTTTATTCACTTGAAGTGCAATCCGAACATCCGCTGGCGGAAGCCATCGCCCACTATTTGAAATTACAAGGCGCTCAATCCGTGCCGCATACCGAATTTGAAAGCGTAACCGGGAAAGGCGTAACAGGTCGGGCGGGTCAGCAAAAGTACCTGGCCGGCAATCGCCAACTGCTGCACGACCAGCGCATTCCGCTCGCCCCCGAAGTTGCCATAATCGCTGACAACTGGGAGCGACTGGCCAAAACAGTCATTTACTTTGCAAATGAGGAAAAGGTGTTGGCTGTACTGGCTATAGCTGACCGCGTCAAAGAAACTTCGCGGGCTGCCATTCGCACCTTGGTAGAGCGGGGCATTGAAGTTCACCTTGTTACGGGCGATAACCGCCAAACTGCGGAGGCTGTTGCCCAAGACGTTGGGCTATCTTCGTTCCGTGCAGAGGTATCCCCTGCCGACAAAGCCGCGTTCGTTAGTGAACTTCAGAAAAAAGGCAAAGTTGTGGCCATGGTAGGCGATGGAATCAATGACTCGCAAGCTCTGGCTCAGGCCGATGTAAGTATTGCCATGGGCAAAGGCTCCGACATCGCGATGGATGTAGCGAAGATGACGCTCATAACATCCGATCTCAATTCCATTCCAAAAGCCCTGAAGCTTTCAACCCGCATTGTGAACGGCATTCGCCAAAATCTTTTTTGGGCGTTCATTTATAACGTCATCGGCATTCCCCTCGCTGCGGGTGTTCTCTATCCCATCAATGGCTTTCTTCTCGATCCCATGATTGCGGGTGCCGCCATGGCCCTCAGTTCGGTTAGCGTAGTGACGAACAGCCTGCGGCTGAAGTGGGTGAAAATTTGACCGTGCAGGAGAAATCCGGGATCAGCCGACCATCATGATCGAATGCAGGTACCAACAGCGACCGCGCTTCTGAAAAATAACCATCTTATACTGCACTCCGCTATGCCAGGGCCCAAATGCGAGCCTGTACTCAACTTCAGAAACACGCAGGGGTGCTGTATCCGAAATGGCCTCGCGCACTTCGCGGCCATGATTAGCCCAACTCGCTTTCAGCTCGTCCTCATTGGCAAAAAAATCACCATACCATGTCATGTTTGAAAGCTGGCTTAGCTTGCTCGTCTGCACCGCCATCCCGAAAACTTCAAAGAAAGACTCGAACTCAGTGCCGAATTTATCAAGTTCCTCCTGTCGCCTGATGAGATTGATATTGGTCTTTTCAACGTCCGTAAGGCGAGCGGTAACATCAGTTGAAGTTGGCTGGTACCAGGCCTGTTGCTGAAAATGTTGCTGCAAATCAGGGCTTTTGAAAATATATCCGTAGCGGGCAAATATTTCATTTCGCATAATCTTGAGTTTTTCGCCATCAAGTTCACAAACATCGGCCTGCGTCAATAGTCGCTGGGAAGCCTGAGGATAATCCCCCGTAACGGACTGCCCATAGCCAACCTGTAAAACGGAGACAAGGAAGAATAGCACGAAGCGAGTCATTGCTTTTCGTTGGATTTTTTCTCAAGTTACCAAACTAAGATGAACATCTCCTTTATTGGCTCCGGGAACGTGGCGTGGCACCTGGCCCCAGCCCTCGATAACGCTGGGCATGTGGTCAAGGAAGTATTCAGCCGCAACCCCCGGCATGCCGAAGCACTTACCGACCGCCTCTATCAGGCTGAAGTAAAAGCAACATTGGATTTCTCCACGAGCCCCTCGCGTATGTTTATCGTTGCCGTAAGTGACGATGCCCTCGCGGAGGTGGCCCGCGAGGTCATTCTCCCGGATGAAGCCATTCTGGTGCACACCTCCGGCAGCCAGTCCATTGACGTTTTGCAATATGCCGCTGCTGCACATACGGCTGTGTTCTATCCGTTGCAGACGTTTACCAAAAGCAAGAAAGTTGACCTGCGCGCCACGCCAATTTTGATTGAAAGCACCCAGGACGAAACGCTGGCGATCTTAACGGATATTGCCCGTTCGATCAGCCAACGGGTGCAGCGCATTTTTCCTGAAGAGCGACTGGCGCTGCATGTGGCTGCTGTTTTTGCATCTAACTTCACCAACCACATGCTCACCATCAGCCACCAGATACTGCAGCACCAGCAGTTACCGAAAGACTTGCTGACACCCCTGGTGCGCGAGACGTTTGAAAAACTACAGGCGCTCTCCCCGACACAAGCCCAGACAGGCCCGGCCCGAAGAGGCGATCTGGAAACACTCGACCGGCACATGGAGTTCTTGAAGGATGACGCAGCATTGACTGAATTGTACAAAATTATCAGTCAGCATATTCTTGACAATTATGATGCTTAGTGCTCAGTCACTTACTCAAAACCGGTATCCAATTAGAAACGAAAAATTTTTATAATCGTTTGTGATTGCATAGTCTAAGAGGACATCCCGTAGCGAATAAACTCGAAGTTCAGCAGAATATCTCTTATAAAGCCATCCAGCGCCTGCCATGTAATTGCGGCCAGAGCGAATTTCAAAAATCTGAGGGTCGAGCTTAACCTCTGAATTGAAAGCGAAGTCAAAGACATAGGCGGCATTCACGAAAAAACGATTGTCTTCGCTCAGAAATGCATAGTATCGCAAACCGAGGGGTAACTCAAAAGATGTATAATTGACCGAGTAATTCAACGTGCCTTTATAATACTCGTCATTTAATCTGCGGTAGCCGGGTGTCAAAAAAACGCTCCATTTGTTCTTTCTAAATGGGATAACAAACTCAAGGTCAAGAGCGACTGTAGGGGTGGGCTTAGGACCAAAGTTCCCCTCATTAGGCCCAAAAAATGTGGGGTAAGAAGCGTTGAGCTCAGATAGATTAACACCGGTCAGTATTCTAAAATGAATTTCTCCCCGATTTTCAGGCTGATACTCTCTCTCCACACCCGTGATGCATTCATTGTACTCACTCACAAATTCACGAAGACTTGCCTCGGTGTAGGCAAGCCTTTTCGACTTCTCCTCTGCCTCGCAGATCAATGCCGTCTTCAGTTGTGAACGGTATAAGTCATTGACTGCAATTTCGTTCGACTTAGCATAATATCGTTTATAAACCAATTGCGTGATTTGTCCGTCACCAAGGCTAAAAAAAAAACGACTGACATCTGGATCCCTAAATCGAAATAGATTGGCAGGACCCTCGATCAAAAAAGCCAAGAAAACAGTTTGCTGTTTCCATTGCGGGGCCGGATCATTAATAATATTGTCAATATTGTCGCTTGAGCGATCTATTAGTACCTCGGATTTAATGAACCTAACCAGGCTATCAATGCCAAACTCCTTTATAGACTCAAGGGTGCCAATTTCAATTTTTCCCTGCTCAGTAAGTTTGTATTCAAATCGTGTCGGATTGTACTCCCATCCTTCATCTTTAATTAAACAATCAGTTCGCTTGCCGTCAGCCGTAATAAAATATGCCTTTTGAAATTTAATCTGGCCAAACAAGTCGTGAGACGGCAGATTGAATATCAAGATGAGGGCTAACGCCAAAATCAAAGATAAATTAGAAGTATAGTATTCTCTCATAAAATCAATCGTTCGCTAGCCAAAAATAGCGCTGAGCAAGCGAACTAACAAGGTATTCAGCAGCAAAATGCTCCCATTGACAACCGGCCGCTAATGAGCCCGGGTGCACGACTGCAACTCACAGCATTACCTGCACAGTAATGCCTTGGTAAAGCTATTTCCTGTTTCCTGGACGAGTCCAAGTCTTATATTTGTCACCATGGAAGTAACTTATGGTATTTTGGGTGTTATAGCGGGGCTGGCCGTTGGATGGTTCATGGCAAAATCGCACAGCCTTGCAGGTCAGCAACAGCAGAGTGTCGGCTATCTAGCCGAACAAGAGAAAAACAAATCACTGCAAGCCCAGCTCCTAGAGTACAAATCAGAACTTGACCACGGGCGGAAGCAAGTATTAGAACTCACCAACACCCTAGCCGCCACCGAGGCCGACTACCGTAACCTGGAGGAACGGGTAGAAGAGCGCAAGAAAGAAATGACCGAGCTTCAGGAGCGGTTCGCAGCGCAGTTCAAAAACCTGGCCAACGATATCTTTGAAGATAAAAGCAAACGGTTTACGGAGCAAAACAAGTCAAACATAACAGATCTGCTGAAGCCATTAGGCGAAAAGATCACGGAGTTTGAGAAGAGAGTAGAGGATACGCATAAGGACTCCATCACCCGAAATGCAGCCTTGCGCGAACAGTTGGAAAACTTGCAGAAGTTGAACGTGCAGATGACACGGGAAGCCGAAAACCTGACGCGCGCCCTGAAGGGCGACAGCCAGGCGCAGGGTGCGTGGGGAGAATTCATCCTGGAAAGCATCCTGGAAAAATCAGGACTGGAGCGCGACCGCGAGTACACGGTTCAAGAATCGTTTGCAACAGCCGAAGGTCGGCTTCGACCGGATGTGATCATTCGCCTGCCGGAAAACAAACACGTGATCATTGACTCAAAAGTCAGTTTGACCGCCTACAACAATTTTGTAAATGCGGAAAGCGAAGCGGAAAAAACCGTGGCGCTCAAGGCGCATCTGGCTTCCATCCGCCAGCACATGAAAGGGCTGGCCGAAAAGAATTATCAGAAAAACATCAGCGACAACGGGCTGGACTTCATCATCATGTTCATACCCATTGAGCCCGCGTACATTCTGGCTATCCAGAGCGACAAAGGATTGTATGAAGAGGCGCTGGAAAAGCGAATCGTGTTTGTAAGCCCCACCCTGCTTATCCCCTCTTTGCAACTAATCAAGAACGTGTGGAAGCAGGAATATCAAAACCGGCACGTATTGGATATTGCCAACAAAGCGGGCGACCTGTACGATAAGTTTGTCAACTTCACCGAAGACCTGATTACGCTGGGCCGGCACCTGGACTCCTCCAAGAAACATTATGAAGAGTCAATGAAAAAACTTTCGGTAGGCAGCGGCAACCTGGTGCGAAAAGTGGAAGACCTGAAAAAGCTTGGGGCCAAGGCCTCAAAATCGATTGACCCCAAACTTTTGGGCCGTTCGGAAGAACAAACCGATTTGTTTAACGGTTAACATCTTTTTATGAAAGTTACGGCTGATCATAAACTCAAAAAGTTGATTGTCGTGGGCGACCGCGTTCTTATTCGCCCGGTAAAAGAATCGGAACGCACCGAGAGCGGACTCTACTTACCACCGGGAGTTCAGGAAAAAGAAAAAATACAACGCGGTTATGTGATCAAAGTCGGGCCCGGCTACCCGTTGCCCATGCCGGCCGATGAAGACGAGGCGTGGCGCGGCAAGGATGACCAGGTGAAGTACCTGCCGCTGCAGGCGCAGGAAGGCGACCTGGCGATTTTCCTGCAGAAGGGCGCTATTGAAGTGATGTACGAAGGCGAGAAATATTTCATTGTACCACAAGCCAGTATTCTCATGCTGGAGAGGGAAGAAGATTTGCGGTAATGGCCGGGCTGTCGTTCGATGTGCTACGCGTGGGCAAAAAATACCGCCTGATCAACTATGGTGACCGGCATGAGTTTGAAATCATGAAAATACTGATCAACGATTTTGAATTGAAAGACCTGCACACACTGGAGCGTTACCGAATGAACGATTTAATCAAGTTCGGGAAGGGCAACGATTTTGAGATACGGGAGGCGGAGTGATTTCTTCCGCCTTACTGACAGCTATAGGCAACGCGGCAACTCTCTTCCAGTGTCAGATGAATATCAGCCACAACGCGCCCGCAGCCGCGATAACCAGAGCAGCAATCAGAAACTTGACAGCAAAACCGCGGCTCCCCTGCAGCCAGGAATAAAACGACTTGCTCAGCAGGTTGGTCGTGTTCACCATCACGAATGTGAGAAAGGCAAACTCGAACGTGATGCTTTTCCCGGCCATCTCGGCCAGGTTGACCAAAATGGCATCCAGACCGGCAAAAGAAGCGATGATGGAGCTAATGACAAACCCCGCCTGACCAAAAAGAATGAGGCTGATTTTAGTGACAATCTTAATCACAATCAAAAGTGCCGCAAACTTGAGTGCGGGCAGCAGGGAAAAAATTGCTTCGGACTTTTTACTCTCGGGCGTGGCCGCCTCCGCTGGCTCCTTTTTTACCAAAAAGTAATACGCAAGAACACCCGCGACAGACACCATTATCAAAATGCTCGGAATAATGGCAGTAAGCCATTTTG
>JBKCJM010000076.1:0-10351 GCA_046301755.1 Cyclobacteriaceae bacterium
ACTCCCACGCAGTTCCTGTTGAAATATGGAAAACTCCACCACCCGCAAAAGGCCAACACAGAATTTTCCACATTCCAACAGGATAACAACTACAACTGGAAATTTATACTTTCGAATGTGACTAACTAGGGGAAGCTTTCAAAACCACCATAGCTGATATTTGTTGTGTGTCTTCTTAACTCGTTCCATGATCCAGAAAACTTAGCATGAAGTAGTTCGCCTTTTTTTAAAAGCATATCAGATTCAATTGATGGTACGCCATTCTTTTCATATAGGTCTTGTAATACTTCGACTTCCTTGTTATATCTTTCTTGAGTAGCCAGAAGTTCTTGGTAAGCCTGTTGGTTTCTTTTTTTGACTCTCTTATCATCTTTCAATTTATACCAAATGAGAACCCCTAAGAAGCCAACAAAGCCGCACAAAAATAGAATTGCTACGATTTCAGCATTCATAAAGATTTAGAGTGGTTTTGTCCCAGTTAGCGTGACGTATGGCAAAGTAGTAAAAAAATGTCTACAAGATTTCCCGGGGTTAGCGATGGTCGAAGGCTACCATTGGGTCTCAACGGTAGAGACTCAGCTTTTTAGAATTTCGCATCTGGGTGATTAATCGGAGGGTTGTCCCGGTTATCCGGGATCAGCAGGGGAGCAAATCCCGTTTTGGCGGGATTTTTTGTTTTGGTGTTTTGCGGTGAATCGCTTCGGAACTAATCTACCGGCCTGTTCTGCCGACTTCTTTTTCAATCCTTCTCCAAAAACGGATAACGGTAATCGGTTGGCGTTACGAAGGTTTCTTTGATTGTGCGCATGGAAACCCACCGCAGCAAATTCACTTTGGCGCCAGCCTTGTCGTTCGTGCCCGAGCCGCGCGCCCCGCCAAAAGGTTGCTGCCCGACAACAGCACCGGTCGGCTTATCGTTGATGTAGAAATTTCCGGCCGAGTTCCTCAGCATGTGGGTCGCCAGTTCTACGGCATAGCGATCCTGGGCAAAAATGGAACCCGTAAGCGCATAGGGCGAAGTCTGGTCTACCAGCTCAAGTGTTTGCTCAAAATTCTCGGAGTGGTAAACATAAATGGTTACCACAGGCCCGAAAATTTCTTCACACATGGTGAGGGAAGATGGATCTTTTGTGAGAATCACCGTAGGCTCAATGAAATAGCCTTTCGATTTATCGTACTTGCCTCCGGCAATGATTTCGTTTAAAGGATTTTGCCGCGCTTTTTCAACATAACCGGTAATGGAGGCAAACGCTTTTTCATCAATCACGGCATTAATGAAATTTCCAAAATCTTCCGTGCCGCCCATTTTCATCGACTTGAGGTCCTCCAGTAAGTACTTCCTCACGTCCTCCCAAAGGTTAGAAGGAATGTAGCAGCGCGAAGCAGCCGAACATTTCTGCCCCTGGAATTCGAACGCCCCCCGCGCGATGGCCACGGCCACCTGCCTGGCATGCGCACTTTTGTGTGCCACGATAAAGTCTTTGCCTCCGGTTTCGCCCACGATGCGCGGATAGCTGCGGTACTTCTGAATGTTGTTGCCCACCGTTTTCCAGATGTTTTGAAAAACACCCGTGCTGCCGGTGAAATGGATGCCGGCAAAATCGCGGTGATTGAAAATCACTTCGCCTGCATCCGGCCCGCTCACGTAAACCAGGTTGATTACACCATCGGGCAAGCCGGCCTCGCGCAGGATCTGCATGAACACCTGTGCCGAATAAATCTGCGTGTTGGCTGGTTTCCATACCACGGTGTTGCCCATCATGGCCATACTGGTGGGTAGGTTGCCCCCGATGGCGGTGAAGTTGAAAGGGGTAAGGGCGAACGTAAATCCTTCCAGTGGCCGGTACTCCATGCGGTTCCAGATGCCGGGAGATGACTCCGGTTGATCGCGATAGATTTCGCTCATGAAATAGACATTGAAGCGCAGGAAGTCAATCAGCTCACAGGCCGAGTCAATCTCGGCCTGAAACGCGTTCTTCGATTGGCCCAGCATGGTGGCCGCGTTCATCTTGTACCGATACGGGCCTGCCAGCAGGTCGGCTGCTTTCAAAAAAATACTGGCGCGGTTCTCCCAACTCAGGTTTGCCCATAACTCCTTTGCCCCCAGGGCCGCGTTGATGGCCTGTTCAACGTGCCCTTTGTCGCCCTCATGGTAGTGGCCCAGCACATGCTGGTGATCATGCGGAGGTGCAAGGGCCTTCTTTCTGCCGGTGCGCACTTCCTCACTGCCAATGTACATGGGGATATCCAGCACCTGGCCACGCGCTTCACGGATGGCCTGCTGCAGGGCTATACGTTCTTTGCTGCCGGGGGCGTAGCTGAGTACGGGTTCGTTTTTTGGAGTGGGAACCGAGAAAAAACCTGTTGACATGATGAAATGATTTGGACGGCAAAACTACTAAAAGGCCGCCAAGAATAAGGTGGCGGATAACGTCAATTCAAACCGGAGATGATGGGCAGAAGTTCACTCAGTTGGCTGATTTCGTACGTAGCCGCGTGCGGTATGCGCGCTCGTTGCGGATTGAAGAATACCGAGCGAATACCCGCATTGGCTGCACCGGCTATATCGGTTAGTAAATTATCGCCCACCATCAGTACCTCATGCCGGGTAAGGCTATGCTGAGTTAGGGCGAATTCAAAGATTCCGGCACTTGGTTTCTTATCCCCCGCGCGCTCAGACGTGATGATGTCTGTGAAGAAATGCTGAATGCCAGCCGATTGAATTTTGGTGCCCTGAATTTCATCAAAGCCGTTGGTGATAATAACCAACTTGAACTTTTCATGGAGGGCTTCCAGCAGGGTAACGGCCCCGTCCATCAGGCCGCGCTGGCGGGGTAGCTCTTCGAGGTAATAATCCGACAGCTCAAGCGAAAAACGAAAGTTGTCAATCCCCAACCGCGTCAGCACGCGGTGGAATCGCTCGGTTCGGATTGCCTCCCGGCTGAGCAAATTTCGATCGGTGAGGTCCCACAGGTACGTATTCACCTCGTGGAAAACCTGAATCAGGTGGTCAACGGCTACACCGCGTTCGTGGAGGTAGAATTTCTTGTGCAGCAGGCGCAGCGTATGAGCGGAGTTGGTGTCATAATCCCACAACGTGTGGTCGAGATCAAAAAAAAGCGCGGAACAAGCCATGAACTACAAGGGGGCGCTTCGGGGTTTCAGGTTCAGTTTGTTCAACGTCAGCTCGCGGTTGTTATAAAGCGTGATGAACGTCTCCTGGTCTTTCTGCAAAACGGGGTCGCGTTGCAAAAACTGCAACATCTGCCGCACAATGTCCAGCACTTCGTCCTTAAACTGGTAGAACACCCATTGGTTGTACTTCCGCGAGGTCAGTATGCCGCTGTTTTTCAGGTAAATGAGGTGCCGCGAGGTTTTTGCCTGGGTGAATTCCAGGATAGTCTCCAGGTCGGTAATGCACATTTCGCCATTGGTGAGGATAAGTTGGAGTATGCGCAGCCGCGCAGTATCCGAACAGGCCAGAAAAATCTGTGCACCGGGCTCGATATTGAAGTGTTTGAGTCTCACCTGCCCCCAAAGTAAATAAATCAGGGGAGGGTAAAGAACTTTTTGCGGTTTGGCGGTTAATCACTTTGGCGCCTATCTTTACCCCCTCATGATTCGGTCAATTGCGGTTTTTAGCGCGGTTTTGGCATTTTTAATGGTTGCGACCGTTGGTGCGCAGGCGCAGCAGAAGCGTAGAATTATTCAGCTTTCCGGTTTTGTTTTAGAAGCCAACAGCGACCGGGGTGTGCCGGGTGCGCACGTGTACGTGCCGCTGGCGGGCCGGGGGGTGCCCACCAATGCCGTTGGTTTTTTCTCGCTGCCGGTTTTGGTTGGCGATAGTGTGGTGATCAGCGCGGTAGGCTATGTGAAGCGCCATTTCATTGTGCCGGATAATGCCCCGGAGTACGAAACCATTGTTGTAGAAATGGCGGAGGACATGACCTTTCTGAAGGAGGTGATTGTGACCCAGTTCCCCACCGAAGAGGTTTTTAAGCAGGCGGTTTTAGCCATGAATATTCCGATGGACGATGCCAACCTGGATAAACGTAACCTGAATGCCGAATTGTTGGCGCTGATGGCCCGCACCACACCTATGGACGGGGCTACGAACTACAGGTACTACATGAACGAGCAGGTGAATTCCTACAGTGAAAAGTTTCAGCCGCGGGTTAATCCATTCCTCAATCCCTTCAATTGGGCCCGTTTTATCCGCGATTTGAAGAATAACAAGAAAAATTAGCAACTCAGTGTAATTTTCTGCGTTTAAATCCAACAAATTCTTAAACCAATCCAAAAATCAGAATGAAAACCAGATTGCTCGTATTCGCGCTGGCACTTGTGGCTGGCCTGGCCCACGCCCAAACCGCGGATGAAATCCTAGCCAAGTATTTTGAAAGTACAGGGGGTATCGAAAAGTGGAGGGCGCTCAACTCCATGATTGGCACAGGTAAAATGAGTATGCAGGGCATGGAGCTTGACTTTTCGTTAACGATGAAGAAGCCGAACAAGCAATTCATGAAGATATCCATACAAGGCCAGGATATTATAACAGCCTATGATGGAACAGATGCGTGGATGCTGAATCCTTTTCAGGGAGGTAAGGACCCGGTTAAACTTCCGCCCGATCAGGCGAAGGAGATGACTGAGGAAGAGTTGGAAGATGACTTCATCGACTACAAGAAGAAGGGCCATGAGGTGAAATTGCTGGGCAAGGAAGAAATTGACGGCACCCAGTGCTATAAGATTGAACTCGTAAAAAATAAGAATAACGACAAGGAGGATGTAACTCAAATCTATTACTTCGATGCGGAAAACTATGTTCCGATTGTAACGGCCTCATTTGTTCGTTCAGGCCCAGCAAAAGGTCAGGAGACACGCACGTACATGAGCGATTATCAGGATGTAAAAGGTATTATGATGCCTTTTTCGATGGAGACAAAATTGAACGGCCAGACTGTCCAGAAGATGACATTTTCAAAAATGGAAGTTAATTCGGACGTGAGCGATGCCATGTTTGCATTCCCTAAGAAATAGGTAAACGAATTTTTATGGAGGGCTGCACTAAAAGGTTCAGCCCTT
The DNA here is from genome assembly GCA_046301755.1 of Cyclobacteriaceae bacterium. Classification (GTDB taxonomy): domain Bacteria; phylum Bacteroidota; class Bacteroidia; order Cytophagales; family Cyclobacteriaceae; genus ELB16-189. Next base: position 5,086 of record JBKCJM010000076.1, read on the forward strand.
TTTTTTTGACGTAGATCGTATTACTCGATTAAACAAACTCACTATGAATAAAATCAATATTCTTGTTGGCTTCCTGATGATGGTTGCCGCATCGGCCTTTGCTCAGACCGAGCTCTCAGGTAAAGCGCTCCTGGGAGGCCTTCGCGCTCGCTCAATCGGCCCTGCCGTGATGAGTGGTCGGATATCTGACATTGAAGTTTCTGTGAAAAAGCCCGAACTAATTTACGTGGGCACAGCCGGTGGCGGCTTGTGGAAAAGCATCAGCGGAGGTGCCAACCTCCGGCCGGTGTTTGACGATTACACGATGTCCATTGGGAAGGTGACCATCGATCAGCGCCACCCCGATACGGTTTGGGTTGGCACCGGTGAGCCCTGGGTGAGGAATAGTGTCGGAGTAGGAACCGGGCTTTACAAATCTGTAAACGGAGGTGTAAACTGGGAATTCATGGGGTTTAAGGAATCGGAGCACATCAGTGATATCCACGTCCACCCGAAAGATCCGAATATTGTTTACGTTGCCGTGCAAGGCCAACTTTGGAGTGCAAACGCAGAGCGTGGACTCTTTAAGACCACCGATGGCGGCAAGACATGGAGTAAGATTCTCTACATCGATGAGAATACAGGTTGTGCCGACATGGACCTTGACCCGGCCAACCCAGACATCATATATGCAGCGATGTGGAGCCACCGGAGATATCCGGATTTCTTCGACTCAGGATTCACGGGAACGAGCGCCCTCTTCAAATCTACAGATGGCGGGAAGACGTGGAATAAAATTCACAGTGGATTACCTGCCACCCTGGGCCGCATCGGAATAGCCGTTGCCCCGTCTGATACGAAAGTTCTCTATGCCAGCATCGAAGCCAAAGGTGATCAGAACAAGGGACTCTACAAATCGGAAGACCAGGGTTTGTCGTGGAAGAAGATCAACAGCGATTTCAGCAATACGGTGCGTCCGTTTTACTTTTCACGTTTAACGGTAGATCCGAAAAACGCAAATAATCTTATCAAGTGCGCCTATATTCCGATTATCAGTACCGATGGTGGTATCAAGTTTCGCTCCATGGGCAGTCCGCATGCTGATGTGCATGCCGGGTGGATTGATCCAAAAAACTCCAACCACATTCTTCTCGGAACTGACGGTGGCGTCTACGAATCGTTTGACCAGGGTTATACCTTCCGGATGTGGGATAATTTGCCGGTAGGTCAATTTTATCATGTAACCGTGGATAATGATAAGCCTTTTAATGTCTACGGAGGCCTGCAGGACAATGGGTCATGGTACGGTCCTTCACAATCGGCAGGTGGTGTAACCAATGCCGATTGGAAATTAGCGTACTACGGTGATGGCTTTTACGCACACCGTCACCCGACCGATCGGGACATTGTCTATGCCGAGGCTCAAGGTGGCGAGATGTCGCGCATTAATTTGAAGACAGGACAGGCAAAAGGAATTAAGCCGTTTTCTGGCAAAGGAGAGCCGGAACTTCGGTTTAACTGGAACACGCCATTAGTGCAAAGCCCCAACAAGGCCGACCGTATCTATGCAGGAACACAATTCCTGTTTATGTCGGATGACCGTGGCGATACCTGGAAGAAAATTTCTCCTGACCTCACGACCAATGATCCGAAACGTCAGCGCCAAAAGCAGACCGGTGGGTTATCAATCGATAACTCATCTGCCGAGAACAACACCACCGTGTATGCTGTAGCTGAGTCGCCCCTGAGCGAGCAAGTGATTTGGGCCGGCACGGATGATGGCCAGCTGCAGGTAACGACCAACCAGGGAGCAACCTGGACGAATGTCACCAAAAACATTCCCGAGTTGCCGGCCGGCAATTGGTGTTCGTATGTCGAAGCCAGTCGCCACGATGCAAAGCGCGCGTTCGTGACTTTTGATAACCATCGCAATGGCGACAAGAAACCCTATGTATATGTAACTCAGGACGGAGGCACCACGTGGACATCGTTGGCAACTCCGGAAATTGATGGATTCGCCTACGTGATCCGGGAGGACTTGAAAAATCCCAACCTGCTTTTCCTTGGCACCGAGTTCGGACTTTTTGTTTCGGTTGATGGTGGAAAAAAGTGGAATCGGTTCGAAAATAACCTGCCGAAAGTGGCCGTGCATGACCTCGTGATTCACCCAACCGAGAGTTCACTCGTTTTGGCCACGCATGGCCGGGGTATTTATATCATTGATGACATCACTCCACTCCGCCAAGTTACTGCTGAATTGCTAAGCAAGCCGTTCGCTTTTCTTGAGACCAAGCCGACCGTTTTGAGTGAGCAAGGTGGTACGGGCCGTAACCCATCCGCGGGCGATGATGTGTTCTATGCAGAAAACCCAAATCCGATACCACAGCTCGTGTATTTTATGAGTAAGCGGCATACCTTCGGTAAAATGGCTATTGAAGTCTACGATCTGGATGGAACGCTGATTAAAGAAATTCCGGCTGGAAAGAGTGCCGGAGTAAACATAGTCGATCTTATTCTCAGCAGAGATCGTCCGCGCATACCCCCGTCTGATACGCGGGAAGCGGTTGGCGGTGCGTTTTTTGGACCCTCGCTGGAGGCTGGCACGTATAAAGTCAAAGTCATCAAAGGCAAAGAGGAGCATTGGGGTTCATTTACACTGGTTTATCCGGAGAATTCGGTTTACACGCTTGCAGAACGAAAGATAAAGTCGGAGACCACACAGACACTCTTCCGGCAGGCCGAACAAATCGCCTACGTCTACGCTGCTCAAGCCGATTTGCTCAAACAGGCTCGTGAACGGGCGGCCAAGTACCCGAAGTTCAATAAGGCACTTAAACCGCTGATTAATGAGTTGGAAACACAAAATGATGTTATTGCTTTTAAGGGTGGTGACTTCTACGTGGCAACCGAAAAGCGCCTGACGGAGCGTGTAGCTGAGTTGTATGGTCAGGTAAACGGCTATCCGGGTAACCCTGGCGCTTCTCAGTTGGAACGCGTAAAAACATTAGCTTCAGAGATTGCCGATGTGCAAAAGAAGTTTGATGTGATCTCGTCTGAAAAAGTGAAGAAAATCAACAGTGTGCTGTCTGGCGAAAAGCTTGTGCAGCCTCTGAAAGTAATGTCACCCGAGGAGTTCAGGACGGGAGAGAAGACAGGTGCTGTAGAGCCTGAAAAAATCAAGGGGCTCCTTCCGCAGCTGTTAGGCATTCGATTTTATTGATATTCAAAAATGACCAGTCCCCCGCCCCAGTTTTCCTGGGCGGGGCATTTGGTTTGATAATGGCAATCTGTTCCAAAAAATCGTATACTTGCACCCTCATTTGGGGTCCGGGGCGAAGTTACTTTTGAGGATTGATGAATTTCAAGGAGAGTAGTGAGCCTGGAGTTTGGAAAGATTTTTTCGGGGTGTAGCGCAGCCCGGTTAGCGCATCACGTTAGGGACGTGGAGGTCGGTAGTTCGAATCTACTCACCCCGACATCGCCCGCCAGAGCTTCCAGCGAAGGCGGGCTTTTTCTTGCATAGCCCACTACCGTTTTTGAATTATCTTCACCCCATGCGACTGTGGCTTGTGGCGGTGTGGGTCTTTTTTTTCCTGGACGGACAAGGACAGGTTTTGATGCTCAAATCGCCCCGCCAGTTGATGGAAAAAGGGAAGTGGAAGCAAGCCCTTGACTTGCTGCAGAGAAACCTCCGGAGGGACAGCCTCGATGTGGTAAGCCAGTATGGCGTGGCCTCGTGGTATGCCTCCAGCCGTAACCCCGGCTCGCAAATCGACTCTGCCCATACGTGGATCAGGAAATCGTTGCTTACCTATTCGCGCAAAAGCGCCCGTGAACGTGAACGGCTGAAGCGCGACCAACTTGATAGTTCACGGCTATTCGGCCTCAAACTCACTGTCGACAGTCTCGCGTTTCAGCGGGCGAAAGCCCAGCATAGCGTAGATGCCTATCAATATTTTACAGTCGCTTTTTTCGATGCACTTCAGGTGCTGCAGACAATTGAGCTGCGCAATGAATTGGCGTACGCTGACGCGTTGCGGCTGCACACAGAAGACGGCTACCTGGGCTACCTGATGCGCTACCCCGGTTCAGCCCGCGAGGCAGACGCACGGGCGCGCCTGCATCGCCTTCAATTCGAACAGGCAGCACGCATCGGCACTTGGGAGGCTTTCGGGGATTTCACAACGAAGTACCCTGATAATCCCTATCGTGGTGCAGCCGAAAAAAAGATCTTCGAGATTGTAACGGCAGGAGGCAACCCACGGGACTTTAACAACTTTATCAAAGGATATCCGGCAAGCCCGTGGGCGAAGGTTGCACGCGACTTTCTGTTTCACCTCAAGCCTGACTCCACCGATTTTCCCTGGTCTGATTCCCTTCGTCTTGAGCAACGGCTGAGCGAGGGTTTCCTGCTTCCGTTTGTGTCATCCGGAAAAATTGGATTTGTAGATGAACATGGTAAAGTGGTTGTGCCGGCCACATTCGAAGATTTAACAGACGCCTGTCGCTGCGAGCCGGTTACACAACCGATCCTGATATCCCCTTCCTCCGGTGTGTTCTCCCGCCAGTTAAAGCATCTTTCTTCATTCAAGGACAACGTTCAATGGTTTTCCACCGGACACCTTTTTGTGTCAAACGACTCAACGGGTGCGCTTTACCATGCCAGCGGCCGGCTTTTATTGTCGGATGTTGAGGAGATCGAACCTCTGGAATCGTTTTTGGCCTTTCGCAAGCGGAACCACTGGGGACTGGCCTCGCTGGCCGGTGTAGAGCTAATGCCACCTGCCTGGGAGCAGCTTCAGGTGGTTGGTGAATTTCTGTTGGCTACACGCCTCGGCAAGCGCCACATCTTTCCGCTGTCAGCCATTGCACGGGTTGCCAACCGACAGCCGTTGCCGCAGCCGCTGGTGGCCGATGATTTCCGCCAGTTTGGCGACCGCTATCATGTGCGCAATGGCGCTCTCGAGGGTTTGGTTGACGCTTCCTTAAAAGAGGTTGTTCCTCTCGACCGGCAGCAGATTTCGGTGTATGACCAACTCGTTGTTGTGAAAAAGGAAAAGTATTCCATTCGCGGCTTTCCTCCGATTGATCCTGCACGGCAGTATGATCAGCTCGTGGTAAAAACACCCTGGATGAAAACGCAGGAGGGGATCTTGTTTCACTTGTATCACATGCCGCGACAGCAACTCTGCATCCATCAGGCCGATTCAGTTTGGTTTGACCAGTCACTGGCGCTTTCACGAAAGGCAGACTCGCTTCATATTTTTTTTCCGAGCGGCCAGTCGCT
>JBKCJM010000077.1:0-7048 GCA_046301755.1 Cyclobacteriaceae bacterium
AAGGCGTGCTCATTCAAAACGAGGCCGTTACGCTGCAGCGCAACCCGGGCTGGACGAAAGAAGAAATTGAAGCCGAGTACAAACGCGTGTTGGGTATTTCAAAAGTGATCTGGATGAAGAAAGGGCTGGCCGATGACGAGCACATCTGGCACCTGCATGGGGGCAAGTACGTTACCATGGGTACGGGTGGCCACACCGATGAGTTCGTGCGGTTTGCCGATGCCAATACCATTTTGCTGGCGTGGGTTGATGAGGCGGAGAAAGATGCGCACCCGCTCAACCGCGTCACCTACGAACGCCTGCAGGAGAATCTCCAGATACTCGAAGCTTCGACCGACCAGGACGGAAAACCCTTTCGGATCGTCAAAGTGCCGCTGCCGAGGCTGATCGAGTGGCCCGCGGTGGTGGCGGAGAAAAAAGACGACCATGAATTTTGGAAGCTTACACCAAAGGCCTTTCTTCGCAGCGAGCGACCAAATCCTGGCGACACGTTAATTCGGGTGGCGGCCTCATCGTATCTGAATTTTTTAGTGACCAACGGAGTCGTGCTCAATGCCACGTACACCGCGCACGGCACCCCGGCTGAAGTAGAAGACCGGGTAAAAGCTATTTTCAAAGAGGTATTCCCTGACCGCGAGCAGGTATGGATCGATGCCTTGCCACTGAACCGCAATGGCGGTGGCATTCACTGCAGCACCCAGCAACAGCCCGCACGGAGGTAGTTTTCTTGCATTCTCTCACATCCCTTTCAGCTTATTCATCTCAGCTGAACAGGGTTTATGTACGCTTTCTGCTATACCAACTCAAACAGATCGGCCCTATACTTTCAAATAAGACCTATTCAGTACTTATCTACTTTTTCTTACTTTTGAATACAGTCCTAAAGCAATATGACAGTTGAACGATCAAATAACGATCAAATTACCATTACTGTATCATCTTCCATCGATAGCTTTGGTTTACAAAGGCTGATTGATTATATCAAGTATCTGGAGGCCACTTCAAAAAGCAAGGCTAAACAAAATGAAGTGGATAAACTGGCTAATGAAGTAACCGCATCGTGGTGGCGCAAAAACCGTAAGCGTTTTATAAAGTGAGAGTCATTCTGGATGCCAATATTGTATTCAGCGGAATTCTAAATACAAATGGCAGAATTGGCGACTTACTAATCAATTCTGCGGGACTGGTGGATTTTATTGCACCGAATTTTCTACGTACTGAAATCAAAAAGCACTATCCTAAACTTATCAAATTATCCAACATGACGTTGGAGGAAATCCGGGAGTCGGAGTTCCAACTTTATAGCGGTGTAACGTTTATTTCCGAAGAGCAAATCAAGGTGTCTACCTGGCTAGCCGCCCAGAAATTAGTTGCTGATGTTGACGTGAAGGACACTGTATACATCGCGTTCGCCCGGCATTTCCGGTGCAAAATCTGGAGTGGTGATAAGCACTTGAGAAAGGGCCTTGAGAAAAAAGGTTTCAAAAATTTTATAACCACAGAGGAGTTATTTAACTGGAAAGAAAAGAAAAACAGGGGTTAGAAAAGGTGGTTATCCCAAAGGCCACCCTGATTCCCATCGACCGAGCTCTAATCTCACATCCCCTTCAGCTTCTTCATCTCAGCGGACTGTTTGAGGTTTTTGTACGCCATCTCTACATCAGCCAGTATCTTTTGCTGCTTGCGGTACACTTCCACCTGCTGGTCGGTAGGGCCATAATCGGCACTGCTTACAATCCCTTCTTTGCTCATCGCCAGCAACCGCTCCAGCACCTGGGGCGGGTTGCGGAAAATGTCCATGCGCGCGCCTGTGGCATGCACATCGTGCAGCTTCGCCTCCAACTGATAGATCTTTTCTTCCAACGCGGCCGCCTTAGGGTCTTTTGATTTCAACAGCTCAGCCCGCGTGCGCTCCATGTCATCAATAAGCGAGAGCGTGAGGTTAATGGCCGTGAACATCTTGACGCCATGCTCATATTGAGCCGCGATGTCGCTGTCCAGCCCGCGGGTAGTGGGGTCGCGCAGCACCGTAATCTCCTGCCGTTGCTCCTGGCCATGTGCCTTCAACACCACCGTATATTTTCCGGGCGGCACCAACGGAGCCGTAAGTCCCGGACCGATGTCGAGATCATAGATAAACATATCGCGTTCACCTTTGTCGTTCAACTGCACCCATTCTTTACCGCGCGGTTTAGTGCGCAGCCTGGGCAGCACGTAATCCTCCAGCCGCAAATCCCACCACACACGCTGCAGGCCGGGTCGGTTTTTCACATTCAGGGTTTGCACGGTTTCGCCTTTGTCGTTCAGCACGCGCAATTCCACGCTATCCTTCGACTTCTCCTTCAGGTAAAAGTTGATGTCGGCACCGTAAGGAGGATTTTGTCCGTTGCTGAATCCATCCTCTACCTTTATGTTCTCGCGCTGACGGAACCGGTAAGCCGGTCGCAGCGAAAACAAATGCGCATTTTTCTGCTGCACCTGTGCGCTGAACTCGCGCAGCGGGGTAATGTCATCCAGAATGTAAATGCCGCGACCATAGGTGGCCACCACCAGATCGCGGAAATTTTGCTGTACCACAATACCGTACATGGGCGCGGGCGGCAGGTTGCTTTTCAGTCGCACCCAGTTCTGACCATCGTCCGGTGAGAAATACAACGCCTTATCGGTCCCCAGAAAAAGAAGGCCTTTCTTTCCCGGGTCTTCCACAATCTGGTGCACGTAGTTGCTGTTGGAGTATGGCAAATTCACCGGCAGGCGCGTCCAGGTTTTGCCAAAATCGGTGGTCTTGTAAACGAAGCTTTCGAAATTGCCGATGTAGTTGGCGGTGGCCGCCATGTACGCGGTGCCCGCCTCGTGCCATGAAGCATCAATGTGGCGGATCGTGGCCCACTTCGGTAAGTCTTTGATGTTATCGGACACGCGCTGCCAGCTCTTGCCGCCATCGCGCGTCACGTGAACGAGGCCATCGTTACTACCCGTCCACAGCACGCCCTCCTGTTTGGGCGATTCGGCCATGGCGAGCAGCGTGCAACCGTCCCACGTCATCAGGTTGTCGTTGGCCATGCCGCCCGAGTTCTGCTGGTGGGTTTTGTCATTGGTGGTAAGGTCGAGGCTGATTTCGCGCCAGCTTTGCCCGCGATTGTCGCTCTGGTGCACAAACTGGCTGCCGGCCCACACGCGGCCACGTACATACCGCGAGATCACAAACGGAAAATTCCAGTGCCAGCGGTAGCGGGCATCAGCCGGAGCCTGGCCGATTTGGGTTTCCGGCCACACGCGCACATCGCGGCTGTGCATCGACTGCACATCGAACACATCCAGGCCACCATCGTAGCAGCCCGACCACACCGTGTTGTTATCAAACGGATCGGGTTGTGCAAACCCACTTTCGCAGCCGCCCACACCCATCCACATGCCCAATGGAATCGACCAGCCGCCCAGGTTGCGGCTGGGCCCGCGGTACGACCACGCATCCTGTCGATTGCTGTACACGTAATACGGTACTTGATTATCTACTGCTACGTGGTACATCTGCGCAATGGGCAGGTTGATGTTCTCCCAGGTTTTTCCTCCGTTGAACGACAGGTTGGCGCAGCCATCATGTGCGCACATGATGCGCTCCGGCATTTTCGGATCGAACCACATGTCGTGGTTATCGCCACCGGCCGCCCATGGGCTGAAATCCTTGACAAACGACTTTCCCCCGTCTACCGACTTCAGCACGCCCACACAAATGGTGTAGAGTTCGTTTTCATCGCGGGTGGACACGCGCAGGCGGATGTAGTAGCCCGCACGCTGGCCCATGGAGTGATTCTTTTGCATCAGCTTCCAGGAGTCGCCTCCGTCTTCGGACCGGTACAGGCGCGGCTCCTTATCCTCAACCAATGCATACACGATTTTTGGATTGGTGTACGCCACATCCACCGAGGTTTTGCCCACAGGGTGAGCCGGACCGCTCTCGAGGCCGTTGCGCAACGGTTGCCAGGTTTTTCCTCCGTCTTTCGATCGGTAAATGCCGCTGCCCGGTCCTCCGCTTTTTAAATTCCACGTAGTGATCTCCACCTGCCACATCGCGGCAAAAAGAATATCCGGGTTTTTAGGGTCCATTGATAAATCAGAAGCTCCTGTGAATTCATTCACAAACAAAACGCGCTCCCAGGTTTTGCCGCCATCCGTGGTTTTGTAAATGCCCCGCTCCTGCTGAGGCGCATGGGTGTGACCCATGGAGGCCACGTACACCGTGTTGGTGTCGGTGGGGTGTACAATCACGCGGCTGATGCGGAAGGTGCGCTCGAGGCCCATGTGCTTCCAGGATTTTCCGGCATTGGATGATTTGTAAACTCCGTTGCCCACCGAGTGGTGCGGGCGGATAAGAAAGGTTTCGCCAGTACCGACCCACACTTGTTTGGGGTGTGAAGGCGAGAGCCCGATAGCACCTATGGAGGAGTCATCCATGCCATCGAACACGGGGCGCCAGTGGTAACCCATATCTTCTGTTTTCCACAAACCACCGGAGGCCGCCCCGATATAGCTCACCTGCGGGTTGCCTGGTTCGCCTGCCACGGCAATGGCGCGGTTTCCATGCGGGCCGATGAAGCGGAAACGCAGGTCGTTAAAAAGTGAGGGCTCGAACGATTGGGCGGCTGCCAGTTGGGCGAGCAGGACAAAAGCGGGAAGAAGAAATTTTTTCATGCCTCGGATTTCTCCGAAGGTAACAGAGATCAGGGATCGATCAAAAAAAGAAAGTGCGCAACGGACGATGCGCACTTTCAACGTTTAACAAACACCTTAACGGCCGCTACGGCCAGTTCTTTAGGCTGCTACTGCAACCTGTCCGTTGTTTGCTTTATCAGCTACAGGCTTCTTCGACTTGCTCTTCGATTTCGCCTGTTTCATTTGCTTTTTGATCAACCGGGCGTACGTTGACGCCAATGCCTTCGAGGCCTTGGTCATCACCTTCTTCACCTTCTTGTTTGCCTTGGGCAACTCCAGGCCGTCCAGCGATTGTACCAACGAGTCAGTCAACAACGTGCGCAGGGCTTTTTTCGACACTTTCTGCTTTTTCTTATTCGCTTTGGGCTCTTTCGTTTCCATGGGCTAAGGTAATTTTTACCCAATTTCCTCAATATTATTTATTGGTTGGGTGAATGTTACGGCCAAATTTTCAACAGGTTATCCACACGAATTCCACAAAGCGAAAAAGCCCCTTTCAAATATGAAAGGAGCTGTAAATCAATATTTTATAAAAAATCCGGACTGGCTACTCGTACCGCAACGAGTTTACCGGCTTGGCCATGGCCGCTTTTAGGGACTGGAAAACTACGGTGAGCCAGGCAATTACCAGGGCGGCCATCCCGCTCAGGACAAACACCATGATATTAATGTCTATGCGATAGGCAAACTGGCCCAGCCAGCTATTCATCAGGTACCAGGCCGGAAACACGGCAAGCAGAATGGATACCACGACCAGCAGGGTGAACTCCCCCGAGAGTAACCCCGTAATCCCGAGCACAGAAGCGCCCATCGCCTTTCGGATTCCGATCTCTTTGGTGCGCTGTTCGGCTGTGAAACTCGCCAGGGCAAACAAACCGAGGCAGGCAATGAAAATCGCCAGGCCGGTGAATACCAGGAATAGCTTACTCAGGCGCTGCTCCTCCCGAAAAAGCGAATCAAAATTCTGATCGAGGAATGCATACTCAAACGGATCACCCGAGGCATACTGCTTCCACAGTTTTTCAACTGCGGCTACGGCTGTCGTGGCCTCGCCATCGTAGCGCACCAACAGGTTGCCCGAGGTTTCGGTTACGCGCAGCACCATCGGCCGCACGCGGGTCTTGAACGATTCGAAGTTGAAATCTTTGACGACACCAATCACCCGCATCGGCACTTCCTGCGGGCCACCGCTGGGGCCATCATCAAAAACGATCAGTTTTTCTTCGAGGGGTTTCTCCCACCCCAGTTCTTTCACGGCCGCCTCATTCAGTACCACAGCCAGGGTATCGGAGGGGAATTCGTTGGAAAAGTAACGGCCCTGAACCAATTCAAATTTCATCACGTCTGCATGATCAACATCGGCATAGTACGTGCCCATCACATGATCCTTTCGTGTAGTGGCCGAGCGGAATGCTGTAGTGTTGTTAACACCCGGAAAAACGTTGTTCGTATAGCTTACCTTCGAAATACCGGTTTGCTCGAGCAGCAAATCTTTGAATGCCTTCTGATTGGTGCCTAAACGGCCCGTGTTATTCAATACCAGCACGTTGTGCTTGTCGAGCCCGATGTTGCGGCTTTGGAGAAAATTGATTTGCTGGTAGCTGATGATGGTGCACACAATGAGGATGACAGACAGGGCAAATTGAAAAACCACGAGCCCGCTGCGAATACCCCTGCTCTTCATCCCCGCCCGCACCTTGCCCTTCAGCACCTCCACCGGACTGAAGGCGGTGAGGTAAAAGGCCGGATAGCTTCCGGCCAAAAGGCCGATAACCAGCAATAGACCGATTGCACCGAGCAGGAACTGAGGGCTCAGCAGCATAGCAAAGGAAAGTTCTTTGCCTGACAGCACATTGAACTGCGGCAATAACAGAAAGGTGAGCGCGAAGGCAATAACCAACGCCAGCAACCCGTATACAGTCGATTCCGCCAGAAACTGGCCGATCATCTGCGACCGGACCGAACCGAGAGTTTTCCGCAGGCCAACTTCTTTGGCGCGGCCGGCCGAGCGGGCAGTGGATAAGTTCATGAAGTTGATGCAGGCAATCACCAGGATGAAAAGGCCCACGGCACCAAACACGTAGACGTAAGCCAGGTTACCGGTCGGCTCAATCTCATCGCTCCAGGACGACCGCAAGTGCGAATTCAACAACGGGTACGGCACATACCCGTACTCGTTGCCGCTCTCGCGAAACTTCGCTACCGAAACTCCGAGGAACTGCTCAATTTCAGGCGCAATGTGTTTGTCGGTGATCTCGGTAAGCTTACTGGCTACCGACTCGATTGGGGTGGCTGGGTTTTTACGGAAGTAGGTGTACAACCCGTTGCTAAGCCA
>JBKCJM010000078.1:0-65762 GCA_046301755.1 Cyclobacteriaceae bacterium
CGTCATACGATCATGAAACGGCTTGCGGTATGCTCAATGCTTCTCGCTTTGATGGGGCTTTCCAGCTGCAACAAAAGCGACCCTGCTCCTGCCCGCAGCTATCGCATGGGGTTCCAAAACTCTGCACCCCGCTTCGACAACTTCGACCTTTTCATTCAATCGCTGAATATTTGGACGCAACGGGCCGATGCGGCCATCATGACACACGAAGTGCCGTGGGAACAGCTGCTGAGCGGCACAACACCGGAAGCGTATATCAACACAAATTTCAAAGACCTGGCCGCGTTCTATCGCAGCAAGAATTTTGAGTTGTGGGTTTACATTGATCCGCAAAACGGACTCGACCGGGCGAACGATGCCGTAGACTTGCAGCAGGCAGGTCGCAGCATCAGCGAACCCGCCATCCAACAACTCTACCAGGAGTTTCTCCTCGCGTTTGACGCCATCTTGCAGCCCGAACACCTCGGTCTGGCCCTCGAAACGAATCTGATTCGAACGGCCGCACCTTCCGTCATTTACCAGGGCGTGAAAACAGCGGCCAATAAAGCTGCGCAGGTGTTGAAGGCACGCGGCTCAAAAGCGAAACTCAGCGTTAGTGTACAGGTCGATCACGCGTGGGGAAAGTTAGCAGGCGGAAGTTTTGAGGGCATCGCACAGGATTTCACTGACTTTCCGTTTGTCGAAGAGCTTGGTCTTTCTTCCTATCCCTACTTTGGGTTCGATAAGCCGGCAGACATTCCCTTGAACTATTATAGTCAGCTGGTTGAAGGAAAAAACATTCCGGTATTCATCTCCGAAGGCGGGTGGACATCCGGTTCTGTCAATGCCCCAACGCGTGTGTTTACGAGTTCCCCTCAGGCACAGGCAGATTACATTTCGCGGCATCATGATTTATTGATGGCAGTAAATGCTACGGCTGTTTTTCAACTTGTGTTCACCGATCTGGATCTAACCGGACTGCCTGTAGATGTACCGCCCAGCATTGCCTACTTTGCTTATCTCGGTTTGGTGGATCAGCAACTGCAACCGAAGCCAGCTCTCACCGCTTGGGACCAGCTTTTTGAACTTCCCCGACAATAGAAAACCGATCACCGAGTAGCCGCTCGCAACATGCCCTTTGATGACCGCGGGATCTCACCGCATCAGGACAAACCGGTAATGACACCTTCCGGGGAAATGTCCATGCCAAGCGCTGCGGGAACGGGCGGCAAAGCGGGCATGCGCATCATGTCACCGGTAATGGGAATGACGAAACCAGCTCCGGCCGCCACTTCAATCTCGCGTACAGTAATGGTGAAGTCGCGCGGGCGGCCCAGTTTGCGGGCGTCATCGGAAAAGGAGTTTTGCGTTTTGGCCATGCAGATCGGCACCTGGCTGAGGCTGAGCCGATCGATTTTCCCCAGGCTTTGTTTGGCCTTCGGCAGGAACTCCACGCGTCTGGCTCCGTAAATGCGGGTGGCAATCAACTCGATTTTGTCAGGCACTGACATGTGCCAATCGTACACGGGTTTGCATGTTCCTGTAAATTGGTCAGCGGCCTGCGCCACCTTTGCTGCGAGTTCCTTCGCGCCTGCACCGCCCTTCTCCCATGCCTCTGAAAGCGCGACCTCTACACCCAGCTCGCGACACTTCTGCAGTACCCAGTTTAACTCCTCATCGGAATCGGTAGCGAAGCGGTTGAGCGACACGACAGCCGGCACGCCAAAGATTTGGGTGTTCTCGATATGCTTCTCAAGATTAGCGAAACCATTTTGAAGAGCTGCCACATTCGGTATGTGCAAATCTTCCTTGCGCACGCCACCATGAAACTTCATGGCACGAATTGTTGCCACAATCACCATGGCATGCGGTGAAAATCCGCCATACCCGCATACAATATCTACAAACTTTTCAGCTCCAAGATCGGATCCAAAGCCGGCCTCCGTTACAACATAGTCGGTGAGGCTAAGCCCCATGCGGGTGGCGATGATCGAGTTGGCCCCCTGAGCAATGTTGCCAAAGGGACCTCCGTGAATAATGGCTGGAGAGCCATTAAGTGTCTGTACAAGATTAGGTTTGATCGCGTCCTTAAGCAACAGGGCCACGGCACCCTGAGCGTGTAAATCACGGGCGAACACGGGTCCGCGTTGCCTCGAATCTCCAACATAAATGTTAGCGATCTTTTCGCGAAGATCGCCCAGGTCTTTGGCCAGGCACAGGATGGCCATGATTTCCGATGCCGCGGTGATGTTGAATCCTGTTTCGCGAATAACGCCACCCGTGCGGCCTCCGAGCCCGGTTATGATATTGCGTAACGCGCGATCGTTCATATCTATCACACGCTTCCACTCCACGGTGCGGGGATCGATGTCAAGCGAACCATCGGACCGCTGAATGTCGTGGTCGATCAAAGCAGCCAGAAGGTTGTTTGCCTTTTCCACTGCTGCGAAGTCCCCGGTGAAATGAAGGTTGATATCCTCCATGGGTACTACCTGCGAGTAGCCACCTCCGGCCGCTCCCCCCTTTAAGCCAAATACCGGGCCGAGCGAGGGTTCGCGCAAAACAACTGTGGTACGCTTGCCCAACAGGTTAAGTCCTTCGGTTAACCCGATGGCGGTCATGGTCTTTCCCTCTCCGGCTGATGTTGGTGTCATGGCGGTGACAAGAATCAGCTTACTTTTTTTCCATCGATGATCTTTGATCAACGAAAGTGGAAGCTTGGCTTTATACTTTCCATACAATTCCAACTCCCCGGGCGGAATACCAAGATTTTCAGCAATGGCGGTAATTGGTTTTAATGTAGCGGACTGAGCAATCTCTAGATCGGAGGGAATTCGGGCCATAAAATGGGTCTTCAATAGATCAAAGCTATTCCGCGGCACCGGTTCAGCACATGATGTATGTCATGTTCAGGCATTTGAAGTCGGGTGTGACCTGTCTGCCCATGGGCCGTCTCGCTCCCACTGCAAGATGTAAGCACTAAAGCTCATCAAAAAAAAGTCCCGCACGGGCGGGACTTGGGTGAAAGATGGGGCTCGAATGCCGTCACACCGAGGTGTGACGAGCATCCTCGTGGCTACGCCACGGGACCCACTGGCCCACCATTTGCCAAAACAAAATTCACGATTCGCGCCCGCGATTTGAAATTCTTAATCTTTCGCTCCAGCCTAATTGCTTCACTTCGTGTCGCTACTCGCTGAGTCCAGTACAATCGCCAAGGCGCCTTTCTCGAGGTGTATTTCTCCAACCCAAGGTTATGCCGTCTTAATCGATCGGCCAAATCGGATGTTTGGCCGATGTAAAATGAACCGTCTCGTTCGGATTGTAAAATGTAAACCGAAAAATCCATCAATAAAAAATCCCGCTTGCGCGGGATTTGGGTGAAAGATGGGGCTCGAACCCACGACCCCCAGAATCACAATCTGGTGCTCTAACCAACTGAGCTACATTCACCGTTTGGGGCAGCAAATTTAGACCTTCCTTAAAACAAAACAAAAGGCTGGTGGAAATGCCTTTGGAACCCCAAGCTCTATTTGGATACCTTCCCAAAAATGCAAATGTTATGGATCAGAAGATCATCAACCTTTTTGACGAGTACACCCATAAGCCGTTAAAGCGGGAAGAGTTCCTCAGCCGCCTGGCCAAACTAACGGGAGGCACCGCGGCAGCGCTTGCCGTCTTACCGATGTTGGAAGTTAATTATGCCAAGGCACAAACCGTTCCACCGGATGACAAGCGCCTGAAATCAGAGTATGTGACATACCTGGCCGAAGGCGAAGGGAATATGCGGCTATACGTGGTTCGGCCTGCCAAAAAGAAAAAGTACGGTGCTGTGATGGTCATCCACGAAAACCGGGGATTGAATCCGCACATTGAAGATGTAACCCGCAGAATGGCTCTCGAAGGTTTTCTGGCATTTGCACCCGATGCTCTTTCCCCGTTGGGCGGCACACCCACCGATGCCGACAAAGCGCGCGAATTGTTTCAAAAACTAGACACACAGAAAAACCTGAAGAACTTCACCAACGCCTTTGAAGTCATCAAAGCACGAAAAGATTGCAACGGCAAGTTGGGTGTAATCGGCTTCTGCTGGGGTGGAGGAATGGCAAACCTCATGGCGGTAAACGTACCCGACTTAAAAGCGGCTTGCCCATTCTATGGCCGGCAGGCGGAGCTGGCAGATGTACCGAAAATTAAAGCTGCCCTTCAACTTCACTATGCCGGGCAGGACGAGCGAATCAATGCCGGCATTCCGGCTTACGAAGAAGCGTTGAAAAAATCGGGGATTGCCTACGAGTTGCACATGTACGAAGGGGCACAGCATGCCTTCCACAACGACACGGCTCCTACGCGGTACAACAAAGAGGCCGCTGAGTTGGCCTGGAAACGGACAATCGATTTCCTAAAACTAAAACTCGCCTAGGTTCCGGAACTCCTCAAAAAGTCGTAGCTTTAGGAATGGCCTCAACCCTGCCATTTGAAAAGCTGTCGCGCGATGACCAAGTCAAAGCGCTGTACGAAGAGGGTGTGTTTATTGTGGGGATTCGGTACTACAGCTACAAGGTGAACCTCTTCCTGCTCGGCTCCGACTACTTCGAGGTTTTTATCAATCACAAAAAAGCCTGTATTGAACGCATCGACCGGCTGAACACACGCCATAGCCGGATGAAGTTCTATGCCGATCAGGTTCGGTTGCCACAACTCTAAAACAAAAAACCCGGCACTGCCGGGTCCTTTTATTTCTTATCATGTCTTCTGCTTAGCCTGCTGCAGCGGCAGCCTCCTCCAGCTTGGAAGAATTCTTCAGGGCAACTGCCTTCTTGGCTTTGTACCCGCAGTAGCCACACTGGTAGTGCTTCATCAACTCGCCTTCTGCTGAGGGTGACGGTTGCGTGATCACCTCTTCACGTACTACTTTAAATGTCTGATAATTACACTCGGGGCACTGCAACGCGTGAAGGTGACCTGCATATTTCTCAATCTTGATGTAGCCTGTCTCCTCATCCTTCCACACATCATAGTCAACTGAGAAAACGTTCTCCTCCGCAATCATACCTTCATCCATGTAGGCATCTTCTTCTTCTTCGCTCAACAACTTCATAGCCTTGCCGGTCTTAGGCGAAACCCGCGGCTTGTAGCGCAATACCTTTAACCGCTTTTCGATAAAGAACGGGTAATAAAAATTCAGCAGGTTCTGGATTACCAGACCTACCAGCATTCCAAAAGCTACTGTCATGAATAGCCGGACGAAAATCCAAACCGGAGTGAGTTCTGTGACGTTTGCATTGAAAAAGAAGCACCCGCCCAGAATAAGAACGATGGACGCGATCCACAGGAACTTGATTTCATGCTTGTTGATGAAATCATACTTGTCTTTGTTATCTCCGATTGCGGCTAACCGGATAAAATACCCAAGAGCAATCAGAATGCCCAGGCCCCAGCAAATATAGGCGAGGTTAAGCGCCAGACTATTCCAGGAGGCGTACTTGTTTGGATCGACAACTTCTTCCATAATCAGGTGTTAGCGGGGTTAAGTTAATTAACAAACAAATATAGGCAATGCTTCATCTCTCTGCGAAGAAGCAAGTAACCAAAAAAGCATTAAAATTTAACGTTCTAGGCGGTTTTTCCGCATAAAGGAAAGGACTGCTCCGGCACAGGCTTCAGGTGCTTCCAGCATCCCCATATGGCCAACCCCCGAAAGAAGAGCAAAAACTGCGTTTTTAGCCAACTGCGCCATCTCCCGGCTTACGGCTTCCGGCACCACCGAATCCTGCTCACCAGCGATGATCAATAGTCTTTCGCCCAGGTCAGCCAATACGGACGATCGGTCGGGGCGGTCGCGCATGGCCGCAGCATACGCGGTCACGGTAGCCGCAGGGGTCTGGTAGCCGATGTCGAGCGCCCTTTGCACCGAATCCGTATCACGGTTAGCAAAAAGATTGGGGATCAGGTTATCAACAAACGGCCTGGGTCCGTTTCGATTCACAAACTCGATGGCCTTATTCCGGTTGGCCTTTTTCTCCGCGGAGTCGCCAAAGGCAGTGGAGTGAAAGAGTCCGGCACCGTTGATCAACCCCGGGTGACGGGCAACTAACGACAGTACCACGTATCCGCCCAGCGAGTGCCCAATCGGCACTGGCTTTTGGTTGAACTGTTGAGCGTGGATAAAGTCCGCTACCTGGTCGGCCACCAAATCTACAGTAAACGGCTCGGCCAGTGGTGGCGACTGTCCGAATCCCGGAAGGTCGATTGTGGTGATATCCAGATAGGGAGACAGCAGGGGAACAAAGTCGCGCCAGATTTCAAGAGTTTCGCAGTACCCGTGGATAAACACTACAGGGTATCCGGTGCCGGTTCGTTGAAAATTCAGCTGCGTCATTGGTAAACCTACCGGTTGGCGAGGCTTGGCTCCAGCATGGCCAGGGCTGCGCGCTCAATACCATCCGGATCGAAACCGCATTCGCGGTGAAGTTCATTCTGTTCACCGTGCTCGATGATGGCATCCGGGATGCCGAGGCGTCTCACTTCGGCTGTGTAGTTGTGATCGGCCATAAATTCAAGAATGGCGCTGCCAAAACCACCCTGTATGCATCCATCTTCAATGGTGATTATTTTTTTGTACCGGGCGAAAACGTCATGCAGCAACTGTTCATCAAGCGGTTTCACAAAGCGCATATCGAAATGGCCTGCTTCAATACCCCGTGCCTGCAACCGCTCACAAACTTCAGTGGCATAGTTGCCGATATGGCCGATGGTAACAAACGCGAGCTCATCGCCTTCGCGCAACTTCCGGCCCTTCCCAATTTCAATTTTCTCGAATGGTGTGCGCCAATTGGGCATCACGCCCTGGCCACGGGGGTAGCGGATGGAGAATGCCTTTTCCGCCCGGGGTAGTTGCGCTATGTACATGAGGTTTCGAAGTTCCGGCTCGTTCATAGGCGCTGCCACAATCATATTCGGCAGACAGCGGAAATAGGCAATATCATACGCACCATGGTGCGTTGGGCCATCGGCACCGGCAAAGCCTGCGCGGTCAAGGCAGAAGTTAACAGGTAAATTCTGTATGCAGACATCGTGCACCACCTGGTCGTACGCACGCTGCATGAACGAACTGTAAATGTTGCAGAATGGCACCAGACCTTGTGTGGCCAGCCCGGCTGAAAACGTGACGGCATGTTGCTCGGCAATACCCACGTCAAATGCGCGGTCGGGCATTTCCTTCATCATGATGTTCATGGATGAGCCGGACGGCATGGCGGGTGTGATGCCGATTATTTTTTCATTCTGCTTAGCCAGCTCCACGAGCGTGTGGCCAAAAACATCCTGGTACTTGGGTGCCTGGGGCTTATCCGGTGTCTTCTTGTAAATCTCTCCGGTGATTTTATCAAACAGGCCGGGAGCATGCCATGTGGTAGCGTTGCCTTTTTCGGCCGGCCCGTAACCCTTTCCCTTCACGGTAACGCAATGCAGCAACTTCGGGCCTTTGATATTCTTCAGGTCGTTGAGAACATGAACCAGGTGATCCACATCGTGTCCGTCTACCGGGCCGAAGTAGCGCAGCTTGAGTGATTCAAAAAAGTTGCTTTGACTGAGCACAGTTGATTTGATTCCATGCTCTACTTTCGACACGATCTCCTGAGCGCTTTTTCCAAAATTGGAAAGTTTGCCCAAGGCTGTCCACACCTCGTCCTTCAATTTGTTATAGGTGCGGGATGTGGTAATGTCAGTCAGGTAATCTTTCAAAGCCCCTACGTTAGGGTCAATCGACATGCAATTGTCGTTGAGGATGATCAGAACATTTGAATCCGACACACCCGCGTGGTTCATTCCCTCAAAGGCAATGCCACCGGTCATGGCACCATCCCCGATCACCGCAATATGCTGCTTGTCGGCCAGACCCTGATACTTAGAGGCCACGGCCATACCTAATGCAGCCGAAACCGAGGTAGATGAATGGCCTACTCCAAATGTGTCGTAAATGCTTTCTTTCCGTTTCGGGAATCCGGAAATGCCCTTGTACACGCGGTTGGTATGAAACGTGTCCCTCCGGCCGGTCAATATCTTGTGGCCGTATGCCTGGTGGCCTACATCCCACACAAGTTGGTCGTAGGGCGTATTAAACACGTAGTGCAGTGCAACGGTCAATTCTACTACGCCCAGACTGGCGCCAAAATGCCCGCCATAAACCGAGACATTATCGATGATGAAGTGCCGAAGCTCATCACATAACTGCACCAACTGAGCCTGATCAAGCTTTTTGACATCGTCAGGGCTATTGATCGCGGCCAGCAGTTTCCCGGGTTCAATTAACATGGGGTGAAAAACGGATGATGAATGTTAAAACAGATCGTGAAGGTAACTGTTTTGCCGATCCCGGCCAATTTTGGGGGTTTTCCACGCCAGCGGGTGAATACTTTGTGGGAAACTGAGCCGGCTTGCTCAGCGGTAAATAGCGGAAACGCGGTATTTTTGCCGATCCATGACCACAACCGAGAACTTCGAAATCCGCCTGCCGCTCTTTGAGGGGCCTTTTGACTTGTTGCTGTTTTTTATCGAGCGCGATGAACTGGACATTTACGATATCCCGATCTCCAAAATCACGAACGATTTCCTCGTATACATGCACCGGTTGGAGGATCTGAACGTAGAACTGGCCAGTGAATTTATCCTGGTGGCGGCCACGCTCATGCGGATAAAATCAAAAATGCTTTTGCCGCGGCCGCAGCTTGATGAAGCCGGAAACGAAATTGACCCTCGCGAAGAGCTGGTGAAGCACCTGCTGGAGTACAAGAAGTACAAATCGGTGATCGATCAATTCCACAAGATGGAAGAGACCGAGATCATGAAAGAAAAGCGCGGCAATCTGATGAAAGAGTTGCGCCAATTAGCCGAGAGCACGAACGTAGAGGCTGAACTGCAGGATGTAGATCTTTTCAAATTGCTGGTGGTGTTTGAAAAAGTGATGAAGCGGCACGAGGAGGACAAGAACAAGCCCGTGCATCAGGTGATTCAATATCCCTACACCATCGAAGAGCGCAAAGAATTTATTCTGGGCGAAGTACGTACGCGCGGGCGCATTGCCTTTACCGACTTACTTCAACAGTCGCCTACCCGCATCACACTGATTTTTAATTTCCTCGCTATTCTCGAGATGCTGGCCAACAGCTTGTTGAGCATTCAGGTAGGTGAAGGGTACAACAATTTCTGGATTAGCAACAAAGAGGAAGTACAAGCGGAGGGCGGAGTTATCGAAAATTAACTACATTTCGCGATGAATCTAGATGAGAAGGTGAACCAGTTAACCGACTTGATGGCTGACTTGATCCCAGCGGTAGATCGATTGACCAAAGTTGTCTCTGAAACCCAACGCTCCCAGGAAAAAACCAATCTCGAATTCCAGGAGTTGCGGCTTTCCAACATCAAACTGGCAGATGCCATCGATAAACTCTCATCTAAACTTGATACACTGGGTGACCTCGAGATGAGAATAAGTCGCCTTGAAAAAATGGTGATCAAGTAGTTTTTAGTTCGTCTTTCAAAAACTTACCGGTGAAGCTACCAGCCAATCTGGCCACTTGTTCGGGTGTTCCCTTCGCAATAATCTTACCGCCACCGGCTCCTCCTTCCGGGCCCAGATCTACAACGTAGTCGGCTGACTTGATCACATCCAGGTTGTGCTCAATCACCAATACCGTATTTCCCTTGTCGACCAGTTTTTGCAGCACGGCCAGTAAGTGGGCAATGTCCTGAAAATGCAGGCCGGTAGTGGGTTCATCCAAAATGTAAAGTGTTTTTCCGGTGTCGCGCTTGGAGAGTTCGGTGGCAAGCTTTACACGCTGGGCTTCACCGCCCGAAAGCGTGGTAGCATGCTGACCCAGCGATATGTAGCCAAGTCCAACATCGTTCATCGTTTCAATCTTGCGCAAGATCTTGGGCTGATGCTCAAAAAATGTCACCGCCTCCTCCACCGTCATATCCAGCACATCCGAGATGGACTTGCCTTTAAATCGGACTTCCAGCGTTTCGCGGTTGTATCGCTTGCCCTTGCACGTTTCGCATGGCACATATACATCAGGCAAAAACTCCATCTCAATGTGGCGCAAGCCGGCACCCTCGCACGTTTCGCATCGCCCTCCCTTGACATTAAAAGAAAACCGCCCGGTTTTGTAGCCCCGGATTTTTGCTTCGGGCATTTGCGAAAACAAATCGCGGATGTCGGTGAATACGCCCGTATAGGTAGCGGGATTGGAGCGTGGTGTTCGACCAATGGGCGACTGATCGACCTCAATGACCTTGTCGATCAACTTCAGGCCATCAATCTTCTTGTAGGGCAAGGCCTCCCTGCGCGAATTGAAAAAATGCTTGTTGAGTATCGGGAACAGCGTATCGTGAATGAGCGTTGACTTGCCGCTGCCCGATACTCCGGTAATGCAGGTGAACGTACCTAACGGAATTTCGAGGTCTACGTTTTTAAGATTGTTGCCACTGGCACCGGTAAGTGATAACCACTCTCCTGATCCCGTTCTTCGGGTTTTTGAAAACGGAATCGACAACTCACCACTAAGGTAGCGGGCAGTGGTGCTGTTGTTTCGGAGAAACTGAGCGGGCGTGCCTTCGGCTACGATGGCGCCCCCGTGGCGGCCGGCTCCAGGGCCGATATCCACAATGTAGTCGCTCTCCAGCATCATCTCCTTATCGTGCTCCACCACCACTACCGTGTTGCCCAGATCGCGAAGATCTTTTAGCGCTTTGATCAGCCGGGCGTTGTCGCGCGCGTGTAGCCCAATGCTGGGCTCATCCAAGATATAAAGTACACCCACCAGTTGCGTGCCAATTTGGGTGGCCAGGCGTATGCGCTGGGATTCACCACCACTGAGCGTGTTAATGGGCCGGTTGAGGTGCAGGTAATCCAGCCCTACATCCAGCAAAAAGCCGATTCGCTTCCTTATTTCTTTCAGCACTTCGCTGGCAATCACACGCTGCTTCTCATTGATCCGCTTTTCCAGGCCGTTGAACCATTTGCTCAACTCCGAAATGTTCAACTCCGACAGTTGGGCGATGTTGGTTGAATCAATTTTAAAGTGAAGGGATTCTTTTTTTAGCCGGGCCCCGTTGCACTCCGGACAGGTTCGCGTGATGGTAAAATCTTCAGTCCATTTCTTGGAGAAGTCAGATCCATCTTCGCGCATCTTGTTGATAAAACTGATGATGCCTTCAAACTTCGTGTTCCACTCCGTGCCCGGGTACTTCACCGAGGCAACCGCCACCGGCACATCATCGCCATACAGCAAAATCCGCATTACCTCTTTCGGTATGTCTTTGATAGGTGTGGCGAGGGAAACCTTGTAGCGCTTCAGTATCGCCTCCACTTTTTTGAAGATCCAGATGTCGCGGTACTCGCCCAGGGGCAAAATGCCGCCCCGGCTGATACTTAACTTCTTGTCCGGGATTACTGACTCTTCCGTGATCTCCTCAATCACGCCCAGCCCGTTACACGCGGGACAGGCACCGTAGGGCGAGTTGAACGAAAAAAGATTCGGAGCCGGTTCATCGTACGAGAGGCCAGTAGAGGGGTCCATCAAAAACCGCGAAAAGTGATGCACCTTACCCGACTCCTCCATGACCATCATCACACCTTTACCCTCTTTCATCGCGCGTGACACCGACTGGCTGATGCGGAATCGATCGTGCGGGTCGGCCACAATACGGTCGATGACAACCTCGATGTCGTGAATCTTGAAGCGGTCCACCTGCATTTTGGGTACGATGTCTTCCACCTTTCCATCTACCCGCACTTTGGTAAATCCTTGCTTGCGGATTTGGACAAACAACTCGCGGTAATGGCCCTTTCGGCCTTTGACCACCGGAGCCAGCAGGGTGAGTTTTTTGCCTGCGAAATTCCCCAGCAGGGCATCCAGTATCTGATCTTCCGATTGCCGGATCATTTTTTGCCCACTCAGGTACGAGTATGCTTCGCCTGCACGGGCGAAAAGCAGACGCATGAAGTCATAGATCTCGGTAACCGTGCCGACTGTGGAGCGTGGATTTCGTGACGTAGTCTTCTGTTCGATGGAGATAACGGGGCTGAGTCCGTTGATCTTGTCCACATCAGGCCGCTCCAAATTTCCGATGAAACTGCGGGCATAAGCGGAAAAACTTTCCATGTACCGCCTTTGGCCTTCGGCATAAATGGTATCAAACGCGAGCGATGATTTCCCGCTACCGCTGATGCCGGTGATCACCACCAGTTTGTTGCGCGGCAATGAAACCGACACATTTTTCAAATTATGCTCGCGCGCCCCGATCACTTCAATGTGTTCGTGGCCAGTCAGATCGGGCGATACCGCTTCAGCTTTTGTGGCCATGCAATACGAACCGGCAAGAAATAAAAAAGCGGGGTGATTTTTCAGAAAAAGAATGAAGCTTTCAGCAGAGGAGAATCAATACTGGCTACCGCGGGCTTCAACTCATTGTATCTCCCTATCGCAAGTGAATAGCCGAAACACTCCTTCGTCTCGGGGTTAACCGCCCAGTACTCGGCCACGCCAAATTTCTCATACAATGCCTTCTTGCGTACCAAATCAAAATTAGAATTGCCGGGCGAGAGTACCTCAAAGATCATATCCGGCACTCCATAAAAAGACTTTTCGAATTTTCCCGGATTGCTTGTAAGCACAACCGTAATATCCGGCTGCACTGCATTGCCAGTGTTGTCTAAGAAAACGTCAAACGGAGCTGGTATTACCCAGCCCAATCCCTTGTCCTCAATCAGCTCGTCAAGCTTTCGGGTAAGCCTTTTCTGGATCTGCTGATGGATAAATTGCGGTGCCGGAGACATTATCAACGAGTTATCAATTAGCTCGGCCAGGGTACCTTCCGGTAACATCTTGTAAACCTCCATGAGGGTACGCGGTGGTGCTTCCGTAAAATTCATATCGTTAAACAAAGATACGTATTTAGGCGACTTCGCGACCAGTGGCCCAGCGCAACATGTCAAACCAATCCTGGCGGTCTAATTCAACCGAAATACCCTTTGCGGCTTCCGCGACTCGGTCGGGTTGCGTAGTGCCCACGATGGGAAAAATGCCAGACGGGTGACGAAGCAGCCAGGCCAGCGCCAATTGGCCATAGGAGGCATTATATTTTGCCGCCATCGCAAACCAATCGCGTTCATCGCCCACGCGTTTGCCTCCTCCAAGGGGCGACCAGGCCATGGCACGAGCCCCGCGCAGCATTAGGTTATCCAACTCGCCATTGAACAAGGGGTCCACCCGCGACAATGAAATTTCAATCTGGTTGGTGACCAGCGGAAAAGGCAAGGCTTGCTGAAGTAGGTTAAACTGGGAAGGTGTAAAATTGGAAACACCGAAATGCAGCACCTTTCCCTGTGCTTTCAAATCGCCAAACGCTTCGGCTACCTCTACCGGATTAAGCAGCGGATCGGGACGGTGAATCAACAGGAGATCAAGGTAATCGGTGCCGAGTGCCGAGAGCGAATTCTCGACTGACCAGAATATGTGATCGCGGCTGGTGTCGTAGTGCTTCAACCGGGTAGCAGGCCGCCTGGCCGATACCAATTTGATTCCGCATTTGGTGACCAGTTCCATTTGCCCGCGTAGTGCTGGTTGTCTTTTCAACAACTGTCCGAATATTTCCTCATTTCCATGGTCACCGTAGATGTCGGCATGGTCGAATGTTGAAATTCCGTGGTCCAGTGCAGTATGTACCAGCCGGTCTACAGTTTCGGGCGAGACTGTGTGCCAACGCCAAACCCCGGCAATAAGCCGGCTGAACTCGGGCCCCGCGCCATGTAACTTATCGCGCTGCATCATGCACGCGTGTGCTGAAAACACCTTTTGTTCTTGTTACCGGTCATGCGCTTACAGCGGGTGCCGTCTTTGGTTTTGCCTGAGCACCGATTGAGTTTTGCCTTACCCAACTCATCGGGCTTGCAAATTTCACACGCCTTCTTGCCGGCTTTCTTTGCCGAAGCCAAGGGCATATCGCGGGCATCGCCCGAGAGGCGGCAGTCAGCGGTATGGTACTTCTCGCCCCCGTCCGATGAATAAACGGTTTGGGCCCATCCGGCAAAGGAAATGATGAAGCCGAACATGGCGAGAATGAGAATTTTTTTCATAACCCTCAGGTTTAGTTACTGGAAACTGGGTTGTCATCGTAAATTTAACAATTCACAACATCTGCTGTATGGAAGTATCCGACCTTTTTCATGATCACAAACTGCTTGACGGCTTTCAAAAATTCGGAATCACAAAAAAAGTAAAGGCCGGGGCCAAGGTCATTTCCTCGGGCGACCCTGTTGTGTTTACACCGCTGGTGCTGGAAGGGAGCTTGCGGATCATGCGCGAAGATGAGGAGGGGCGCGATGTATTCTTGTATCACCTGTACCCGGGCGATACCTGTGCCATGTCACTCACCTGCTGCCAGTCGGGCCAGAAGAGTATGGTGAATGCCGTGGTGGAAGAAGATGCCCGCATCTTGTTTATCCCCGCCAGTCAACTGGAAGAATGGTTTCAGTCGGCCGAGTGGCGACAGTTTATGCACACGACCTATGCCAACCGCTTCGCGGAATTGCTGAAGGTAATTGACCTTATTGCCTTCCACAATTTCGACAAGCAAATCCTGCACTACCTTCAGGAGCGGGCCAAGGCCCAGCGAACCAACGTGCTGCACGTTACGCACCAGCAGATTGCAGATGAACTTCACACCCACCGCGAGGCCGTGAGCCGGCTTTTGCGTACGATGGAACAAAAAGGAATGGTGAGGCTTGGGCGAAATACTATTGAAATTCTCTCTGCGGTGTAACAATTGTTCCTGATGCTGGGCGGGCCATCCGGTAGTTTTGCATAAAAAACGATGAGGTGGCCAACGCGCTGGGAATGGATTGGATTGGCAGCCGGCCTTGCAGCCGGATGGGCTTATTGGAACTATGTCGGTTGCTATTCCGGCACGTGCCCCATTACATCCAGCCCGCTAAACAGTACCCTTTACGGAGGTGTGATGGGCTGGCTGGCAGGTGGCATGGTCAAGTCATCACAGAAAACAACCAAAACAGAAAACCAACCTAATTCAAATTCATGATGGAACTCTTGAAAACCATGCTGGGCCTCGGCCCCAAAGTAGACTATGCCGAGTTGATTAAGAACGGTGCCACGGTAGTGGACGTACGCACGCGGGGCGAATTCGCGGGTGGCCATCCTAAAGGTGCTATCAACATTCCCCTCGATCAGCTGGGCAACAATCTCGGTCGCTTTAAAAACAAAGAGCAGGTGATCATCACCTGTTGTGCTTCCGGAATGCGCAGTTCTTCGGCCAAACAAATTCTGAAGCAAGCCGGGTTTGTGAACGTACACAATGCAGGCCCCTGGCAA
Source organism: Cyclobacteriaceae bacterium (assembly GCA_046301755.1). Classification (GTDB taxonomy): domain Bacteria; phylum Bacteroidota; class Bacteroidia; order Cytophagales; family Cyclobacteriaceae; genus ELB16-189. The sequence goes on from JBKCJM010000078.1 coordinate 15,372, forward strand.
AACGTAGCTTGATCTATGGCACAGCCAACGTTCTCGGAATTAATCCGCTCACCTCAACCCGTGTTGGTCGATTTCTCGGCTGAATGGTGCGGCCCCTGCAAAATGTTGGCGCCCATTTTGGAGCAATTGAAATCGGCCGTGGGCGACAAGGCAAAAATTATCAAGATTGATGTGGACCGCAACCCGCTGGCGGCACAGGCCTACCACATTCAGGGCGTACCCACGCTCATCCTTTTCAAAAACGGAGAAGTGAAGTGGCGGCAGTCGGGGGTTATGCCCCTGGCCCAACTTCAGCGGGTAATTGAACAACACGTATAACTATGGAACATTATTATGATGTAACCGTAAACTGGGAGGCTGACCGCAGGGGTGTGTTGAGCTCCCCGGTGCTTCCCGAAACAATTAATGTGGCTACGCCTCCGGAATTTCCGAAAGGCATGCCCGGTATTTGGAGCCCCGAACACCTGCTGGTGGCCGCGGTGAATAGCTGCCTGATGACAACCTTCCTGGCGATTGCCGAAAACTCGAAACTGGAGTTCAACACTTTCCGTTGCGGGGCAAGGGGCAAACTGGAACAGGTTGAAGGCAAGTTCATGATCTCCGAAATTATGTTGAAGCCGTTTGTCAGCGTGCCTGACGAAAAAGACCGCGAGCGGGCCGACCGGATTCTGCATAAGGCCGAGGCGGCCTGCCTGATCACAAACTCCATCAAATCGAAGGTGACGATGGAAACCACCGTAGAAGTGGCAAGCGAAGTTTCACCGGCCTGAGGGCCAGGATCCGCTATTTTCGCGTTCCGCGTCTTTCCGTTTGGAAATTCTGGGCGGCCCATTAAATTTGCACTCCCTTTCGGGTTTCAGGGCCAAAACTTCGTTTCCGCGAGGTTTTGGCCCGAAAGTAAGCGGGAGTAGCTCAGTTGGTAGAGCATCACCTTGCCAAGGTGAGGGTCGCGAGTTCGAGTCTCGTTTCCCGCTCAAACCCCAAACCCCTTTCCATTGGAAAGGGGATTTGTTTTTAAGTGGGGATTCAAAATGTCATGCGTTGAATTTTGAATTGATGTTGCCCGGGTGGTGGAATTGGTAGACACGCAGGACTTAAAATCCTGTGGCCCTTAAAGGCTGTACGGGTTCAACTCCCGTCCCGGGTACTCAGGATCAGCTTACGCTCCGAGGACCAAATGCACATTGGGGAGAGATGAACGATCGAAATCGACCCTTACACGCGTTAGCATCTCTCATCAAAAATTCTCAACAGTAATCCTGATTAACCGTATCTTTCGGGTTCAATTGCCGGATGAACCACGCTCAAACCATCGCGCTGTACCAACCGCTGCTGCATACCATCGCGTACAATCTCGTGCGCTGCAAAGAAGATGCGGAGGATATCGTACAAGATACGTTTGTCAAGTGGCTCAGCATCGATTTGTCAAAAATTGACAACGCGAAGGCCTACCTCATTACCGCGGTCACCAACGCTTGCCTCAATCACCTCAGCAGCCTGCGAAAGAAGAAAGAGACCTATCTGGATAACCTACACGTCAGCGATCTGCTGAAAAAATTCAAGGAGACCAATCTTGGGCACATTGACCTGGACATCAACCTGACTGCTGCGTTTGCTGTTCTGCACCACAAACTGGAGCCGCTGGAGCGCGCTGCATACTTGCTGAAGGAGGTCTTGGACTTCGAATACGATGAATTGCAGCAAGCCGTTGAAAAGAAGAAAGAACATTGCCGCCAGCTCGTGTGCCGGGCAAAAAAGAAACTGGCTGATGAGACCTCCAAAATCCACCTCGATTTACCGGATGCCGGGGAACTCATGAAAAGCTTTCGCGAAGCCTGCACCGTGGGCAATGCCAGCCTGCTCATCGATACGCTTAAAAAGGATATTTCGGCTGCCTGGAATAAAAAAGCCTGATTTTCTTTCGGGTTTCTGTCACAATCTGCGGTTTTACCTGTCTTAGGGCGTATGCGGGGCCACGTGTGCCTTGCCGTACCCTAAATCGTTAACCGTATGGCCATCATTCTCAGCTTTTTTATCGCCCACTGGTACCTCTCCCTTTTCTTCCAGACTTTTTTCCTGCACCGTTACGCAGCCCACAAGGCATTTACCATGAGCAAATTCACCGAAAAGGTGTTCTTTGTGCTCACCTGGATTTTCCAGGGCTCCAATTACCTGAGCGCCTACGGTTATGGCATCATGCACCGTATGCACCATGCCTTTGCCGATACCGAGGATGATCCGCATTCGCCCAAGTATGATGAGTCGATCTTCAAAATGATGTGGAAGACCAAGACCATCTATTCCGGCATCACCAACAAAACCATCGTGCCGGATAAGCGCTTTACAGAAGGCGCACCCGAGTGGGTTGCGTTCGATCGGTTTGCCAGGTCATGGCCATCGCGCATCCTGTGGGGTGCTGTTTACACCTTGATCTATTGGCAGTTTGCCACCGCCTGGTGGCTTTGGCTGCTGTTGCCCTTGCAGTTTTTCATGAGCCCCATTCACGGAGCCATCATCAACTGGTTTGCCCACAAGTATGGCTACCGCAATTTCGAGGTTGGCGATACTTCGCGAAACTTTCTTCCGGTTGATTTTCTGATGATGGGTGAGAGCTATCACAACAACCACCACAAACACGGATCGCGCGCCAATTTTGGCGGAGTGCGGTGGCACGAGTTTGACCCGACCTATCCGATTATTCGCCTGCTGGATTTCATCGGTGTAATTAAACTGGCCCCGGCCAAACAGGTCAACCTCGCCCAGGTGAAGAAGGCCGCATAGGTTAGCCTTTTGGTATTGCTATCTTTGCCGCGCACTAACGCGGATATATTGACTTTTGCCGACTTCAATTTCGACCCTAAGCTCCAGGATGGTTTGGATGCCATGGGCTTCACCAAGCCCACACCTATTCAGGAGAAGGCTATTCCTGTAATTATGGAGAACCGCGACCTGATTGGTTGCGCGCAAACCGGTACCGGAAAAACCGCAGCCTATGTGTTACCGGTAATCAATAAGATGATCCGAAATGATCACCGCCACCTCAACACGCTTATTGTTGTGCCCACGCGCGAACTCGCCCAGCAGATCGATCAGCAGATCGAAGGCTTTGGGTACTTCACGGGGGTAAGCTCCATTGCGGTGTATGGTGGTGGCGATGGCGCCACCTGGGACCAACAGAAACGCGCACTGGAACACGGTGCTGATATTATCATCGCCACTCCCGGCCGCCTCATTGCCTTGCTGGCAGGCGACAGTGTAAATCTTAGCCGGCTCGAGCACCTGGTGCTGGATGAGGCTGACCGCATGCTGGACATGGGTTTCTTTGAAGACATTATTAAGATCATCAGCTACCTGCCAAAGGAAAGACAAACGCTGATGTTCTCGGCAACCATGCCCCCAAAAATACGTCAGCTGGCTGTTCGCATTCTCAACAACCCCGAGGAAATCACGCTATCCATCGCCAAACCGGCCGCAGGCGTTTCCCAACAGGCCTTTGTGGTATTCGATCGGCAAAAGCCCGAACTGCTGAAGCACATTTTGAAAACCTACGCGTGGAACAGCGCCATCTTGTTTGCTTCGCGCAAAGAGACGGTGAAAAACCTCGAGAAAGCTTTTGTTCGCGGAAACTTCCCGGCTCGTGCCTTTCACAGCGACCTGGAGCAGGCCGAACGGGAAGAGCTGATGCGCGCGTTCAAGAATAAACAAATCAAGTTGCTCATTGGCACCGATGTGCTTTCGCGGGGTATTGATGTTGATGGCATCAGCCTGGTGATTAACTGGGACGTGCCGCCTGACCCCGAAGACTACGTACACCGCATCGGGCGCACCGCCCGCGCAGAAACAACGGGCACCGCCATCACATTCGTGAATGAAGAGGACCAACGCAAATTCTCGTACATCGAAAAGCTTATTGAACGGGAAGTACCCAAAGTCGCACTACCCGAAAGTCTGGGCGAAGGCCCGGCCTATCAACCCGAGCTAAAAAGGAAATCGGCCTTTAAAGGCGGTGGAAAAGGAAGGCGGAAGTTCTCCGGCAACCGAAGCCGATAATCCTTCCGCCCCGTGTGCTTGAATGGCTCAGCGTGGTATGCGCACGCGGCCCACTTCCGTGATGCGGCTCTCGGCCATGCGGATGGCTGCTTCCTGAGTGCTGATCTTCTCACGACCCGCCAGGTTGAGAATATTGAGACAGGTGGTGTAGATTTTTTCGGCCTGCTCATACGCCCGTTGGCGGTTGTAGTGGCCCAGATATTCGTTGTACACGTTGATCAATCCACCGGCATTAATAAGAAAATCCGGAGCGTAGACGATACCCCGATCCAGTAACATGTAGCCATGGCGTGTTTCGTCTTTCAACTGATTATTGGCTGCTCCTGCTACAATCGCGCATTTCAATTGGGGGATCGTTTCATCATTTAGCGTAGCGCCCAACGCGCAGGGAGCGTAAATGTCCATGTCAAGGCTGTAAATCTTATCCATGGGTACAGGAATGGCGCCTGTTTTTGCGGCCACGGCCTCCACTTTTTCTTCAGAGATATCGGTAATAAACACCTTCGCGTTTTCCTTCACCAGATGTTCCACCAGGTGCATGCCCACCTGCCCCACACCTTGCACACCCACTCGCTTGCCGGCAAGGGAATCTGAACCAAAGACTTTTTTCGCGGTAGCCTTCATGCCAAGGTAGGTGCCATACGCAGTAACAGGAGAGGGATCGCCTCCACCGCCCAATGACTCAGGCAGCCCGGTGACATGCTTCGTCTCCATGGAAATGAACTCCATGTCAGCGGTTTTCATGTTCACATCTTCGGCCGTAATGTATTTGCCCCCCAGGCTGTTAACGAACTTACCGAACCTGCGTAAAAAAGCTTCGGTCTTCAGTTTGGAAGCATCACCTATGATCACGGCCTTTCCACCGCCCAGATTCAACCCGCTGATTGCGGCTTTAAAGGTCATGCCCCGGGCAAGGCGCAATACATCCGTGATGGCCTCCTCTTCAGTGTCGTAGTTCCACATGCGTGTTCCGCCCAAAGCCGGCCCGAGGGTAGTGTTATGAATAGCAATCATGGCCTTGAGGCCGGTGTGTTCATCGTAACAAAACACGACCTGCTCGTGCCCCATCTGCATCACTTTGCCTAAAACTCCCGTTTGCACACGTTCCCTTTCTTTGATCTCCATTTGGTGATTGTTTTAAGGTTGTATTCTCTACTTTTACGGCCTCGCGGAAGTCGGATTCCACCTGGGCTTTGACGGGAGCAAAATTACCAAAAAGGCCTTTTTCGGTTTGTTAAATCGATTGCATTAATTTTTTAGAAGAATATTCTGCGCCCCAAAATCAGCCCACAATAAAATTTCATGAAGGAACTGGCTTACCTCAATAAATACCTGATCAAATACAAATGGCACTTGATCCTCGGGCTGGTGTTTGTCATTATCTCCAACCTGTTCCAGATCTATCCGGCCCAAATGGTGCGCCACTCGATCGACCTGGTAGTAGATAATGTGACCACATACCGGTCGTTACAGGGCACGGCTTCGCAGAACGAATTCTTCGATGTGTTTGCCAACGGCATTTTGGTGTATGCCCTGCTGATTTTGCTGATGGCCTTGCTGCGGGGTGTTTTTCTGTACTTCGTTCGGCAGACGCTCATTGTGATGAGCCGCCTCGTGGAGTACGATCTGAAAAATGAAATTTTTGAGCACTACCAAACCCTGCCCTTAAGCTTTTACAGGCGGCACAACACGGGCGACCTCATGAACCGGATCAGCGAAGATGTTGGGCGGGTTCGCATGTACCTGGGGCCTTCGATCATGTACGGACTTCAGCTGATTACACTTTTTGTCATGCTCATTCCGCTCATGTTTACCATCAGTCCTACGCTTACCTGGTATGCGCTTATTCCGCTTCCGGTGTTGTCGATCAGTATTTTTTATGTGAATAACATCATTGACCACCGGGCCGAAGAAATTCAGAAAAGCCAAAGCCGGCTCAGCACATTTGTGCAGGAGGCCTTTTCGGGCATTCGTGTATTGAAATCATTCAACCGGGAAAACGAATCGTTCGAAAAGTTCACCCAGGAGAGCGACATCTATAAGCGACAGTCATTGAAGCTCACCCGTGTGCAAGCCATGTTCTTCCCCCTGATTATGGCGCTGATTGGTATCAGTACCATTCTCACCATTTATGCCGGCAGCCGCGAAGTCATCAATGGCACCCTCACGTTCGGCAATATCGCTGAGTTTGTCATTTACGTAAACATGCTGACCTGGCCGGTAACATCATTGGGCTGGACGAGCAGCCTGGTGAAACGGGCAGAGGTTTCGCAAAAAAGGATCAACGAATTTCTAAAGACCAAATCCGATCTCGTATCCGCCAGGAACGAAGTGCACGAGATTGAGGGCAAGATTGAGTTCGATCACGTGTCGTTTACCTATCCCGATACCGGCATTCAGGCGGTGAAGGATGTAAGCTTTGTGCTTCAGCCGGGCGAGTCAATGGCGATTGTTGGCGCCACCGGTTCGGGAAAATCTACACTTGGAAACCTGGTAGCGCGTTTGTATGACGTCACCTCAGGTGAAGTTCGGATTGACAACCGGCCGGTAAAGGATTTCGATTTGGTTTCGCTGCGAGGCCAGATGGGCTATGTACCCCAGGATGTATTCCTTTTCAGCGACACGCTGTACAATAACATTGCGTTTGGCATTGATAATCCCGTAGAAGAGAAAATCATTCAGGCCGCCCGCGATGCCGATGTGTACCAAAATATCATGGGATTTCCGCAGGGATTTGGAACTCGCGTGGGTGAGCGCGGCATAACGCTTTCGGGCGGACAGAAGCAACGCGTATCCATTGCGCGGGCCATGGTTCGCGAGCCGCGCATTCTTGTTCTGGACGATGCGCTTTCAGCGGTTGATACCAAAACAGAAAAATCAATTCTATCCAGTTTGCGCACAATCATGAAAGCGCGCACAACCATCATTATTACGCATCGGGTGTCCGCTGCCCGCATGGCCAGTAAAATCCTGGTGCTGGATGATGGCCGCGTGGCCGAAGCGGGAGATCATGAGTCGCTGCTGGCTGCCAATGGCCTGTATGCCGATTTGTACGAACGGCAGATGAAGGGCGAGCCCCAGGAGGAATCGTCAGAATAGATCAGAACACGTACCGGAGACCGATGCCCCCCTGAAAGCGGCTATAGCCGGGATCAACAAGTACATCCGTGAACCATGCTATTTCAATAAAAGCCGAGGCTGGAATCGAAAAGTAGGAGTACTCAAAACCCAGAACACCCACCGGGCCGTAGGTAAAACGCTTCTCGACCAGCGTGCCCGACCGCGTTTCGGAAAAAGGATTATTAGGGTCTTGGGTGTAGAGATAATCGTATTTCAACGTGGTGCTCCGCCATTGCCAGCCTGCGCCCGCGTATACCTGCAGTCCTTTCGAAATTGCCTCTGCATCCCACTGGCGCATAAATTTTGCCTCCAGCAGCCAGTCTTGCGTTGCCTTGTGCGTCAGGTAGTCAATCGTTTCATCGCCCACCAGGCTGAAACTCTGCTCGACATATCCTGGAAAAATTTCACGGTAGTACTTGTTATACAGGCCGCTGGCTGCCTTACCTCCATCCAGCGCAAACGCCCACTTGGGATTGGCGTAAAACTTATAGGTTATCGCGAAGGGATCGCCCAGTTTGAATCCAATACCCTGATATGGATATTGACTGTCGTGAAAAATGGGGCACACCACCCGGGCTTTGTTGCGCGTCATCTTCGGAACACGATAGCCGGTACTCACCGGGCTCTTGGTTTGAGCCACCCCTTCGAGTGCTAGAAGCACAAAAAAGACACCGAACACCGCCAGTTTCGAATAGCGCATTAGAGCAAATATAGGCTTTTTTAGAGGTTGTCTCGGGCAAATGGCCAAAATCGGCAGACGAACGTCAGGCCAATTCTTTGAACTGCATGCGATGGAGCTGCGCATAGGGCCCGTCCGCCTCCAGCAACTCTTCGTGCCGGCCTCGCTCGCGAATCTCTCCTTTCTCCATTACTATGATCTTGTCGGCCTTTTGAATGGTTGACAAGCGATGGGCAATTACTATGGAGGTACGGTGACTCATCATCTTATCGATTGCCTCCTGAATCATAGCTTCGGTTTCACTGTCAACCGATGACGTTGCCTCATCCAACACCAAAATCCGCGGATCGTACACCATAGCCCGGATGAATGAGATCAATTGACGCTGACCAACCGAAAGGGTTGCCCCGCGCTCCATCACATTATAATCCAGACCACCGGGCAGCCGCTCAATAAACTTGCGCGCCCCCACCAGATCGGCTGCGTGCCAGATCATATCATCAGTAACATCGGGGCTACCCAGGGTAATGTTTTGCCGGATGGTGTCCGAAAAAAGGAAAACATCCTGTAAAACCACACCAATATGCCTGCGCAGGCTGGCCAGCTCGTACTCCCGGACATCAACGCCATCCACCCAAATCACACCGCGGTTGATGTCGTAAAACCGGTTGAGCAGATTGATGATGGAAGACTTGCCGGCACCGGTAGCCCCGACCAGTGCAATTTTCTCTCCAGGCCGGATGTCCAGGTTCACATCGCGCAACACATCATTGCCCTCATTATACGCAAACCAGACGTGCTCGAACTTCACCTCGCCCCGGATGGAGGCAGGCGCATGAGTTCCGCTTTTCACGGCATACTCTTCATCATCCAAGAGGCTGATGATCCGCGATGTACTCACAATACCCATTTGCAGCGTATTGTACCGGTCGGCAATCATGCGAATCGGCCTGAAAAACATCTGGATGTACATGATGAAAGCGGTGAGCGAGCCAATGGTAATGCCCGTGGTTTCGCTGTTGATTACTCCTCGGGCACCATACCACATCAGCAACCCGATGCCCATTGCGGCAATAATCTCAGCCACTGGAAAATATACCGAGTAATACAGCACCGAACGCAAATGGGCATCGCGATGGTCCTTATTAATCTCCTTGAAGCGCGCATACTCCCGTCTTTCGGACCCGAAAAGTTGCACAACACTCATACCTGTGATGTGCTCCTGAACAAAGGCATTCAAATTGGATACGGCATTTCGCACATCATTAAATGCCACTTTGATTTTCTCCTTAAAAATGTAAGTAGCCAGCAACATGAACGGGATCGTGGACAAACTGACAAGTGACAATCGCCAGTCGGTGTAGAACATGAATGCCAGAATGACGACAATCTGGAGAAGATCACCGGCCATGGCTGCCAGTCCTTCGCTGAACACATCGGCCAACGTCTCCACATCAGACACCGTGCGTGTGACCAACCGCCCAATCGGTGTCTTATCAAAAAACTTTAGCTTCAGGTTAATGATGTGCTGATACAGCTTGATGCGGATATCGCGAATAACATACTGGCCGATGCGGCCGGAGATGTAGGTGTGAACATATTGGGCCAGGGCCTGTGCCAGTAAAAGCACAAACAACCAAATGATGATGGTCACCATGCCGGGGTAGTCGCCAACAGCAACGTGCCGGTCGAGGGTGTACTGGACGAGGTAGGGACGAATCGGGGTAAGGAATCCGATGAGGAGTGTCAGCCCGATAAGAAGGTAGAACCGACTCTTGTACGGCTTCACAAACTGCATCAGGCGCCTGAGCACCGACCAGTCAATGATATTTCCACTGCTGACTTTTTCTTTGTCCACTACTTCAGGAATATTTCACGTGGATATTTCACGCTCATTAAGTAAAGGCCTTCGGGCGGCACATTCATGCCGGCCTTTTTCCGGTCCCTACTTTCCAGTATTTGCTTAACTTGATTCACGGTTATTTTTCCTGAGCCCACCTCCAGCAACGTGCCTACAATTGCCCGCACCATGCCTCGCAAAAACCGGTTGGCCGAGATCGTAAAAACCCAAAGATCGCCTTTTTGATTCCAGCGGGCCGACTTCAGGTCGCAAATAAAGTGATTTACATCGGTTTTAACCTTGCTGAAGCACTCGAAGTCGTGCTCGCCCGTCAGCAGGGCAGCGGCTGCATTCATTTTCTCAAAATCGAGCGGCTTGAAGCAATAATATGCCCGGCCTACCAGCAGCGGATTTTTTTTGGTCGTGAGGTGATACTCGTAGGTTCGCTCGCGGGCATCGTAGCGGGCGTGAGCATCGGGCTTCACTGCCCGTATCGCGCCAATGGCAATATCGGCCGGCAAAAAGGAGTTCATCTGCTGCCGCAGTTTATCGGGATCAAAAGCTTTCTCCAGGTCGACATGAAAAAACTGCTGCGCGCAGTGCACACCAGCATCGGTACGGCCGCTTCCGGTAATGGCAATCTTCTGACGGAATATCTTGCTTAACCCTTCCTCCACCAACTGCTGCACACCAATGGCGTTGTGCTGGTTTTGCCAGCCGTGGTATCTGGCTCCATTGTAAGCAATTTCAAAAAAGTAGCGCATTAGGATTAAAAAAACTGGCTTTATGAAAAATGCCACGAAGGCACCAAGACACGAAGAATTTTGATTTCTGATTAATCCCAAAAAAACTAAATTTCCTTTGTGTCTTCGTGGGTTGGTGGCGAAAGTTCATTTAAGAATTTGATCATCTTAAGTTAATTCATATACAATAGCGGCTCCCTGCCCAACGCCAATACACATTGCAGCGATGCCGTAACGTACATTTCGTTTCTTCATTTCGTGGATCAGCGTAGCACTGATGCGCACGCCACTGCACCCCAGCGGATGACCAAGCGCAATAGCTCCACCATTCACATTCACGATTTCAGGATTCAAATCCAGATCACGAATGCAGGCCAGAGCTTGAGAAGCAAAAGCCTCGTTCAGCTCAACCAATCCAATATCGGCCACTTTTAAACCGGCCCTTTGCAAAGCCTTTTGCACCGCGGGCACAGGCCCAACACCCATGTAAGCCGGATCAACGCCAGCCACAGCCATGCTCACCACGCGGGCCATCGGCTTAACGTTAATTTTTGCTATAAGATGCTCACCTGCCACCAACGCAGCTGCGGCTCCGTCATTAATGCCTGAAGAGTTACCGGCCGTCACCGTTCCGTTTTCGCGAAACGCGGGCTTCAGGGCCGCCAGCTTATCAAGCGAAGTCTCGCGCGGATACTCATCCTTGCCAAATTGCATTTCCTCTTTCCCTTTTTTCACCGCGACTGCCACGAGTTCATCCACAAACTTGCCCGCAGCATGCGCACGGGCGTAGCGCTCTTGCGACTGGAGCGCGAACCGATCCTGATCATCGCGGCTGATTTTCCATTTGTCGGCCACATTCTCAGCTGTTTCACCCATCGAAAAGGGATGATACAACTTCGCGAGGGCCGGGTTGGTAAATCGCCAGCCAAGCGTAGTATCGTATATCTCGGCTTTCCGCGAAAATGCCTCCTCCGGCTTGGCCATCACAAAGGGTGCACGGCTCATGCTTTCGACACCACCGGCCAGATACATCTCACCCGCGCCAGTCATAACTCCGCGCGAAGCATCCATAATCGCCTGCAATCCTGAGGCACAGAGCCGATTGACGGTAACGCCTCCCACGGAGGTCGGCAGGCCCGCCAAAAGCAGGGCCATCCGTGCCACGTTGCGGTTGTCTTCGCCCGATTGATTAGCGGCACCCGCCACAACGTCTTCAATCCACTCGGGTGAGACGGAAGGATTTCGTTTTAACAACTCGCGAAATGTATGCGCCAGCAAGTCATCGGGGCGCACGGTGGCCAGCGAGCCGCCATACCGGCCGATGGGCGTGCGGAGAATGTCAAGAATGTAGGCAGAACTCATGCAGCGGTAACGGCTTGATTCATTAGTTTTGCAGCAAAAGTAACCCAATTATGTGGCAACGTGTACAGACCGTTTTCCTGGTCCTTTGTGTGGCCTGCCTGGTAGCAAGTTTCATGCTTCCGATATGGACAAGCCAGGAGCCGGACGGCACCGAGCGTCAACTATATGCCCTGCACTATTCGGTGATCCAGAATGGTGAACGGACGACTACCTATTTTCCATACGCCTTAACAGCTATGCTAATGGCAGCCGCTGCCACGGTGGCCGTAATCGAAATCAGGCGGTTTGACAACCGCATGACGCAGATCAAGCTGGGCACACTCAACTCGCTGCTGCTCGCGGGCATCATGATTTGCATGGTCGTGTTCTTCAACCAGATGGTGAATCAGTTTGGGGGCAAGAATGGTATCAGTTTGTGGGTGGTGTTTGGCGCTGTGGCGTGCAACTGGTTGGCCATTCGCTTCATTCGAAGAGACGAACGGCTGGTGCGGGATTCGGATCGAATTCGTTAAAACGTGATACTGGCAAACAAGAGCAGGTATTTTGTTTTTACTGTTTGTGCTGTGCCTTTATTGCTTCCCGCAATTCTTATGGAGCCGGGCAAATCCACAACTTTTGGAGCCCTTCCGATGTTACCGAGTATCGTCTGGCTGGACGAAAGTTTTAAAATTCTGAATAAGCAGATTGGACATCAATTTACTGATATGTATGCCAGGTTTTTTCTTGGAGCTTGGGTTGCAAGTATCTTCTTTGGAGTGTTGATTGAGTTCGAAGTGGTTGAGAATCCCCATATTGTTCTTGGGATAATTTTTGGTCTAATCCCAGTTTTGCTATTCTGTTATATGATCTGGGTAGTGACTCGGGCATATAAGATTGCACAATTCAAAAAAGACCCTGACGGGCTCGATTTACTTCCAGAAGTCGCATTATTTTGCATATTTCCCATTGGAATCTGGCTCTATCAGCCGATCATTCAGAAATTTTTCTTGGATCAAAAAACAAAACACGCTTATGGCAAAAACGATGCTCGGCCCTAATCCGGTCAACACCAACGGAGAACTTCCTGCAGTAGGCTCTTCCGCCCCTGATTTCAAACTGGTCACCAGCGATATGAAAGAGATATCGCTGAAAGATTTTGCAGGTAAAAACGTAGTTCTGAACATCTTCCCCAGCGTAGATACCAACGTATGCGCCACTTCGGTGCGCGAGTTTAACAAGCGGGCTGCCGGCCTGGCCAACACAGCCGTGGTATGCGTTTCGAAGGACCTGCCGTTTGCCTTGAAGCGGTTCTGCGGTGCCGAGGGCATCGACAAAGTAACTACCGCAACTGATTTTCGGGGTGAGGGCTTTTCGCGCCAATACGGAGTTGAATTAGTTGATGGCGGATTTAAAGGCCTGTGCGCCCGCGCTATCGTTGTGGTCGATAGCAATGGAAAAGTGAAGCACACCGAACTGGTGCCGCAAATCGGCCAGGAGCCCAACTATGATGCTGCGCTGAAGGCGCTGTAAGTACCCGCATTTGTAGTTCAAAAAACCACGGCTTAACTTTGGTAACGATAGTGGAGCTCGTGGTTTTTTCTTTTTGCGCTATGTCAGGTGTTAGAATTCCCTCAAAAATGCCTTCAGGAAAAATGACAATGGTTGCTTTGTTGCCCTTCGTTGCAATAACGCTTCTTTCTAGTGGTTCATTTGCCCAGGATATAACGATTAAAGATGGTGATTTACAGGAACGCTATTTCATTTCACGAACCGATCAATCCACGTTTCGGTTGACCTACAAAGTAAACCACAAAGACAAGAAATTGATTCACTACCGGTCAATTGACTTTAACCAGTCGCTCGCGGTTATCGATACAGTTTCACTTTTTCTGAAAGGTGACTATTCATTCGTAGCCTCTGCAGAATCGGCAAATTCAGTTGGGATTTTGATGGGGTCGGCATACGGAGAATTGATGCTATATGCCACAGATAAGGTTTCGAGACAAATCACTCCGTTTCGGATAAAGATTGCGACACCTTGGAAAAAAACAAAAAGAGTGTGGCTTCTTGCTGATCCAGACCTTGAAGGCTTTCTGGTTTTTTATGAGGCCTACTTTAACAACACTTGGGAGATTCTTGCGTATTCCAAACAAGGACAACTTCTATGGAGTAAAAAATTCGAGCAAGCAAACTTCGCTGTTCTTGACGCAATTATTTTGGGTGACAGAATATTCATTGCTTGTGGTTTGAATGTCGGCACAAAAAAGGAACGAGGCCTTTTTCGTGTTTTGGAATATAGGGACGGCAGCCCTGTTCTTGATCTTGAATTGGATGATACCGAAAACAAAAGGGTAATCGATAACATTGTTCCGTATAGTGACCAAGAGGTCTTATTAACTGGCCGAACATTTTTTCGAAAAGTAATGAGCCAGTCACCGGTCGAACTTCCCTTGATTTGGAGGTTGAACCTTGAAACCGGAAAAAAAGATCAGATTTTTTTCAAAACCGATTCTTTGGTTAACAAAAAGATTTTCTGGATAGACTTGGTGTGGAAAAATGGAGTTCCCTGCCTCATTGGCGAGGGAGCAACTCCCGGAGGGGACGCTGCAGCCGGGTTAGCCTTTGGGATTGCTTCTGTCCTTGTTACCGGTGGAAGAGCCGCCATCGTTCCTACAACGTCAAACCTTAAATTAAACGAGGTAGTTGTTCTACCGATAAAAAATGACCGGCCAATCGCTCAGTCCATTCCGGTCGCTGCAAAATCCATCACATCCAGTGGAGACAGACCAGCCTTACAGTTCGTTCGTTGGGCCTATAAAACCGGCAAAACGCATCTACTTTCGACTAACCCCGATGGCAATTTTTTTGTTAGCAATGGTGAACAGGTTGTTTCCATTGACCCTCTCCAGGGATTTCAAGTGGTTGGTAAACATTCAATGGGCGATGACGTGATCTTTACAACATCAGAATTCATAATCCAGCTGAGGAGGGTTAGTATGAGCACCCTTTACATTTGGATACAATATTTCCAATAATGAGGTTTCTACTGTTTCTATGTTTTTGTCTGGTCGCTCTTTCCGCGGCAAGCCAGGTCGTCTTTGAAAAGACTCCTGCGCCTCAGCAGAAAATTAGAGTTGGATTTCGAACAGAGTACTCATTCATTGATCCAAGCGAGGTTAACAATTACATCGATACATTTATCGAAACCAATTTCGGAAGTCAACTGAACTACAAGCCTGGCAAATCTACCGATATTGGTGGAGCGGGTGCCCTTGGTATTTGGTTCAGTGTCCGGGTCGGAAAACGAATTGATGTAAATCCGATATTTGAATTCGGTTGGGCCACCACCAAGGTGAAATTGTTTTCGCAGCCTTATCGATTTACAATGAGGCGAATCGCGCCCGGGTTTTTGGTAACGTATAGGTTTCAACGCGAGATTAATCGTCCGAATTACCCAGAAATCTTTGGTGGTCTTACCTACAATTTTGGGGCGTTCAACAGTGAAGACAAGGGAAGCGCCCTAGGACAGAAGGTAGGTGTCGCTTATAATTGGACACCTCGAAATACTACCTGGGGCGTAATGGTGGGTGGCAACTTCAGCGAGATTGAAATTGGTCATTCTGAACCAGCCGTGTTAGACTTTTCAGGGATTTACATCGGTCTCATTGTTTCAAGTTTCTAAACATATGCGATTTCTCCCTATCCCCCTTTTTTTAAGTTTCCTGACGTTCGCGCAAAACCCGATTTTATTGATGCCGGATCGTGTCTTCGATGGCGAAGTGATGCACGCAAATTGGGCGGTGTTGGTGCAGGGTAACAAGATTATCGCAGCCGGTCCGCGCGAGACGGTAAAAGCTCCGAAAGAAACCATCACCCTCACGTTCGCCAACAGTACGCTAACCCCCGGGCTGATTGAGGGGCACTCCCACTTGTTTCTGTATCCGTACAACATTACCGACTGGGATACCCAGGTGTTGAAAGAAACAGATGCCTACCGCACAGCGCGTGCCACCGTGCATGCAAAAAATACCCTGATGGCTGGATTCACAACTGTGCGTGACCTCGGAACAGAGGGAGCCGGCTATGCAGACGTATCCCTGAAGCGCGCCATCAACGAGGGTATCATACCCGGTCCACGCATGTGGGTGGCCGGCCGGGCAATTGTCTCCACCGGATCGTACGGGCCGAAAGGCTATGACAATGACCAAACGATTATGCTCGGAGCCGAACCCGCTGACGGAAACTCGCTCATCAAAGTTGTACGCGACCAAATTGGCAATGGTGCCGACTTCATCAAGGTGTATGCCGATTACCGGTGGGGTATTTATGGTGAAGATCGCCCCTCGTTCACTCTCGATGAGTTGAAACTGGTAAATGAAGTTACGCGCAGCAGTGGACGCGTCCTGGTCTGCCACGCCAAATCAAAAGACGCCATGATTCGAGCCATCACCGCTGGGGCCGAAACCATTGAGCATGGCGACTACCTGGATGAAGAAGTAGCTCAATTGATGAAAGAAAAAGGGGTAACCTTCATGCCCACGCTGGGTGCTGTGGAATCCATCCAGCGCTACCGCGGATGGGTAAAGGGCAAAACGCCCGAGCCCCGCCTGGTAACGCAGAAGAAAAAAAGTTTCAGGATTGCCTATGAGGCGGGCGTAAAAATTGGTTTAGGCGGAGATGTTGGTGTTTATCCGCACGGAGAAAATGTGTACGAACTGGAGTTGATGGTCGAGTATGGCATGAAAGCTATTGAAGCGCTGCGGGCGGCCACCTCGGTGAATGCCCGCATGCTGCACCTGGAAAATGAAATCGGCTTCATCCGCGAAGGATTTCTGGCCGACCTGGTTGTGGTTGAGGGGGATCCCTCGCAAAACATCAGCGACCTGCGGCAGGTGAAGTGGGTGATGAAGGATGGCAAGGTGTACCGGGATGAGAAGTCTACTGGTAGTGAGAGTAACAAGAAATGATAACAACACTTCTTTCCGTCACCTGATAAATCAGTCGATGCTCCTGGTCGATTCGTCTGCTCCAAAAACCCTTGAATTCGTGCTTTAATGGCTCGGGCTTTCCAATGCCATGAAAAGGCTCTCGCAGGATGTCCTTGATCAAATCTCCAATTCTCAGTGCCGTTTTTCGGTCAAGTTCAATCCAATCCTGATACTCTTTAAAAGCTTTCGGAACGAACTCAATTGTCCTCACAACAACTCGTTCGACTTAACTGAAATCGTCTCCTTCTTGCGTTGATATTGTTCAATTCGTTCCTTCAATTCTGAGGCATACGCGGGATTACTAAGAATGTACTCTGTATCATCAGCAGGCTGAATGGTGATATTCACCTCTTTATGAGGAAACATTTTTTTTATGCCCTCAATGAAGTCCACATTCAGTTTATCGGTATTGATCTTAATTGTTGTTTCCATAACTGTAAACGATACAAAGTACCCAAGTTTTGAGCGAAACGGCAAATACTCTAAATTGAAGCTCTGTAAGGCTTTTAACCAATGAATCGCAAGCAAGCATTGAAAACCATGGCTACCGGGATGGCAGGTACCATTGCACTACCGGCCCTGGCCACTGAGCTTAAATCGCTGACATTAAAAGGAAATATCCGCCACAGTGTTTGCCAATGGTGCTACAGCGACATGCCACTCGAGAAACTTTGTGAAGAAGCGAAAGCGATGGGCATCACTTCCATCGATTTACTTAATTCAACACAATGGGCCACGGCTGCCCGCTATGGCCTTACTTGTGCCATGGCCTATGCCAACGACTGGGGGCTAAGTCGCGGGTTCAACAACCCGGCCGATCATGCCCAATTGCTAAAAGACTACACAACCAACATACCCAAAGCTGCCGAGGCCGGGCTAACCAACGTGATTTGTTTCAGCGGAAATGCCAAAGGGCTTTCCCGGGAACAAGGCCTGGAAAACTGCGCGCGCGGGCTGGAGCCGGTGCTAAAAGTAGCCGCACGCTATAACATGACGGTTAGCATGGAATTGCTCAACAGCAAAGTAGATCATAAGGACTATCAGTGCGACTACACGGCCTGGGGCGTGGCCTTGTGCGAAAAACTGGGATCACCCAACTTCAAGTTGCTGTATGACATTTACCACATGCAGATCATGGAGGGCGATGTGATTGCCACCATCACGAAAAACATCCGGTACATTTCACACTTCCACACTGGTGGTGTGCCCGGCCGGCATGAAATTGATGATACACAGGAACTGAACTACCCGGCTATTATGCGGGCCATTGTGGCAACCGGATTCAAAGGGTTTGTGGCCCAGGAGTTCATTCCTTCGCGGGGCGACAACATGAAATCGTTGCGCGAGTCGATCCAGATCTGTGACGTTTAGAACTGTCTCAGGAGTCAGTATTCGATAGTCCGACAGTGGTCGGACTCAACCTGACAAGTGCATTTTTTGTTCCTTAGATCCGCACCAACTTAACACGGGCATCGTCAGCCTGAATTCGCACATCGGCCGAGCCGGTTGATGTGGCAACTTCGGTGCGGGTTTCGGATTTATTTACCACACTGAAATTCCCTTCCGTAGTGATGCGGGCGTCATCGTGCCGGATATCAAAGCGGCCACCTCCCGAAATAACCGTTAACGCCAGCAGCCCATCTTGTAAGTCGATGTTGTATTTTCCGGCATCCGCCAGGGAAGTCTCAACCACAAAATCGCCATCATCTATGTTTACATCCATTGCGGAAAAACGGGCATTGCGGATACGGATGTCAGCATCGTCACCGTCTACCATCAAGGAGCCGCGGCCTTCATCCATCTGAACATCACCGTCATCGAGCCGGAACGAAAACGAGTCGCCCTGGCACTTTTCCAGAACCACATCGGCATCATCCAGATTAAGCTGGATAGCACCGTGCAGCGAAGTAACCTGGTAATCTCCATCATCACCATCCACACTCAACGACATACCCAACGGAAGTTCGAGTAATATGGTGTAGCGTTCCGAGTACGATCCGAAAGCCATCGACACCGTAGCCGTGGACCGCTCCCGAATGCTGAGGTTGCCGTCTTCATTTGAAATATCGACAGAAAAACTTTCGTCTCCCCACACCCATCCACGGGTTGTCACCACACGATCAATCTTAACGTGGGCCGTGCTGCGGCTGGAGCCCACCACTACCACGTCTGCATCGGAGCAACGCAGGCGAACTTCGCCTCCCAGGTTCACATTAAACTCTTTGTCAAGGTGAAAATCGCGGTCTTTGTCGGATTGAGCCAGAACAACAACCGGCACGAACAGAATAGCTAGTAGCGCTTTTTTCATGGCACGTCTTTTCCGGTTTAGACGTAATCAGGGCCGCAGAGGTTGCACATCCGTTTGACGATTTGACTTCCGACCACTAACTTTCGAGAGCATTAACCTCAATTGTTATGTCAAAAGGAAAAGATCAGAAAAAAGAGGAAAAGAAAAAGCCTCAAAAATCCCTGAAAGAGAAGCGGGCCGAAAAACGGGCCAAACGCGACAATCAGGGCTAACACGGAAGCGGCCAATTTACTATTGGTCGCTTTCTTTAGTTCTCAAAATGGTGCCGGCTCACGTGACTCTGCCGAATTATTGAAAGGAGCGTGCCCACCTTAATCTCTTTATGATTGGGTACGGGTACCGTAATCGTAGAGTTTTCGATCCTTCTCTGCAAAATAATGTGACTACCCTTTTGCCGCACGACCCGAAAGCCGTGCTCTGCGAGGAGTTTACACAACTCAGGACCAGAAAAAACTCTCAATCTACCCAACCGCTATTTCCAGTCTAGTGATAAACAAGTCCTTCTTCAGTCGCTGTTGAACCTCGTTAGTGGAGGCATCCTCGAGAAACAATTCAATTGCTTCCTTCAGGTTCTGCCTGGCGACCTCAACTGTGGCTCCCTGACTGGCAATATCAAGCTCCGGACAAAGCGCCACATAGTCCTCGCCTTCTCTCTCAATCAGGGCTGTAAATTGGTAAGTGGTTGTCATGTTCAAAGATAGCTATATCCTGGCAATCAATTCCACATATAAGTTAGTCAGGTACCTTTCTGCATGGCCGGCAATGGCAATGATTTCATCGATGTTGACCGGCTTGAGGTTATCCGGATCACAGTCATCGGTTAGAACGGAAATCGCACAACACGGCAACCCCATGTGATTGGCCACAATTACCTCGGGCACTGTGCTCATGCCAACGGCATCGGCCCCAATGCGCTGCAGGAAACGATACTCAGCCCGAGTCTCCAGATTTGGCCCCATCACTGCCACATATACTCCTTCTTGAAGAGTAATACCCTGCTCTGCGGCAATCTGTTGCAGAAGTTCGTTCATTAGCTTTGAGTAGGGTTGGCTCATATCGGGGAATCGCGGGCCAAACAGCTCGTGGTTCGGGCCGCGCAGCGGATTGTCCGGAAGCAGGTTGATGTGATCATCGATCAACATCAACTGTCCCTTCTGCCAGTTGGGGTTCATGTTGCCGGCCGCATTGGAAATCAACAGGTGTTGAACCCCAAGCAGATTCATCACGCGAACGGGCAACGTAATCTGCTGGAGGGAATATCCCTCATAAAAGTGAAAGCGGCCTTGCATGGCCAGTACTTTCTTGCCCCGAACATCTCCGTAAATCAACTGCCCTTTGTGAAACTCGACTGTTGAGATGGGAAAATGAGGAATAGAGTTATAGTTAATCGTAATCGGGTTCTGAATTTCTTTTACAAAGAGATTGCCCAGCCCGGTGCCCAGGATTACCCCAATTGCAGGTTCGGTGATACCGCGCTTCTTCACAAACTCGGTGGCTTCGTGAATTTGTTGTAACGTCATGGCAGAAAGGTATAAGAATTTATACAGCGATTACACGGTCAACTACATCAGGCGGTTGCGCCCTGGCAACTTGAGCCTGCCCCGGCCGTGCAGGCAAAACAATGCTGGCTTACAACAATGTCACGATTTTCCAGATCCCGAACGTTGAAGTCGCGCACATGGCGGACGACACGGTCATCAACCCGGAGGCCGAGCATTTGATTGAAGTCACAATCGTACAGGTTGCCCTGCCAATCGATAGAGATCGTATTTCGGCACATCACCCCCGGCACTGCAGCCGGGTTAAAGGCATTGACCAGTTTCTCCATGTATTCTTCGTAGTTACCCGACTCCAGGAGAAAATCCAAAAAACGACTGATGGGGATGTTCGTGATTGTGAAAAGATTATTGAACGTAATACCAAAGTGCTCCTCCAGTTCATGCTTGAAATCCCGTTCCAGCGCCTTTTGATCGCCCGGCAGAAACGCACCGACCGGATTATAGACCAAATCGAGTAAGAGGCCGCTGCCCTCATGCCCGTATCCAACAGCATTCAACATTTTCAGCGCTTTGATGGAATCAGCAAAAACACCTTCACCGCGCTGACGATCCGTCTTTCCCGCATTGTAAAAAGGCAGTGACGAACATACACGTACACCGTTTGCCTTGAAAAAATCGGGCAGGTCGTTGTACTTCGGATTGGCAACCAGAATGGTAAGGTTGGACCGCACAATAATTTCCGCAACACCGGCTTGATGTGCCTCCGCTACAAACCAGCGAAAGTTCGGATTCATTTCCGGGGCGCCACCGGTAATGTCCAGCGTTTTGATCTTACTTTGAACAAGGGCGTCCAGGCATTGTTGCATGGTTTCGCGGGTCATGACTTCCTGCCGGTCGGGGCCGGCATCCACATGACAGTGCTTGCATACCTGGTTGCACATGTAGCCCACATTCACCTGAAAAATTTCCAAAGCTGCGGGTCTCAAAGGAAAATGGCCAATTGCCGAAATCTTGCTTTTGAACGTGGGCAATCTGCCTTCCTTGAAAACTCCGTTGTCCAGAATTTCCACCTGCCGCTGCTGGTTGGCGAGTTGGTGGTGCCGGGCATGGAGGCTTTTGATCATTGAGGGGATACAGGATACTAGATACTTGGATACTGGATACTCATTCGTCAAACTTGGAAACTACCCGTGACACTACATGGATAATTTCTTCGCCTTATTCATCATCATAACACCGTGCACCAGCGAGGCGCCTCCGCGGATGGCGGCCGCAACATGGATGGCTTCCATCATGGCCTTCTCGGTTGCCCCCTTCTCGAGCGAATCCTGCGTATACGCATCAATGCAGTATGGGCATTGCACGGTGTGAGCCACGGCCAGTGCAATCAGAGACTTCTCCCGCGCAGTCAGATCGCCCTCTTTAAAAACATCGCCATACCAATCGAAAAATTTCTTTGCCAGATTTTCTTCCCACTCGGCAATGGCACCAAATTTCTTCAGGTCTTCGGGATTATAGTAGGCGTGTTCCATAGTTGTGTTGGTTGGAAATAAAAATACAAAGTCGCTTTACACCAAAAGGTCTTGTTGCTGACAAACGTTAAAAGTTGGGCGACAGCAGGTACTTTGAGTAGAAATCGTCAATTACTTTAACCGCATCTTCCGGTTTATCTACGATTGTAAATAAGTCGAGATCCTCCGCATTGATCATCTTTTCGCTTACTAACACCTTCTTAATCCACCCGACCATATCGGCCCAGAATTCCCGCCCCACCAGCACAATGGGAAAGCGTCCGATCTTCTTTGTTTGAATAAGGGTCAACGCCTCACTCAACTCATCCAGTGTGCCAAATCCGCCCGGCATCACAATGAACCCCTGCGAGTACTTGACAAACATCACCTTGCGCACGAAGAAGTAGTCGAACGTAATCAGCTTGTCGGGATCGATGTAAATGTTGCCTTTCTGCTCGAACGGGAGAAAAATGTTTAACCCCACTGACTTTCCGCCAGCCCGATTGGCACCCTTATTACCGGCTTCCATAATACCCGGACCACCACCCGTAATAACTCCATATCCATGTTGTACCAGTTGATAGGCAATTTCTTCGGCCTGGATGTAGTACGGATGATCAGGCTTGGTACGGGCCGATCCGAAAATGGTGACGCAAGGACCAATCTTCGCCAGCTTTTCAAATCCTTCCACGAACTCGCTCATCACTTTAAAAATTACCCACGAGTCTGCGCTTTTGATTTCAGCCCAATCTTTATCCTTAAAGGCCTTGCGGATGCGGTGCTCTTCTTCGAGCGCCTCCTGCAGATTTTTTCCTTTCGTGTTACTCATAATCACCAATTGATCTGATAAATGAACTTCGAATGTAGCAAAACTAAAATCAATTGTCCGCCAACAAGTTGTGAAGCGCAGTCTCTAATTCGTTGAACTCGTAATTGAACCCGGTTTTCATGATCTTCTCATTCGAAACGCGGTTACCATAAATGACCATGTTAGCCATTTCACCCAACAGTGCTTTCAGAATAAAGGCCGGTACCGGAGGTAACCACAACGGGCGTTTCAACTCGCGGGCGATTGCGTGTGTCATTTCCCGGTTGGTAACCGGATGATGGCCCACTGCGTTGTAGGCTCCCTGGAGCTGATGCTCAAATGCATGGATGAACATCGCACACAGGTCATCTATGTGAATCCAGCTCAGGTACTGATTACCTGTGGCGAGTGCTGCACCCGCGCCCCATTTCACCGGTCGTACCAACTGGGGAAGCGCACCTCCCTCGCGACTTAACACAATACCGATGCGCAGCCGCGACACGGGCACTCCGATCTTCATGGCTTCCTCCTCCCAGGCGCGCGTTACGTGCGCCAAAAAATCAGTACCTGGCTTGCTCTCTTCCATGCACCACTCCGTGCCGGAGGAAAATCCATAGTAACCGACAGCGGACGCACAAACCACAGCCTGCACCCGGTTCGGCACCTGTTGAAGCGCTGCGGCCAATAAGCAGGTAGAACTCACCCGGCTGTAAAGTATCTCCTGCTTTCGTTTTTGGGTCCAGCGCTGGTCAGCAACACCAGCCCCGGCCAGGTGGACCACAACATCGGTTGTGTTAAAGGCCTCTGCATCAAAAGAGCCAGCGACCAGGTCCCACCGATAGGTTTTTACGGGACTCTCGCGAGGCGCACGACCGATATGACAAACCTGGTAACCCTTTTGCTGAAGCATCTCAGTGAGGCGGGTGCCCACGAGGCCACTTCCCCCGGTGATGAGTACGCGTTTTGCCATTAAGTCGTAGTTTTGAACCATTAAAGTAACAAGACCATGAGCGTGAAAGTTGGATTGCTGGCTGTAATTTTTTGCGTTGTAGGCTTGTGCCAGGCACAAACCGTTACCTCGGCTGCACAAACCATGCGCATCAAAGGCGAAGAGGCACGAGGCTATGGTGTAACTCTTGAGGGCAAGAAAGACGACATCGCCTCGGCCTGGGGAAAATTTGTGAAGGAGTTGGGGAAGAACCGAAGCGGGGGTGATTTTACCACGATTACCGAAGTGGTGCTCAACGGCACTGCCTACGCCAAGGGCACGCTGTATGTAAAAACCGAAGGCAATGATCAAAAAGCAACAGCGTGGATTGGCCTGAAGGAAAACGAGTGGAACGAAAGCGATCTGAACGGTGTGCAGAAAGAACTGGAAAAAGTAGCGTATCGGTTTGGCGTGAAGTATTACCGGAATAAGATTCAGGTTCAGATTGACGAGGCTCAGCGGGCACTCGATGCCACCGAGAAGCAACAACAGCGGCTCGTAGGGCAGAACAAAGATCTAACCCTGCGGCTCGGCAACAATGATCAGGAGCGCGTAGCTCTTGAAAAGTCGCTGGAAAACAACAAACTGGAAAACGCTGCATTGAACGTGCGGCTGGAAAACAATAAAAAATCGCAGGACTCAGTAGCTCAAGCCGCCACGCGCATCAAAGAGGTTTTAAACTCCCAAAAAGAACGGCAGCGAAAAGTCAATTAGCTTCTTTGATCTTCCACTTGCGTTCTGCTTTGTCGAAATAGGTTCGCGCGTCCGGGAATTCAATATACTCCTCTGAATTATTTGCCGTATAGTAGCGCGTAAGGTCTCCGCCCGACACCATAATCTCGAACAAGAACAGGCTCTTCTTCTTCAGAACCTCGTCTTCCATTTTCCACGTGCGAAAAACTTCTTCGTACTCGGCCAGATTACCCTGTTCATCGAACTTCATCCGGATACCCGTAGCTACGCGTTTATCTTTAATGCTGGGTGCCCTGCGGCTTACGAGGAAATAGTCAACTTCTCCATCCCGGTAATAGCCATCCAGCCGGTGGAGGCTTTGAGCTGCCCGATAGAATGAATCGTATTGCGGGTAGAATACCTCCATCGGCAACAATCCTTCCGGAGGTTTTGCCAGGTACCGAATGATCTTCCACATCTTTTCATCCTGTTGCTGAGGGGTGAGGACAGAAGGTGCAAAGTCTTTCTTTCCGGAACAGCCTATCGCAATCAAAACTGCAAGGGCAACAAAAATCAATTTATTCATGCTCAAAATTAAAGAGAAAGACCTGCCTTTCGGCAGGTCTTCTCGTCTTAATAACCTAACAACCTAAATCAATACACTTTTGAATCGGGCTGGAATTCGGCCCAACTGTCGGTCCAGTCGGCAGTCGCATTTCCGCCAAAAGCGGCTGTGCCGAATGCACCCTTGAAGGTGGTTGCCGTGTTAAAGAAAGCCGGCAAGCCTGTATAAACCGCTCCGGTACCCAACGTATTTGTAGTCAAAAGCGCGAAGTTCGGATTTGAAGGATACAACGGAGCACCAGTGGTGTTTCCGGGGCGACCCTTGTTATCCCAGTAGAGCGCAGCATCAATTCCGAGACTGGTGTGGTTGGCAGCCGTATTGCTTACTGTGAACGTATTGCCGTTGGTCGTCCAATAATCGCGGAGGGTAGTACCATCGCTGTTGAATGCGGGGGTATTAGCCGTAGCCGTTACGGAAGTACTGGTTACAAAAGCTGCCTCAGTGGCTGTTGTTGCACCACGCTCAACTCCGTTCGGAACCGTCAACACATTGTTTTTAAGTCCGCCATTTCCGCCCGTGGTGACTGTACCCGCAAGGTTGGACCATGTTCCGCCATCATCCAGGCGAAGGCCCAAACGGAAGCCCGACAGGAACGAATTGTGAATCTGAACAGCGTTCCGCCTGCGGTAGTGGATCGCATTCTGGTTATTGCCTGACAAGTTTGAACCACCTGTAGGGGTTGTTGGACGAGGGCCCAAAATCGTGATGTTCGAGAAGATCCCGCGCGTACAACCTACTGTTGTATTTGCGCCACCGCTGTTATCAGCATCGCAGCCCCGGGTGGCATCACCGTTAAAGGTAGCATTACCATTGCCCTGATTGTCTATCTCAAAGCCATTCGAGCCGGACTGATCCGCAAAGAAAGGATTGCGTACGGCTAGACCGTATTGAACATTTCCACTCCAGCCAAAGTCTACATCAAAGTCATCATCCCAGGTAGAAAACGAAACCAGGTACTTTCCGTTCACCGTACCACCGAACCACTCGAAACCGTCATCTCCGCCAAATGAAACCTGAACATACTCAACGGTAGTACCGCTTCCGATTCCACCCATCGTTAAGCTGTTCGTTTCGTTGTTGGGCGACAATTCAATGCCTGCATACTCGATACGAACATAGCGGAGCGTTCCAGAATTCGAAGTTGCGTTGGTAGCGGGAGATGTATTATTACCATATACCTGAGGCGGGGAAATCCCCTCAATAGCCGGAAGCGTTGATTGATTAACGAAAGCGTTTCCGAGCATCACAATACCGCCCCAGTCTCCGCGGTCGCGCTCACCAATAGCCTGGCTGGAGGTAAATACAATTGGCTTTGCGGCCGTACCGTTTGCCGATAATGTTCCACCCGGAGACACAACCAACGTTCCCTTGGTTGCTTTGTCGCCTTTGATAATTGCGCCAGGTTGAACGGTTACCGTAACACCGCTAGGTATGAATGTCTGACCTTTGATCAGGTACGGCACTCCTTCTTCCAGTGTTCGGGTGGTTAGGTTACCCTGTAATACCACAATCGGATCGCCCACGGTAATGACCAGGTTAGCGACTGCCGAGGAGTAGTCGTTGTTATCAGTCGCCTGGAAGGAGACTACAATTTTCGATCCTGCAACCGCATTCGCTGGAATCTGGTAAGAATAATCCAGGCTGAAATCGGCTGATCCGCCCATGTCTGTCACATCTTCTTCCACACCGGAAACGTAAACTGTCAGTGTTTTACCTCCGTTAGGGGCATTCACATCGGCAGTCACAGTAATAGTCGTTCCCGGGATATTTTGATCCGTTGTCTTACTCAACGAAACCACCGGGCCGGAGCCAGGGCCATCATCCTCATCGCAGCTTTGCAGCGCAAAAAAGCCTGCCACAGCCACAAAGAAGGCCATCAATTTCAATGTCTTTTTCATGCTAAGTTTTAGTTTTGATTTTGAGCCTCAAAAATAGACCTCTGGCCACCGTTGGTAATTACGACCCGTTTAACAATTCATTACGCCAGTGTTACCACTTTCACGATTTGTTAACAAATGAAAAAGCCCGGGGCTGCCGGGCTTTTTTGCTATCTGATCGGAAAACTATTTATTGAATTTAACTCCAAAAGTAAGAGAATACTGAGCGCCAATGCGATAGGCGCGCATCGTAGGGTCTTCCGTCTCAATCTTGCTATTATTTGCGTTGTCCTGACGGAACGCGTACTGCGCATTCAACAGGTTCTGAATATTTAGCTTCACTTCAAAGCGCTGGTTGAATTCTTTGGCTATTTGAAGATCAAGGATATTGCGTGGCATTTCGAACCAGGTAGGATACAACACATCGCCCACCACAAAAATCCTGCGGCCAAAGACGTTGTACGCAATATTCGCGGAAAACCCCTTTTCATCCTGATAGTACAAACCAGCATTAACAATGTAGGGCGACTGACCCGTGAGCGGCCGGAACCGCGCCTGATTAGCGGCTTGTGCACCAACATCCACCTCACTTTTGATCAACGCTGCATTAACGTTCACGGATGTATTCCTCAGGAATTTCGATACGCCTAAACTGGCAAGCGACTTTCGAAACTCCACTTCAGCCCCGAATGAAGTGGCCGAGGGGGAATTGGCATAGAAAAACTGAGGGCTTTCACCCACAATCTGATTGTATAATTCGATGGGATCGGTAAAACTCTTATAGAAACCACCGATACTGAACGATTCACCCGGATTGGGGTACATTTCCCAACGAACATCAATATTGTTGATGAAGGCAGTCTTTAGATCAGGAGTTCCGTTAATGTTGGCATCAAGCTCGAATTGGTAGAAGAGGAACGGTGCCAACTCGCGGAATTCCGGGCGGTTAAGTGTGCGGCTGTACGCTGCGCGAATCAACGACCGATCGCTCAGGTTAAATGCTGCATTTAGGGAGGGTAGGAATGCCGTCACTACATTTTCAACATTCACCGGGGCAAGGTTCGAGAACGACTCGAGCTTTTGAATGTTATGTTCCACGCGCAAACCACCGGTGATATCAAATTTCGAGAGGGGCAGAGTGCCGCTTACGTAGCCGCTGAAGAGCTGATTGGTACCCGTATAAGAATCAGAACGGTTTGTGCCTTCTTCGATCGTTAACCCGGTGTTTCGGTTGATATTAGCCGGAGAAAACACATCGGAAAGGGGCTGCCGAATGATGTTCTGAATTTCCGGAGATGACGGATCAACAGCCAGGTAGCTCAGGTAACGCGCGCTGAAATCACGTTCGCGCAACTCCACCAAATATCCAGCCCGGATAACCGGTGTCCGCTTGGCATCCGCGTTCCCAAAACGATGCTCAAAATTCAACGTTTGGTTAACGCTCAAGTCGCTGAGCGATGACCAAAACCGGCTGGCATCGAACAAGTTACTGTTGGGCGGCAATTGCATGAAATACGGCTCTTCAGTTCCGCGGAACGATTGATCGCGCAACGTGCGGAACCTCCGGTAGTCTGGCTCTGATTTGTTGATGCTATTTACACCAGCTGTCCAGGTGATTTTATTCGACTCGCCCAACTGGTGCTCGCCCTTCAATTGGCCGGTATAAATGCCGCGGCTTAGGTAATAATAGCCGTAATTCAGACGGTCAAAATTTGGCTGTTGAATAAAGTCATTCCCCGCACGCAAAATCGAACGCGTTTCGCCCAACTGAACGAAGAAGTTCTTAAACTCCAATTGGTTACGATCATTGAACTTAAAATTCCAGTTAAAGAGTCCCCCTGCGCGAACTTCGTTCGAATAGGTGTCATCCCGAAACGCAAAGCGAGGTGTGAGTGTAGTGGTCGAAAACTCATTAAACCGGTTGAACTCCGCTTGGTAATTCTGGTAGCTCCGTGAGTAGGCAATTGACGTATAGTTCCCGACCTGCACACGACCGATTTTGAACGTTTGCGATGTGGTGACCTTCATCCCATGGTCAACCGGAGTGGAATTGGTGAGGGGTTCAAAGTTATTGGTAAGTGACCGGCCAGAACGTTCGCGCAAACTGGAGGAGCGGGCTGATGCCTGCAATGCTTGTGTGGTTGGAAAACCCTCCGGCAGGTCGCGGTAACCGTTGTCGAAGCCTAGCCAGTCGGTTTTGCTGCCCTGAGGGCCGACATTATCCTGAAAAGTTGTTCCCTGACGAAATCCAACTCCTACCTCTACTTTGGTGAAATCTTCAGCCGCTGGCTCTTTCGTCACGATGTGAATCAGACCTCCTGAAAAATCGCCCGGCAGTTCAGCCGATCCTGATTTATAAATCAACATTTGATCAATAAAGCCGGCAGGAATGAGATCAAAAGAAAACGAACGGGAATCCGTCTCCGTGCTGGGGCCGAGCGCACCATTGAACATCACCTGGTTATAACGTTGCGGAATACCGCGTACTACCACAAACCGATTATCGGCAATGGTAATGCCGGGCACGCGCTGGGCGATCTGGGCGGCATCGCGATCCGGAAGCTTTGTGATCTGCTCGGCCGAAATACCGCTCACGACCAGCTTAGCCTCCCGAATGCTGTTCAACAAATTGGCGTCCGTGGCAATCTCGCGCTTCGCCTGCACCACCACCTCGGCCAGTTCGGCAATATCTTCCACCAACGAAATGGTGAGGGTAGTCTTCTTGCCGCTCTCCACTACTACATCCGCAATCACCTGGGTTTTAAACGTGACAAAAGACACCACGATGTTGTACACGCCCGGCTTCACATTCAGGATGTCGAACTTACCATCGGGGTCGGTGGCAGCACCCACAGCGGTGCCTTCAATTACTACGTTGGCGCCAACAATGGTTTCATTGCTTTTGGCGTCTACTACGGTGCCTGAGATGGTACCGTTTTGCGCCCACGCGGCTAATGAACACAGCAACAGAGCTGAAACACGGAAAAACTGACGAATCATGGGGTGTGTGGTTTCGGCTGCAAAGGTGCCTAGACCATATTAACCCCGCGGGTCGCCTTTATTACGAAATTGTTAAGGGCAGAACAGCTAACGACCGTTTAATTCTATCGTAATTTAACGATATAAGAAATCCATCGAAAAAATAAAGTTTTGAGTTACCGGAATGTTACCCCGATAATCTTTGGGTAAATCAGTGTTAACGTGGAATTCGTTTCGGCTACTTGCCAATGGGCACCTTTTGCAACAATACCTTAATGATGTCGGTGGTCTTCACGTTGTCGGCCTCGGCTTCGTAGTTCAGCAAAATGCGATGGCCCATTACATCACTAGCCACCTCCTTAATATCTTCCGGCAATACATAATCCCGACCTTCCAGATAGGCATACGCTTTTGCGGCCAAATTAAGATTTATGCTGGCGCGGGGCGATGCGCCAAACTGAATGTACTGGGCTTCCTTCTCCAGCTTGTACTCCATTGGCTTACGGGTGGCAGTCACCAGTTCGATTATATAACGCTCCAGTGACTCGGATATCTTCACCCGGTTCACCGCATCGCGGATGGCGAAAATATCCTGCTTGGTGAGCACCGGCTGCACCTCGTAACTGAACTGCATGTTGGAAATCCTCCGCATGATCTCGAGTTCCTGTTCTTTGGTGGGATAGCTAACCGATACTTTCATCATAAATCGGTCTACCTGTGCTTCGGGCAGCGGGTAGGTTCCCTCCTGCTCGACCGGGTTTTGTGTTGCCAGCACCAGGAAAGGTCGATCCAGTTGAAATGATGTCTCGCCAATCGTTACTTGCTTCTCCTGCATGGCTTCCAGCAAAGCCGACTGCACCTTGGCAGGTGAGCGGTTGATTTCATCAGCCAAAATGATGTTGGCGAAAATGGGGCCCTTCTTCACTTCAAACTTGCCTTCTTTCTGATTATAAATCATGGTACCCACCAGGTCGGCCGGCAACAGATCGGGGGTGAACTGAATGCGCTGAAAATCCAAATGAAGTACGCGCGCCACGGTTGAAATCGTGAGCGTTTTTGCCAGGCCGGGCACACCCTCAAGAAGAATATGACTATTGGTAAACAGCCCGATCAGCAGCCGCTGAACCATATACTCCTGCCCCACCACCACTTTGCCCACTTCGCTGATGGCATGTTGAATTTTCTGCTTGTACTCCTGATGAAGATCGGTTCCTGCCTCTGTCATAATACGTTATCGAATTGCCTGAATTAAACGGCAAACATAGCGGTTTGGCTGTACATTTTTGACAGGCGGCAAGCGGCCGCACGGCTCTCCGGGGGTTTCGCTAACTTGGCCAAATGATTCGCGGTGCATATCTGGTCTTGTCTCTGCTGGTTGGCCATGCTGCCCTGTGTCAGACGAGTCGTTATGAAACGCTCAACCTTCCGGTAACGTACCTCAACGTGCTGGCCGAAAAAGCTAATGCTGTTTCGTTTGCTACCCGCGAAGTAAACAATTTCAACCAACGAACTGCTCACACCTCCGACAGGCTGATCGTGCGCTACTCCAGCGACTGGACTGCCCAGGACGAAGCCGACTACCAGGCCGCTCTTCGGGTAGCATCGGCTCCTTTAAAGGTAAAACTGAAAGCGCACACCGAAGCTTACCAACGCCTGGACGACCAGGTGAAGCAACTTGAAATCTACGCGAAACTGGAAGACTACAAACGCGACCAATATCAGAAAGCAAAACAATTTCCTGTGGAGGCCGATAAATGGTTGGACGAGTTCGCCACCGCCCAGCAGGCGATTATGGCGGATGTTGAGAAGTCATTCGGGAATCCAACACTCACCACCAAAGAGGCCAAGGCAGCGAATGAAATCCGTACGTTTCTCGTGGCTTGCCGTGCATTGATGCAAAAATGGAAATTCAACCGTGCCTACACCGTGCACACGGGCTGGCCAATGGAGGATATGCGCAACCTGTACGCACTGCATGGCAAGACACTTTCGAACCTCCGGGCTTTACCGGAGATACCGGGATTTTTTCAACAGCACGGATACCTCCTCGAATCGTTTGACTACCACATTACCTCTGCCCTCAACGAGTACAACGACAAAGCCCGCGTGTCCGATGAATTCTCAAATTCAAAACTGCTTACGTTTCAGCGTAACCTGGTCACACTCGTTAATGACTACAACAAAGTGCTGAACTCGTTTTACCGAAGCGGCCATACGGGATTGTTCATGGATGTTCCCGTCTTGCTCACCACCGAACGATCAGAAAAAAAGACGACTGCCTCCGAAGTGCCCCCGTACCCGGACAGGCCTTACCGCCCGTTTACGTTGGCAAAACAAGCTGCGCCTGTACCCAAGGCTGTTCTGGCCAGCCTCAACAACTACACCGAATTTCTCAGTGAATGCACGCGCACAGTGAACCAGATCATTCAGGCCACGCACCGTAGCAACGGTACTGTAGCCCGCGATGCCTTCGACATCAAAAGCGGTAAGCGAAATATGCGGCTGTTCAATTATCTGGATGTTGAACTGCCAGAAGCATCCTATCAGAAAGCGTTGAATGAATCAAGTGCTTTGCCGGCTGCAGCAAGAAGTTCGCTGATGGATCAGGCTGCTGTGCTCTATAGCATCTTCAATGAAATGTACGAATGGAATGTGCGCTTTAAAGGCCAGGATGCGCCCAAGAGTGTGACATTCGGTTCAGTAGATGAGGTTTACCAGGCGTTTGCACGCATGGAAAAGTTAACACAGGAATATGAACATCATCGCGAACAACTCAACAACGATGTACAACGGATCTTACACGCTTACGCACCTCCCGCCTCCAGTTCGTGGACGCGTACAACTGCGCAGGCGCGTCAACTGGTAAAGGCGTGTTATGCTGAGGTAAAAAAGGTGCGCGAAGACCTTCAGGCCAATCAGCCGCCCCGTTTCAACAGCAATCGCCTGGATTCCCTCGCGCGGCAGTTTCTCTCAGCTAAGTACACCAATTTGAAAGGCATACCGGCTGTACCCGGGAGCGGCAACGACCCGGGCTACCGGTACGAAAATCTGTTCAATCAGGTTCACACGTTGAATTTGCGCTATGCGGATCTCTGGAAACGCAGCGACTCCGACACGCTGTTCTTTTTCAACCGGGATGTTGTGCTGGCCTACGGCAATTTAGTATATGACGAACTGCAACTGGCCCAGTTATCGAAGCTTCCGTTTCTTCCCGAAAGCCCCATCACCGGGGTTTACCGCGTAAGCCCGCCAGTGCCACCGCGCAAAAAGGAAAGCGATGATGAATCTGTAGCCGTGGTGCCCAACGCAACACCACCGGAAATCGAACCGAAAGCCGCTCCGGAACCTGCCGAAGGTCGCGTCATTCGGGACACCGTGCGCATCACGGATATCATTCGCATTGAAACGCGCAGCCGCGACACGGTGTACATTGAGAAACGTGATACCGTGTACGTATCTAACCCAAACGAAAACGCTATGTCGCTGGAGGGCTTTGCGCCCAACAACATGGTGTTGTTGCTGGATGTGTCCAGTTCAATGGATCAGCCCGAGAAACTGCCGCTGCTAAAAATGTCTGTGCTCACGGTTGCAAAACTCATGCGCCCGGAAGACGAGTTGGCGATCGTCATCTTCTCCGACAAGGCAACTGTGGCGTTGCCGCCTACTTCGGCCAAAGAGTTCAGAAGAATTCAAAGCGCCATTCAGCGGCTGAAGCCGGAAGGCAAAACCAACGGCAACCAGGGATTAACGAAAGCCTACGAGGTATGCCGCACGAATTTCATGGGCAACGGCAATAACCGGATTATTTTAGCCACCGATGGCGAGTTTACCGTGCTGCCCAAAACACAGGAACTGATCCGCACTTCCGCAACTGAGGGCATGCTGCTCAGTGTTTTTTCTTTTGCCAAAAATGCCAATTCGGTGGAGGGGCTGCAACGCCTGGCGAAAGTGGGAAAAGGCAATTTCGAAACCATCACCTATTCTAATATTGATGTGAAGTTGATGACGGAGGCAAGGGGGAGAAAGCGGTGAAAGACTATTCAGATTATCCGAAGTCTTACTCAGTTTCGTTCGGCTCTTCGGTTCCGGTAGAAATTAAGGAGGACCGTTGCGATAGTGGCAAGGCTAACCATAGAGAGCATGCCGAGAATGAAGTATTGCCGGTTACGCAGTGGTTCAGAAAAACCATCCGTCATGGCTACCACCAGCAGACCAAAAGCGACTAACCAGACAAGGCACACCGCTAAAACCTGCGTGCCCGTGGGTGCGGTAATCCAATTTGTTTTCCGATTTATTGTCATATTAATCAGTGTTAGTGCGTGAATTTAACATATAAAAAAATACTGCGCCTAGTTAGCCTTGTTCTTTTTCTCCCCGCGTGAACCCTAAACCGAGGAAGCCAAGCAGCTCTAACTTTCATTCAGCTTTCGGCCACCTGCTCCCATTTCATCTGCAACAGGCTTTTTGATCCACCGTCTGCCTATTCCCCAAAAAAACACGGTCAGCGCAATATGTATACCCCATAACAATAAGACCCCGACTGCATAACCCATCTGATAACTATCAAGGTTTCCGGTGAAGATTTTCAAAAAGGCGAATACCGCACCAATCAGACTAAAAATCCGTGCCACGATCAATAATGCCAGAAGTATGGCAACGACTATAAAAATGTATCCAAGAATTCGCTTCCAAACCATGATAATGGCGCCTTTCTACGTGTTATTTACTTCTTAAACGTCAACTTGAAATACACCAGCAGCACACTCAACGCCCCAATAATGGCGTTGGCCACAATCACGGGCCATAGCATGAGTGCCACGGCATACACCAGCCACACCACCGTACTCAGCAATACGATCAGCAGCATACTCAGGCTCAGGTCGCCCGCGCTACGCGTGCGCCACGTTTTATATACCTGCGGAATAAACGTAATGCTGGTCAAAAAACTTCCGAAGTAACCGGTAACTTCAATCCAATTCATACTTGCATTTATAAAAACACATAATCGCAACGAATTTCATCTGCCATAGTCAAACCTGCCTTACGCAAAAATGCCACTAAGGCACTAAGGCACAAAGAACTGGCTTCCAGCTCGCTCAAAACATAGTTTCTTGGTGTCTTCGTGACTTTGTGGCAAAGGGTTGCGCAGCATAAGCTAGTTAAATAAAATCAATTCAACACCGCGCGGATTGTTGAGATACGAATTCACCACATTCTGCACCACGCGGTTTTCGCGCGAGGCTTTTACGCGCTTACGCGCTTCCTCCACATCACTCAACTCCACGCTTTCGTCTACAAACCCAAACCCGACATAGCTGCCCTTTTCCACCAGCACGACCGAGCGCTCATCCGGCCTGCGGCCTTTGCCGATCATCGCCACGGTGGGTCCCTCTTCCAGGAATGAGGCTATGGCCTTCTCCAGGCGCTTGTTGTATTTCTTTGTACTCTCCACACCCTGGCACGCACCCTTACAGGTGCCCGATTGATGGCTGAAACACAAACCCTTTGCCAGTTGCAAGCCCGACAACTTCGGACATAAATCAAACTCCTTCACCTTCTCCCACAAAAAGCTCCACGCTTCAGCCTTGTTAGTGAACGTAATCAACGGCTGCGAGCCGCGTGTGACCACATTCACCACAAACCGCTGGTAGCCGTTGCGATCCTCATACTGAAACACGCCCCATTCTTCGGTTCGGTACTTCTGCGCCAGGTTATACTTGGGCCACAGTCTGCGGATTTCCTGTGCTTCGAGAATGAGCGCAATCAACTCACTGCCGGTGAGCTCCCACGTAATACGCGAAATCTCATTGCGGATATTACTACGGTTCCATTCGCGCGCCTCGCCTGTAAAGTGGCCTGCAATTCTCTTCTTGATGTTGATGGCCTTGCCCACATAAATAACCTCGCTCCGCTGGTTATGAAAGTAGTATACACCCGGCCGGGCCGGCAGCCGGTCGAAATCTTCCTTGGGCAGGTTCGGGGGCAAAATGGTTTCACCCGAATTGCGCTTTAGAGCCTTTTCAATCTCACCACTCTTGTCGCGCCTCAGGAGCTCATGAAAAATCCGGGCTGTTGCCTGTGCATCGCCTCCCGCGCGGTGCCGGTCGGTTATGCGGATGCCAAGACTTTCGGCCAGGCGGCCGAGGCTGTACGACTCCAGCCCCGGAATAATCTTACGGCTAAGCCGAACCGTGCACAGTTTGCGTGAATTCCAACTGATGCCGGCCTCTTCAAATTCCTTCTTCAAGAAACTGTAGTCGAAGTGGGCATTGTGCGCCACGAATACGCGGTCTTTCAATCGCTCGTGCACCTGCTGTGCCACCTGGCCAAAAGCCGGAGCCTGGTCTACCATATGGGTAGTAATGCCGGTAAGGCCGGTGATGTAATGCGGAATTTTACGACCGGGATTGATAAGGGTATGAAACTGGTCGGTAATGCGCACGCCATCGTGGTGGTAGATGGCGATTTCCGTCACGCGGTGATGATCGGCATACCCGCCCGTAGTTTCGATGTCGACAATGGCGTACACACGTCAAAAGTAGTTTTTATTCAACATCAAAACCATCTCCGAAAGTTTGCTTTATCTTAATTGCCATCACGTCAAGCATCGTCTCCCGAGGGGGACGATGCCAACATTGTGCCAGGCGACAACCAACACGATCGTCCCCACCACGCCCAAGACAGCGCTCGTGGGAGACGATCTGGACTCAGCGGAATAGTTACTCCTGGCCAGTTTCACGCCTTATCTCCGAAAGTTTGCTTTATCTTTAATGCCATGAACGGCATTATTCGTTTTTTTCTCTCCGGTGTGGGCGTCATTCTCACGGCCTACCTGCTGCCCGGGGTACATGTCACCGATTACTGGACAGCACTTTTGGCCGCGCTCCTGATTGCACTCGCCAACGTTTTTGTAAAACCCATCCTGATTATCTTCACGATACCCATCACCATTGTGACGCTCGGCTTATTCCTACTCGTAATCAACGCGCTGATGGTACTGCTGGTGGATCACTTTGTGGACGGATTCAATGTAGATGGATTCTGGTGGGCGCTGGCTTTCAGCATCATCCTGTCGATTTTCAACAGCCTGTTTGCCGATCTCACCAAAAGCAAAAAGAACGATTAAGCGATCTTGAACTCTCTCGACTCCATCCGCCTCAACTTCAGTGCCGAGAGCCTCTGGGGGCTTAATCTCATTCTGGCCGTCATCATGTTCGGCATTGCGCTGGAACTAACGGTGGATGACTTTCGGAGACTAAAGGACAATCCGCGGGCATCGGTGGTAGGCGTGCTTTCGCAGTTTGTTTTGCTGCCCGCCTTCACATTTCTGTTGGTGTACATCCTGCGGCCTCATCCCAGCCTTGCCCTTGGCATGTTTCTCGTGGCCGCCTGCCCCGGTGGCAACATCAGCAACTTTCTCACCCACCTGGCCCGGGGCAACACGGCTCTCAGCGTAAGCCTCACGGCTGTCGGTACCGGGCTGGCCATTTTTACCACACCGCTTAACCTCAGCCTGTGGGCATCGCTCTATGCACCTACATCTGGCCTTTTGAAAGAGATTTCGTTGGATGCCGGGAACATGATTGGAACCATCATAACGTTGGCCGGCATTCCGCTGGTTTTGGGCATGCTGGTTCGCCATTATGTACCGGGCGTAGCCCGTGTGGTGGCAAAAGGGGTGAAGCCCGTTTCAATCTTCGTCTTCATCGGCTTTGTGGTGGTTGCCTTTGGCAACAACTACGATCACTTCACCGAGCACATCGGCAAGGTGGCCGTGCTGGTGTTTTTGCACAATGCGCTGGCGCTGGCCACGGGCTTTTACGCTGCCCGGCTGGCTGGTCTTTCGTTTGCCGATCAGAAAACCATTGCCATCGAAACCGGCATACAAAACTCAGGACTGGGACTCATTCTTATCTTTCGTTTCTTCGATGGACTGGGGGGTATGGCCATCGTAGCTGCGTGGTGGGGCATCTGGCACATTGTGGCCGGGCTTTCGCTCGCGCTCGTGTGGAGTCGTTGGAAACCAGCACCTGAACTTGTCCGCTGATGCATCGGTTGTTTTACTATGCATTACGCACGTACGTCTGGCTGGGGCTTCATTTTTACTTTCGTCAATTGCGGGTGAGCGGCACCACCAGTATTCCCAGGGGTGCTGTGTTGTTTGCTGCTAATCATCAGAATGCGTTTCTCGATGCGCTGCTGATGGTGTGCACGAGTCATCGCTACACGCACTTTCTTACGCGGGCTGATATTTTCAGAAAAGGATGGGCAAAAAAAATGCTGTCGCTTATCAACCTGATCCCCATTTACCGCATCCGCGATGGCTGGCACTCACTGGGAGAAAATCAAAAGACATTCGACCGTTGCACCGAAATACTTCTCAAGGAGGAAGCACTCATCATTTTCCCCGAAGGCAACCACGGGTGGAAACGCCAACTACGCCCGCTCAGCAAGGGCTTCACCCGGGCACTGCAGGGCGCGCTGGAGCAACAACCGCAACAATCTGTTCACGTTGTACCCGTGGGCATTAACTACACCGAACACGAGCCGTTCCGCACCTCGGTGCATGTCGTGTATGGTGCCGCCTTCGTAGCCAACGATTTTTTCAGACCGGGCGACCCTGCGAGTGCACTAGCCTTGCGCGATGCACTCACCCAGCGCATGCAACCCTTGATCACCCACATACCCGATGAGCATTATGACCACGTGTATGCCGCGCTCGAATCAACTCAGCCAAACTACCTGGACCCGGCTGCTACCAACTCCACCGTTGCAAGTCTGTTGAGGAGAACTGCGGCTCCACCGAAACCACAAGCACAATCAACTCGCGGGGTAAGCTACAGGTTGTGGCGTGTCGTTCACGTTGTACCCATTCTGATCTGGAGTCGGATTCGCAGAAAAATTAAAGACCCTGTGTTTGCTGCCTCAGTCAAATTTGCCTTTGGAATTTTTGTCGTCCCCGTGTGGCAGTTGCTGCTGGCGGGCACTGTGGCTGCAGTCGCTGGCGGATGGGCAGCTGTGGCGTGCTGGTGTGTTCTGTTGCTGTGGAGTTATATGTTGCCACACCCATGAAAAAAGAGTGCCCCAATTGCGCGATGAACGTCAGCGAAGAGGTGGTCGAATGCCCAATCTGCGGCTACGAGTTTCCGGAGCGGCCGCGTTGGGTTATCTGGCTCGCAGTTTTCTTGCTTTTGATTATTCTGTGGCTTTGGGTTTTTCGATAGTTTAATAAAAAAGTAAGCCTCGATTCTTGGCGGGCATTGGCACAAAAAAAACCAGCATACAATTAGGCCTGCTGAAAAGTACTGGGTCTTAAACAAAAGTCAGAAATCGAAGAATCTCCATATCGGAGGCGCGGAAATGAAAAACGCGGATACTTCGCTTCGGTCAGGATAAAACTTTCCTGTAACCTTTTTCATCCCAACGGGTAAACGCACCCGTGCAACCTCTGCTGGCAGCCGAGGTCTTTCACCCATCAACCCCTTCACCATGCTTCGCCACAGCTTCATCCTGCTTTACCGGAATTTTCTGCGCGCCAAAGGCTACTTTCTCATTAACCTGAGCGGCCTCACTGCAGGGCTCGTGTGCACAACGCTGATCTACCTGTGGGTAACCGATGAACTGGCCATGAACCAGTTCCATGAAAAGGACGAGCGCCTCTACCAGGTGATGGAGCACCAGCAGTATGCCGAAGAGATCATGACCACCACGTCCACCCCGGGCGTTCTGGCGGATGCTCTGAAGCAGGAATACCCCGAAGTGGAATATGCAGCCACCACTACCTGGATCAGTGATTACACCTTGTCGGTGGGTGAACACAACGTAAAGGCCAAGGGCTATGCCGTAGGGCCCGACTACTTCAACATCTTTTCCTTCCGCCTCGTGGCCGGCCAACCCGATCTCGTGCTGAAAGACAAGCTCTCAATCGTCATCTCGCGCGACCTGGCCCAACGCGTGTTTGGAACCGAAGAGGCACTCGGAAAAACGCTGGAGTTGCAGCACGACAAAAGTTTTACCGTGAGTGGCATTTTCGAAGGTACACCTCGCCACAGTTCTCTGCAATTCGACTTCGTTACTTCCTTTGAATTATTCCGCGAAGAAAATAGCTGGGTAAACAACTGGGGCAACAACGGGCCAAGTACCCTGGTGATTTTGAAGCCCGGTACTGATGCCGCAGCTTTTGCTGAAAAAATCAAAGACGTGGTTCGCAACAAAAATGAGCAGTCGAATATCACGTTATTTTTGCAGCGCTACTCCGAGCGTTACCTGTACGGCCGTTTCGAAAACGGTAAGCAGGCCGGTGGCCGGATTGAATACGTGCGGCTGTTCGGTATCATTGCTGTGTTCATCCTGCTGATTGCCTGCATCAACTTCATGAACCTGTCTACTGCACGCGCCTCGCGTAAAGCACGAGAAGTGGGCATCAAGAAGTCGGTTGGTGCGCAGCGGCAGTCGCTGGTCGGTCAATACCTGGCCGAGTCTATGCTGGTAACGATACTGGCCGTGGTGTTTGCCCTCGGCATCGTGTGGATGCTGCTGCCGGTATTCAATGAAGTGACCGACAAAAAAATGGTACTGGAGTTTACCAACCCTCAATTGCTTACCGGGTTGCTGGTCATCACCATGCTTACCGGGTTGCTGGCCGGCAGCTACCCCGCGCTATACCTGTCGGGCTTTAAGCCGGCCGCTGTGCTAAAAGGTGAAGTACGTGGCTCGTGGGGCGAACTCTGGGCGCGTAAGGGCCTTGTCGTTCTGCAATTTCTAATCTCCGTGGTATTGATTGCTTCGGTGCTGGTGATCTATCGCCAGATCGAATTTGTGCAAACGCAAAACCTGGGCTATACAAAAGAACATTTGGTCCAGATACCGCTCGAAGGCCGCGTGAGCGATAACCGCGAAACTTTTTTGGCAGAGGTGAGAAAGATACCGGGGGTAGTGAGTGCCGCCTCACTGGGCCACGACATGCTGGGCCGCAATAACAACACCAGCGGCCTCAACTGGGAAGGCAAGAACCCGGACGACCGCATTCTGTTTGAAAACATCAGTGTGGATTATGGCGCCATGGAAACCTTTGGTTTACAGATGGCAGAGGGCCGAATGTTTTCAGAGGAATTCGGAGCCGACTCCACTAAAATCATTTTCAACGAGGCCGGCATACGGGCCATGGGGCTCACGGATCCAATCGGAAAAACCATCCGGCTCTGGGATCAATATGACCTTGAAATCATCGGGATAGTAAAGGACTTTAACTTCCAGTCGCTGCACGATGCCGTGAACCCGTTGTTCTTCCGGTTGAGCCCGCGCAACACGTGGCGGGCGGTGATTCGCCTGGAGGCCGGCCGTGAAAAAGAAACGCTGGCCGCGCTCGATGCGTTCTACAAAGACTTCAACCCCGGCTTTACGTTCGATTACAAATTCCAGGACGAAGAGTATGCACGGCTTTACGCAGCCGAGCAGCGCGTAGCTTCGCTAAGCCTGTATTTTGCTACAATGGCGGTTGTGATTTCGTGCCTTGGTTTGTTTGGGTTGGCCACTTTCACGGCCGAGAGACGGTTAAAAGAGATCGGTATACGCAAGGCGCTAGGATCATCTTCGGTGCGCATCGTCATGTTGCTCTCGGGCGATTTTACCCGCATGGTGCTGATTTCGATTGCGCTGGGTCTACCGTTGAGCTACTGGCTGCTGAGCCAATGGCTGACGCGTTTTGCATTTCACATTGACCTGAGCTGGCAGTACTTTGCACGGGCAGGCGGGCTGGCGTTGATGATCGCGTGGGTTACGGTGGCCTCGCAGGCCATCAAGGCGGCAAGTGTAAACCCGGTGAAGTGTTTGCGGGATCAGTGAAGTTAAAAACAGCCTGCGATGAAATGGTAAGTGGATATCTTGAACTACTTGTCTTTCAACCGTTCTTCATTTGATAATTACTTTGGCCGGTCGCACAATGACGGGAGCGGATTTCCTTCAGATCTTCACCCAAAGTCTGTAGGGATCATTTAAGGTTAGGGCAGCCGGGTGGCCAAGAAGTCATTGCACCACTATAACTTGTTTGAATGGTTTTGCAAGTGTCAAAACCCGGTCTATATTTGGACAGACCCAAATTCATTTTGTCTGAGCTTTAATCTTTTCTATGCCCGACCTGCCAGAGGCCACGCCAAAATCCAAAAAGCGATTTAACGTCATTCGTTTTGAAAAAAGAGTAACCGCCACATTCTCCATTTTGTCGCGGTTGTTCTTCATCACCATCATCCTCACTGCGGTGGTCTTCGTTTATCGCGAGTTGTCGCGCGATGCTTTTGTGATTCAATCGATACAGGTGCCGGAGAGCCTGGAAGAAAAAGGATTTAACGGAAACACCATTGCCACGCGCATCAGCCGAAGGCTTAACGACATTATTCAGCGAACGAATTCTCTCGAAAGTGCCACCAGCTATGCCAGTGCATCCTCTCAGTCAGATGTGGCAGTAGACGTGGTAGGCATTGGTTTGCCGGTGCGGGCGTTTATCGAACTGGTGGGCAATGCAGTAGGCATAGAGCGCAATAATAAAGTGCGGGGCGAGATCACCATCGAGGGCACGAATTTGGTGCTGGAGCTAGAGGTGGGCCGCGAAAAGCCGGAGCGGTTTCTGGCACCCTTGGCCGATGACGTGGGCGAGCCGCTAAAGACGTTGATTGATCATGCTTCGGAAACGATTTTGAGATACACCAACGATGAAACCCTGAGCCGGTATTATGCAAACGTGATACGCAACGGGCAGAAGGCCGTGGAACTGGCCCGCTTTCGGGTGGAAAAGTACGCGGGCGATAATCGGATGGAAGCCCTGGTGTTGGCCAGTTGGGGGTATGGGTACCTGATGCAGGGCAAGTACGAAGAGGCACTCCTGAAAGTAGATGAAGGATTGAAGAAGTCGAAGCAGGAGGCGCTGTTATACAACGTGTGGGGACTATGCCTGCTGCGCCAGGGCAAGCTTGAAGAAGCTATTGAAAAACTTAAGATGGCTTTTTCGCTAATCTCTGAAAGGGATCCCAAGTACCGTGGGCCGGCTATACTCACCAACACCGGGTTGGTATTTTCCCGTTTGAAACAACCCGATTCTGCCATTTATTATTATGAACGCTCCATAGCGCTAGACCCCACACTCAGCACTGCCTGGTACAATCTGTCCATCCAGCGTTTGTTTAAAGGTGATACCACCCGCTGCTTCGAATTGCTGGAGCGCTCACTTGTGGCGGGCTTTAATCCGAATTATATAGCTAGTGACAGCGACTTTGCCGGCCTGCTGGAGGATCCCCGGATGAAGCAATTGTTAAAAAAATACGAGTACTGACATCTTTATTTGCTGCGCGAGGGGCTGAAGCGTAGCGCCTTGCTTCTACGGCCGTGCCGACAGCACTATTTTTGAGATGGCTCCTTGTCGTTCACTCGTTCTTCCTCCAACGCAGGATGAACGAGTTTATATAACACCAAACATAGTCCGCCAGTCAAAAGAGTGGCCAGGATGTCCCACGGGTCGATTGGCTTGCCCAATAGCGGATGCGCTACTTCATACAGCGCCACGCTGAAGGTGATGACCTTGATCAGGAATAGATTTTGATCCCTGCCTTTGCCAAGCAGACCGATTAAAACAAAAACCGTTGCTATGGTGCCCAATGAGTTGCCGATAGTATCGGCCAAATGAAAGTCATTGATGTTGTTGCGGTAGATGTAAGGCCGGTAAAGCGGCCTGGCCAGAAATTCATAAATCAAAACAGCAGAAAAGCCAATCGACAGGTTGATCACTCGCTCTTTTGTGAGCTTCCAGTGGCGGATGCCCTGTTTTAAATCGTCAATTGTCATAAAGCAATTTGGCGAAACCGGTAAAAAACCTCCACCAAGATAGGTTTGCTACTACACTCGTAAGTAATCCTATCATAAAAATAAATCAGGCCCTTCTCGTCACGCGTATTTTCTGGCGCTTTAAATTCAGGGTGGATTTTGAAGATATAAAAAAAGCCCCCGATAAGGACGAGGGCGGAACCAACGAGGCGAACCTCACTACGGAATAATCCTTATTGTGATTTGCTTCGACACAAACATAAAGGAAAACAACTCATAAACACAAAAAAAATGAAAGTAGTTGGACTGGATTTGGGTGTCACATCGGTCGGAGGTAGCCTGATTACAATACCTGATAAGTTTGAAGATTGGGGCAAAGGTGGAAAAATCGAATGGATCGGCAGTCGAATCATACCTGTAGATGGTGATTATCTCAAAAAATTCGAGACGGGTTCAGCCGTAGAAACTAAGGCTGCGTCTCGAACAAAAGGGCGTAGTTCAAGAAAATTAAAGCAACGCTATGTCCTAAGAAGAT
Source organism: Cyclobacteriaceae bacterium (assembly GCA_046301755.1). Lineage (GTDB taxonomy): Bacteria > Bacteroidota > Bacteroidia > Cytophagales > Cyclobacteriaceae > ELB16-189. The sequence goes on from JBKCJM010000078.1 coordinate 59,747, forward strand.
CGCGACTTCTGAAAGTATTTAAAATACTCGGATGGACTGGCCAAGAGTTCCCGGAGAACTTCAAGGAAAAAATTAGAAAGGACGAAGGGTTTAAGTTCAATATCAGTGATTATTTACCCTTCGATCAAACCTCTATCGATGAAGCAACCAAACTATTGGGCGTTAAGAATAAAGACGGGAAACTTGCCTGCTCCGAAGATTGGGTAATTTATTACCTGCGAAAAAAGGCGTTGACAAAAAAAATTAGCCTCAAAGAGCTGGCAAGAATTATATACATGTTTAATCAACGAAGAGGATTTAAGAGTGGACGAAAGGATCTAAGAGACGTAACCGAAGAAACTGCCGAAAAAAAACGGGTTGAAATACTGGCTATCAAGGAAGTGGTGCAAGTAAGCCATGAAAAAGATAAAAATGGGAAGTACAAATTCCAAATAATACCCGACAACAGTACGGCAAAAATACCTGTGGAGCCGTGGGAAGAAATTCGCTACAAAAAGCCTGAGTGGGAAGGAAAGACTTACACTTTGCTCGTTACGGTAAAGAACGGAAAACAATTCAAACCCCAAAAGCCCGAAGAAGACAACTATGATCTTATGCTTACGGCACTCGATAACTTATTTGAGAATTCCGGAAAGCACGTTGGGGAATATTTTTTTGATAAGTTAGTTGAATCTAAAGATTACAAAATCAGGCAACAGACTGTCAAAAGAGAGAGGTATCAAAAAGAACTAAGAGCTATCTGGGACAGGCAGTCTCAAGACGACTGTCATCCTGTGCTAAAAGATAAATCAAAGCTTCTCGAGATCGCTAAAGCCCTATATCCGGCCCAGACTAGAGCCGGATCAGCTAAGTTGAAAGAAATTCTTGCTAATGACCTATACCACGTAATCGCAAACGACATCATTTACTACCAAAGAGAACTGAAGTCACAAAAGAGCCTAATTGGTGGGTGTCAATATGAAAAGTTGGACATAGAAAAGAATGGCGAAAAAGCAAAAATAGGTGTTAAGGTAGCCCCCAGAAGCTGCCCCGAGTTTCAAGAGTTCAGGATTTGGCAAACGATTAACAATATAAAAATCTATGAAAGAGAACAGCAGGTAAATGGCCACTCTCGACTGGACGTGGACGTGACCAGCCTTTACTTAGGCAACAATCCAAAGGGCTTTGAGGCAAAAGAAAAGCTTTTCGAACTATTTGATGACAATGGTGAACTGGAAGAAAAGAAAGTATTTAAATGCATAAGCGAAACTCACTCAGTGAAGCTGGCAAAAGAGACTCATCGGATCAACCTGTTTTACAAAAAAGATATTGTAATTAAAGGAAACGAAACAAAAAAGCTTTTTAGAAAGTACTTCCTCAAAGCAGATGCAGTAGCTGAGGGAGAAATTGTATTGAACGATCCCGAAAAGTTTCACAGGCTTTGGCACATCTTCTACTCCATCAGTTCATCCGATTCAACCAAGTCGCAAAATGGAATTGAAACAGCCCTTAAGAACCCGCAAATAGATTTTGGCTTCAGCGACAAAACTATTAAAACACTAGTATCCATTCCAGAAGCGACAAAACAATATGCCTCGCTATCCACAAAGGCGATCAAAAAGCTAGTACCCCTGATGCGATGCGGGAAATATTGGAAGTGGGAAAAAATCTCTTTCGAAAATCAAATAAGAATACAGAATATCATCGACAATGGTTGGGAGAAAGTAAACAAGGAAACCGGGGAAGTCACCAATGAAAGGCCATTTGCCAGCATTGAGCAAGTTCAGGGATTGGCTACGTGGATGGCGGCATATGTAATCTACGACAGGCATTCAGAAGGCGTAAACACGGAAAAATATACTTCCTACGACCAAATTGACGTGATGAAACTGGTGCCGAACAATTCCTTGCGCAATCCACTGGTCGAGCAAATTGTACGAGAGACGCTTTTTCTAGTCAAAGACATCTGGAAACAGCACGGACAACCTGATGAAATCCACATTGAACTTGGCCGGGATTTGAAAAAGAATATGGAGGAGCGAGCAAAAATTTCTGAAGCCAATACCAGCAATCAGCAAGAACGCGAAAGAATCAAGCGGTTACTGAAAGAGTTGCTGAATGATAGCTTTGAAGAGTACGTTAATGAAAACCAAACTCAAACAGCGCGTTTTGAGACAAAGCCTAACCCGGAAAGCCCCTTAGACATTGAGAAGTTTAAGATATGGAAAAGCCTTGCGGGCACCTTACCTGAAGACGTTGCTGCCTATTTCAAAGAAAAAGACAAAAAAGAAAAATTGCCCACAAACGCAGATATAAAAAAATACGCTTTGTGGCTAACCCAAAACTGCAAGTCTCCTTACACCGGGGACACCATTCCACTTAGCAGGCTTTTTACTACCGCGTATGAAGTAGAGCATATCATACCGCGTTCCAAAATGAAATACGATGCCAATGAGAATCTTGTGATATGTGAATCAGCTATAAACCCCGAACCATATAAGGGAAATCTGTTAGCAAGGAGTTTTATCCGACAATTCAGTGGCCAAGCCATCACTATTGGTAACTCAACCTTTAAAATATTTACCGAACAAGACTATGAAAAACACTGCAAGGCAACATTTCGGGGAAAAAAGCTGAAAAATCTCCTTGCAACAGAAGTGCCGAACGACTTTGTCTCCCGACAAATAAACGACACCAGGCACATTACTAGGAAAATAGCAGAACTCCTTGGGCCTGTTGTGAAAAATGAACATGGGCTGGTGTTTACGATCGGAAGCATCACCTCAGACCTGAAGCGTGAATGGGGATTGAATAAGGTTTGGAAAGATTTGATGAAGCCTCGTTTTGAGCGATTAGAAGCCATCCTCGAACAACCAGGGAAACTCATTCAACCAGATGAAAAACGGCCAAATGAGTATCACTTCCATGTACCAGACGACCCTGACTTTGACTTAAAGAGAATTGATCACAGGCATCATGCATTGGATGCCTTGATAATTGCCGCCACCACCCGCGAGCATATTCGATACCTCAACTCATTGAATGCTGTAGATAGCAGTGAGGATTTGAAAAAAGTAAAGAGGGCTTTAGTTAAGGGTAAAGTGAGAGAATTCGCGAAACCGTGGCAAACATTCACCGAAGATGCAAAAGATAGTCTCGGAACAGTAATTACATCAATAAAGGCCAATAACAAAGTGGTGAGCAAACCCAAGAACAAATACCAAAAGTGGGTGGAGAAAGAAGGAAAATGGATCAAGGTACTCGCAAACCAAGAGCGGCCTAAAGACCCAAGCAAGAAATGGCTGGCGGTGCGCAAATCCATGTTTAAAGAACCTCAAGGTATAATTCATATAAAAGAAGTGTACAACGAAAAAAGCATCATCAAAGCGGTTGAGATTCAAATCAATCGAATGAAGGTGCAGAACACACCAGCCATGAAAACTGCATCATATATCTACGACAAAGAAGCTCGTGAATTAGTCAGAAATCTGATTTTGGAGTTTGATTTCGATCTGGAGCAAATAAAAAAGTACCTTAAAAAGAACCCCCTAAAGGATGGTCGCAAAAAAGAATATCCTTCTATAAAGGTCGCTAAATTCGTAGAGTACGCTGCAAAGCGAGTAACTCTTGACAACTCATTTGATCACAAAAAAATCAATAAAATCCCTTATGCAAAATCCATAATTCCAGCCCTGCTTCACAATCACTTATATGACTACCACAAGGAGGTAACGAAATTAGAGAGGGGATTTTGGGAAAATGATGATTTAGCGTTAACCAAAGCGCAGGAGAAAGCGATAAAAGATTCTGCCAACCTTGCCTTCTCAGGTGAGGGACTTGAGAGTTTGAACAAGAAATTCAAATATCCAATTTCTAAAGTCACCATCTTTGAAAAGAAATCGCCTGAGGATAAATTCAGGAACAATTATTTCGAAGTAGATGCTGGAGCTAATGTCTACTTTGTTATGTATGAAAATTTGAAGACTGGTGAGCGCAAAGAAATGTATTCACTTGCGACTCATAAAGCAATCGAGCGACTGGTGCAGGGACTGCCGATAGCTGATGTCATAGAAGGCTATAAAACAATCATACTTTCTCCAAATCAGTTGGTCTATTTACCCACCAAAGAAGAACAGAATAACCCCGAACTAATTGACTTCCAGACGAAGGATAAGAAAAAAAGGAAGGAGATTTTCTCAAGGGTCTATAAAATGGTGAGTTGCTCTGACAAGGAGTGTCACTTTATACCACATTTTGTTTCTTCTTCAATAATAAGTACGACTGAGCTAGGCTCTAATGAAAAATCGGAAAAAGCGTGGGATGGAAAAATCGAATACTTACCCAACTCAAAGGGAAAGTTATCGAGGAAGAACTCAGGTACGATCATCAAACAATGTTGCGTTAAACTAAAAGTTGACAGGCTTGGTAATGTTTCGTTAACATAATTGGACAGATGATCAAACGCACCCTCTACTTCGGCAACCCCGCCTACCTGAGCACCCACCTGGAGCAGTTGGTGGTGCGCCTGCCCGAAGTGGAGAAAAACGATACGCTGCCCCAACACTTCAAAAAAGAGGCTCAGGCGACCATTCCTATCGAGGACATTGGCGTGGTGGTGCTCGATCACCAGCGTGTCACCATTTCGCAGGCGTTGCTGGCCAAACTGCTGGCGAACAATGCAGCGGTGATTACATGCAACGAAACCCACCACCCCACCGGCCTGCTGCTGAACCTGGACGGGCACACGCTGCAAACCCAGCGTTTTAAAGCCCAACTGGAGGCCAGCGAGCCGCTGAAAAAGCAACTGTGGCAGCAAACCATTCGGGCAAAAATCAAAAATCAGGCATTTGCTCTTTCCTTAGCGGGAAAAGAAATTCAAAACATGCTGCACTGGGCTGAGGCTGTTAAATCGGGGGATGCGGAAAACCACGAAGGCCGCGCAGCGGCCTGGTATTGGAAAAACATATTCAAAGATTTGCTGACGAGCGAATTCATTCGCGACCCCGCGGGCGAGCCGCCCAATCATGTGCTGAACTATGCGTATGCGCTTATTCGGGCCACAGCCGCACGCGCCCTCACAGGCTCCGGCCTGTTGCCCACGTTGGGCATCTTTCACCGCAACCAATACAACGCCTATTGCCTGGCCGATGACATTATGGAGCCCTACCGCCCGTATGCCGACCTGCTGGTGCGAAACCTGGTGCGGGAACAGGACGGGGTTGTGCCTGACTTGACAGCCGCGGTGAAGAAAAAGCTGTTGACCCTGCCGGCCCTGGATGTAAAACTGGATGGCGAAACCAGCCCCCTGATGATTGCGCTGCAGCGCACCAGCGCTTCGCTGGCCCGGTGCTTTTTGGGAGAATCGCGTAAAATCGCCTATCCGCTAATGGAGTAACAACTTTTAGAACGAGCCCGATCCAAATCTGGCGCAGACAGTGCCCCAAACCGCCTTCGACCGGGCTCAGGCTGACATAGGTAACCGACATGAAAACCGATCGACTAAACGCCTATCGCATCATGTGGATCATGGTATTATTCGATTTGCCCACCGAAACGAAGACCGACCGGAAAAACTATACGGACTTCCGTAAGCGCATAATGAAGGACGGCTTCAGCATGTTTCAGTTCAGCGCCTATGTGCGCCACTGCTCCAGCCGCGAAAACATGGAGGTGCATGTAAAGCGAATCAAAAAAAGCCTGCCGCCCTATGGGCACGTAGGCATTTTAACCATTACCGACAAGCAGTTCGGCATGATGCAGATTTTTTACGGACGGGAGGAAAAAGCAAAAGCCCCGATTCCGGAACAGTTGGAACTGTTTTGAACCGGGGCCTTGCCTGATGAACTGCCCACTATTTTTTCATCCTGTTTTTGCGCCTAAATTGCTGATACAGAAGCATTTTGCTTGGGGTACTCTGTTAGCAATCTATCAAAGAACACAATCTGAAAGCAAATCACAACTTCATCGGGTACATACCAGCCGCCTGTCAGTCTGTTAGCAATCTATCAAAGAACACAATCTGAAAGCAAATCACAAC
>JBKCJM010000079.1:0-78444 GCA_046301755.1 Cyclobacteriaceae bacterium
AAAGATCGGCAGCGGCACTCCCGCCATCGTACTGCTTTAAGATTGACACAATTTGTGTCTCGGTAAATCGACTTTTCTTCATGGTTCCCTAAAGTTAAAATTCCTAGTTTTGAATTCTTCGCTTTTTAGGGAAGCTTACGGTAAGAACTGAAAGTAATCCAACGCATGTAAAAAGTAATACACCTGGTATGAAGAAGTTTGAGAAAGGTGAATTCTTCAAAAAGTCCTGGTTCATTTGTAGTAAGGAACCGTCTGATTTAAGCATCAGCAGAAATCCACCAATACAAGCATTTATACCAAGAAATAAATGTAAGAAATACAGTAGATACCGAATGAATTTATGTTCACTTATATTATACATATCCTTAGTATTTTAAAACGTTCTCTTTGTCCGTAACTCCACACCTTAAATGACATGGTCTTAATTCTAATAAGTTTATTAAAAACATTCTTACTAAAAGTTCAATAATTGTTATGATTGTATTCATAATGTAGAATTTTTGTATTGCTTGCCGCTAACATCGGGGTATCCGTAGCGCGCATATTCCCGTTATCCCAACCCCAATTTACCACGCGCACCAATACGCCTAACGCGGAAGGGCTGATTTTTTTGCGTTGTTGAAGACAAGCGGCCACTTTGAAAAAGGGCATTTTTCGCTTGAAACCACAGGGTGAGCTTTAGTCAAACGTTTACAAACGGATTTAATCGGAAGTAAACGAATACGAAACGAGTCCCCGGTTGGCCGCCCTCCACCTTTGTGTCGTCAACAGCAGCGAGGTCCGCAACAACACACTACCCTTGCCGCTGGCGACCAAAGCGAAAATCAATGTTTAACAATTTAATTCTACAACTATGAAAAGTTTAAGAAACAGCGTGCAACTGATCGGTAACCTGGGCAAGGATCCGGAGGTGAAAGAATTCGGCAGCAGCAAGAAGGCCACCTTCTCGCTGGCCACCACGGACACCTTCAAAAACGCCAAGGGCGAGAAGATCAAAGACACGCAGTGGCACAACGTGGTGATCTGGGGTAAGCTGGCCGGCATTGCCGAAAAGTACCTGAAGAAGGGGCAGAGCGTGGCCGTGGAAGGCAAGCTGGTGCACCGCATGTACGAGACCTCCAGCGGAGAGAAGAAGTACATCACGGAGATCAACGTGAATGACCTGGTGATGCTGGGCGGGAAGTAGTCGGCCAGCTGCTACGAAAAGAAAAAGCACTGCCTTGGCGGTGCTTTTTTTATTGTTGATGTCAAAACACAAAAAAGCAAACCCCTATTCTGAGCGAGTTCAGAAAAGGCTGACTGCAGACAAGAGTGATTATGCTGGTTAATCCGCGCCTGGAGTAAACCAACTGTAGCGAAGAATCCCCCTTCGCGAAGTCCGGTGTTTCGGCTAGGGGATCCTGAGGCACGCGAGACGCGTGCCTCAGGATAATGTTTTTAGAGGAGGAGGGGATCCTTCCCGCCTGCTTGGCGGGCAAGCGTCCTCGCTTCGCGGGACTCAAGCCAAAGCTTTGAAGGAGGGAGCGGTTGACAAAAAACTAAAAATAAACTGTATTCTGAGCGGGTGATTGAACGAATGATCGCAAACGCTCATAGCGAAACGGGTTAGTCCGCGCCCGTAGCAAACCAACTGTAGCGAAGAATCCCCCTTTGCGAAGCCCGGTGTTTCGGCTAGGGGATCCTTCCCGCCTGCTTGGCGGGCAAGCGTCCTCGCTTGCGGGACTCAAGCCAAAGCTTTGAAGGAGGGAGAGGTTGACAAAAAACTAAAAATAAACTGTATTCTGAGCGGGTGATTGAACGAATGATCGCAAACGCTCAAAGCGAAACGGGTTAGTCCGCGCCCGTAGCAAACCAACTGTAGCGAAGAATCCACCTTCGCGAAGTCCGGTGTTTCGGCTAGGGGATCCTTCCCGCCTGCTTGGCGGGCAAGCGGCACGCGAGACGCGTGCATCTGGATACGGTCTAATTTTTTATATCTTAACTGAACAACCATGCAAACTTCTCTAATTCCACCGCCTGCGGCATTTGTCTACATCCTCACCAATCGCCACCATACTGTTTTGTATGTCGGTATGACTACCAATCTCCGCGCACGCATATGGGAGCATCAGCAAAAAATCAACCCGGCAAGTTTTACAGCCAGGTATAACGTTTTGAAGCCGGTTTATATTGAAGGCCTGGCATCTGAGGAAGATGCTATTGAGCGTGAGTTATTTATAAAAGGGAAGACGCGGCAATGGAAGATTCAGTTGATTGAGACAGTCAATCCGGAGTGGCTTGACCTCACGGACACGATCATGGCGATGCCGGTGTAAAATTTGAAATCCAATACATAATAAAACCGTATTCTGAGCGGGTGATTGAACGAATGATCGCAAACGCTCAAAGCGAAACGGGTTAGTCCGCGCCTGGAGTAAACCAACTGTAGCGAAGAATCCCCCTTTGCGAAGCCCGGTGTTTCGGCTAGGGGATCCTTCCCGCCTGCTTGGCGGGCAAGCGGCACGCGAGGAGCGTGCCTCAGGATAATGTTTTGAGAGGAGGAGGGGATTCCTTCCCGCCTGCTTGGCGGGCGAGCGTCCTCGCTTGCGGGATTCAGGACACGCGCTTCAGAGGGAGGTACACGTCAATCCAAACCAATCATCATAAACGCGCCCCAGTAGATGGGCTCGGGGTATTCAACGCGAAGTTCCTTTTTGGCTTCCACAAAGCTGAGGCGCATGTTGCCGCTGGCCAGCCATTTCTGGTAGAAGTTGAGGATCAACTTCTGCGTAGCCTCGTCATCCACCTTAAACATGCTCATGATAAGTACCTTGGCACCGGCAACCAGAAACGCCCGCTGCAAACCATAAACGCCCTCGCCATTTGAAATTTCGCCCAATCCGGTTTCGCACGCACTCAGCACCACGAGGTCGGTCTGGTCGAGGTTAAGATTCATAGCCTCATAAGCGGTGAGAATGCCGTTGTCCATATTGTAATTAAACTTGGTCTGGTCAAGAATATCGCCAGCACCTTTCAGCAGCAATCCGGATTTCAGCAGCGGGTTTTCCGTCATCATGGCTTCGTTGGCCGTTAGCTTGGCCATTTCATCGGAAGTGAGGGCAGGTGTATAAAAACCATGCGTGGCGATATGGAAAATCTTGGGATTCACGAGCATCTTCACCTGTTCCTCCGTGGCCTCTTTCTCCATGAATTCATTTGTCGTCCAGCCTTTTTGTTTCAGCAACTCGTCTAGTTCCTGTACTTCTTTTTCTGTTCCCGGCAATTGCGAAACGCTGTTGCTGGCGCTGGCCGTCAGGTAAAACGTGGGGTTGCCAAACATCGTGGCGGTTTTACCCGGCATGCCGGCCTTGCCTTTCACCTTGCGGAAGTATAAGTCCTTGGTGTTGTTCACCATCACGATGTTCGAGTTGTCGATCACGTACTTGCCATCAGGCGTGCGGATGGCTTCCAGGTTCAACTGGTTATACACCCCGTCAGGCGACAGGTAAATGGTGCTGTACTGGCCGATCTCCTTCTGAATGGGTTCCCAAAACACGTTGTATGAGACGTTGTCGGGCAACTTGTTGTAAATGGCATTTCGGAAGAAGCGGAAGTAGCGCGTTTCCATGCGGTGACCTTCGGGCAACTCAATCACTTTGGGGCGGGCGTTATCGGCTTTCACATAGAGGGCCACGTAGATTACGCTGTCGGTGAAGGTGTGATCGAAATACCGGAATCGGAGCATTTCCACAGCCACTTCATTCTTGCCCAGCGATTTCTGCACATTTTCATACGTCACTTTCTTGTTTTCAAAACTCTGCCCGAACAGCTCGGATTTTTCGCTGAGGTCGCGCTCCAGCCGTTCTACCTCCGTGGTCAGTGCATTCAGGTCGATGCCGTTATCAACGAGTTGCTGCTGGCTCATGGCCAGCGCATTGGTCAGAAACTCTTTCTTCTCCACCCACAGGTTGTAGGCGGCTTTCAGGTTTTCGTCCTTGCTGTTGAGGATGCGCTCGCGGATTTTGATGGACGAGTTGAGCAACAGCGCTTTGGTGAGCAACTGGTAGTTGTACACCTTACCCACAAGGTCGCGGAAATCGTCCAGCTGACTAAACGCAAGAGTGTTGTAAAACTCAAAATCTACCTTGATGGTATTCCAGTATTTCGCTTTTTCACGCTCGCTGAGGGCGGGGAAGTATTGCTTGATGAATCCTTCGTAGTTATTAAGTGCTTCTTCGATGTTTCGCTTCGAGGTTTTGTAGTCTTTTTGCATGAAGTACACCCGCGCCATTTTTGAGAGCACCTTAACATACTCGGGGTGCGTGCGGCTGAAATTCTTTTCGTAGATGTCCTTGCCCTGCGTGTAGAAGGACTCGGCCTGTTTGTAATTCTTCAACTGATAGTACACATCACCGGTGAGCACGAAGATGGAGGCCTCGTTGATGCTGCGTCTGCCGGTTTTCTCGCGCCAGATGCCCTGCGCCTGCGTGAGGGCCGAAAAGGCTTTGTCAAACTTGCGTTCGGCAATGTAGAGTACAGCCAGGTTCTTCAGCAGATCGGCATACAGCGGGGTTTTTGTGCCGAGGCGCTCGCCCACGATTTGCTGAGCTTCCGTCATGATTTTTTCCACCTCAGCCCGGCTGTCGCCCTTGTAGAATTTGCACAGCGCCAGTTGCGAGAGCGATTTGGCTACTTCAATGTGCTTGCGGCCGAACTGTTTCTCCTGGCTGGCAATGGCTTTTGTCAGCAATTCTTCGGCATTGTCGTAATCGCCAATGGCGTAGTCGATGTCGGCCAGTAGCTTTTGGGCAGGTGCGCTTTTGGTTGATTTTTCGCCATACACGCTGTTGGCAATCTGGCTGGCGCGCTGGGCAATTTTTTCGGCCTGGGTATAATCACCCTGGGCCAGTTTCAGCCGCCCCTTGTCCACGAGCGGATCAATAAGCCTCACCGAGTTGCCACCATATAGTTTCTCCCATTCCAGCAACAGCTTATCGACCAGCTCTTCAGTAATCGAGTACCGGCCTAACTGAATAAACAGGCTGGAGAGTTCTTTGGCGGTGGTGAGTTCATCAATATCAAGCTTTACATCGGCCTTGGCAATAATCCGCGAAGAGCGGTCAAGTTCGTCCTCGGCTTCCTCGAACAGGCCTTTGAGGCCCAGCAGGGTGGCGTTGGTTTCAATGGCGTTGGCCAGCGGGCCCTTCACAAATTCTTTTTCTTTTGAAACTTCGCGAAGGATCGGGATGGCAGCATTCAGGTTTTCTTCCGCTTTTTCGTACTGGCCCATCTTAATCTGCAACTTGGCGATGTTGGTCATTTCAATGGCGAACTCGTGGTCTTTGTTGCTGTACTTGGCGTTCGCCACATACTTGGCTTTCTCCAGCGTTTCGTTGGCCTCGCGGTACCGGTCAGTGAGTTCGTAGTAGGTGGCCAGGTGGTTGAGAATGGCAAGGTGGTCTTTCTGCCAGGCTCCGATTTCGGGCGCAACGCGTTTTACGTAGCTGTCCTCATAGATCTTTCCTGCTTCCGCCAGTTTGTTGGTGAAGTCGAGGTAGAAGTTGGCCAGTTTCAGCTTGGCCAGGTGCGTTTCGGGGGCATCGGCCCCGAGAAGGCTGGTCTTGATCTCAGTAATCTGATTGCGGTATTCTTCCGCTTTAGCGTATTTCTTGTCGTATACCGACAGGTCATACAGAAACTCGTACACGTCTGCCGTAAGGGCATTGTTTTTTGGCAACGCAGAATTGGCGTTCAGCAGCTTGACGGCTTCGTTTTCGAGGTTCTTCGTTTTATCGCGGCTCATCTTGCTGTCGAACTCAACTGCCTTTACGCGGATGTTGTAGATGCTTTCGTCCGGGAAGGCCGACTTCATCATCTTTTCGTACTCGAGTTTCACGTTCAGGTACTTCGATTGATTGCCGTCTTTCAGCAACTGCGCCAGGTACACTTCATATAGTTCAACGCCCACGTAATGTGAGGCTTTGTATTCGGCTCGCAGGTCATTCAGAATGTCGGCCGGGTCTAGTTCTTTTGGAAGCGCGGTTCCATGGCCGGTTAGAATTTTTGCCATCTTCAGCCGCAGGGCAATGTTGTAGATATTGAATTTCCCGAGTTTGCTCTTGGTCCAGGGTTCGGCAAAAACATACACGCTGTCGGCAGCCGTTTGGCTTCCCCGTTTGCCGAGGGCTTCCGTCATGAGGGTGAGGTAACGCGCATACTCCTCGTATCTCGCCTTGACTTCCTCATCCGATAGTTTACGCGTCTTGAGTCCTCCATTGTTATCCACGTAGGTCTCTTGCTTCACGGCCCGGCCGGCATAGAATTTTTCTTTTTCGCTAAGCAGATCAACTGCTTGCGTATAGTACCCTTGGCCCGTGAGCGTTTCGGCAAAGGCCAGATCCCAACGGGCCTTTTGCGCTTCGGTGAGCTGGCCGCTGGCTTCGCCCGTCTTTTTGGCTTTGTCCAGCAACGTGCGGGCATTCAGATAACTTCCGTTGAGGTTGTTCAATTCTCCGGCTTCCACCATTACCAGGTAATGCGCTACGCTACTTTCGCCATTGATGGAAACGCTCGTGCGCAGCGCCTCCTCCATATTTGTTTGAAAGTCGCTGACCATACCCGAGGCGAGGCTGTACTTGGCCAGCATCATGTGGTAGGCGGGCGTATACTTGTTGGTTTTGCCCAGTTTTGCCGCTGCTTTTTTCTGGAACTTGGCCAGCGCGCTAATGGCTTTCTTATAATCGCCCGACCGGTAGGCGGCTTCAGCGCCCGCAATCATCTTGTCATATTTGGCCTGCGCCAGGGCCTGAAGGCTCAGCAATAGGCATAACAGGGCTACGCCAATTTTTTTCATGGGTAAAGGGGTTTCCGGATAGGAAAAGTACGGAATTCAGAGGATATCTTCAGAAGATTTACGGCAGGCGATTTTTCATCTGATCATATAGCGCTTTTTGTAAACTGCGGAGCGCTTGGTATTTTTTTCCACACCTATGCCGACTGACCTCGGGCCTGCTTGTACCTGCTTAGGCAAACGCAGGCTTTTCGCTTCTATCCCCGGGCTTGGTGCGTGTAACTTGTTTTCCCTCACCCCTTTCAAAATTTCATGTCAACACCTGCCTATTCAACGCCTGTCCCCGCGAGAGAGGGGTAAAACGGTGACCACTTTAAATAAAAAATTGATTGGGGTGAGGGAGGGCTAAAAATGCTAAGCCTCATCTACTCTGACGGAATTCATTTGGTATTGCCCGAGCTGCGAAAATTTAAATTCGAACTACGGCAGCCGCGTGGACTGGCGATGCACCAGTTTCCAGCTTCGGCCGGCCCGCACGTAGAACTCGGTGTAGAGCAGGCGGATGTCAAACGTCTGACCTTCGTTCATCAAGCCCACAAAGCGCCCGCGACCAACCACGCGCACCGTAAGCGGGTTAATTTGCTTCGACTGGGCCGAATCAACCACAACTTCCCGGTAGTTGAGTTTGCCGCTCTTCAGGTCGTCAATTACTTCCTGCGAAGTTTGCGTCCAGCCGTTGGAATGAATGAATTGCAGGCGCGGGTCGAGCACCTTTACCAGGCTGTCATATTGCTTCTCGATCAGCCATTGGAATTTCTTCCGGTGAAGTTCATCCACAAACTTCTCAAAGGCCGTAGGAGTCTGAGCCCCAGCCAGGCCGGGCAGCATCAGCAAAGCCAGCAGCAGCATCGGTTTAGATTTCCACATGGTATACATCGTTTTCGTTGCGTGCAATATTACGAACTTCAAAGCCACCCGGTTGAGCGATTTCTTCCACCAGGTCGAACACGCGGCACGATTTCGGAAGCGAGCCGAAAATAAGCAGGAATGAAAACGTTTTTCCATCGGGGATGGCCGTCCACGCAGGAGCAAAGGAAATATTCTCGGCATGAATAAGAGGAGCCCGGGCGCTTCCCTGCTGGTCGATCAGGAAGGTGGTTTTCCAGATCCGAATCAGCATGTCTTTGTGCGTGTTGTGAAAATGGCAATGCACGTAAATGTGGCCTTCTTCAACCACCACAGTCTTTTGCTCCAGGGCGGTATCGGTTTCAACCCCCGGTGCAGGCAGCGGCAGGCGCGCGTGCCCGATCATGAAGCTGCAGGGATTTCGGCCACACATTCAATTTCAACCAGCGCTTCGCGCGGCAGGCGGCTCACCTCAACGGTAGTGCGCGCGGGTTTGTGATCGCCAAAAAAGGCGGCATACGCTTCGTTCATCCGCTCGAAGTCAGCAAAATTTTTCAGAAACACCGAGGTTTTAACAATGTGCTGGCGTTGGCACCCGGCTGCCTTCAACACTACTTCCAGGTTCTGCAGCACGCGTTGGGTCTGCTCAAACACCGTAGCGCCCTCGATGGTCATGGTGTTGGGGTTGAGCGGGGTTTGCCCCGAGCAGAATACAAGATTACCAGCCTGTTGGGCATGGGCGTAGGGGCCAATGGCCCCGGGGGCGTCTGGTGCAAAGATTTTTTTCATATTGCTGGCCCCAAGATAAAACCGTCTCAGGATTTGTACATCGCGTCAATCTCTTTTTTGTAACGATTCATCAGTACATGGCGCACCGGCTTCAGGGTGGCCGTCAGCTCTCCGGTGGCGGTGGTCCAGTCCTCCGGGCACAGCACGAAGTTTCGTACGCGTTCAAAATTTGCAACCGTTTCGTTTAGCCGTTCCACTTCCTGCTCCAGTTTGTCGCGCACTTTTATATTGTGCACCATAAACGGGGGCGAGGTCCAGTGAATGCCCTGTTGGCCGCACCAGGCTTCGAGCATGCTAAAGTTGGGCACGATCAGGGCTGCGGCAAAAGGCTGTTGAAAACCCAGCAGCAAGCACCGCTGAATGTAGGGCGACTGGCTGAAGTGTTGTTCCAGCCGCGCGGGTGTAATGTATTTTCCCGTGCTTGTTTTAAAGATGTCTTTTTTTCGGTCCGTGATTTTGAGGAAGCGATGATGAACAAAATGACCGACATCACCCGTGCGCAGCCATCCGTCCGCAGAGAGCACCTCTGCGGTGCTTTCGGGCTTCTGGTAGTAGCCTTTCATCACGTTGGGCCCCCTCACACAAATTTCGCCCTCGCCTTGTTCGTTTGGCTGATCAATTTTCACTTCGACACCCGGCAGCACCAGCCCCACCGTGCCGAACCGGAATAGCCCCGGTTCAAATCGGTTCATTGAAATGATCGGAGAGGTTTCCGTCATGCCATAGCCCTCCACCACACGCACGCCTGCTGCCGTAAACAGCCGCGCGATATCGGGACGCAGCGCAGCCGCACCCACCGCCATGTAGCGGATGTGGCCGCCCAATGCTTTGCGCCACCGGCCGAGCACCAGCCACCGGGCAGTCAGTACTTTCATCCACACTAGCGGCTTCAACACGTTGCCGGTGCCGTGCTTCTTGCCGGTAGTTATCGCCCACGATACCGTTTTGCGTGCCAGCCAATGGCGGTGCAGTTGCCGCTCCAGCACAAAGTCATACATTCTCTCCAGCACGCGAGGCACACACGTGCAGAAGTGCGGCCGGGCAGTTTTAAAGTCGCTCGAAAAATGATCGCGCTCTTCGTTGAAGTAGACCGCCACCCCAAAGGCGAGGTAGGCGTAGCAGGTCGTTCGCTCAAAAATATGGCTGAAGGGCAGGAAGCTGATCACGCGATGGTGCGGCTCGAGGGGGAGCAGCGTGAGAATGGCTTTGATGTTGCTCACCACGTTGCGGTGGGTGAGCATCACGCCTTTGGGCGTGCCCGAACTGCCCGAAGTATACAGGATGGTGAGCAGGTCATCTTTCCCGATCGCCTTTCGACTTTCTTCCACCCGCTGCTGTTGCTCGCGCGTCAGGGGTTTGGTATTCTCCAGGGGCTCAAAGAAGCCATCACCTTCCTGCACCATGAAGACGGGTATCTCATTCGTTGCCTGAGGCAGGAGGGACTTGTAGTGCAGGCGCAGCTCGGGGTTGGCCGTGAAGCACGCACGCGGCTTGGTCTCGCCCACAATGGTTTCGATTTCTTCGGGCCTGAGTGTGGGATGAAGGGGTACCGGAATAAGTCCGGCCTGCTGGCAGGCGAGATCGAGTATCATCCACCGCGGGTTGCCTGCCACGGGAACAAAGAGAACGCGGTCGCCCGGGTGGTAGCCGTTGTCGAGAAACCACGATGTTAAAAAATCAATGTGCTGCTGAACCTGCTCAATGGAATAACTGCGCCAGGCTTTACCTGCATTGCTGTTAAGCGCACGCGCATTTGCATACTTCTGGCGCTGATACGCAGGTAGGTCGAAGATGCGCGTGAAGTCAACAGTGGGGTGCCGGGTAATTTCCATCAGGCGGTGCTGGCTGGTTTTACGTAGAGAATTTCATACAGAATTTCGAAGAAGTGCTCGTAGTCGGGCAGGTTGTTGTGCCGGGCACCTTCTACGGGATGCAAAAAGACTTTTTCGGGGTACAGCGCTTTCAGTTTTTCACTTTGCGCGAAGGAAATGAGGCGGTCGTGCGTGCCGTGGATGATGTGCACAGGGCAGTTCACCGTCTTCAGGTACTGGTCGGTGCGAATGTCGTAGCGGAGCATCCACCGCAGCGGAGTGAAAAAGATGTACCGGTTGATGTTGTAGTAGAAGCTGAAGTAGGGCGAATCGAGCAGGAGCAGGCGCGGCCGGTTCCACGAAGCAATGCGGGCCGCAATGCCGCTGCCCCACGAGCGGCCGTAGAGTACAATCTGGTCCTCGCGGTAGTGCTGCGTCAGCCACTTGTAGATGTACTGGGCATCGTTGAAGATTTTTTCCTGGGTGCGCTTACCGCGGCTTTTGCCGAATCCGCGGTAGTCCATCATAAAAAAGTCGTAGCCGTTGCTGAGAAAATCCTTGGCGAATTTCCCCCAGCCTTTAATGCTCTTCGAGTTGCCCTTAAGGTAAAAAACGATGCCGCGCGTGTTCGGAACTTTGAAGTGAATGGCGTTGATCTTACCGCCATCCTCCATTTCAAAATCAACCTCTTCGAACGGGAAGGGGTATTTGTATTCAAATGAGCGGGTGAGCCGCTCGGGCCGGAAAAAGAAAAGGTGCTGGAAAAAATAAAAGAAAAGGCAGAAACCAATGTATACTCCGGCTGCGATGCCTATCCAGATCATGCCTCCGAAGGTAGCAAAGAAAAGTGACTAGGGCAGAGCTTGCCGCAGGGCCTGGTGGAATTCATCGAACTCGCGGAGGTTGTGATGGCCGCCCCCTTCGATAACGATGAACTGATCATCGGATGAAAGCATTGGCTTCAGCCGCTCGGTGCAGGCGAGGGGCACAATCCAGTCGTCTTCTCCGGCAATGATCACTTTGCGCGATTTGACACCGGCCAGGTGGCGGCTGTTGGAGAAATAATGTTTGGCCGGCAGTCCGCGCAAAGGTGCGAACACAGCCGGGTAAATCACGCTGGCCATTTCGTCAAATGGGGTTTCCAGGATGAGGACAGCCGGGGTGTGCGTCATGGCCAGGTGCGAGGCTACGGCCGAACCAAGCGAGCGCCCGTAGATGATGGTGACGGGGGGCCGCAGGCTGTCGCGGGCGAAGGCCCACACCGTTTCGGCATCGCGGTAGAGCAGATCTTCGGTGGGCTTGCCGGTGCTTTTGCCATAGCCGCGGTAGTCCACCATCAGCACATCGTAGTTGCGCCAGGTGAAGTCCACCGCGTAGTTACCCCAGCGCTGGAGGTTATCGGCATTGCCGTGGAAATAGAGAATGAGGCCACGCGAAGAATCTTCGCCCGGAAAAAAGAGCGCGCTAAGTTGCTCACCATCCGGTGTGGGGATGGTGAACTCACGAAAGGGCTGCTTGAACTCAAACGTGTAATCGTGCGGCAGTGCCTTGCCCTGGAAGACAAATTTTTCCTGGAAGACGTAGAACAGCAGCGCCAGCGCCACGTAGAGGATTAACACCACCATTGTGGATTTGAGAATAAGGCGGGCGAGGCGGGGCATGTGGCGACAAAGATACTTGTTCAGACATTTTGTTGGTTTATCTTTACTTGACTTCCGCGTGTCAGTGCGCGTTGCGCAGGCAGCGATCGGGCAAACATGATGGACGTCATTGGTTCCGCATTCCAACTTTTATTAGTTTGAACTATGAAAAGGCTACTTTTCACCGTTTGTCTACTCACACACGTGCTCAGTTGTGAGGATGCTGACAGCCCTCGGGCGTTGGCCGTAGTAAATGGTAAGGAGTTTCTGCCCGATAAGGTCGCCATTGTTGAAAACGGCACAGGCTTGCAGCTTCAACTGGCGGGTGCAAGCGAAAGCATTCGTTTGTGGCTAACCCAAAAAGAATCCGGTACGTATGCAATCTTCAACACAAGTCCTGCGAACAACCCGGTGGTACTGCTCCCTCAGGAGCCAGGATTTTCTGTCGTTGAGTACGTGAATGCAGCAGGTAAACTTTTTTACGGTGTGTCAGGCTCAATTACCATTAACGTTGGCCAGCGTTACGCCAAGGGGTCATTTTCATTTGAAGCAGAATCTGCGGAAGGAGAAGAAGTGACGGTAGTGAGGGGTGAGTTTTTTCAATCGCTCTCCAAACCGGATTTCTATGGTTGTGCGGTTGCCACCATCGCGCGTCTGGGGAATGGGCTTGTCACGTTGAATTCATTTGGGTATGATTCAGATGGAAATATCAATATGATTGTGAAACAGGAGTCACTGGAACAGGCTTGGTCACCAGAGCATGCTCGGTATGTTTTTTTGTCGTATGCCGGAGGTAAAATAACGGCCATTACCGAAGTCGCATTAAGTGTAACAGGCAACTCAGTATACCGCGAGTACTCGTTTGTTACCTACCGGGATGATAAGATTGAATCAATTCGGAAAGGTCCCGGTCTTGAAGCCACATTTGATTATAATGACCAGGGCTTGTTGACGAGCGTCACGTATACCAACGGGTTCTCGGCATCTATTGCGTATGATGCAAATGGCAATTTCGTTTCACCGAGTTTGCCTCTTTACGATAACAAGCGAAATTACGCAACGAGTTTACTGGCATCGTTACAGAATCAACAGGCGCTGACCGTGTTTTTTTCAGATCTTTTTTACGCGTTTCCATCGCCCGGATCGCGAAATAATCCCTTACGGGTTGGGGATTTTGAGCTGGCGTATGAGTACAACGCGGCCGGATATCCTACGTCAGTCAGGTACGTCAATGCTCCCGGCAGTTTGGCCAATTTTGAATTGACTTATTTTGGCTGCCAGTAGCAGTTGGTTTCTATGCGTTTAGCAGGAGCTTGTCCCGTTAGGGACGATATGCTTGTAGATTTAGCCTGACGGCAAGCACCGCCCCGTAGGGGCGGAATGTATTCCAAAGGCACGGTCAACAGCAGTACTCAACTACATCTTCAATTTGTCTTTGCTGTTCAGAACGGAATAGCCTGATCCAGCGCACGGAAAAACATTCCGCCCCTACGGGGCGGGCGTGCGCACAGCGCGGGGTTGGAACGAATAGCCCAACCTTCGCCTATGAGCTGCGGTTGGAAAGCCGGGCCCGAGCCGCGCGGCCTTCGCGCGTGGAGCGAGGGGGCCGCCCAAAACATTTCTGTTTCGCGCGTGGCTGCGGTTCGTTACATTTCTACTTCTAAACTCATGCCTATGTCGCGCGCCTGCCTCTTACTCACTTTTCTGTTGTTCGTTTTATCGGCTCATGCTCAGCCGGTGGACCCATCGTTTTACGCCAACATGAAGTGGCGCAACATCGGGCCGCAACGCGGGGGGCGCTCGCTCGGGGCCAGTGGCAGTCCGGGGCGCATCAACGAATACTACTTTGGCGCCACCGGGGGCGGCCTGTGGAAAACCACCGATGGTGGGCAGGAGTGGTTTCCGGTAACGGATGGAAAAATTTCATCTTCGTCTATCGGGGCAGTGGCCGTGGCCGAAACCAATCCGGATGTGGTGTACATCGGGGCGGGCGAAACGCAGTTGCGCGGCAGCATTACGCAGGGCGATGGCGTGTACAAAACGACCGATGGCGGCAAAACGTGGCGCCACCTGGGTTTGCGTGAGACACAGGCGATTGCGCGCATCCGCGTGCATCCTACTAATCCGGATGTTGTGTATGTCGCAGCGCTGGGCCACCCGTATGGCGATAACGAAGAGCGCGGTGTGTTTCGCAGCACGGATGGCGGCAACACGTGGAAAAAGATTTTGTACGTAAGCCCGAAGGCGGGCGCGGCTGATCTGATCATCGACCGCACGAACCCGAAAATTATTTACGCCACCACGTGGCAGGTGTACCGCAAAACGTGGAAGATGTGGGGCGGTGGGCCGGATTGCAAACTCTGGAAATCAGAAAACGGGGGCGATACGTGGACTGAGTTAACGCGCAACCCCGGGATGCCGGCTCCGCCTTTTGGAAAAATCGGCATCACGGTGTCGCCTGCCGACAACAAGCGGTTGTGGGCAATTGTGGAAGCCAATGACGGAGGCGTGTACCGCAGCGATGATGCGGGCGCCACGTGGAAGAAAGTGAATGACGAACGCAAGCTGCGCCAGCGTGCATTTTACTACACGCGCATTTATGCCGATCCGTTCGACCGCGAAACGGTGTATTGTCTGAATGTGGACTTTTGGAAATCGACTGACGGTGGCGTAAAGTTCGATCAGGAAATTAAGGGTAAGCATGGCGACTACCACGACTTGTGGATCGACCCGAACAACCCGCAACGTATGATCGTGGCCGATGACGGGGGCGGCTCCGTGAGTGTGAATGGCGGCAAGAGCTGGACGGAGCAAGATTATTGCACCACGCAGTTTTACCACGTTACCGCCACCAACCATGTGCCCTACCACGTGGCGGGCGCGCAGCAGGACAACTCTACAATAGCGGTGCCAAGCGAAGGCTGGCGCCACATGAATGTGTTGGGCGAGTGGGGCTACGATGTGGGCGGAGGCGAGAGCGGCTACATTACTTCGCACCCGAACGAACCGAATGTGTATTATGCCGGCAGCCAGGGCGCGCTGCTTACGCGCAAGGATGTGCTCACGGGCCAGATTCGCGACATCCAGGTGTACCCGCGTTTCTTCTCGGGCGAGCCGGCCAGCGCGCTGCCCGAGCGGTGGCAGTGGACGTTCCCGATTGTGTTCTCACCCAAAGACGCCAGCGTATTATACACGTGCTCGCAACACGTGTGGCGCACCACCAACGATGGGCAGAGCTGGGAAAAAATTTCGCCCGACTTAACCTATGCCGACCCGGAAACACTCGGGCCCACGGGCGGGGAAATCACCAAAGACATGAACGGCCCGGAAATTTACGCCACGGTTTTTGCACTGGCGCCTTCATTTCATGATGTGAATACGATCTGGGCTGGCAGCGATGATGGCAAGATTCACATCACCCGAAATGGCGGAAAAAACTGGACGGACATCACTCCGAAAGATTTGCCGAAACACTCCGTAGTGGCGATCATCGATGAGTCGCGCCACAACGCGGGTACGGCTTACGTGGCGGCTTTCCGTTATCAAGTCGATGACCGCCAGCCGTATGCGTTCCGCACGCGCGACTACGGCAAGACGTGGACGAAGATTGTAACCGGCATCAAAGACGGCCACTTTGCACGCAGCGTGCGTGAAGATCATGTGCGCGCAGGCCTTTTGTTTTTAGGCACGGAGCACGGTGCGTATGTGTCGTTCAATGCGGGCGACAACTGGCAGCCGCTGCAACTCAATTTGCCGGACACACCCATTCGCGACCTGGTGGTGAAGAACGATGACGTGGTGTTGGGCACACACGGGCGCGGCTTCTGGATTTTGGATGACATCAATCCGTTGCGCCAGCACAGCGAGGCGGTGGCGAAACAAAATGCCGTGTTGTTTCAACCCACTGATGCCATTCGCGGGGTGTACGATGCCGTGTTTCAATACTACTTGAAAAGTAAGGTGGACACCGTGAAGCTGGAGATTCTGGATGCCAATGGCAGCGTAGTGCAAAAATTTGTCGGCACCAAAGCCGAAGAAAAACCCACAGCCGGTGACTGGTGGGGCGGAGGCGAGAGCAAGCCTACGACAGCCGCGGGGTTAAATTCTTTTACCTGGAACTTGCGTTACCCGGGTGCCACGGTGTTTGAAGGCATCATCATCTGGGGTGCGCGGCCGCAGAACGGACCGAAGGCGCCCACCGGCAAATACCAAGTGAGGTTTACTGCGGGTAGCTATACACAGACGTATCCGTTTAATGTGAAAATCAATCCGAACCTAAAAGGTGTAACCGATGCGGACCTGAAAGAAGCCTTTGACCTGGCGATTAAAATCCGCGATAAAGAAAGCGCTGCCAACGAAGCGGTGATCCGCATTCGTAAGATTCGCGCGCAGGCCGAGGAGCGGGTGAAAGAAGCGGGCGATGCCGCGTTTGCCACACAGGTGTCCGACTGGCTGGCAAAGCTCACGGCCATTGAAGAAGATTTGTATCAAACCAAAAATCGCAGCGGCCAGGATCCGCTCAACTTCCCCATCAAACTCGGCAACCGCTTATCAGCTGTGCGGAGGAGTCTGGAGACAGGAGATAACAAACCCACCGCTGGGGCTTACCAGGTTTTTGATGAGTTGGGTAAGGAACTCGATGGTCAACTGACGAAGCTCGAAACCACGGTCAGCAGTACGCTGCCGGGATTGAATGCGGGGTTGAAGGAGAAGGGGTTGAAGGAGATTGGCGATGGCAAGAAGTGAGCACCGGGCGACTCCGGATTACTTTCTCGGGTACTTTTCTATGACGACAAACACATCCTCACTCTCCTCTTCTGTAGTGAAGTATGTCAGAAACACCGACTCGTTGTTTTCAAATGAAAACACTGCGTTGTCGTGCTTCTTGTTCGTCTGTTTTATTCTTACTTGCTCAAATTCATCGTACAGGGATACTGGCCGGATGCTGTTTGACAATGTAAGCGTTGCTAAATCAATTGGGATTTTCGTGTAAATTCTTCGACTAACAGTTCTGATCTCGGGCGGTACGTAGTAAATTGGGAAGTCAATTTTTTCAGTTGCGCTCCGAGATTCAAACCCCATGCCGGGATTTCGGTTGAGCGGATCCAAATTTGCTGAAAGAAAAGTTATCTCGAGATACCCGAGCGAGTTGATTTTTATGTCTCCTACTCGCTGACCCTTACTTTCTTTCCCCATTAATCCAAAGAAGATTTGGCCTCCATTCTGGTAATGTATCCCGATTACTGGAAGCGAACTCCTGATTTGCGTTTGGAATTCACCCGTCAGGCGTTCGGGCGTCAACTTAGTATTGTCGGTAATGATGAATTTCGACCAGTCGACCAAATTCTTTATTTCGGATTGTGTATACTTTCTAATCTCTTTCAAGGATGAGAGTTCGACAACCGATATCGAATACTCATCGTTGGTGAATCGGAGCGCGAAAAGGTGATTCTTATACAGGAAACTATTATGATCTGCTTTTACTGTATAATTGTGGCGCAGTTCCTGTACGGTGGCTTTACCAGTTAAGAGGTTAAGCCGGATAATGAACGTTACATTCCGATTGAGTGAAGCCGTGGGGTTCCCGGGTACATTGGTTACGGGCCCTCCATCGTCATCCGAAACGAAAATCAACTCGTTGACTCCGATGTAGAATTTGTTCGGGTGCAAAAATGTTTCGAAGGAGTTTTCAGGTAAATCTTTTACCGGGAAATAATCCTCCCGATAAAACTGACGAAAGAGCTTCTTTTCGTTGAATGCAAACTCTTTTCGAAATACCTGCTGGGTGGGTGTTAGCACGTTGACAGAGACAGTAAACTTGGTTTTATTTACTCCTATAATATAGGTTGTGTCGTTTTTCGAATGTGTAACCAAATAGTCATCGTATGGATTGGTACCGGTGAGGTTGGTGAACACAGGGCGCAACGATCCGTCCCTGGCAAACTTCAGGTATTGCAGGTTAGTCAGGGTAATGCGATCGGAGTTTGGCAGCGTTTTGCTGACCGTATAGCAGGTATACACATAAAAGAAATCGCCCTTCGCCTCCATGTGAAAGACCCGATAGCGCTGGCTTGAATTTGGACCGATATCGTAAACCTGAATAACGTTGTTAGTTGAGTCAATTAGGTAGAATAGATTTGCTGCAAAAAATGGGCGTTCGGATAGAGCATCAATTTCTGCTTTGTTCAGGTTCAGAAGTATCATTCCCCGGTTTTCCACGCCATATATAAATCGGGTATCCTTTTCGGTTTTGTTTATGTTTCCTTTGAAGACAACTACTTGGCCGTAAGACTTTCCATTTGGAGGCAACAAAGATGTGCCAAGAACGAAAAAATAGATTTGAAAATGTCTCATTGATCGCGCCAGAAACATGTTTACAGTCATACTCGTTGCAAGAGTAAATATTGTAATATTTAGCAAGCAACGCAATTGGGCTGCTAATCTCGTCAGGGATAAACCCGCACGTAGTCAATCTCCATCCGCTGCGGCCAGATGGAATCGTCAATTCCCTGCAGGCCACCCCAGTTTCCACCCACGGCAATATTGAGGATCAGATGAAAGCGCTGATCAAATGGCCAGCCGGAGAAGTCATCGCCAGTATCGCGTGTTACCGTGTGATACAACTGGTCGTCAACGAAAAATTCGATTTTATCCTTTCGCCAGTCAATAGCGTATATGTGAAAAGCGTCCTGCGCATCGGCTATGGTAATCTTGCCTTCTTTTTGTGTTTGTTTGATGTGGTTATATTTCTCGGTGTGGATGGTTCCGTGGATCACGCCCGGGTCGTAGCCGACATGCTCCATGATGTCGATTTCGCCACTGGCCGGCCAGCCTCCGTATTTCCAATCGGTGCTTAACATCCAGATGGCGGGCCAGGTGCCGCGGCCGCGGAGCAGTTTCGCGCGAACCTCAATGCGGCCGTACAACCAGTCACCCGTGTGCTTGGTTACCAGCCGTGCCGAGGTATAGGCCTTACCGCCAACCGAGTCGCGGGTGGCTTCAATGATCAGCAGCCCATTTTCGACACGGGCATTTTTCAGATCACGTGTGTAGTATTGCGCCTCGTTGTTGCCCCATCCGCACACGTTGGGGCAGCCATCGCCCACATCATAACTCCATTTCGTGGAGTCAGGCGAGCCGGTGTAGTCGAATTCCTCCTGCCAAATGGGTGTAGGTTGGCACGAAGCCAGCAGGCAACCTATTGCAAGGACAATGACGAGGGTCTTCATCAGAAACGAATCCCTTTCGCCATCAGCCCCGCCAGCAACGGAATAATGAACAGCAACAGAATCTCCAGCCGCAGCATCCAGAAGATAACGGACGGCACGTTGATAGGTTCATTTGGGTCGCCTTTGCGGTGCTTTAGAAAAAAAACAGTAGGGTATACCGACAGCAGGCCGATGCCGACAAACAAGGTGAGTTTGGTGTGAAACACCGGATTGGTGGAGTAGAATTCGGCTGGCTTTCCATAACCGCCTAACCACAACGTGAGACCAACTGCGACCAATGCAATCGCTGCAAGACCGTATACCGCGTCAATCCGCGCCAGCCGCACAATCTCCTGGCGGCTTAAAACCGGCTTGAGTAAGAGGTGCTCAGCAACAAGAGCACCGACAATGGCGAAAATGCAAATAAAGTGGAGATACCGCAGTAGTAACTCAGTCGTCATGGTGGTTGGTTTTCATATTCAGGGAAGTGGTATTGCTTTACAACCGGGTAGGCTATGCAAGGCATCCTTCAGCCTTAATCACATTTAAGCTGGAAACGGGCCTCGAATGCCGGGCTTTGCCCGAGCATCCTCGAGCGGGAAACGGGCCTCGAACCCGCGACCTGCAGCTTGGGAAGCTGCCGCTCTACCAACTGAGCTACTCCCGCTTAACTTATTATAGTGCAATGATAAAAAATAAAATGGGAAGCAGCCGCTCTACCTCCCGATTGAAAATCGGGATGAGCTACTCCCGCATTTATCCTCCGAAGCTTTAGCGAAGGAGGATTTGCCTCCGAAGCTTTAGGGTTGGAGGATTTGCCTCCTCCGAAGCTTTCGCGTTGGAGGTTTGCAATACTACAAAAAAAGCAAAAGCTGCCCACTGCTCGCGTCTTCAAAATTTCAGGCAATCAAAGCAGCAATGGCCCGGCTGGCCTTCACGAAGTGAAAATCAGAAACCGCCTGATCCATCATCCGTTGAATGTCCGGCAGACAGAGATTTCCGATGCTACCCTCGTGGGTGTGGCGGATATCGCGCGAAGCCTCAAACGTTCCGTTCTCAATGGCCATTCCTACCTGCCGGTAAGCATCGCGAAACGGAACTCCTTGTAAGACGAGCTTATTCACTTCTTCAACACTGAATAAATAATGGTATTTTTCATTCGCCAATACGTTCTCTTCAACCTTGATGTTGGAGATCATCAGGGCTGCCATATTCAAACAATTGCGTAGTGTTTGAAAGGCAGGGAATAATTTCTCTTTCAGAATCTGGAGATCGCGATGATACCCCGAGGGAAGATTGCCTGTGATCAGGTTGATTTCGTTGGGCAGCGCCTGCAGACTATTGCAGCGGGCGCGGATAATCTCAAACACGTCCGGGTTTTTTTTGTGCGGCATGATGCTCGATCCGGTGGTGAGTTCATCGGGGAACGAAATGAAGCCGAAGTTCTGGTTGAGGAACAGCGTGCAATCCATGGCCAGCTTGCCGAGTGTAGCACCGATGTTAGCCAATGCAGAGGCCACGATTCGTTCTGTTTTTCCGCGACCCATTTGCGCATACACTACGTTGTAGTTGAGATCATCAAAACCGAGCAGTTCGGTTGTCATCTTTCGGTTTAGCGGAAATGATGAGCCATACCCCGCGGCCGATCCGAGCGGATTTTTGTTTACAACGCGATAGGCTGCCTGCAAGGTAATTGTATCATCGACCAGGCTTTCGGCATAGGCGCCCAACCAAAGGCCAAAGGATGAGGGCATCGCCAGTTGGAGGTGCGTATAGCCCGGCAGTAAGTGTTGTTTATTTTGTTCGGCCTTTTGCAGCAGCAGGTCGAAAAGTGATCGCGTGTCGGCCACAACGAGTTCAATCTCCGCCCGAAGGAAAAGCTTGATGTCTACCAGCACCTGGTCGTTTCGGCTGCGGCCGCTGTGAATTTTCTTTCCGACCTCGCCCAGTTTGCTGGTGAGCAACAGTTCAATCTGCGAGTGAACATCTTCTACACCGGCTTCAATCGTAAAAGAACCGGTTTGGATTTCCTTGTAAATCGACTTCAGTTCTGCCTGCAACTTCTGCAGTTCATCCTTCGTCAGTAAGCCGATGGATTCCAGCATGGAGATGTGCGCCAGCGAGCCCAGTAAATCAAAAGGAGCAAGGTAGAGATCCATTTGCTGATCAGCACCGGTGGTGAAGCCGCTGACCTCCTTCAAGGCGTCTGTTTTTTTTGTCCAGAGTTTCATTTTCGGAGTTGCTAGTTACTTGTTTCCTGTTTTTGATGGCTGCTTTGTATTTCGGGCTGCTATTCTCCGTCAAACTCATTCCAGTTGTTTTCTACCCATTGTGTAAACTTATTAATCTTCCGGCTTAATATTTCGTAGTCTTGCTTTAGTTTTTGACGCGTAGATTCATCAGATAAAGAGCCGGTCTCAAAGAGAAAATCTAGGTGTACAATCGTTTCATCACATTCGGCAATAGAGTAAGTCAAGTATTTGATAAACTCTGCTTTGTATTTTCTCCTGCCATATCCTTCAACAATTAATGAAGTTATTGCCTTAGAAGACCTTCGAATTTGCGACCCCTCTTCATACACTTCAAACTTTGGCAAGCTCAATGTAAGCTTATGAACCAGGATTGCCAGTTGCTTGGATTCTAAGTAAATATCTAAGTCGCGGTAACTTTTCATAAATCACGATGTAACCAGTAACAAGCAACAAGCAACCTATAACTTTCTACAAACTTTCAATCAAACGCACATATGTTTCAATTCCCTTCTCAATCTCATTGACAAAGATAAACTCGTCTGCCGAGTGTGACCGCGCGGAGTCTCCGGGCCCTATTTTTACCGAAGGTACGGGTATTAGCGCCTGGTCCGAGGTTGTGGGCGAGCCGTACAAGTTCAAACCAAGTTTGCGGCCGGCATTTACGAGCGGATGGTCTGCGTCAATACCCGATGGGCGGAGGCGGAGAGAACGAGGCTTTACATCGCAGGTAACATGCTGGCGCACGGTGCTTAGAATTTCGTCTAGCGTGTAGGCATCCGTCACGCGACAGTCTACCGTAAAACTGCACTGCGGGGGCACCTGGTTGTGAGCCTGGCCAGCCTGAATCACCGTTACCGACATCTTAACTTTGCCGAGAGCGGGAGATATTTTTGGAAACTCGAACGTGCGAAACCAATTGATATCCGGCAGCGCCTGGTAAATCGCATTTGTGCCTTCTTCGCGTGCGGCATGCCCGGCTTTTCCATGTGCCACACAGTCCAATACAAGTAGTCCTTTTTCGGCAATGGCCATATCCAGCAGGGTGGGTTCCCCCACGATGGCACAATCAATCTTGAGGAGCTTGTCCCAAATCATCTCAATACCTCCCGTTCCGGATATTTCTTCTTCGGCTGTGGCGGCCAATACCAGATTGTACTTTAAGCCCGTTTGGTGATAGAAGTAGACGAAGGTGGTGATCAGCGAAACCAAGGCACCGCCCGCATCGTTGCTGCCAAGTCCGAAAAGTTTTCCATCCTCAATCGTTGCAGAAAACGGATCGCGCGTGTAACCTGGGTTAGGACGCACCGTATCGTGGTGCGAGTTGAGCAGGAGCGTGGGCTTATCCGGACTGAAATGTTCATTTACAGCCCACACATTGTTGCCCAGCCGATTGGTTTTGATGCCGTGGCTGGCAAAAAAACTTTCCAGTAGTGAGGCGGTTTTGCTCTCTTCTTTACTAAATGAGGGGACGGCAATAAGTTGCTGTAGTAATGCAGTGGCGATCTCGCGCAGATGCTCTTTCATTGCAGCGTAATGAGCGTGCCCTTGGTTTCATAGCCGGTGTTTGCCAGCAGATGGGTGTGCTCACCAATCAGTACTTCCTTCACACCGGAGCGGATCGCGGCAAAAGAATTCTCCAGTTTGGGAAGGATTCCGTCATGAAACGACCCTTCTGCCAGCAAACGCTCATACACCTCTTTGTTGAGATTGCGGATTACCGAGTTTTCATCCTTCACATCTTTGAGTACCCCGGCTTTTTCGAAGCAAAAGATCAGGCGTGTGTCAAAATGCTTGCTGAGGGAAATAGCAAGCACGGATGCGATTGTATCGGCATTCGTGTTTAGAATTTCACCCTCAGCATGCGTGAGCGGTGCGAAAACCGGAATCGTATTTTGCTTTAACAGGAAATACAGTAGTGTAGAGTTCACGTCATCGGGTGTGATGTCACCCACAAACCCGTAGTCAATTTGCTTCACCGGCCGTTTCACAGCCTTCAGGAGGTTTCCGTCTGCCCCGGTAACGCCCAGCGCATTGCAATGCAACGCCTGAAGCCGGGCTACAATTTGTTTATTGATGAGACCGCCATACACCATCGTTACCAGATCGCGTGTGGGTGCATCGGTAATCCTCCGGCCATCCACATAGTTGGATTCGATCCTCAACTGGTTGCCGATTTTTGTAGCGATGCTGCCGCCCCCGTGAATGAGAATCTTCGGAGCCTGAATTGAAGCAAAGTCCTTCAGGAAGTGACTCAGCGCTTGCTCATCATCCAGCACGTTGCCACCAATTTTTACGATGTATAGTTTATTCATATCACATTCACGAATTAGTCTTCAGTATTTCGGCCAGCACGGCTTGTGCGGCCCAAACGCGATTGCCGGCCTGTTGGGTAACTATGCTGTGGGTGCTATCCAGCACCTCAGCGCTGAGTTCCACATTCCTGCGCACAGGCAGGCAATGCATCACGCGGGCTTGCCGTGTTTCGCGGAGTTTGTCCATGGTCAGCATCCAGTCGCCTGATGCAGGCAACACTTGCCCGTAGCTGGCGTAACTGCTCCAGTTTTTTACATACACAAAGTCCGCATCCTGCAGCGCGGCCGACTGATCGTGTGTCACGCTGGCTCTTGTCGTAAACTGTTCATCCAGTTCGTAACCGGGCGGGTGGGTGATCACGAGCTCAGCTTCGCCCCAGTCATTAATCCATTGAGCAAAGCTATTAGCCACGCAATGTGGCAACGCCTTGACGTGCGGAGCCCACGTGAGCACAATTTTCGGTTTTCGTTTTTGCTGAAGACATTCGGTGATGGTGATCAGGTCGGCCAGACTTTGCAGGGGATGCAAGGTGGCGCTTTCCAGGCTCACCACAGGGATACCCGCGTACCGAATAAACTGACGAATGAAAAACTCGCTGTAGTCTTCAGCCCGATCCTTCAATCCCGGAAAGGTGCGTACGCCCAACACGTCAAAGTACTCGCCCAGTATGGGCGCTGCATCCTTCACGTGTTCAACCGTGCTGCCGTTCATGACAGCACCATCGGCAAATTCCAGCGCCCATCCGTCCTGCCCCACATTGAAGACGATGGCTTCCATACCCAGATTTTGAGCGGCCACCTGCGTACTGAGTCGAGTGCGCATGCTTGGATTCATAAACAATAGGCCCAGTCGTTTGCCGGTTCCGAGCAACCGGTCGCGCAGCGGATCGGCTTTGTACGAAAGGCCTTTGTTCACCAATTCGGCTACATTACCTGCGTCTTCAACTGAGATAAAGTGCGTCATGACGCCACAGCCGGTTTGAGTTCAAGTTCGAGCGCCTGCAGGAAAGTATCGGCCTCAGATTTTGAAATGGCCAGAGAAGGGAGCAATCGAATCGTGTTTGGTTTGGCCTCTCCCGTAAAAATATGATGCGCAAACAGCAGGTCCTGGCGCAGTGAAGCGTGTGAAGCCGGCAAGTCGAAGCCGATCATCAGCCCGCGGCCGCGCACTGCCATGATGTTGCTAAGATTTTTCAGGGTTGCCATCCAGTAGTCGCCAACGGACTGTGCGTTATCCATCAGGTTTTCATCTTCGATTACCTCCAGCACTGCGAGCGAAGCCGCACACGCCAGGTAGTTACCGCCAAACGTGGTACCGAGCATTCCGCTCCAGGGCTTCACGTCCGGGTGGATGAGCACACCACCTACCGGAAATCCATTGCCCATTCCTTTCGCTACCGTGATGAGGTGGGGGCGAATGCCGGCATGCTCATGAGCAAAGAACTTCCCCGTTCGCCCGTATCCCGATTGAATTTCGTCCAGGATGAGCATGGCGCCCTGCTGGCGGCACTTCATCTCCAATACCTGCAGGAACGAGTCATCGGGCACGTGAATGCCGCCTACGCCTTGAATCCCTTCGATAATCACTGCCGCTACTTCGTGCGTGATGGCCCGGTCAAGCTCACGCACGTCATTGAGGGGAATGAACTCAATATCATGACCGGCATTGAACGGTGATACAATTTTGGGATTGTCGGTGGCTGCCACAGCACCGGACGTGCGGCCGTGAAATGCCTTTTTAAAGGCGATGATTTTTTTTCGGCCCGTGACAAACGAAGCCAGCTTCAGTGCATTCTCATTTGCTTCCGCACCGGAATTGCACATAAATAAAGAGTACTCCGGGTAGCCGGATACCCGGCCCAGTTTCTCAGCCAGTTCATCCTGCAGGGAATTTTGTATGCTGTTTGAGTAAAAGCTGATTTTGTCCAGTTGCTGACGCAGTGCTTCGGTGTAGCGCGGGTGGTTATGGCCGATCGAAATAACGGCATGGCCTCCGTAAAGATCGAGATACTTTTGTCCGTTCTTATCCCATAGCCAACTGCCCCGGGCTTTTACGGGTTCGATGGGAAGCAGCGCATAAACATCAAACGGCTTCATGCTAAAAAACGCCTGGCTTTAATTGGAGACCTGCGCTTTCGTCCAGCCCAAACATCAGGTTCATGTTCTGAACGGCCTGCCCGCTGGCGCCTTTTAGCAGGTTGTCGGTGATGGAATGGATTGCCAGTTTGTTGCCCACTTTCTCCAGGTGAATCAGGCACTTGTTTGTATTCACCACTTGTTTTAAGTCAATGGCCGCTTCCGAGATCAGCGTGAACGGGTGATTCTCGTAGAACGCCCGGAATAAAGCATAAACTTCTGCCAGCGTGAGTTTTGATTCGGTAATCGAGGTAACAAAAATTCCCCGGGTGAAATTTCCGCGCCAGGGTACAAAGTTGATGTCCGGAAGGGCAGGCTGGAACACCGAAAGCGTTTGCCGTATTTCACCCAGATGCTGATGCGTCAGGGTTTTGTAGGCCGAGATGTTCCCCGATCGCCACGTAAAGTGCGTAGTTTCCTGCAAACTCTGTCCGGCACCGGTTGATCCGGTAATGCCCGTGGTGTACACTTCGTTGAGGATGCCTGCCTGGGCAAGGGGTAGCAATCCAAGCTGTATCGTGGTTGCAAAGCAGCCCGGGTTAGCCACGTTTTGCGCCTGGCGGATGCGATCGCGCTGGAATTCAGGAAGGCCATAGGTGAACATGCGGCCGGCTGCCTGATCGCCCAGCCTAAAGTCGTTGCCCAGATCGATGAGTTTAGTCGAACTTGGGAAAGTAGTTTCGGTTAACAGCTTCTTACTTTCGCCATGACCAAGACAAAGGAAGATCACATCGGCTTCCTTTGGGGTTGAAGAAAAATGCAACGCAGTCTCGCCCAGCAGGTCGGAATGCACTTCGGTCACCGGCTTGCCGGCCTGACTTCGGCTTTGGGCGAAGGCGAGGTCCACGTGCGGATGGCGAAGCAACAGGCGCAACGTTTCGCCACCCGTGTACCCGGCTGCACCCAGAATGCCCGCTTTGATTTTCCCCGCACTCATTTTTCAGTTTCGTTTTTCACCTGGTGGTAAATGCTCACCTGATTGCCAAATATTTTCGTAAAGCCTTTTACATCCTCACCGGTCCAGCCCAGGTTCATTTCACCATACTTGCCAAATCTGGCTGACATCAGATCGTAGGCCGAAGTGATGCCGTTGATCACAAATCGGTGCGGGTATAAAGTTACCGAAACTTCACCGGTGACATGTTGTTGGGTGCTGGCCAGGAAAGCTTCCAGGTCGCGCATGACCGGGTCAAGGTATTGCCCTTCGTGCAGCCAGTTGCCATAAAACTGCGCCAACTGATCTTTCCAGGTGAGTTGCCATTTGGTCAGCACGTGCTTTTCCAGGGCATGATGGGCCTTTATTGTCACCAGCGGTGCAGCTGCTTCAAATCCTACACGTCCTTTTATTCCGATAATGGTGTCGCCCACATGGATGTCGCGCCCAATCCCGAACGGGCCTGCCACCGTCTGCAGAGCCTGAATGGCATCTACCGGATGTTCGTATTTTTTTCCGCCTACCGCAATCAACTCACCTTTTTCAAAGCCCAACGAAATCTCTTCTGGCTCATTTTTGGTCAACTGCGTGGGCCACGCTTCTTCGGGCAGCATACCCATCGAGTTCAACGTTTCCTTTCCGCCCACCGATGTGCCCCAAATACCTTTGTTAATGGAGTATTTGGCTTTTTCGAAGTTAAACACCACCCCGTTCGACTTCAGGTAGTCGATCTCAGCTTCGCGGCTCAGTTTTTTATCGCGGATGGGAGTAATGATCTCGAGGCCGGGAGCCAGGATCTGGATTACCATATCGAAACGCACCTGATCATTGCCGGCCCCCGTGCTGCCATGTGCTACAGCGCTTGCTCCCATACCATTCGCATAGTTGGCCACGGCCAGTGCCTGCGACATACGCTCGGCACTTACGCTTAACGGGTAAGTTCCGTTTTTCAGCACGTTGCCGTACACCAGGTAGCGGAGTACCTGCTCGTAGTACTTTCGCGTTTCATCCACCGCCCGGTGCGAGGCCACACCCAGGCTGAGTGCCCTTTTTTCAATTTCAAGTAATTCCTGTGATGAAAAACCTCCGGTGTTTACCGTGAGAGTATGCACTTCGTAACCCAGTTCCTGCGATAGGTAGAGCGCGCAGTAGGAAGTATCTAAACCACCGCTGAAGGCGAGAATGACTTTTTTCTTGATGTTGTTCATGAGCGAAGTGGTACGTTACCGTAAACGATGGTCCATTACCAGAAGAAAAGAAAGTTGAGAATTGAATTTTTGCGTTCTTCGGGCTGCCGGCTCTTCCAGTTTTTGAGCAGGACAAACTGTTTGAACCGGGTCCACCGCTCAAATAGTTTGAAGTTACCGGCAAAGTGCCTGCGCTCGTCTTCGACCGGGTGCTGCGCGGCTGCAACCAACTGCTTCTCCTGCTCCTCGCGCGCTTTTTCTTCGGGATCGTAAAGCATGGCCGTGCACATGCAGTTTTTCCGCTCTTTGCTCATGAGAATCTCGTAGTTCACGCAGCTGCGGCAACCTTTCCAGAATTCTTCATCGGTGGTTAACTCTGAGTAGGTAACGGGTTCGTAGCCGAGGTCACTGTTGATCTTCATCACGGCCAGGCCGGTGGTGAGCCCGAAAATCTTGGCATTCGGGTACTTCTTCCGCGACAGCTCAAAAATGCGCTGCTTGATTTGCTTGGCAACACCCGACTTCCGGAAGGTTGGTGAAACAATAAGCCCTGAGTTGGCCACGTATTTCTCGTGTTCCCAGGCTTCGATGTAGCAAAAGCCCACCCAGGTGCCGTCAGCCAGTGTGGCAATTACGGCTTTACCCTCTTCCATTTTCTGCCGGATGTACTCGGGCGAACGCTTCGCGATACCCGTACCCCGTGCCTTGGCCGATTCCTCCATTTCGGTGGTGATGGTTTCGGCATATCCTGAATCGTTCGCGGTGGCTACCCGAACAATGATGTTCTGTTCCAATTCTGATGATGTTTAAAGGACTACACGAATGAAAAACGGCACGTAACCGTGCGTCAGGCCGTGCTCCCGCAGGGCCTCACTGGCGCTGAGTGGCCAGTATCAAATCCGGATTTGCCTTCGGAAACTTCGTATCACCGGGGAGGTGGTAACTCGCGGCAGGAAGACAGGTGCTTCAGAAAAGCCCTGTGGTGCTGCGGAAGTGAAGTTGTTTTTCAATGTCGTTGTTACCGGTTAAGTAATGACGAATCAATTTCTACGCAAAAGTAATGCAATAAGCTTTTAATAATTCAACATCGTGTTTACGATTTTGAAAAAAAAATGTTACCCGCGCCCGAACGGGTGTACGCCACGCGTCACGAACAACTGCCCTTTGCCTGTTGTTATTTGGTTGTATGACACGCGTCCACTCCGCCATCTCCTGGGCTACCGGCTTTCTGCTCGTATATGTCGTCTTCGCCTCACTTCCCGTACCGTTCATGTTGGTCTTTGCTCTTTTTCTGATTGCTACGGCCGTTTTTCTGTGGATGGTGATTACGATCCTGAAAGATCCGCGACCATCGAACCGAACATTTGAGGAGTACTTTTACGAAGATTCCGACATCCGCAGAGGCAGCGAGCGCTAGGGTCTCAATGCGCGCAGGTACAGGTCAATGAATTCGGCCAGGCGCTTACGCCTGTATTGCATCACGAAGCGGGGGTGGGGAAGGCCGACCAGCCGCCCGAACCAGCCGTGGGTTTCGTTCAGCCGGGTGAGGAACCGGAGATTTTCGCCTTCACCAATGCAAAACACAACTTCGCGGTGTGGCCCCATGCCGAGCAACTGCTCCACCGACCGGATGATAAAGGGCGTAGCGGCCTTTTCGAGCCGCGCATCGTCATAGTAGTTTACGTTTTTGCCGTTCAACAAAAAGCCCAACGGGCTGAGGGCCGAAACAAAGAATTGCCCATAGAACAACCGGGGGCCACCGTACGCATCGATCATCCGGTAAATAAAGTCAGATGACAGCTCGGGCTTTTTGGCAAACGGATTGGTGATGCCCAGATTCTGCTCAAGCTTTACCGGATCGGTGAACGAAATGCCGGTTACGCCAGAGCCGAACCTTCCCGGGTTGATGCCCAGCATCAGCGTACGCGGGTGATCATCGTGGTAGAATTGTCCGTAAAACTTCCGGCACACGTCAAGTGTTGCCAGGTCACGGTAGGGATTCATCACGGCAAAACCTTTGGGCAGGCGGGCGTCAAATCTAAGTTGCGACAAGAAGCCAAGGATGCGATCGTCCCACATGGCCTTACGGTAGAATTTCGAATGCGCTCTGGTAAAATCCGTTTGTCTGCATATACTCAATCAGCCGGGTGTAAAACGGATGGCTGCCCAGCGTGGCGCTGTCGCCAATCATAATTAATTTCTTTCTCGCACGGGTCATGGCTACGTTGGTTCTGCGGATATCTCCCAGAAAGCCAACCTCGCTTTTGTCATTGCTGCGCACCAGGCTGATGGCAATGGCATCGCGCTCCTGACCCTGAAAGGCATCGACTGTATTAATGGTGATGAGTTTGTGAAGCGGTTCCAAAACCGGTGAGGCTTCGGCCAGCTTCATCAGGTAATCGACTTGGGCGCGGTAGGGGGTGATGATGCCCAAGGTGATGTGTTCTTCCATCCACGCCTCTATACTTATTTCATCCACCAGTTTCTCCACTTGGCGAATGAGCAGTTGAGCTTCCTCTTCATTAAATCGGCTCAGAGTCTCAGGGTCCTGCTTTTCCTGATACCCGCAGCCAGCCGTGTCGATAAACTCCACCGGCTGCTGGTGGGGGCGCAGCCGCCAGCTTTTTACTGCGTCATGCGCTTGCAACTGGTTGTTGTAAAACTCCCGCGAGGAGAACGCCATAATGCTCTCGTGCATCCGGTACTGTACCTTCAGCATGCGGCTCCAGCCGGGGTGCCGCTCAATTCCTTTTTCAAACAAGGTTTGGGCCAGGCCGGCTTTTGCCGCTTCCGCGGATTTGATGGTGGGGGGCAACTGCTGATGGTCACCGGCAAAAATCACGCGGGCTGCCCGCAGAATCGGAATCCAACATGCGCCTTCCAATGCCTGCCCGGCTTCATCAATGAAAGTAGTTTTGTATTTGCGCCCACGCAACACCGGGTGAGAGGCACCCACCAGCGTGCAGCAGATCGCCTGCGTGGAGTTAAGCAAGTCGTTGGTGATGTAAAACTCGAGGAGGTCTGCGTCTGCTTTCAGGATCCGCGCCTCTTCGTACAGCAGCCTTCGCTGTTCTTTTTCATGATGGCCAAAGCGTTTTTTGTATTTGCCGGCCATGCCTTTGAGTTGCTCCATGCGTTTGCGCAGCGATTTCAGCTCCGGGAAATGCACATGGGCCGCAATGCGGGCATCCAGGGTTTTGCTTAGGGTGTGCTCCGTAACGCGGGCCGGGTGACCAATCCGCAAGACGCTCAACCCAAGTTCGTCCAGTTTTTCGACCAGCACATCTACGGCTGCGTTAGACGGGGCGCATACCAGCACCTGACCTTCAAGGCGGGCGATACCGGCAATGGCTTGCGACAGTGTGGTGGTCTTGCCCGTACCGGGCGGGCCGTGGATGAAAGCGACATCGGCAGTCGTCATGACCTTTTTCATGGCGTCAAGCTGACTGTCGTTTAGCACACGGGCAGCGGGCCCAGGCTCATCGGGGCCTGTGTTTGCTTCACTGGCCTGGGGCTGGCGTTCCCCCAGCAATGTTTCGCGAAGTTCGGCCACACGATTTTCTTCTGCTTTGATTACCTTCTGCAAGGCCAGCTCCATTTCGCGGTAGGTCATCTCATCAAACATCACGTCTACTCCCAGTTGGCCGTCATCCAGCCAGTCCGGAAGTTCCTCACTGTTGAGCGTAATCACCATCTGGTTATCGCGCACATAGTTGATTACTCCGCCCACATGTTCTTTCTCCGGCTTGCCAGACGCGTTGCAGAATACATTGACCGATTTACCACTTTGGAAAGCATGAGGTGATTCGAGACGCGAGGTCCGCTCCACTTCGATGATCAGGCGTTCGCCCGTGCCGATGTAATCTTCTTTGAGCTTGACCGGGTACCACGTAGTTCCCTCTTCTACGCGTTGGTGCAGACTGCGCAGCAATACCTTCTGCCGGTAGTACTCGAGGTCGGCCTGCCGCTCGAGGCGGGTGAGTTCAAGAGTTCGTTGCAGTTGTTCGCGGGCGGTCATTGGGGCTGTAAAGATAGAAGGGCC
Organism: Cyclobacteriaceae bacterium; assembly: GCA_046301755.1. Taxonomy (GTDB): domain Bacteria; phylum Bacteroidota; class Bacteroidia; order Cytophagales; family Cyclobacteriaceae; genus ELB16-189. Next base: position 31,987 of record JBKCJM010000079.1, read on the forward strand.
CGCGCACCATCACGAAAACCAGTGGTAGAGTTTATGAAAGTAAAGCCCCCCAAGTAAGCCCTGGAGTGTACCCCACGCCACATCCAGCAGGGCGATCCATAGCGGGTAGTTTTTGACAAACGACAAGTTGGTGAAGTCGTAAACCGCATACAGGCAAAAGCCGGTGAAGGCACCAACGGCCATTGCCACACCCAGCCGCTGATCCAGTTGCAGGGCCAGCCCAACAACAAAGCTGATGCAAAGGGACAATACCACCTGGGCCACAAGCCCCATGGGGATATTGAAAATGATTTTACCCTCGCCATCCAACTGGGCCAGGTGCCCCAGGGTTTGGCGGTACCATTTGCTGGCGATCACCGCCAGCCAGAGATAATCCAGCAGAATGAAGATGACCACCGAAACTGCGGCTGCTTTGAGGAATTTGGAAGTTAATAGGAAGGTCATTTTATATTTTGAAGTAGTAATAGGATATCATCAGCAATGAAACCAAAAGATATATGAATACAAGCGAAGTGTTCACTTTTTGTCGAGCGGGTGAAAAATCGTTTTGGAACCGTACCTGACTTCCTGTGCAAAGATCGTGCAACCCGCGATGCCTGTGATCTAAAACTGTGAAAAAGAATAGTCCAACGGACGCAACAATAAACAAAATCGACAGAGCGTAACGTATCCCGTGCGCTTCAGGGTAAAAGTAGAGTAGATGTACCAGCACCGAGGTGCCAAAAAAGACAAATGAGACTATCGCAGCTCGTATAGCTGACTTGACAAGGTTAAGATAGGAGCCAGATTTGTCCAGCACATGGATTTTAAGAATGCGCTTACCCATTGATCGGCCGGTCATGATCTTGTTGTTTGAAAGCCCGAAATAGGCAACGGAATAGTAGAATCCGAAAATGGATTGTCCAATGTAGTCGAACAAAACCCACCCAGTGAACAAGTCCGCAAAAGAAATGATGGCGACATCAATTGCTGTGGCCAGGAAACGCCTTACAAAAGGAAACTCTACGGGTTCATTCCATATCTCGTTGTAAACCGTCCTAAAAAAACCTACTACAGCCATCATTTAGTGTTAGGCGGGCAATAGAACTTGACAATTACATATTGTTGTGCCGGGATCCTTTCACATTTCGTGAGACATGGTCGGCCACCTCGTTTTCTTCTAGAATGAACATTAAGTCTCCGGGGAACCGATTCAAGTTACGTGTCACCGATTGCTTAAGGTGGCATGTCTCTACAACGTAAAGGGAAAACAAATGAAAGTCGAACATGACCCTCACTCCCCGAACAGTGAAAATCAGGGTAGCGTATTCGGTTTCTACCAGTTGCTTCACGGCTTAATCAAACTTTTCAACTTCGCCAATTGCTCGCGGTTGGCTTCGGAGTTAATGGTGTTTACAATGCTTTGCTTTTCGCGCGTGGTCAGGCGCCAGCTCAACGAAGCGCGGGTGCTGTTCTGGCGGATGCTGTCCATACCCTGCAAAATGGGCAGATAGCTCTCAGCCTGGTATTGCAGATCAACCCGGTCAATCGGCTGGTGAATCCACGAATTGGCCTGGCCGATGAGCAGGTCGCTGGTAATGTCCTGAAAATTTTCAAAGTTGTTGTACACGCTGCTAATCGGCTGTGTGATGTCATCAATAATGGTTTGCCCTTTCTTGGGTGCAATAGTGCCCAGCTTGGGCGAGTCGCGAATGGAGACCAGCACCACACCCGAAGTGTTTTCGTTAATCCAGTCTTTGAAAGCAAACATAAAACGCACGGCATCACTCAAACCGAAATTGTCGGAAATGCCCGCATCCATAATTTGAATAGGCGGATTGGAGGGCAGCGTTGTGTTGGGCGTGATGTAGGGAAACGTGGCACTCATCCGCAAGGCTGACAGGAACCGAAGGCTGTCTCCGTTCTGCTCGCGAAACAGGTGGTAGAAATCGACCCCGCTATACTTGGCCGAATTATAGTTTTCCAGATTCTCAACATCGTAGTTCATGAATGATACCGGTCGCGAGGCAATGAAGAGTTTCCGCCCGTCATTCACGACTGTTGGCGTAAGGATTATGGTTGGGATGGCACCCGAAAGCTCCCAATGCCGGTACGCACTTACCGGTTTGTCCATCAGGCCCTCGGTAATCTCATTCAACTGTTGTTCGAACGTGTAGGCACGGTCGCGTTTGTAGGTCATACCGGCATATTCAAATTGAGTGAACCCGACAAACAGATCGTTTGCCATCAGGCTAAAAATGAGCGGGTTCAGATTGTCGGTGGCAATCCGATCACGGTGTATAGCTCCGTATGCATCAATTTTTTCTCCCTGCAGTTCGCGCAGCTTCAGTTCGCGGAAGTAGCTGGCGCCAATCAATCCACCCGAGGCGCCCGTTACCAAAATACTTTGGTTCATCAAGGCGCCAGCAGTCACGCTGTCGGCTCGTTGCAGGGCGCTCAGTGTCCACAGGGCAGCTCGTTTTCCGCCACCACTCACGCACAGGAAGACCATCTTGGGTTTCGCTTCACCAAATTTCTTGCGCCAGTTTTCAAGTCCAACCAGTGTCACTCTGCGGTCGCCTTCCTGATGAGCGCTGTCGTTCAGATGCTGAAGGGATTTTACGGTGTACTCGGCCGGGGAAGTCCTGTAGTTCAGGCCAAATGCCTCATACTTTCTCGTAAAGAAGTCTTCACCCACCAAATGATTCATCAACAAGAACAGCACCAATCCTACCGTGGCCGACCATCCGCCAAACCAATACTTGAAGGCTCCCGACAGCATGACGAAGATCGTGAGGAAGATTACAAAGCTGCTGGCGGCCGGAAGCTGAAACAGAGGATTGTCTTTAAAAAGGCCCAGCACAAGAACCAGCGCGAAAATGAACAACTCGATAATCACCAGGTTGAAGTGATTTTGATCAAACACCTGCAGGATGGTCGCCTTGTCGTAAAAGCTGATGTTCTCCACAGGCTTAAAACTGATGCGGTCCCAGTAGTAGTCGACCCGAACCTGCTTTTTGCGGGCGATGTCCAGCTTCTTGATGGCGCTGGCGCGCGTCATCTTCACGCTTGATTTCAGGCGCTCATCAATGCGGCAAACTACGTAGCGAAAAATGTCTTTGTTGGTCAGCCGAAAGTACGAGTAGAATGCCAGGGTCATCACGCCATACCCGATCAGCAGACCGGCAATGGCGGTGATCAACCCATATTGGCTGCGGTATTCATTGTTCGTTTGAAACACAATGATTTCGTACAGGTAAAGGCCCAGAAACGTGAAGGGAATGAGACTGTTGTTGACGGCAAACTTGGTAAACGGCTTAGGTAAGGTACCGACAAACGAAAACCGGTGGCCGTCATTGATGTAGCTGGTGATATGAAAGGCAGTGGTGAATCCGGCCGTAACGGCCCCCATGATAAAGAAACTCGTGAAGTTCACCCGGTTGAGGTACTCCGGATCGAGAAAGAGATAAGGAATGCCGAGGTACTTGCCAAAATTGCCGGTGATCATGGCAAACAAAATGATCCAACACAGCAAAAGCACCTGGTTGCGCCTGAAGTTGTTGAACAGCAGTTGCAGCGGGAACGAATAGTAAAGCTTGGGTAGAAGGAAGTACAGCGTGCGCAACATAGGAATGGCTCCACGAATGTATTGAATTCCTGCTACAAAACAGGAGAGAAAAATTTATGGGGTGGACTTCCTCAAACGGGGCCTGCGTGGTAACTTGTAGAGTTACATGATCGCACCCTTTACCCTTTATCGTTCCTCAGCGGGCTCGGGCAAAACCCGTACGCTGGCGAAGGAGTATATCAAGCTGGCCCTGGCCGGAGATGCCGAGGCGTTTCGCCACATACTGGCCGTCACTTTTGCCAACAAGGCCACCCAGGAAATGAAGGAACGGATTGTGGAGTACCTGGCGGATTTTGCGGCCGGCCGCCCCAACAACCTGGCCGGTGAACTTAAGGCTGAACTCGACCTCACCGATCAGGCGCTTCTGCAGAAAAGCCGTGACGTGCTTTCGCTGATTCTGCACCGTTACTCGCAGTTCTCCATCAGCACCATTGATGCTTTTTTTCAGCGTGTCATCCGGTCATTTACCCGCGAGGCCGGGCTGCTGGGCAATTTCCGTCTGGAAGTTGACAACGATCTGGTGCTGGATGAGGTAATCGCAGCATTGCTCGATGAACTGGGGCCCGGGCAGCCGCAACTTACCGACTGGGTGGTGCGCTTTTCGCGCGACCGCCTTCAGGAAGGGGCGTCCTGGAATATCAGCCAGGACCTAAAAGGATTTGCCCGGCAAATATTTAATGACGATTTCAAGGCTGTCGAAGGAGAAGTGCTCGCTACCGACAACGAGACCCACCAACGCGTGTTGAAAACCCTGCGGGCCGAATTGGCACGCTTTGAGGCAGTCATGAAAAAGAAGGCCGATCAGGCGCTGCAGATCATAGTAAGCGAAGGATTGTCGGTCGAGGATTTTAATTATAAAGACAGCGGAACTGCATACACCTATTTTCGGAAGTTTGCAGCTGGCGAGTATGCGAGTGCCAGCGGGGCCCGGATGCAAAGCTACCTGGCGGGCAGCAGCGCGTGGGCGTCAAAGGGGCGGAACCAGGCGCGGATGAAAGCTGTGGCCGAGCAGCACCTGTTACCGCTTCTTCGCGACATGGTTGCCTACGATGAGCGGCATGGAAAGAGCTACCACACCGCACAGGTCATTACCAGAAATTACTACGCGTTTGGCCTGCTGGCCGATATCACCCGGAAGCTGCAACATTATAAAAGTGAAAATAATGTGATGCTGTTATCGGATGCTCCGCAATTTCTTCAGGGCGTTATCGGCAAAAGCGACACACCTTTTATTTATGAGAAGGTTGGCTCGTGGTTCAATCACTATCTGATTGATGAGTTTCAGGACACCAGCCGTTTTCAATGGCTGAATTTCGTGCCGCTGCTGCGTGAAGCTGCGGATCAGCAGTACAGCAACCTGATCGTAGGTGACGTAAAGCAATCGATCTATCGCTGGCGCGGAGGAGATCTTCAACTGCTTCAGAATGAAGTGGTGCGCGAGTTTGGTTCACAGCAGGTGGATCTTCGTGCGCTGGATCGCAACTTTAGAAGTGCCGGAAATCTGGTGGAGTTCAACAATCAGTTTTTTGAAGCCGCTGCTCCGCTGGTAGCGGGTGTGGTTGATGATCAATCACCCACGGCTGTCTACCGCGATGTGGCCCAGCAAAAGTCGAAATGGCCCGATCAGGGATACGTGCGCATAGAATTCCTGGAAAAAGAAGACGAGCCGTGGGATGAACGGGTGCTTCACCAATTGCCCATCTGGCTGGAGCAACTTCAGGAAAAAGGAATCGCCCTGAAAGATATTGCCATACTGGTTCGTGAGAACAAAGAGGGGCAGCGCATTGCCAACTTTCTGCTTCAGCATCAGCAGTCGCCCGGGGCGCGGCCGGGGTTTCGTTACGATGTGGTTTCCAACGAATCGCTGCGGCTCGATACAGCCTGGTCGGTAAATGTGCTGATTACGGCTTTTCAATTCTTAAAAAACCCGGACGACAAGATTGCGCGCGCGCAATTGGCATTCGAGCTTGCAGGCGATGCCTCGCGCGATCTGTTTGTGAAAGCGCAGCAGAATCAGCTGGCGGAATTTATCCCGGAGGAATTCATTTTGCAGGCCCGGTACCTTACCAAGCTATCACTCTTTGAGCTTACCGAAGAGCTGATCCGGATTTTCCGCCTGGGGGCAAGGGCAGAAGAGTTGGCCTACCTCCAGGCCTTTCAGGATCTTGTGCTGGAATTCTCGGCCCGCGAGAAAACCGACCTGAATTCTTTTCTGGACTGGTGGGAATTGAACAAGGGAAAGAGGTCGATTCAGGTATCGGGCTCGGTCGATGCCGTCACCATTCTCACCGTTCATCGAGCCAAGGGGTTGCAGTTCAGGTTTGTGCTCGTTCCGTTTTGCCAATGGGAGATGAACCATAAGATCGCACCGTTGCTATGGGTGCGAAGTGATGCCGAGCCTTTTGATGCGTTAGGGGCCGTGGCAGTCAGATACGGAAAAGATCTTGAGTTGACTCATTTTGCGGAAGCCAACCAAAACGAGCGGACCAAAATCTATCTTGATAACCTGAACCTCCTTTACGTTGCCTTCACGCGGGCGGAGTGGGGCCTTATTGCCTTTGCACCGAAGCCCGGGAAAAGCGAAAAGTTGCCTACCACGGCCGATGTGGTCTATCAGGTACTCACCCGCGATCCGGCCTTATCTAAATCGTTCAACGGGCTGCTTTTCGAAAAGGGTGAGTTAGCGCGGTTGGAGACCGAAGAAGTTCGCAAATCAATGAAGACGATTGAGTTGCGCGAATACGCCTCTTGCGACTGGCGGAAGCGGATGGTGATCAAGCGGCAGGGGGGGGAATTTTTCGATGCGGAGGTGAGCAGCAGGCGCTCGAAAATCAATCGTGGCATTTTGCTGCACCAGGTGCTGGCCCATGTGCATCACCAGGGCGGCTGGGAGCAGATCGTGTCGGACTTCTTTTTAAGCAATCCGGTGGATGACGAAGTGCAAACGTGGGTTACCGACCGCATTCGTGCCATCGTGGAGCATCCTGTCATGGCCGGTTGGTTTGGCAAGCAATGGCATATAAAAACAGAAGCCCCGGTATTGTTGCCGGGCGACCGGCAGAATCGCATCGACCGCGTGATGATCGGGAAGACCAGCACGGTGATTGTAGACTACAAAACGGGGGAGAAGTCGCCCCAGGACAAGGAACAGGTGGAACAATATGCCCGGGTGCTGGGTGCGATGGGGTATCCTGATGTACAAGCCTATCTCGTATATCTCCCCTCTGCTGAAGTAGTCGAGGTAGTGCGGGGCGCAACGCTAAATCTTTTCGCATGACGCCCTTTCTTCAACAACTTGCCGATGACATGCTGGCCGGGGGCACTCCGCTGGAGCAATTGACATTTGTTTTTCCGAACCGCAGAGCCGGGCTGTTCTTCCAACACCACCTGGCGCAACGTATTACCAAACCGCAATGGTCGCCCCGGCTGCTGAGCATAGAAGAGTTTTTTCGTGAACACACGAAGCTGCGCGAACCCGACCGGCTGACGCTGATCTACCAGTTGTACCAGGTGTACATGCGCGTAATCAAGCGCGAGGAGCCGTTTGATAAATTTTACTTCTGGGGCGATATGCTCTTGCGTGATTTCGATGAAGTTGACAAGTATCGCGTAAATGCCTTACTGCTCTTTAAAGATCTGAGCAAGTTGAAAGAGCTGGATGAAACATTCGATTACCTGACTGAGGAGCAGAAGCATTTTCTAAAGGAGTTCTGGCGGCATTTTGAGGATCAGCCCTCGCAAACAAAAGATGAATTCCTCCGGCTTTGGCGAAAGCTACCGCTCGTCTACAGCGAGTTTGTCAAGGCGTTGAAGAAGGAGGGAAATGCCTATGAAGGACTCATCCACCGCGAAGTAGCAGAGATGCTGGAGAAAAAACCTCCGAAAGCTGCCGATGCCGCCCATACTGTTTTTGCCGGATTCAATGCGCTCACGCGTGCAGAGGAAGCGTTGCTGGCCGAATATGTCAAGCAAGGCGCGCGGGTGTTTTGGGATTATGATGCCTACTACGTGAATGACAGCCGGCAGGAAGCTGGGATGTTTGCTCGTTTATATCGTCAGCATCCGGTGTTGGGCAAAACGTTCCCTGCCGAGTGGCCGGCTCATTTCAAAACGCCTCGCAGTATTGCCGTCACGGGAGTTTCACAACGAATTGGTCAGGCCAAGTTAGCCGGTGCGCGTGTAAAAGAAATCATCGATCAGATTCCGCTGGAGAGCCGCGACAGCCAACTCAACCGAACTGTGATTGTGCTGCCGGATGAAGCCTTATTGCTACCGGTGCTGCACTCGCTGCCGGAAGAGCTTACCAGCATTAACGTCACCATGGGTTTCCCGCTGCGGGCCACACCCCTTTTTACATTGCTCGACCTATTGATCGAAATGCAGGTGAGACGCAAGGGCGACCTTTTTTCCTACCGGGAGGTGTCCGCTATTCTCGGTCACCCGTATGTGATGGCGCTGGCGGAAAAAGAAAGCAACGGTTTTCAGAATGAGATTGTCTCCAGGAACCGGGTGCGACTTCCCGCGTCCGAGCTGCAAGCCACCCACGCCTTGTTTCAACTGGCGTTTCAACCGGTTGAGCCCCCGCAGGCCGTGTCGTATCTGCTGGATCTCGTTCAATATTTGGGGGCCTCGTTTACTGATAAGCAAAGCTTCGATCGGGAGTATGCCTACCACTTTTACCAGCATCTGGCCCGCTTAAAACTGATCTTTCAGGATAGTGATCGTTGGCCCGACTGGAGGGGTTTTCAAAAACTCTTCCGACAGGTGATTCAGTCGCAAAAAATCCCGTTTACCGGAGAGCCGCTCCGCGGGCTTCAGATTATGGGCGTTCTGGAAACCCGTAACCTCGACTTTGACAACGTTATCATGCTTTCGATGAACGAAGGCTCGCTGCCTGCCCCGCAGCGACAAGGCTCCTACATTCCGCATACGCTGCGTAAGGCCTACGGACTGCCCGCGCACGACCATCAGGATGCCATGTATGCGTACTTGTTTTACCGGGTATTGCAGCGCGCAGGGAGCATTGATTTGTTATACAATACGGAGCCCGATGTGATCGGCAATGGTGAGATGAGCCGTTATGTTCAGCAATTGTTGCTGGAGTCGGGTTTGCAGGTAGAGCGCAGAGTGTTGCACAACACGATTCACGTGAATCGCGCAAAGCCGATCATTATTGAAAAAACGCCCGAAGTACTCCGGCAGCTGGATAAGTACCTCGCAACCAGCGGAGCGCGGTACCTGTCGCCCTCTTCCATCAACGACTTCATTGAGTGCGAGTTGAGGTTTTATCTGAAGCACGTGGCCGAGCTGCGCGAAGCCGATGAGGTAGAGGAGGATATTGACGCGCGCACCTTTGGAAACATTTTGCACGATGTGATGGCGTGGCTCTATGCGGGTTGGCGGAAGTCGGGAAAACCCGTCACTGCCGAAGAGTTCCAACACGCGAAACAGCAATTGCCCGGTTTGATCGATCGTGCGTTCCGAAAGCATTATTTCCTCGAAGATGAGCAGTTGGTCGAGTACGAAGGGCAGCGCGTAGTAGTGAAGGAAGTGGTAGAGGCATTTGCCAGCCGCATCCTGGAGATTGATGCCGCCCAGTCACCGCTTACCATCGTACAACTGGAGGAGAAGTTTGAGTTTCCAATTCAACTTGCCGATGGTCGCTTGGTGCGGGTGGGCGGTAAAATTGACCGCGTTGACCAGACCAATGATTTCGTGCGCATTATCGACTATAAAACCGGAAGAGATAAACTGGAGTTTGAGAGCATCGAGTCGCTTTTCGAGCGTGATCAAGCCCGCAACAAGGCAGCTTTTCAAACCCTGTTGTATGCCTACGCCTACTCAATAATGCAGGACGCCAGGCAACCCGTGAAGCCCGGGCTCTACAGCCGCACTAACCTTTTTGGAGATCAGTTTAATTTTGGTCTGGTGTTGGATCGCGAGCCCGTTCAGGATGCCCGGCTCTTGTTTGAACGGTTTGCCGGGCGGCTGCGCGAAACGGTTGGCGACTTGTATGATCCCGGCCGGCCGTTTGCACAAACTACTCATGAGAAGCATTGCGAGTACTGTGCGTACAACGCGTTGTGCCGAAGGTAGAGCGATGCTCAGAAAAAATCAGTGTAATTTGCTTCTATGGATCTCGACAGCTTCCGAAAACGCGCTCAGGCGCAAGCGCCCGAGAACAAGAAATTTCTTCAGCGGCTGAAGAAGAAGAATCCCCGCGATTTGGATGAGGCATTCCACACGGTCCATGATGAGGTTTTTGCCGAAATCGATTGCCTGCAGTGTGCGAACTGTTGTAAAACCACCAGCCCGATTTTTTACCAAACGGATGTAGAGCGAGCAGCGAAGGCCTTGCGTATGAAACCCGGAGATTTTATTCAGAAATTCCTGCGGGTAGATGAAGACAACGACATGGTGCTGAAGTCTTCACCCTGCCCTTTTTTGGATGCAGATAACTATTGCTCGATCTATGACGACCGGCCCAAAGCCTGCCGGGAATATCCGCATACCAATCGAAAGAAAATGGTCCAAATCCTGGATCTCACGTTCAAAAATACGTTGGTATGCCCTGCGGTTGCCGAAATGGTTGAGCGCTTGAAGCAGCGATAGCAATTTCTTAGCTTCGCTGAATGGAAACGATAACTTCTTTTTTAACCGGCAATTTCATTTGGTTATTTCTTCTGGGCGCAGTTGCCTTTTGGCTGATGGGTCGTGCGCGTAGCCAGAAGCAACGGGAGCAAACCCAGCGTGAAAATGAACGTGCGCGCGAGCAGGCCACCGGGTTGGGTATCAAGGTTTCGGAGCAGGCGGAGGGGCTTAGCAGAACGGGCGGCAGCACAACGGGCCCGCAGGTGGGTGGCGACACCCGCTACGAAGGTACCACGGGCGACATTCCCTGGGCGATGGCCGTGGAGGTCCGTATGAGCGATCGCGGCACGGGTACCCGCGCCAACGAGGTTTGGAAGCAGACCACCCGCTGGAAGACCACGAGTGTGAGTTGGCCTGCTGGAAAATTTCTGATGATCATGTCCACCCCGGGCGAAATGAAAGTGGGCGATGTAAAGGAGGGAGGACTTTTCAATAAGATGATCAACTGGGCAGCCAACCAGTTTCTGGATTTATATGTGGGCGGATATTTTGGCAGCGAGTACAAGCCGCTGGTAAATGTGGAGGGCGCCACCATTCTCCGGAAAGAAGTGATGAAAGATTTCTACATGATTACCAATGAACCGGCTCTCGCTGAGAAATTTTTGGACGAAGCCACCCAAACGACTATGGCCAACTGGAAGAAGCTTCCGCAAGGATTTAAGCAGGAGGGAAGAGTAGATCAGTTCGGTTTGTTGTTCGCCCCGGACGGTATGGTGCTGGCCTGCCAGGCAGCGCTCACCGATCCTAACGAAGCTAAAATGTTCTCGGACTTTGGGGCGGCACTGGCAATTAAGGCTAGGGCATTTCGTTAGTTCTTGAAGACAACTGTAATACCGTCATTGGATTTTGAGCTTTGTTGAATATCAATCCTCCTGAATGGGATGGTGTCTGACTCAACTGAAGTTCTATAGATGCTCGAAGATCAGACTAGATCAAAATCCCCGGTGGTGATAATGAATATAGGTACTCTTGGCTTGGTTGGCTATCGCTCTTTCTTTTGTTTAAGCCTGTTTATATAGTCGATAAGATTTTCTTTCTCACTTTCATAGAATTCTGAGTTTTCTTTTCCAATCAAAAAAAATTCGGCTATTTGATCGATTTCTAGATCAGTTTTGGTGACGAGAAAAGATATTTGATCAATGAAGGCATCGATCTGTTCGTCATATTGCTTGCCTCTTTTCAGTGCTTCTGGATCACCATTTCTTACTTTGTTCGCTTCGTCTGCTGATAAATTAGTAACAAGATAAGTTGTGTCAACAGCCACTTTTTCAACGATTTTGCTGCCAACTTTTCCAATCCCATTGCAATAGGCGCATGAACCCGGCATCCATTTCAGTTCCTTGTCTAATCTCATTATGTCATCCCAGTCCACATGTCCTTTGCCAAGACACCGCGGGCATTTTTGGAGAGATTGCTCGCTGCCAAATATTTTGTCAAGAAAACTCATGGTATTTATTTTTATTTCATTCGTTCTTTTGACTGTTGAGAAACCATTTTATGATTATGTACTAAACATACAAAGCTTTGTTTAGAATTGGAAACTTTTCTTTCGCTCTGAAGTAGTCGTTGTGTTGCTGAGTCTGCGATTCTTCCTTACCTGTTTGGCGGGCAAGCAGCTCGCTCAGAATACGGATTTTGGAGAGTGGATCACCCTCCTTCGCCAAGGCTACGGAGGGTAAAAACAAAAAAGCCCTCCCAAACGGGAAGGCTTTTCTATAGTCTATATCAAAGGCTTATGCCACCTGCGCCTGCAACTTGGAGGCCAGCACCGACTTGGGCACGGCACCGATCTGCTTATCGACCACCTGGCCTTTTTTGAACACCAGCAGGGTAGGAATGGAGCGCACGCCAAACTTAGCTGTAGTCTGCGGATTTTCGTCCACATTTAATTTGGCAACTACCGCTTTGCCTTCGTAATCGTTTGCCAGTTCTTCTACCACGGGCCCGATCATTTTGCAGGGGCCGCACCACTCAGCCCAGAAGTCTACCAATACGGGCTTGTCGCTGTTTACGATTTGGTCGAAGTTCGAGTCGGTTAGTTCAATTGCTTTTCCCATTTGTGCGAATATTAAAGGTGATTAGTTTTCAAGTTCTGCCAGTTCCAACGCAAAGGTAGGCGAAATTGTTCCCACTTCGGTTTTGGGTGTTTCGGTTTTTGCGGGCAGCGCGCTGAGCCAGCGCACTTCACCTTTGTCGGTCACCACCCCCACCTCGGCCAGCTTGTTCAGTTGCTGGATGAGCTGGTTTTGCGGTTGCACACGCGCCTGTCGGGCAATGGCATCGGTTTGAATACCCGTGGCTTCATCGCGCAGCACGATTTTGAGCGAAGCCTTGCCGGTATGCTGGCGGCATAGGGCATCGAGCCGGGCCACCCACTCGGGTGTTACCGCATCAGGCGCTGTTTTCAGCGCCAATCCCTGCACCCGTTTGGTGGCCAATTCGTTAAGTAGTTCCACGCTGCGAATCTTAAACTCCAGGTTCATCTCGCCCCAGGTTTTTCGCAACACGTTTCCTTCAATGAACAGGAACAACCCCGGCATAAGGAATGACTTATACTTCAGGTAATCATCGCTCCACAAGGTAAACTCGGTCTTCCCCGAATAATCCTCCAGCACCAGCTTACCAAACGGCCGGCCGGTTTTGGTCATGCGGTGCTCCACGCTGGCAACAATACCGGCCACTTTGTATTCCTTGCCTTCTGCTGAGCTTACATCATTTAGCACGGTAACGGCCGCATTGCAAAAAGCCGACATTTCGAACCGGAAGTTGTCCAGCGGATGGCCGCTGATGTAAACGCCTACCACTTCTTTTTCGAAGTGCAGTTTTTCAATATCCCCGAACGGCTCAATGGCGTCTACTTTTGGCAGGGGCATTTCAGTTCCGGTGCTGCCGCCAAACAGGCTTGCCTGTGCGCTTTGCGTCTCTTGCTGTACCTTGCTCGCATAGCGGCTTATTTTTTCTGTGAGCGAAACATCACCCTCCTTGGCGGCTACATACTGCCTGCGGTGAAAGTCGGTGAAGCAATCGAACGCACCGGAGAGCGCCAGGCATTCATAGGTTTTCTTGTTTACCGAGCGGTTACTCATCCGTTTGGCAAAGTCAAAAATGGTGGTAAAGGCACCGTGTGCCTCGCGCTCTTTTATAATGGCATCCACTGCAGCATCACCCGCGCCTTTGATGGCGCCAAGTCCAAAGCGAATTTTGCCCTCCTTGTTCACTTCAAAGTACACGCCTGATTCATTCACGTGCGGGCCGAGCACTTCAATACCCATTTTGCGGCTTTCGTCTATGAAGTAGGTAACGTTTTCGAGATTACTCTGAGAGTGGGTGAGCACGGCAGCCATGTACTCGGCCGGATAGTTGGCCTTTAGGTAGGCGGTGTGGTAAGCCACCAGCGAGTAGCAGGTGCTATGCGATTTATTAAAGGCGTATTGGGCAAATGCCTCCCAGTCTTTCCAGATTTTTTCGGCCACGCGTTCATCGTGCCCGTTCGTGCGGCACCCCTCGATGAATTTGTCTTTCATCTTGTCGAGCACATCTTTCTGCTTCTTACCCATGGCCTTTCGCAGCACATCGGCATCGCCTTTGCTGAAGTTGGCCAGTTTCTGCGAAAGCAACATCACCTGCTCCTGGTAAACGGTAATGCCATAGGTGTCTTTCAAAAACTCCTCCATCTCCGGCAAGTCGTAACGAATAGCTTCGCGGCCGTGCTTACGGGATATGAAGTTGGGAATGTACTCCATGGGCCCCGGCCGGTACAGGGCGTTCATGGCAATGAGGTCTTCAAACTTATCCGGTTTTAGTTGGCGCAGATAGCTCTGCATGCCTTCACTTTCAAACTGGAATGTTCCGGTGGTTTCGCCTCGTTGGTACAACTGATATGTTTTGATATCGTCCAGCGGTACACGGTCCATGTCAATATCAATACCATGCCTGCGTTTGATATTTCTTAATGCCGTCTTGATGATGGTGAGCGTGGTGAGGCCCAGGAAATCCATTTTGAGCATGCCGGCATTCTCGACTACGCTGTTGTCGAACTGGGTCACCAGCATGGCAGAATCTTTGGCCGTGGCTACGGGGATAAGCCGCGTCATATCTTCAGGCGTAATGATGACTCCGCAGGCGTGCGTGCCCGTGTTGCGAAGCGAACCTTCGAGAATAACGGCCTGGTTGAGTACCTGGGCCTTCAGGTCGTTGCCTTTTTTAATGTCCGCCAGTTCACGCACTTCCTCAAATGCTTTGGCCAGCGATGTGCCGGGGCGCTCCGGCACCAGTTTGGCCAGGTTGTTAGCTTCGGCCAGCGGTAACTCCATCACCCGCGCGCAATCGCGTATGGATGACTTAGCCGCCATGGTGCCGTACGTGATGATTTGCGCCACCTGGCTATGCCCGTATTTTTCAATGACGTAGTTCAATACTTTATCTCGTCCTTCATCGTCAAAGTCGATATCAATATCGGGCAGCGACACCCGGTCGGGGTTAAGGAAACGCTCGAACAGCAAGTCGTAGGCGATTGGATCTACGTTGGTAATTCCAATGCAATACGCCACCGCTGATCCGGCAGCAGAACCGCGACCCGGCCCCACACTCACACCCATTTCGCGCGCTTTGCTGGTGAAGTCCTGCACAATCAGGAAATAACCCGGGTACCCGGTTTTTTTTATGGTCTCGAGTTCGAAGTCGATGCGCTCGGTAATTTCTTTTGTCAGGTTCGGGTATCTGCGTTTCGCACCTTCGTACGTCAGGTGCCGCAGGTAGTCATCTTCTGTTTTGAATTCCTTTGGGATATCGAATTTAGGAAGCAGAACATTTCGTTTCAGATCGTACGCTTCTACTTTGTCTACAATTTCGCTGATGGTTTCGACTGCCTCGGGCAAGTCGCGGAAAAGGTTTTTCATTTCCGCCTGCGGCCGGAAGTAGAAGTTGGTGTTGGGCAAACCGTAACGGGTGCCGCGTCCTTCGCCAATCGGAGTTGATTTGAACTCACCCTCTTTTATGCAGAGCAATACATCGTGTGCGTTGGCTTCTTCTTTTTCCAGGTAATAGGTTTCATTAGCTGCGAAGTATTTGACACCGTGCTTTTTGCAGAAACGCAGGAGCGTTTCGTTCACCCGGTCTTCTTCGGCCATGCCGTGGCGGTTGAGTTCAGCATAGAAGTCATCACCAAAAAGCGTGTGCCACCAGGTGAAGGCTTCTTCCGCTTGCCGCTCACCTACGTGAAGAATCAGGTAGGGAATTTCGCTGCCGAGCCCACCGGTAGTCGCCATCAGGCCTTCGCGGTACTGCTTCACCAACTCTTTATCAATACGCGGATAAATTCCGTACAGCCCCTCAATGAAGCCGATGGAGCTGAGTTTGGCGAGGTTAAAGTACCCCGTTTTGTTTTTCGCCAGCAGCACCTGGGTGTAGCGCTTGTCGGGGTTGTCTTTGGTGAACTTTAGTTTTTTGCGCTCTTCGGCAAAAAAAAACTCGCACCCGACAATGGGTTTGATCTGATGCTTAAGCGCTTCACTCACGAACTTGAACGCACCGTATAAGTTACCAAAGTCAGTGAGGGCAACGGCACCCATGTTCTCCGCTTTCGCTTTTGCGATCAGCTCCTGCACATCGGGTGTTGCCTGAAGTACCGAGTATTGGGTGTGCACATGGAGATGCGTGAAGGGAGCTTCGGTAAGTTCGCCTGCCGCCTGGGCCTCGCCATCGTTGCTTTTTTTCTTTTTCTCGCGTTTGCTGCTATTGCCTGCCTCGAGGTTTGGCTCTTCGTAGGTAATCTCGGAAAGGGCTACGCCACCGGCCGGCTGCACCACCTTTTCCTTAATCAAGCCGAAAAACGAGCGCGCGGTGGCCGCCACGTCATAGCTCGCATCGTGGGCATCGTCAAAGCCTTTGCCGAAAAGCTTCTGGTGCAATTCGCTGAGGCGAGGCATTTTCAGCTTACCGCCAATACCTCCGGCCAGTTGACAGTATTCAATGGAGACAAGCCCGGTATCAATTTTTTCGAGTGCGAGAAATTCCTCCGTGGCCAGTTTCTGCCGGATCATCTCGGCACCGAGAATGTTGATGTCGAATTCAATATTGTGGCCGACCAGCACCCGGGTTTTCGCCAGGTCCTTCCGGAAGAGATTCAATACCTCATCCAGCGCAATCCCCTCTTCCTGCGCGCGTCTGGTGGAGATGCCATGCACCTGTTCAGCCTTAAAGGGAATATCGAACCCATCGGGGCGAACGATGTAATTGTGTTGCGAAAGTAATTTTCCCCGCGCATCGTGGAGCTGCCAGGCAAGTTGCACCACGCGTGGCCAGTTGTCGAGGTCAGTGATGGGCGCGGTCTTATTATGCGGAACCCCGGTGGTTTCCGTGTCAAAAATCAGATACATGTCAGTTCGTAGTGGTGGGGCAAATTAGGTATTTCAATGTTCCTGTTTTGGGAAAAATTCTGCCCAGCCATGGGTCAGACCGGCTTGAAATAACTGTAATCAATTGAATATCTGAGTATTATAAAAATGGCGGCTGCATTGCATGACGGGTACATATCAATTTTTTGAGTGCATATGAGCCGTTGGTTGGAGAAAGTGAGGCGCATGGTAGAGCGCGAGTGGTTTTTGCTGGTGATTTTGGGCATGATACTGATCGTGACCATTCTCTTTGACCTCATCTAGCATTGGGTTAAACTGACTTAACCTGGGGTGTGTTGGGTGATTTTGTTCACTATTTAGAACTAATCAAATTACATCCACACCTTGGTGGTTATCCGCTCGGGGCCTAATTTTGACCAAAACCGGATAACACCTTTTTATGAAGTGGATCGTTGATATGTTCACGAGCACCCTGGGTCGCAAGTTGCTCATGGCCCTCACGGGTTTGTTTCTTATTCTTTTTCTCGCTGTGCACCTGGCCGGCAACCTTCAGCTATTGAAAGATGACGGAGGCCGCGCGTTTAACATCTATGCCGAGTTTATGAGCACCAACGCGCTCATTCAGTTTGTTTCCAAGGGTAACTTTTTTTTCATCCTGCTGCACACGTTCATCGCCATTGCGCTGACGATCAAAAACCGAAAGGCCCGCGGGCCCGAAGGCTATGCTGTGGTAAGTGGCAAGTCTTCGCATTGGACCTCGCGCAACATGGGCATTTTAGGCACCCTGATTTTGGTGTTTATTGTTACCCACCTCTATCATTTTTGGGCCCAGATGCACGGCTACTGGGGCAGCATCACCACGCTGGATTACGATGGTAAGCCCGTGCGCGACCTGTACACGTTGGTCGACATGTGGTTTCAAAAGGAGTGGTATGTGGGCCTGTATGTGTTTTGTATGGGAGCCATTGCGTTCCACCTGTGGCACGGATTCGCCAGCGCTTTTCAAACCTTTGGTTTAAACCACTTGAAATACAACGGTGTTATTAGTGTGATCGGAAAGGCGTTCGCTGTGCTCGTACCGGCCGGCTTCGCATTCATTCCGTTGAAGATGTACTTCTCGTAAAGGGTTAAATGTTAAACAAAAGAAAACAACAAGGCTCATGAAGCTTGATTCTAAACTTCCGGAAGGTCCGATTGGCGAGAAGTGGACGCGCCACAAGTTCAACCTGAAGCTGGTGAACCCGGCCAACAAAAGGAAATACGAGGTAATCGTAGTCGGTACTGGTCTTGCCGGTGCTTCGGCTGCGGCTGCACTGGGCGAGCTGGGCTACAATGTGAAAGCATTCTGTTTTCAGGATAGCCCGCGCAGGGCCCATAGTATAGCCGCGCAAGGCGGTATCAACGCTGCCAAGAATTATCAGAATGATGGCGACAGCATTTACCGTTTGTTTTATGACACGGTGAAGGGGGGCGATTATCGGGCCCGCGAAGCCAACGTACACCGTCTGGCCGAAGTCAGCGTGAACATTATTGATCAATGCGTGGCACAAGGTGTGCCGTTTGCACGCGAGTATGGTGGTTTACTTTCCAACCGCTCGTTTGGCGGGGCGCAGGTATCGCGCACGTTTTATGCTCGGGGTCAAACCGGTCAGCAGTTGCTTTTGGGTGCCTACAGTGCCCTCAACCGGCAAATTGCCAACGGCAAAGTGAAAATGTATAACCGCACCGAAATGCTGGATGTGGTGGTGATTGATGGAAAAGCGCGCGGCATTATCACGCGCGACCTGGTCACCGGAAAAGTCGAGGCCCACAGTGCGCATGCGGTTCTGCTTTGCACCGGTGGTTATGGCAACGTATTTTATTTGTCTACCAATGCCAAAGGCTCTAACGTTACGGCCGCCTGGCGCGCGCACAAGAAGGGCGCCTTCTTTGGTAATCCCTGCTTCACGCAAATTCACCCCACCTGTATTCCGGTATCGGGAGATCATCAATCGAAGCTGACGCTGATGTCGGAGTCGTTACGGAATGATGGCCGCGTATGGGTGCCTAAGACTGCGATCAAAGGCCTCAAGGCCAAGGATGCTGTGAACATTAAGGAAGAGGATCGCGATTACTTCCTTGAGCGCAGATATCCGTCATTTGGAAACCTGGTACCCCGCGATGTGGCCTCGCGCAATGCGAAGTATGTGTGCGATGAAGGGCGTGGCGTTGGGTCTACCGGCCTGGCCGTGTTCCTCGACTTTGCCGATGCCATCAAACGGGATGGCCGCAAGGTAATAGAGCAGAAGTACGGCAACCTGTTCGACATGTACCAGCAAATCACAGGCGATAATCCATATGAAGTACCGATGATGATTTTCCCGGCTGTGCACTACACAATGGGCGGGTTGTGGGTCGATTACAATTTGATGACGACCGTTCCGGGCCTGTATGCACTGGGTGAGGCTAATTTTTCTGATCACGGGGCAAACCGCCTTGGGGCCAGCGCGCTCATGCAGGGTTTGGCGGATGGTTACTTTGTTATTCCCTATACGATTGGTGATTATCTGGCTACGATCGGATGGAACGATAAAGTGAGTACCGACCATGCCGCCTTTAAAGAGGCCATTGATGGTGTGCAGGCGAGCACGGAGAAGCTGTTAAAGATAAACGGCACCAAAACGGTGGATGAGTTTCACCGTAAGTTGGGGCACATCATGTGGGAGTACTGCGGCATGTCGCGCAGCGAGCCGGGGTTGACCAAGGCAAAGAAGATGATTCAGGAACTGCGGGCCGAATTCTGGCGTGATGTTAAGATCCTGGGTGGTGCCAGTGAGTTGAACGTTGAATTGGAAAAGGCAGGCCGCGTGGCCGACTTCCTGGAGTTGGGCGAGCTGATGGTGGATGACGCGCTGAACCGCTCCGAATCCTGTGGAGGCCATTTCCGCGAGGAGTCAGCCACACCCGATGGTGAAGCCATGCGTAGAGACGATGAATTCGCGTATGTAGCTGCCTGGGAGTTTAAAGGCGAAAATCAGCCCGAAGCGCTGCACAAGGAGGAATTGAAGTTCGAGAATGTTAAACTGACACAACGAAGCTATAAGTAATGTGTTAATGTGCGGAAGTGCAGAAGTTTTGATATAGTCGACACTTCGGCACTTTTGAACCTGAACACTTCAAAACATTTATTATGAAGATCACACTGAAAATCTGGAGGCAACAAGGTCCGGGCACCAAGGGTCAGTTCAAGACCTATAAACTTGACCACGTGTCTACCGACATGTCGTTTCTCGAAATGCTGGACGTGCTCAACCAGGACCTGATCAAGAAGGGAGAGGAACCGGTGGCTTTCGATCATGACTGCCGCGAGGGCATCTGCGGCATGTGCAGTCTCTACATCAACGGCCGCCCGCACGGACCGCTTCAGACCACAACGTGCCAGTTGCACATGCGCACATTCAAGGATGGCGAAACGATTACCATTGAGCCGTGGCGCGCCAGCGCCTTCCCGATCATTAAAGATCTCGTGGTTGATCGTTCATCGTTTGACCGGATTCAGCAGGCCGGTGGTTACATCAGCGTGAACACCGGAGGTGTGCCGGATGCCAACGAAATTCCGATCGCTAAAAAAATAGCCGATGAGGCCATGGATGCCGCCCAGTGTATCGGGTGCGGTGCCTGTGTAGCTGCGTGCAAGAACGCGTCCGCCATGTTGTTTGTCAGTGCCAAGGTTTCGCAGTTTGCGTTGCTACCGCAGGGCAAGCCCGAGCGCAAGGAGCGCGTGGAGAAAATGGTGGCGCAAATGGATGCGGAAGGCTTTGGTGCCTGCACCAACACGCGTGCCTGCGAAGCGGAGTGCCCTAAGGGGATTAAGATTACCAACATCGCCCGCATGAACCGCGAGTACTTCTCAGCCATGGTGAGCTCGTACGAGGTGGCAGCCGGTGAGGGTGGGGCGGGCTAAAGGCGTGTTGATGTAATGGATCTTGGATCAGGGTTTAGAACACCCTCGTCACAATCATATCAATCACTTCCACCAAGATCAGCAGGATGATGATCCACTCCAGCAGGCTGCTTTCGCGCTGGTGAGAGATTTCACGGAAGACGCGCAGGTTGTCTTCAATGATGCGCAGGGTGTACTCAATCTCACTGAACCTCACCCGCAGGTCAAAGTGCTTCATCAGCCCTTTTTGGATTTTATCCAGATACTCGTCATCCCAGGCCAGTTCGGGAGCATCAAAAATGTAGATGTTTTCAGCAATGTCGTTTTGCGTGTTCAGGGCTTTGCCGATAAACTTCATCATGTTTTTTCGCCCGATGTTCAGCTTGCCGCTGGTTTCCAGATCGCGGGCAAAGCCTTTGATTTCAGTTAACAAATTTTCCGATGTCTCGTGGTAGTAGTCCAACGCCACAGATTGGGCCAGGTTGAGCATCGCAACCCGAACCAGGCTTTCGTTGACACGGTCAACGGAGAGGCTGCCAAAGTCGAACCGGGGCTCCGGCTCGTTGTTGACATTGATTTCGTATTCATCGCGCAGCCAGGAACCTACGGGGTTGCGGATGTACGCGGAGACAGCCTTTACCGCATACCGCATTTCCTCTTCCGTGTGGCCCGAGAAAACCACGACACCATAGTTGAAATAATATTGGTGCTTGCCCGAACCAAAGCTGTAAAACAATTCCGATGACGAATCGGCCGCAGGCTTAATCTCCAGAAACATCTTGATGCCTTTTACATCAAGCTGGTTAGCCACCAAAAATGCTGTGAGCTTCATACGGAGAATTGACCGATTATCCCAAAAATACAGTTTTGGCCACGGCTATGCCATCAAAAGGCGTATTTTTGATGCATGAAGTTGAGTCTGATTGGTTTAGTGATTTCGATGTTTTTTGCCCGCGAGGTTGTTGCCTGGGGTGCTACCGGCCACCGCGCCACGGGCTACATTGCCGAGCAATACCTCAAGCCCCGGGTGAAGAAGAAGCTGGCACAGGTACTGCAGGGCGAGTCGCTTGCGATGGTGAGCACCTGGATGGATGAGATCCGCTCGGATAGCCTTTACACCTACACCGAAGATTGGCACTGGACCACCATACCGGACGGGCAACGCTACGAGGACGCAGAAAAGAACACACTTGATGGGAAAGCGATTCAGCAATTGGAGCGCATGGTGCGTGAGTTAAAGTCTGGAAAGCTGGATGCAAAAACGGAACGCGAGTACATCAAATTCTTAGTTCATCTGGTGGGCGACCTGCACCAACCGCTGCACGTGGGCCGCCCCGGTGACCGCGGTGGTAACGAAGTGAAAGTGAAATGGGCTGGTCGCGATTCCAACCTGCACCGGGTGTGGGACAGCGACATGATCGATGATACGCGTCTCAGCTACACCGAGCTGGCCAACTCATTCGTGAAGCCCGATGCCGTTACGCTGGCCAACTGGCAGCGTGCTTCCATCCGCGACTGGGCGCATGAGTCCATGACCTTCCGCGCGCAAGTGTACGATATTGGCAATGGCAGCCTGGGCTACCGGTATTCTTACCGGAATTTCTCAACAGCAAAGCTGCGCCTGCTTCAGGCCGGAGTACGCATTGCGGCCTTGCTGAACGATATTTACGGATGAGCTACTTCAAAGGGCACGGTAATCCGCACTTTTTCCCAGTGCACGATTAGCTCACCCTCGCGATCCGACTTTTTGTTTACTACGTAACGCAGTCGCTCTTGATGCGGGGCATTCGTTTCGGGTTGCACAACCAGCCGCAGTACGTCTTCTTTTTCATTATAGCTGTCCGCCAGGTGCTGCCGCCAGCGTGTGTTCAGAATAACGATCCACTTAGTTCGGCCGGGAATGGTGAAGAAAGCATAGTTGCCGCTCGGGACAGACTGACCGTTGATGGCGATCGGGGTATTGATTTCAAGATAGGTGGCATTGTGAGCCCCCGTTACCCACACTTTTTCGAATGGAACGAGGCCACCCCAGATAATCCGATCGCGAACAGCCGGTGAGTAGTAGTTTACGGTAAGCGAGCCGTTGCCAAACGTTTCGATAGCCCGGGCTTTCACGCTGCCACGTAGGCTGTCGGGCCCGGGTTGCGCACCGATGGTCGCCACTACCTCTTTTTTTTCTTCTGTTTTTGTGGAGTCGTTGGAAGCGGTTGACTCGGAAGCCTGGCGACACTGGAATAACATCCATGCGCAAGCAATAAGGGCAAGGTATCTCATGCGGCAAAGATAAACCATTTCCAAAGCGGGAAGCTTGTTCTATCTTTAAGCCGATGGCAAAAGATGAAAAGCGCCACTGGGACCGCCTGGCTGGCAAGTACAACAACGAGATATTTGATGTTTTCAACAACGATTGCAACGAGGTTCTTACGCAATACTTCGACCGCTACGCCAACAAAGCCCACACGGCTGTTGATTTTGGTTGCGGCAACGGCAAAGCATTTCCTTACCTCGTGCCTCGCTTTGGTGAAGTATGGGGCCTTGACATCTCCCAAAATCTTCTGGACGTGGCTGCCTTGCGCGGGTATCATCAGGTCAGGCTCGCGCAGGAAGATCTGGTGAGCCCTTCCCGAAAGTTGCCCCGTGGCGAATTTGCTTTTTGCTGCAATGTGGCCATACTGCCGGCTGTTGAGCCCAACGCGGCAATGATCCGGAACATCAGGCGCTCGTTAAAGCCCGGAGGCACTGCTGTTTTTGTCATTCCCTCGTTTGAGTCGGCCGCATTCTCGATGTGGCGGCTGGTAGAATGGTATAAGCGCGAGGGAACTCAGCCTTCTGAAATAGATCGCGATGAATTGGCCCTTTTCGGTGGACCTAAAGCCGATATCGTTCAGGGCCTCTTGCGCATTGATGGTGTTACAACCAAACACTATAGCGAACCGGAAATACGATACCTATTTGCGCAGGCAGGATTTAAAAGCGTTCACACAGATCGAATCGAGTACAC
This sequence comes from Cyclobacteriaceae bacterium, assembly GCA_046301755.1. Classification (GTDB taxonomy): domain Bacteria; phylum Bacteroidota; class Bacteroidia; order Cytophagales; family Cyclobacteriaceae; genus ELB16-189. The sequence continues at coordinate 55,524 of JBKCJM010000079.1, forward strand.
CTGGAACTCCGAGTTTGACGCGCCCCCGAAGTGGATGAAAGACCCGTACCCGTGGGACTGGTTGGTGGAGTGTCGCGTTTAGTCAGTTCAATCGCTCAGCCGAATAGCCGGCTTTTTTGAGTGCTTCTTTCACCTTTTCTTCTGGCACGGTGTCAGGTACGGTAACGGTTTTGATCGCACCGGTTACGTCAGCCGTCCACTTGTCTTCGCCTACGGCTTCGTTGAGAAAGGGTGTGGCCTTGGCTACGCAGCCCGAGCACTTTAAGCTGGTTTTATAGGTGGTTGAATTCATCGCTATCTTTTTTCGGAGATAAAACGCCTGATCTGTTCAAAAAATTCACTGGGATTCTCAATAAACGGGAAGTGACCGCTGCCGCTGATGATGGCCAACTCTCCGTTGGTCAGGTTGTCCTCGTACAGCGGGCCCGAGAGGGTGGCAGCGGGTTCGTAATCGCCATAGATGACGAGCGTGGGGGCGTCTATCTTTTGCACTTCCGGCAGCAGGTCGTAGTTCATCAGTTCAGGAAAAAGAAACCGGAACACCTTTGAACGCGTGAAGTAATCAGCCGGCAAATTGATGGTTAGCCGGTTGAGTAAGGTTGTGTCAGCAAACTGTGTTTTGAACGAAAGCATCATTAACTCGTTTACTGCACTTACGTTGTTATCTTTCATGGCCTCCGAGCTCAAGACCTGGCTTCGTTGCAGCGAGTCACTCCGGGTAATTCGTTTGGCCAGTTCCTGCTCTTCGGCCTGCCACACCGAAGTGCTGGGGGGCATCGGGTTGCTCAGGATGAGCCTCTCCACTTCACCGGGGTAAGCCGCGGCATACCTGACGGCCAGGAACCCTCCCCAGGAATGGCCAAGCACGCTGATCTTGCCGAGATTTAGTTTTTTCCGGATCCCTTCAATATCCTCCACAAACATCTTTACCGTCATGCTGGCGCTGTCGACCGCGGATGCAGACCGCCCGCTCGCGCGCTGGTCGTAAAAGATGAGGCGATAGTCTTTCGCCAGGGGTGCGAAGTGATTGACGAGGTAGGATTGATCGAGCACCGGGCCACCGTGGATGATGAGCAACGGCTCACCCTTGCCTGTTGCCGAGTAGTAGAGTTGTGAGCCATTTATGTCCAGCAGGCCGGCCTCATCGGGCGGGGTGGGCTGGCAGCCAAAAATCAGAAGGCCACAGATCAGCAACGAACCCAGGGTTAGTCTGGTCGGAATCATTAAGCGAAGATAGTGAAGCCGTGTTCAACTGAACACATCTTCAACCCATGTTTTGTTAACTTTACGCCCTTTTACGGCACTATGGCAGACGAGAAGAGTTTGAATTTTATTGAAGAGATTATTGAGGGCGACCTAAAGGCAGGCAAGTACCAGTCGATTGCTACCCGGTTTCCACCGGAGCCTAATGGCTACCTGCACCTCGGCCATGCCAAAAGCATTTGCCTGAATTTTGGGTTGGCGCTTAAATATGGCGGTAAAACCAACCTCCGTTTTGATGATACCAATCCCGTTACCGAGGAGACCGAATACGTGGAAAGCATCAAGGGTGATGTGGAGTGGCTGGGTTTCCGATGGGCGGAGGAGCTGTATGCCTCGGATTATTTTCCGCAGCTCTATGCCTATGCGGTGAAGTTGATCAGCAAGGGGTTGGCCTATGTGGATGACAGCACCAGCGAGCAGATTGCCGAGATGAAAGGTACACCCACGCAGCCCGGGAAGGACAGCCCTTACCGAACGCGCAGTGTGGAGGAAAATTTGAAGCTCTTCGGGGAGATGAAAGCGGGGAAGTACCGCGATGGCGAAAAGGTGCTGCGTGCAAAAATTGACATGGCACACACAAACATGCTGATGCGCGACCCGATCCTGTATCGCATCAAACATGCCCACCACCACCGCACAGGCGATGCCTGGTGCATTTACCCCATGTACGATTTTGCCCATGGGCAGAGCGATTCGATCGAGCACATCACCCACAGCATTTGCACGCTTGAGTTTGTGCCGCACCGCGAGTTGTACGATTGGTTTATTGAAAAGCTGGAGATATACCCTTCGCGCCAATACGAGTTTGCGCGCCTCAACATGACGTACACCATGATGAGCAAGCGCAAGTTGCTGCAACTGGTGAATGAGAAGCATGTAAGCGGCTGGAACGATCCTCGAATGCCCACGCTGAGTGGGGTACGCAGGCGCGGCTACACAGCCCAGGCCATCCGCGATTTTTGCGACCGCATTGGCGTGGCTAAGCGCGATAATCTGATCGACATTGGCTTGCTGGAATTTTTTGTCCGCGAGGATCTGAATAAGATCGGTGCGCGAAGAATGGTGGTGTTCGATCCGCTGAAGGTGGTGATTACCAACTACCCGGAGATTAGCGAAGAGAAATTGCCCAGTGAAAATTACCCGGACGAGGGAAGTTCGGTGCGCGAGATGCCGTTTGGTCGCGAGCTCTGGATTGAGCGCGAGGATTTTATGGAGAATCCCCCCAAAAAGTATTTCAGGCTTTCACCGGGCGGAATGGTGCGCCTGAAAAGTGCGTACATTATTGCATGCGATGAAGTGGTGAAGAATGAGGCGGGCGAAGTAACGGAGCTGCACTGTCGATATATTCCCGAAAGCAAGAGTGGTTCCGACTCATCCGGCATCAACGTAAAAGGTGTGATCCATTGGGTAAGTGCAAAACATGCTTTGCCGGTTGAAGTTCGTCTTTACGACCGCCTGTTTAAAGTGGAAGATGTCAGTGAAATTGAAGGTGACTTCCGCGACTACCTCAACCCGGATTCGCTGAAGGTGCAAACCGCCTATGCCGAGCCGGAGTTGGCAAAAGCCAAACTGGGCGAGCACTTCCAGTTTTTGCGCATGGGTTATTTCTGTCTCGATCCGGACTCTACCGGGTCAAAGAAAATTTTTAACCGAACCGTCACGTTGCGCGATACGTGGAAGAAAGAATAGCTAAAAAATCAGTTTAACCGTCAGCCTGATCCCGAAACTTCGGGATGTCGAAGGCTTTCTCTGCTATAAGGTCAGGTTTCGATAAACTCAACCTGACAACAGTGCCATTTTGAGATGAGTTTTAGTTACCGGGTGTTAGTGGCGAACAACAACTCACAACCAGCAACTACGAACTAACCCCATACTTCTTCCACCACCACTGAAAGACAACTAATGCCCATACGCGGGCGTGAATGTCACCCGGGCTAATAGAAAATAACTGGCGCTTCAACTTTTTGATTTCAGCATAGTCGAATAAACCCTGGGCATAGATAAACTCTTCGGACAGGAGGTCTTTTTTGATTGTGTCTTTCAGTTCGTGGCGCATCCACGCCAGCACGGGTGCTTCAAATCCTTTCTTCGGGCGGTTATAAAGTTCCGCAGGCAAAAGACTTCGGAATGCGTCTTGCACCAGGCGTTTGCGCATGCCGCGGTTGATCTTGTATTCAGCGGGTAAGCCAAAAGCGAAGTTGACTACTTCAAAGTCAAGAAAGGGCACCCGTACTTCAAGTCCGTTGGCCATGCTCATCAGGTCAACTTTCGTGAGCATGTCGTTGGGTAGCACGAGCTTACAGTCGGCCAGCAGGATATCGTTGAGGTTCTGTGGTTCGCCAATTGGTTCCAGAAAGGATTGACGGAACTCTTCGTATTGGGCGAGGTCGATGTTTTGCCGCGCTTCGGCCGTAAACAGCCGTTGCGCCTGGGGCAGCGTTGCCAGCGAAGCCCAATGCCAGTAGCGGTTGCGGGCCGTCATGCCGTGACCTTCGGCATAGCGCAGCAGTTGCCGCACCGTGTTTGAAAAAGGCGCGTGGCGCGATTTCGGCAACAATTGCCACGCGGGCTTCAGTGCTGCCGCCAGCGATTCCTTCCAGCCGCCTTGCATGGCGCGGGCAAAGGCGAGGTGTTTGTTGTAGCCCCCGAACACTTCATCAGCCCCATCGCCCGAGAGCGCAACCGTGGCATGCCTGCGCGTTTGCTGACTCAGGATATAGACGTTAACAGCCGAGGAGTCGGCAAAGGGTTCATCAAGATAATCGAGTACGGAGTTTAACTGGGCATACAAGTCTTTAGTCGTCAGGGAGAACACGGTGTGCTCGGTGCCGAAATGCCTGGCTACTTTGCGGGCATACTCGGTTTCGTCAAAAAATTTCTGATCGCGGAACCCGATGGAAAACGTGTGAAGATTCGGTTTATGGCGGCTGGCCAACCCGGTGATCACCGAAGAGTCGATACCCCCACTCAGAAAAGCGCCAAGGGGTACATCCGCTACCAGCCGTTTTTGCACGCTCGCTTCCAGTTTTTGAAACAGCGCCTGCTGGGCTTCTTCGTACGTGAGCGGCTCTGGGTGTGCGGTTGGGTAGGGGATGGAGTAGTATCGGTTGATCGATACGTCACCGCGCTTTACGCGGATATAGTGTCCCGGCAACAGTTTTTTCACCGCACTGAAAACTGTGCGCGGAGCCGGAATGTAGTTTAGTTGAAAATAAGTGGCGAGGGCCGTGTAGTCCAGGCTTTTGTCGATGCCATAGTGCACAATGGATTTCATTTCCGAAGCGAAAATGAATTTGTCGTCATCGCTCAGGTACAAAAGGGGCTTGATGCCATAGCGGTCACGGGCGAGGAACAGCGATTCTTCGTGCTGGTCGTAGATACAGAAAGCAAAGAAGCCGTTGAGTTGATTCAAACAGGCTTCGCGATTAGCGATCCAGAGGTTGAGCAGGACCTCCGTATCCGATTCGGTGCGGAAGGTGAAGCCGCGCTGTTCGAGGTTTTGGCGCAGCTCGCGATAGTTGAATATTTCGCCATTAAATACGATGCCATAGCGCCCCGAGCTATCCCACATGGGTTGGTGCGCTACTTCGCGTGTGTCGATGATCGACAGGCGCCTGTGGCCCAGGCACACCCACTCGCTGAGAAAGACATCCTGAAAGTCAGGCCCACGTTTTTCAAGCGCTCGCGTGGCAGCCGCTACGTTTACTTTGTTGAATTTGCCTACGAGGTTATAGGCGAAAATGCCGGTGATGCCACACATGTTTCAGTCTACGCTTTTGGAGCAAAATTAATTTTCACGCAAAGGCGCAAAGACGCCAGGCATGCACCTGCTAGAGTATCCTTACTCGGATGTTCCGGTACCACACTTCGTTGCCGTGATCCTGGAGGTCGATGTGGCCTTTGCGTACAGTGCCATAAGCCGGAAAATCTTTCCACTTGCTGTTCGCCACGCGTTGTTTCCAGTCGTCTGAGTTCAGCTCGTACTCAACTACTTTGGTACCGTTGAGCCAATGTTCAACGTGATTGCCGTTCACCACAATGCGCGCTTCATTCCATTCGCCAACGGGCTTGAGTACTTTACCGGAGGCTGCGTGCATGTCGTAATTGCTGCCACTTTGATTTTCTGCTTTTACTTCGCCCGGGTAGTTGGCATCGTCCAGCACCTGGTACTCGGGGCCGGTGGCGTAGGGCTGGTCGTACTCCTCGCTCACGCGAAACATAATGCCGCTATTTCCCTGGCTCGAAATCCGCCACTCCAGTGCCAGCTCAAAATTTTCGTACTGATTTTCGGTAATGATGTCGCCACGCTTGTTTTCGGCACCCTCCTGAAACGGCTTGCAGTGCAGGGCACCATCTGCCACTTCCCAGGAGTTGATGTCCGCATTTTTAAACGGGCGCCATCCGTTCATCGTCTGGGCATCGAACAGGGATTGCCAGCCTTCGGTTTGCTGAGTTTCGGTTGTTTGATTGGCTGAGTCAGTCTTAGGCTGACAGGCAGCGATAAACAGTGATGCAAGAATTAAAAAGCGTTTCATAGGTCGGTTTGACGTTTAAAATATCTTCCCCGGGTTGAGAATCCCATTGGGATCAAAAACTTTCTTGATGCCGCGCATCAGTTCCAGGTTTACCTCGCTCATGGCAATCGACATGTACGGTCGCTTGGCAATACCGATGCCGTGTTCGCCACTCAGCGTGCCCCCCAGGCTCACAGTAAGCTTGAAGATCTCTCCGATGCCTTCGTTTACTTTGGTATTCCAGTATTCCTCGTCCAGGTTCTCTTTGAGAATGTTCACGTGCAGGTTGCCATCGCCCAAGTGACCAAAGCACACGGTGTTGAACTTGTATTTTTTCCCAATCTCTTTAATTCCCGAAATCAGTTTTGGCAGGTTGGCACGTGGCACCACCACGTCATCACTTTTGGTGAGGGTGTACCAGTTAACGGCCGGAGAAATGTTTTTCCGGATCTTCCAAAGTTCTTCCTTTTGGGCAGTGCTTTCGGCAAACAAAACTTCACCGCTCTCAAATTTTTCCACCACGTTCATCACCCGTTCGGCATCGCGCATTAATACCTCTTCATCATTTCCGTCCAGCTCGCAAAGCAGGTAGGCGTTCATGCCCTCGGTGAGCTTTGTCGTCACCGGGCTGTTTAGCACTTTATCGCAATATTCGAAGGTTTTGGCTGCGGCTTCTTTTTCAAAAAACTCCATGCCCGAGGGTGTAATTCCCTCCACGAAGATGGCGGCAATAGCCCGGCACGCCTCCTCGTTGGTCGAGAATGGAATCATCATCAGTACGTTCTTCTGAGGAAAGCCGCGCAGTTTAAACACAATCTTTGTGATGATACCGAGCGTACCCTCGCTACCGCACATGAGTTGGGTAAGATTGTAGCCGGTTGAGTTTTTGAGCACGTTGGCAGCCGTCCAGATGATTTCGCCTGTGGGCAGCACTACTTGCATGTTCAAAACATAGTCGCGGGTAACTCCGTACTTCACCGCTTTCGGTCCGCCTGAATTGTTGGCGAGATTACCGCCCAGGAAGCAGGAGCCTCGGCTGGCCGGATCGGGCGGATAAAACAGACCCTTTTCCTTGACGGCATTTTGAAAGACTTCGGTAATCACGCCAGGCTCCACGGTTGCCTGCAGGTTAAGTTCGTCAATGTTTAGAATCTTGTTGAAGCGTTCCATGGAAATCACCAGCCCATGACGCACGGGCAAGGCACCTCCGCTAAGACCGGTGCCCGCGCCTCGCGGGGTCACCGGTATACGGTAGCTGTTGCACAACTTCAGTAACGAACTGATCTCGTCCGGAGTGCCCGGCTTTACAACCACATCCGGAAGAAAAAAATAGTCTTCGGTCTTGTCGCGCCCGTAATCGGATTTGGCCTCGTCATCGACCATCACAAATTCCTCGCCCACAATAGCGCGAATTTCTCCAATCACTTGCTCGGGCAGGGCCTTCTGGCGCGGTTCCACTTCGGTGCTCACATTAGCGTATGCCATCTCCAACCGTTATTTTTGACTATGCATTTTTTCGGCTTCAAAGGTACGGGAATTCGCCCGGCCAAATTGATTTTTTTGACTTTTCTGGTGCTCGTGACGGCCTGCTCGGGCACACGAAAAATGCGCGAACGCGACCAGCAAATTGCGTCCGTTATCAAGACCGCCCGCAGTTTTACAGGCACGCCCTATAAGTATGGCGGCACTACCCGGTCCGGAATCGATTGTTCGGGGTTGATGGTGAATGCCTACCAGAGTGTAAAACTAACGCTGCCCCGGACCAGTGATGCCCAGTACCAGGTGGGTGAAAAGGTAAAAGTAAAAGAAATTAAGCCGGGCGACCTCGTTTTCTTTGCTCTTGAGAAAAAGAAGAAGGACATCACCCATGTGGGGTTGGTAACCGAGGTGCGGGGTAAGGATGACATCCGCTTTATTCACGCCACAACGAAACTGGGTGTAGTTGAAACCAATCTGTTTCAGGAGTATTACTGGAAAGGATACCGGGGCGCCCGGAGAGTTTTGGAAACCAATAATTGAATGGCACGAATCACGCGAAGACAGTTTGTAACTACAGGGCTGGTAACACCGCTTGCCGTAAGTCTGGCCCAGGCCAAAGCACCCATCCGTCCGGTAGTAATTTCCACGTGGAATTTCGGAAAGGCAGCTAATGTTGAAGCGTGGAAAATTCTCTCAGCCGGTGGACGGTCGCTGGATGCGGTCGAGGCAGGGGCGCGGGTTCCTGAAGGCGATCCGAAAGAAACCTCAGTCGGCCTGGGGGGATTGCCCGATCGCGATGGTCGGGTGACGCTTGATGCCTGCATCATGGACGAGTTCGCGAACTGTGGTGCGGTAGCCTGCCTTGAATATATCGTGCACCCCGTGTCGGTGGCCCGTAAGGTGATGGAAAAAACACCTCATGTTTTACTCTCTGGTGAAGGGGCTTTGCAGTTTGCACTTGCCAATGGATTTAAAAAGGAAAAGCTGCTCACAAAGGAGTCGGAGAGAGCCTGGCGGGAGTGGCTCAAAAAGTCGGAGTACAAACCCGTGGCCAATATCGAGAACCATGATACGATTGGAATTGTGGCACTCGATCAGCAGTTGAATTTATCCGGTGCTTGCACCACCAGCGGCATGGCCTTCAAAATGCGGGGGCGTGTAGGCGATTCGCCCATCATTGGGGCCGGGCTGTTTGTTGACAATGAGTTTGGCGCGGCTACCTCGACCGGGGTGGGTGAGGAGGTGATTCGGATTGTTGGATCGCACCTGGTAGTGGAATTGATGCGGCAGGGGCGTTCTCCGCAGCAGGCCTGTGAAGAAGCAGTGAAGCGAATTGTGAAAAATCAACCCGCAAAATCGAAAGACATGCAGGTTGGCTTTTTAGCGTTAAACAAGCAGGGGGAGACAGGTGCTTATGCACTGCAAAAAGGGTTTACGTATGCGGTGTATTCCCCGGAGGTACCGAACACAGTTTTCGAGGCTACTTGTTTCTACAAGTAACACCAGTAGGAAAAAAGCAAATGACCCTTAAATTTGACGAATGGAACCAATCGTTTTAACCCCGCGAACCCGGAAAGAGCATGAATTCATTAAACAACTTCTGACCAAGTTGAAAATTGAATCCAGGCCACTCACTCGGGAGGAGCGTGAGGATTTGGGGATGGCGCAGCTCATGCGTAATGCTGATCGCACCAAAAAAGTCTCACGGGCGCTGGTGATAAATCGACTTAAATCATGAGAGTCGAGTTCTTGAAGACATTCTATCAAGACTTAGATGACATTAATTCAGGGGCAGTAAAGGCGCGAATACTTGCGTTGATCGAGCAGGTTGAGCAACTCACAACTCTGCGTCAAGTTCCAAATCTCAAGAAGTTATCGGGGTTTCAAACTGCCTATCGGATTCGAGTTGGCGATTATCGTGTCGGGATTTTTGTGCAAGGTGACTTGGTGCAATTCGCCCGGGTGAAGAACAGAAAGGACATCTACAGGATTTTTCCGTGATCATCGAGGTAGTTGTTTACAACATTGAGTCGGCCCTCAAAGCGCAGGCCGGAGGAGCCGACCGGATCGAATTGTGCGATAACCCGCTGGAAGGAGGTACAACGCCTTCTTTCGGTGTGATTGAGGGCGTGCGCCAGAATTTCTCGATGGACCTGTACGTGATGATCCGGCCGCGGGGCGGTGATTTTGTTTACAACAATTACGACTTCTACGCCATGAAGCGCGACATCGATCAATGTATGAAGCTGAGCGCGGATGGCGTGGTGTTGGGCATTCTCACACCAGAGGCGCGGTTAGATGTTAAGCGATGCCGCGAGTTGATTCAACGGGCCCGGCCGATGAAAGTGACCTGCCACCGCGCCTTCGATGTTACGCGCGATGCGTTTGAGGCGCTGGAAGATTGCATTGAGGCCGGTTTTGATCGGATACTCACGTCCGGCCGGATGCCCACTGCACCCCAAGGCGCAGCTCTCATAAAACAGCTGGTGGAGCGGGCGGGGGGGAGGATTGCTGTGATGCCCGGTTCGGGAATTCATGAAGGCAATGCCGATGTGCTGGTAAGAGACACAGGCGTTAAGGAACTTCATTTGTCGGCCACGGCTTTTCGTTCGCCTGAGTCGGTAAATGGAAATCACCTGATTTCGTTTCTCGGAAACTTGCCATCCGATCATCGCCAGCAGCGTGTGGCAGACCCTGAAAAAATACGGGCGCTTCGTACGATTTTTGGTGGTTAACAGGGGGCGGATCAAGAACAAAAAAAAGTCCGACAGAATCGGACCTGAGGTGTGGAGAATATCGGATTCGAACCGATGACCTCTTCCATGCCATGGAAGCGCTCTAGCCAGCTGAGCTAATCCCCCTTTTCAATTGAGGTTGCAAATATATTTCAATTTCCAATCCTCACAAACGGTGATTCTTATTGTTTGCTGGTTTGATTCTTCATCCGCTCCAGCGGAAATATCCCAAAATGAAGAAGCTCGGTATGGCGCACCACGCCAATATCCACCATGGTAAGAATTTCTTTCCGCGTCAGCTCTTTAAACAACTCGTGGAGTCCGTTGATTGGCTTGCCGTTAAACGATACGATAAGGTCGCCCTCCGTTACCTGGCTTCGCGAAGCCGGTGAGTCGGGCTCGCGGCTCACCACAAACAATGCCTTGTCGTTGGGCAGATGGTAGTGGCGCTTCACTTTGGGATTCAAGTTCACTTCCTGAAGCATGAAGCCGAGGTAGGCCTTGAAAACTTTTCCGTACTGAATCAACTGCCGGGCCACTTCTTTCGCGGTATCGATAGCTACCGAAAAGCTGATACCCTGCGCGCCCTGGATAACGGCTGTGTTCACGCCCACCACTTTTCCCTCGGTGTTGATCATGGGGCCTCCCGAATTACCGGGGTTAAGCGCAGCATCAGTTTGAATCACATCGTCCACCAGGGTGCCCGATTGGGTTCGCATGGTTCGGCCGAGGGCGCTCACCACGCCTGCCGTAACGGTGTGCTGGTAACCCAGCGGATTGCCAATGGCGAGTACCCATTGCCCGATCTGCAGGGCAGAGGCATCGCCAAGCGCAGCCACCGAATATCCCTCCGAATTGATTTTGAGCACGGCTATGTCCGTGTCGGGGTCTTCTCCGATTACAGTGGCTTCAATTTCATTTTCATTGAGCAGCGAAACCATGATTTTTTCAGCCCGGTGTACTACGTGATGGTTGGTAAACAGTAATCCATCGGACGAGAATATGAAACCTGAACCCGAGCCGGCCGGCTTTAACTGCCCCTGTTTGTTTCTTCGGTACACGTCAATTTTTACCACAGCATTCTTCACGGTGTTCACTGCGTTCACCATCATTTCCGAATAAGCATCCATACGTTGTTTTTGGGGGCGGCTCAAAAGTCTTACCACACGCAAAACCGGAAAGGATGGCCGGAAAACAAAAAAGTTCCCGCCAATTTGACCCAAGCGTACACCAATTATTTGTATTTTCACCCCGCCCAAGTGTACCCATGGCCAAGCTGAAGAACATTATCAAGCAACTTTCCGAGAAGGACTACCAGACCATCTACGACCAGCTCATTCAGAGCAATGCGGAGAAGTCGGCCTATCTGTTGAAAGGTTTCCGTGAGCGCCAGTTATCCGACAGCAAAATCATGGCCGAGTTGGAGCTTCAGCCGAACGCGTTTTACACCATGCGCTCGCGGCTTAGCCAGAAAATCGAGGATTACCTGGTTGAGCAGATGGAAAGCCCGCGCACGGATATTTTGAAGAAGGTGGCTAACCTCAATGAAGTTCTGTTTACAAAGAAGCGGACGCTCTCCATCGCTACCTTGAAGAAGTTAGAGAAGGAGCTTCAGGACTATGACCTTGCCAGCGAACTGACGGTGGTATACAAGTCGCTGAAGAAAATGCACATCAATTCGCCAGACTATTTTCAGTATTCGCAGTTGTATAACCGCCACGTGGCCTATATGCTGGCTGTGGATAAGGCGGATGATTTGCTCGCGGATTATTTCAAGAAGTACGGAAACTATTATCTCACCGGTGACGATACCGACCGAATGGGGCTCACCCTGATGCTGCGCGAAATGCAGAACGTGGCCCGGCTTTATGAATCCCACCGGCTGTTTGTGTACGAGAGCATGATGTTGGTTTTCCATCGGTTGTTTGTGGAACGCGAGGAGAACCTGCAGTCGGATGAAGCATCAATCGAAGATATTTTCACCCGGGTGCAAACGACATTCGAGTCATATCCGCTGGATCCGGTTTATTACCACCTTAATCTCGTGTTTGAATTTTTGAAACTCGAGTACTACAACCACTACAAAGTATACAAGCAGAGCGAGAAGTATTTTGAAGAGGTAAATGATGCGGTAGCCAACCTCATGATGAACTACCCGTATTACACGTTCTCTGCCCAGTTTTTGATTTCGAAATTACAGCGGCACCTCAGGCTAGGCACCGAAAAAGATTTGTTGGCTGAGAATGAGAACCTGTTTGACGACATAGAGACAGACCCGCTGGACGTGCCGCGGCATGTGATTTACATGGTGTACCGCGCGCTGAGCGCCTACTACGTGGAGCGATACGAGGAGGCTGCGCGCTTGTTGAATAATCTGCTGAATGATGTCAACTTTAAGCGCTACCCGCTGGCGCAGCTGGAGGTGAAGGCCCTGCTGGCGGTGGTATATGGTATGCTGCGCGATGTCGATCTGGTCAACCAACTGGTGAGCAGCATTTCGCGACAGTCGAAGATGATTGAAGACAAAACTGATAATCTGATGCTGCTGGTTAAAATTCTGAAGATCGCCACTAGCGAAGCGAAGCGCGAAAAGCCCAAGAAGATACTGGCGATTATTCAGCAACTGAACTCAACCCCGGTTAGCTATTTTTCACCTACCCGGTTTATTCGCATGGACGATCAGTTCATTGAGCGGTTGACCGCCCTGGACGTTTAAACGTCCAGCGACATCAGGCTTTCGTGCGAAAGCGGTTTATTCAAATACAGTTTGACGTTGGCATAACGCTTCGATCGGTTAAAATCCTGCGGGTTGATCGATGAGGTAAGCATCACCACTTTGCACTTTTTCTTGGTGGCCGAACCCAGTTTTTCAAACTCATCCAGAAACTGAAAACCATCCATCAACGGCATGTCGATGTCCAGAAAGATCACATCCGGCAAAACCTGGTCGGCAATTTCCAGACGCTCCATGTTTCGAAGGAACTCGATAGCACTTTTGGCACCGGTGTGGGTGTAGATATGCTCGGTCAGCGCGGCCGCCTCAATCATCTTCTGATTGATGAGGTTGTCAATTTCATTGTCGTCAATCAACATGACGGTGCGAAACCTTTTGCCGGGCATAGACGATTAGTTTGGGGTGACGAAGCTACCGAGATAAACGCGCTTTTACAACGAATGTTTAAACATCGAACACAATGCCCTGGGCCAGCGGCAACGATTGGCCATAATTGATGGTGTTGGTTTGCCTGCGCATGTAAACCTTCCACGCATCCGAGCCCGACTCGCGGCCACCACCGGTCTCCTTTTCGCCACCAAAAGCTCCGCCAATTTCCGCCCCGGAGGTTCCGATGTTGACGTTGGCAATGCCACAGTCGGAACCGGCTGCGGATAAAAACTTCTCCATTTCCTGCACGTGGCTGGTCATTATCGATGACGACAGGCCCTGCCGCACTCCGTTTTGAAGGCTGATGGCTTCATCCAGCGTTTTGTACCGGATGAGATAAAGAATAGGCGCAAAGGTTTCGTGCTGTACGATGTCGAATTCATTGCGCGCTTCTACTACGGCCGGCTTCACATAGCAGCCCGATTCGTAGCCCTTGCCCGTTAACACTCCTCCCGGTACTACCACTTTTCCACCTTCGGCTTTTACCTGGCGGAGGGCCTGCTGGTAGAGTTTAACGGCTTGTTGATCAATCAGCGGGCCTACGTGATTATCGGGGTTGAGCGGATTGCCGATGCGCAATTGGCCGTAGGCTTTAACCAGTTTTGCTTTTACCTCTTCGTACACTTTTTCATGAATGATGAGCCTCCGGGTGGTGGTGCAGCGCTGACCTGCGGTACCCACGGCTCCAAACAACGCAGCCCGAATGGCAATATCCAGGTTGGCATGTTCGGAGATGATGATGGCGTTGTTTCCCCCCAGTTCCAGCAGCGCACGCCCCAAACGCTCGCCAACCGTTTTGCCAACGGCCTTGCCCATGCGTGTGGAGCCGGTGGCCGATACCAGCGGAACACGGTCGCTGGCGCACATCCACTGGCCAACCTCTGCCCCTCCGTTGATGATGCAACTGACACCCTCGGGCACGTTGTTCTTTCGAAATACCTCGGCTACAATTTTTTGGCAGGCAATGCTGCACAACGGTGTTTTCTCAGATGGTTTCCACAGGCATACATCGCCACAAACCCAGGCCAGCATGGCGTTCCACGACCAGACAGCCACCGGAAAATTGAACGCAGAAATAATGCCCACGATACCCAACGGGTGGTACTGCTCGTACATGCGGTGCAGCGGTCGCTCCGAATGCATGGTGAGGCCATACAGTTGTCGGGACAAGCCTACGGCAAAGTCACAGATGTCAATCATCTCCTGCACCTCGCCCAGCCCTTCCTGCAACGACTTGCCCATCTCATACGAAACCAACATGCCCAATGCTGTTTTCTTTTTTCGCAGGGCGTCACCAATCTGCCGCACAACTTCCCCGCGTTTTGGAGCTGGCACCGCCCGCCACTCCACAAAAGCTTTTTCGGCAACCGCCAGCACTTTTCGAAATGACGCTTCGTCTGTGCTTTTCACTGAACCAATTTTCTTTCCGTCCACCGGAGATACGGACACCACGGCCGGGCCTTTACCGGTTAGCCAATGGCGGCCGGTGGAAACACCCGGGTTTGATTTTTGAATGCCGAGTTGCTGAAGCGCATCGGAGAGCGAAAGATCTTTCATAACGAGAATGTAAAGGTGAACGGCCGACTTTGAAATGCGGCCAGCAAAGGTAAGATGAAAATGATGAACGCGTGGTGTTATTCCTCCAGCCAATCGATGCCAAACGTGCCGCGCTCACCGGAGGGGTGCAGGCCTTCGACAAGTACGCCTCCCCGCTTTATCTCCAGAATCCGGTTAAGGGATTCCAGATTTTCTACTTCAACTTTATCGATGTGTGTGATTACGAAACCATCAGGTACCTGGGCCTTTACCCACGGGCCACTCTTTTTACGCAGCAGGCGGACACCGCCTTCCAGATTTAGCTCGGCCAGTTCGCGGTAAGCAATGTTTTCGAACTCACCGCCACCCAGGGTCGATTCTATGGTACGAGTTGTAACCTCAACTTCACCCTCGAAGTTGCGCAGCACGGCTTTCACTTTACGGGCGATTCCGTCACGCCAATAGGTGATCTGCACCGATTGCCCTGGCCGATTGCGCGCGACACGTTCCTGCAGTTCTGAAACGGTATTGATGGGGCTGCGGTCCACCTGGGTTATCACATCGCCCGCTGCGAGCCCGGCCTGCTCAGCCGCACTGCCGTGGTTTACCCGAAGGATGTAAACACCTTGCACGAGCGGCAGTTTTTCATCCTCAGCCAGCTCGGGCGTAACATCCCGAATCTCTACTCCCAGCAACCCGCGCTGCACCTGGCCAAACTCCAACAGGTCGTCCATGATTTTTCTTACCAGGTTAGACGGAATGGCGAATGAATAACCCGCGTAGTTACCTGTATTTGTGGCAATGGCCGAGTTAATGCCGATCAACTCACCTCTCAGATTTACCAGCGCACCTCCGCTGTTGCCGGGATTCACCGCTGCATCCGTCTGAATGAAGGATTCGACCTGCAGATTGTTACGGTCGCGGAGGATGCCAATGTTGCGGGCTTTTGCGCTTACAATGCCGGCCGTCACCGTTGAGTTCAAATCGAAAGGATTGCCAACCGCCAGCACCCAGTCCCCAGGCGACACTTGGTCGCTATCGCCATAGCGCACGAAGGGCAAACCGGACGCCTTGACTTTCAGCAACGCGAGATCCGTGCTTTCATCGCGGCCAACCAGCCGGGCGAAGTAACGTTGATTACTGGACGTGACTACCTCAATATTGCTGGCATCCTCAATTACATGGTAGTTGGTTACAATAAAGCCATCATCGGTGAGGATTACACCTGAGCCGGACGAATGCGCTTCGGGGTTAAAGTGATACTCCAGCGGATTCAGACTAAAAGAGCCTGCGCCAAAATTTGTGCGGATATGAACCACTGCAGGAATCGAGGCAGCCGAGGCATCCTGAAAGCTTATGGGCGCATGCCGAAAGGCGATGGAATCGCGTGCGGAAATGAAGCGTGTACGCTGCCGCTGCTGAATCGATGAATAGCCAGTTTCCGTTTCCACCATACGAAGGGTGAAAAATGATCCTACAACTGCGCCAAACATGGCCAGCCCCACTACCACTGCAACAAACATCAGGCGGTTGCGCATTAGCTCTATACTTCGTTAGTACAAATAACGGCAAAGCCCACCAAAGAATGAGCCGCGCCAAAACAAAAAGGCGCCCCCGCTTGCGCGGGGACGCCCAACCCTCTACCTAAACCCTGCTCGTCAACGCACGGGTGCGTTAGCTGACCTTAATGGTCTGCTTCAAAGCTTTCTTCTCGTCTTTCGGAATAGTGACTTCCAGAATTCCGTTAACGTAGCGGGCCGAAATCTTCCCGGCATCCACGTTTTCGGGCAAGCTAAACGAGCGGCTGAAACTGCCATACTGGGTTTCCAGGCTGTGGAAATTGCGCTCTTTCTTCTCGTCTAAGAGTTTGCGCTCACCGCTGATGGTCAGGAACTGGTCCTTCACCTCCAGTTGAAAGTCTTCCTTGTTCATGCCCGGTGCTGCTACGTGAACTTCATAGCTGGTTTCGTTTTCTACGATGTCTACCCGCGGCACAAATGAACTGCCGCCCATTCGGGTCATGTTCTCGTTGAAGAAACGGTCAATCAGGCTGCTGAATGATGTCGGCACGAACTCATTAGCGTTGTATCGGATGATGCTCATATGTTTTTTGTGTTTTGATTTCACGTCACCCTGATGAAAAACCGTGCCGCTGGGTTTTTCAGATGATTTAAAGACATAATGACATATTTTTGTTGATAACGCTGATATTCATATGCCATAATGGCTTATTTGTTATTTGTACCAGGCAATCCGCCTTGAGAAGTACATGATCACCGCCACAATCAGGAACAAGCCAACACTGCCGATAAGGAGGGAGTAATCCTGCGCCTGAACGATGACGAAAATGAACCCATAGAACGCGATCATCAGCCCTGTGAACAGCGCAACCATGGATTTGCCTGCCATAAAGGTGGATGCATAGAGGGCCACCAGAACGATCGTGGCTACCGAGGAGACGGCATAGGCAGCATTGTAGCCGAGGTGCTCGGAGATGGAAAGCAGCAGCGAGTAGTAGATAATCAAGGCTACGCCAACCAGAATATATTGAAACGGATGAATACGAACGCGGCTGGTGATCTCGACCAGGAAAAGGGCTGTGAAGGCAAGTATGATGATGAGCACGCCATATTTTGCTGTGCGGATGCTTTTCTGGTACTGATCGGCCGGCAAGTCGAGGCGCACACCAAAGGATGATCCCGCGAGATTTTGTTCTTCATTGATCCATTGTTGCGCGAACGGTCGGTTGAACGATAACACTTTCCACCTGGCGCTGAAATGCTCTGCACTGATGTCGGGTGCCTGCACGGGCAGCAAGGCACCTTCGAAACTGGGAGATGGCCAACTGCCCACCAGCGTAACCTCGGTGGTTTTGCCCGTGGGAACTACGTAAAGCCGATCGCT
The DNA here is from genome assembly GCA_046301755.1 of Cyclobacteriaceae bacterium. GTDB lineage: Bacteria > Bacteroidota > Bacteroidia > Cytophagales > Cyclobacteriaceae > ELB16-189. The sequence continues at coordinate 73,118 of JBKCJM010000079.1, forward strand.
TCCTTTGAGCTGCAGCTCGAGCATAACGGTGAGCGAGCTGTCGGGCCGTTGAGTCCACGGCAGCGGGGTAACGATGCCCGATTCGCTGGTGCCCTCGCTCACGTTAACGCGTATGTCATTGATTGGCTCCGAGGGCAGATGTTGACTCCCCGCCCGAACGCGCGGATTTTCGCTTATTCCCCGCAGGTCCGAAATGCCGGTTAACAGTTCGGCTTTCGTCCAGTGTATGTGCTCATCCTTGATGTTCCAGCGAGCAAAGTTGAGCTCCGGGAATTTCGCGCTCAGGCTGATGCGCGAGTCGTACACAATAGCATCGAAAATGCCGCGGTGGCGGACGTGCGGGGTTAGATCTCCCGTAAGGTTGAGCTCGTCTGGCAAGAAGTAGGCAAACTCCGTTGTTTCAAAGACTTCTTCAATGGGTTTTCCGTTTTCCCACCGTTTGTTTTTTACCACCCGCGTATACGGAATGCGAAGCAGGGGCCCTGCCAGCGTTTGTGGGCCCGACCACTTGCCTGAGATCTCAGCGATAACTTCAGTCGCTCGTGATTGCCGCTCCTCCATGAGCGACATCACCCAGCTGGCCGGGATAAGCAAGATAAGGCTCAGCAGTCCGATGGAGAATAACTTGAGCATGATCGATTCCTTCACCCAGTGTTGAAGGCGATCGAGAGGTGTGGGATTGTTTTCCATAATTTTAAAAGAACTTTGTGTTTAAAAGTAAATGATCAAAAAAAACTATTTTCGCTGAGCGCGGATAACTTCTTCCATGGCCTCCAGGTGTTTACGAAAGGCCTGCCGGCCGCGATCGGTGACCTTGTAGCGTGTGTTGGGTTTACGGTCAACAAACGACTTCTGCACCAGGATATATTTTTCCCGCTCAAGCGCCTTAAGGTGCGTGGCCAGGTTTCCATCCGAGGTTTGAAGCAAATCTTTCAGACTTACAAAGTCGAATGAGTCGTTGGCCGTGAGCACCCCCATTATTTGCAGGCGCACCCGGTGTTCCAGTATACGGTCGAGATGATCAAACGGATTTTTCATCGATCGTATTTTCGGTACATCACCGCACCGTAGAAGATGTGAAGCACGCCAAAACCCAACGCCCAAAACAGCAGGCCGAAGCCGGGGAGGAGTGCTGCCACCAGTCCAAGCACAATTTCGCTGTAGCCGAGGTACCGGATTTCGTCATAAAGGTTCGGACTGGCATTGATCAGGGCGAGCCCGTAGAAAATCAACAGGGAAGGGGCAACCACGCCATAATGGCCATTTAGCAGCAGCAGTACGGTAAACAGCCCGCCTGTTGCCAGGGGTATTGCCAGATTGATCATGAGCCGCCTGCTGGTTTCATTCCAAACGGGTTGGCCGGCTTTTTCGGCCTTCCGCTTGCTAAGCCAATAGCCCGTGCCCAGCGAAGCCGCCAGCACGGCCAGCGCAATGCCCACCAGGGCTGGCAGGTTGGTGCCACCGACTGACTCCTGCCGGTAGTCGGTGGGTGCCAATGGGTATTGGACGAGGTAGTAAGCGGAAACAGCGCCCAGCAGCGCGTAGGTGCCGGCCAGGATGCCTGACAAACCACTGAGCGACAGGAATTTGGACGACTGCTCCATCATTTTTCGAATGGAGGCGAGGTCTTCCTGGTAATGATCGGCTGGCTTCATTTAAAAGTACTTTTGATTTCAAAGTAATTATACGACAAACCACCAATCTAGTTTCCGGCAAAATCTTTTTTCGGTGCGTGCAGCGTTTGGCCAATCGAATGAATCGAACTAATATTGCAGCCCAATTCCTCCTTAGCTCATCCCGATTAGAAGAATCGGGAGGTTAGAGCATCTGGAAAAGGTGCTTAACAAAAGGGGTTGGTAAAGAAAATTCCTCCTTAGCTCATCCCGATTGGAAGAATCGGGAGGTTAGAGCATCTTGAAAGGTGCTTGGCAAAAGGGGTTGGTAAAGAAAATTCCTCCTTAGCTCAGCTGGTTAGAGCATCTGACTGTTAATCAGAGGGTCGCTGGTTCAAGTCCAGCAGGGGGAGCAATAAATCCCGCGAAAGCGGGATTTTTGTTTTGTGTATTACCTCTATCTGCTTTACTCGCCCAGTTCGGACAAATACTACGTTGGTTACTCCACCGATCCTTTTCGCAGATTGCACGAACATAATTCAACGGAACGAAACACCTTCACGTCACGCTTCCGGCCATGGAAGTTGGTAGCCCTGTTTGCATGTGGTGAACATGAGAAAGATGCGGTAAAACTGGAACGCTTCATTAAACGACAAAAAAGCCGCCAGCTCCTCGAAAGATTGGCAAACCCTGATTTTGTTCCGGAGGCAAAACTGGCTCATCCCGATCCCGATAGCTATCGGGACGGGAGGTTAGAGTCCCGCATGTGCGGGATTAATCAGAGGGTCGTCCCGATTCGCCCCTCACCCCAGCAACTGCGGAAGACTTATGTGTAAGGTAAAATGTAGTTTCCTGTCGACATCAAAAGAAAACACAAAATCCTATTGACGCACGTAGTCCACTCCAGTCAGCTCTCACCTTGTCTCCCTGATCATTTAATAGGAACGCCTCACTGTCCTCTTTAAGATATAACTTCCCGCGGACAACAGAAAAGTTATAGCCGATGGCCGCTTGAACGCCAAACTTAGAAAAACTGCGTGTAAGTGATACGCTAGGTTGGAGTGCCACGTTAAACGACCTGAACTCGATATTGTTGCTAGTGTTTGTAGATCCCACACCTAAGCGCTCAATGATGTTCAGCATCGTAAAAACAATACTTGGTCGCGCATCCAGTTCAATAAGCAACTTATCATCCACAATTTCCCTTGAATATCCGAAGGAAGCCAGCACGGATAAGTATTCGATCTCTTGATCGATGAAGTAATAACCAGAGAAATCGGCATAACCTGTTCGCGCACCAGTAGATCCATAACTCAAGGAGGCACCGTATAGAAGTTTGTTCACCTTTTTTACTAAACCGCATTCGAAGTTAAAATAGGCTGGAAATATTTCGCCAGAAGAAAGTTGTACAGGAACATTGGAGCTTGATACTATCTCGTTTTGAAAAGATGCAAGCTCAGTCATGGCATAGGTGCCGTACCCAGTTGAAAATGTTATTCGAGACTGCGAGAATACGCCTTCAATGGAAGAGATTAACAAGAATATTACTGATATTGACTTCATTTGATTGCTTGGAAGTAATTCCCTAGCTGATCCACCACGTATCCGTTATGAAGAGTGAGCTTAGAGTTAATAGGGTGATAATAAGCTGCAATTTCAACTCTGACCATTGTATCTATGTGAATCGCATAACAAACGTACTGGCCTTCTTTTGCAAAGAAGAAATGGCCACTTGCCGAGTCAAAATTCACCAGCGAGTATCCAGAGGGTACAATTATATGCCGTGTTTCACCAGTAGAGATTTTCACCACTGACAAGGTGCCGTTATTCAACGCAAATGCCTCGTTGGATACGCCTGGTCGGAAGAAAGCCCCCTCGTTAGCAGTAAGTTGCCGAACGCGTTCAAAAGTTCCATTTATTTTTTTGTATACGTTACCCTTACAATTTGGAAACATAAGTGAACAAATCTCGCCTGAATTACTAGACAAGAGATACTCCCCATCATCAGATAATCTAAACGGTAAGGGTTCTCGCCCAATGATTGCTCCACCAAGCATGTCTTTTTGATTGAGGAAATCATATACATGGTTATATGAATTGATTACTTTTTCATCTTGGTTGTATCCAAAATACATGTAGCTCACCATCCTATTTGAAGAAACCGATACAATGCTCATCATGTCAAGAAACGACACATGGGAAGGCAATGGTGGAATATCTAAGTAAGTTGACTGGCGAGTATTAAGGTTTGTCTCAACAACTCTTTTGTTAGTCAAATCAACGGTGTAGAAGTAGGGGCTGTTGGCTGCAATAGCAAACTCTGACGTAAGGCCGGGGTAGGTATCGATTACTCGCCAGTTGTCATCATGCACTTGGAGGCTGACTGGTGATGGTGTTTGGCTGACGGCTGCGTTCAAATAAGCACTATACTCAAATTTGTCTGGACGAATCGAGAATTTTAAGGTTTCTACAAACCGAGGCACGTTAAGCGTTTTTGGTGATTGAATGTACATTCCGCTTTTGCCGCCTATGCGGACGGAGTAATCGGCAGAGGCGCCAAAGACAGCAATTGCTGGCTTGAACTTAATCGACTCAATGTTAGGATCATTTATGGTTCTAATCGGAACATTGTTTTCTATAATGAGGTATTCTTTGAAAGACCCTGGAAAATCCGCTTTATCCCAGGATAGCGATACGGTGCTGTCGGCTGGATTATAAAACCCGTCCATATTGAAAGCATCTGAACGTGACACGGGTGCGCTGAAAACTGTACCCACGGTTGACTTAATTCCAACCGTGTATTCGATATTATATCCACCAAAGTATTGTGTGTCCACGTAATACGATACGCTCTGATCAACAATATCAATAAGGCTAACCCCCCCTAAAGTTGGGTCTGTAACTTGAACCATGTATTTAACAAAGTTTGGTTTTCTGTATCTTTCCCATGAAATTCGGAGCATTCCGTTTTCGGATGAGAAGCTAATTATCGGTGGATCGGGTGGACGAACGTCAATGTTAATCATGACGTGCTTTTCTTGCAAAAATGTTTCTTCACTTACTTTGTCAGCAAAACTACCTGATCCTGTGGCTGATACGACTCCTATCGTCAGTTTATTCGTACCTGGCTTAAGCATCGATCCAGAGAAGTTAATAACACCGGAAACCCCAGCGTTTTGATTAACGGTAATCCCGGCAAAAACAACAAATACTCTGATTATTCTGCCAATTTCTCCATCGATTGAGTACCGGAGGTAAGTTGGCTCATAAAGCCTTATAGTGTCTTTTTCAGACATGGCATCGAAAGAAATATTGATTATTGGCGGGTTAGCCGGATTCACGTGAGTTACCGCAACACCGTCCGGTTCATAGGTACACGAAGACAGCAAAAGATTTAGAAAAAGTAGGTATGGGCTAAGCTTTTTCATGAACTCAGAGCATGGTGATAACCATCGTCATAGTCTTTGGACAACGCAGATTAACTCTACTTTGTCACAACAATTTTGCTGAAAATCAGATAGATAGTTATCTTTGAGTGATTATTCCGGTGAAAGTGAGCCACCATTCCGGTGCAAAGTGAGCCACCCTGATTTGCGTTATAAATCTAGGTATTTATTTTTGATTTCTGCTTTCGTAACGATTCGCCCTTGAGTTCGATCTTGTTTGCATTTGCTGACAATCTGTCCATTATGGCATCCGCGAGAGTTGGCTCGT
>JBKCJM010000080.1:0-55234 GCA_046301755.1 Cyclobacteriaceae bacterium
GGGTCATCCTCCGTACCTGCGCTACTCCCCTTTTCCAATAGGGCATAAGTCCATAATTGAGACGTATCCAAATTCTTGTTGTGCAAAAGCACGCTTGCGAGAAAAACTACAAAAAGAGTGATTGTAACAACTAACAACAGCCTTGGTTTTATCTTCACTTCCATATATTTTAATTCACTATTGTCCGACTAAAAATTTAATCGTCAAGATAATTAAATTTTTGTGATGGATTCGCATAGTTTAGGAGAGGTTGCAAAAAGACCCCTCTCCGTCAGTTAAACGCAAGGCTGAGTGGAATACCCATTCTGCTGGTGAGCGGGGGATCGTGTGCACTTCTCCACGCCTGGTAGGTATCTTTCAGAAAGTCGAGCAACGCAACATAACTCATGATGTGCAGGCGCACGACCGTTAGGATGCTGGTGAAGGAGCGCTTGGTTTTAGACTTCTTTCGGATGACTATCATGAGTACCTGCGCAATCAGTACACAAAACACCTGGATGCGGATGGCGTTTTCACTTTCCCCCCAGAAGTAATTCAAGGGAAAATTCTGCTTGACCTGTTTGAACAGGATTTCGATCATCCAGCGATGCCTGTAAATGAGCGCCACCCGGGCTGCGGTGATTTTAAAGTTGTTGGTGATGAAGATATAGACCAGTCCCTGTTCGTCTTTGTAGGTTATCCTGCGCAACTTCAATTTGTTGACGTCCCCATTCTCTTTATACGAGATGGTGATATACTGTTTTGCTTGTGGTCGGTGTTGTCACCGACCACCGTGTTTTTGACCTTTCTAGTCGCGGGGTCATCGCTTCGAGAGCCCGCGTTGCACGTTTGGGGGGGGACCTCCTGTATTACGCTGCGATGCCTTCCTGCCGTAGAGGTCCCGGAGGCGAAAGACAATGCGCGGAAAAAAGGACTAGATGGTCGCTGGCAGCACCGACCAAAAGTAAATAGGGAATTATATCTTGCTTGTTGGTGAAGAACACCAACCGGGGCGGGAGAGCCCGTTTGATTTGCATGGGGTAAAGGTAAGAAGTTAGCGTTACGATGCCGGTTGGTCAAGAACACCAACCGGGGCGGGGGTGGTTTATGTATGTTGTCTTTTTCTAAGTCGTTCAACATCCAGCGATTGCTCAAGATGGCGTTGTTCGTGGCTAACGATGATGTCAAAGGCGGTTTCTAATTTATACACAACATTTCTGTTAGCCGGGGATGAGATTACGGTGCCATTTTCGAGAAGGTCTGAACTCGATTTAATTAATGATTTTAAATCACTTTGACTTTGTTCAAACGCCTCCCAGATGTTTTTCTTAATATCACTTTTTGCCGGCTCCCATATCGGAAAGGTTTTCATTCTTTTCTTTCTATCGGGTTGAACGGCCTCTAGAACTGTACGTCCCAGAAAAGAAACGATGAATTCAAATTTCGCATGAAAGGGTTGTCTGTACGTTCCCGCTCTAACCGCTTTAACTATTGGATGGTAAGTTCCATTAATAACAATCAGGTGGTCCAGGTTTTGTCCGATGCTCCAGGTAAGTTGGTTGGGTTTCCAATTAAGCTCAGCCATTGGCAATGCCCCAAATGAATGTTTAAAGGTTCTGGAAATTTGATCAATTTGGTCGGCCCATCGTTCTTGCATGTGTTGAATTCGAATTGTTTTGTCGAGTGTCAAAAAATATGGGCGGCAGGTATGCTTACCCTTAGGCATTTTCGAGGGCCTGGATATCAAATTTCTTCATTTTCAGATAAACTTCCATTACTCTTCCTGCTCTTTTGGGATCGCTCATTAACTTTGGAAGAACGGCCGGTACAATTTGCCACGAAACCCCAAATTTGTCTTTCAACCAACCGCAATTACTTTCCTGGCCACCGTCAGCGGTTAAGTGGGTCCAATAGTGGTCAATCTCTTCTTGAGTTTCGCAGTCAACTACAAATGAAACTGCCTCGTTGAACTTAAAGTGGGGGCCGCCATTTAAACCCATAAACTTCTTTCCGTCTAGCTCAAAGGTTACTACCATCGGACTGTCTGCGGTAATTTTGGAGTTCTTAAAGATGGAACAGTAGAACTTGGCGGCTGCCTGGGCGTTTCGATCGAACCACAAGCAAGGATATATCTTGTTTGTCATGATGTTGTTTGTTTTACGTTAACCTTAGAAGTCACGAATTTTTCTTAGGGAAGTACTGCGAACCTTCTAATGCTGAATGCTTGCAATATTTGCCGCTAATGTTCGAATATATGCAAATGCTAGTTGTGCTTTAAATTGGGTGGCAGCAATGGGCCATATCCTATCACTTCGGGGAGTGAAGAAGGCTTCGGGATGCCTTGTAAACGCACGCCACCTGGGTTGTCACCGGGGCACCAAATGAGGTTGGTGCCGCGTGAGCGATCGAGGCATTTGTTTGAGCCCGCACTGGCAGGTGCGGTGGTTGGCAAGTGCCGATAGCGCGACCCGAGCGAGGTGACTTGTGCACGGAGGCGAGGGGCACGCCCAAGAAATCTAAAAAAACAAAAAGCCCGGAGTTGTTCCCGGTTTTTTTAGTTGTTGGTTTATAGTTATTAGTTGGTAGCGGCTGCAGTTCACTGCCAACTAGCAACCAAGGGTAAAGGTAAGAAGTTGGCGTTACGATGTCGGTTGGTAAAGAACACCAACCGGGGCGGGGCCTACTACGTCTACGCGCAGCGGAGCAGTTGGTGCGCTACTGGTAAGGGCTACCGATAGCAGTAATAAACTAAACCCGGATTTCAGTTGCATGGGATAAAGGTAGAAAATTCGACTATTTTTTTTGCGGTAGGCGGGCGAACGAAAGCAGAGTTACGCTAACGAGGAACGAGCGTTATTGTCTATTGCACGCTTCAGACCCGTTTTTGTCGGCTTCATACCCAATTAATTCTATGATCGGTACCCGCCCTTCATTTTTGTGGAAAACTGATCACAATGAAAACATATTTATTCAGCTTTTGGCTGATGGCGCTTTCAAGTATTGCGTTGGCTCAAAACAAAGTTACACTCAGTGGGTATGTGAAAGACTGCTCCACCGGAGAGGAGTTGATAGGGGCCTCTATCCTGGTGCAAGGAACTCAAAATGGTGTTGTTACAAACGCGTATGGATTCTACTCACTTACGTTAGAGCGAGGCGAGTATACTCTGTTGGTGAGCTACGTAGGGTATAACGTAAAGATGCTATCAGGCAAATTTGAATCAAGTGAAACCGTGGACAATTGCCTTGATCCTTCCTCGCAACAATTAGAAGAGGTAGTGATTACCGGTGCTGGAGATAACTATAATGTTACCAACACGCAGATGAGCATCGCAAAATTAACGCCCAACAAAGTAAAGGAGATTCCTGCTGTGCTGGGAGAGCCAGACATTATTCGATCGTTTCAGTTGTTACCGGGAGTTACTGCCGTAGCAGATGGTGCTTCCGGATTCAATGTGAGAGGCGGAAGCGTTGACCAAAATCTCATTCTTTTGGATGAAGCTACGATCTATAATTCTGCTCACCTCTTCGGGCTTTTTTCTGTAGCCAATCCAGATGCCGTTAAGGATGTTAATTTATATAAGGGGGCAATACCGGCACGGTATGGCGGCCGACTTAGTTCTGTGATGGACATTCGCCAGAGAGAAGGAAACAGTAAACAGTTTAACGGAGAAGCGGGTATTGGACTCATTTCGGGGCGGGTGTTGTTGGAAGGCCCCCTTGTGAAAGACAAGAGTTCTTACATGATAGCAGGAAGAAGATCGTATGGTGATTTGTTTTTACCACTGATTGACAACAGTAGCACGGCAAACTTCTATGATTTAAACGCCAAAGTGAATTACACCCTTAATGAAAAGAACAGGTTGTTTTTGTCGGGCTATTTTGGAAGAGACAAGTTCTCTTTGGGAAGTATTTTCAATAGTGAATGGGGAAATGCGACCACTACGTTGAGGTGGAATCACTTGTTTAGCGACAAGTTGTTTGCGAATTTCTCAGCAATCTACTCGAACTACGATTACTCGCTCGATCAGCTAACAACCGGTGCGCAGTTTAATTCTACCTCGAAAATCATCTCTTATAATACGAAGGCCGATTTTAGTTACTTCATCAGTAATACATGGCAAGCTGAATTCGGCATTGATTTCAAAACGTTTCGTTTTGAGCCGGGTGAAGTAAGGCCCATTAGGGGATCGGCAGTAGCAAACAGAAAACTGGATAATCAGTATGCCGATGAAATCGCTGGTTATTTTAGTTTCGAAAAAACAATAGGGAAATTATCAGTCAATGCAGGCCTCAGGTATTCTGTTTTTATCAGAACGGGCGAACAATCAATTCCCATTTACGAAAACAATCAACCTGTTGTTTTTAACGCGAGCGTTGGCCGCTACCAGAATGGACAAATGATAGGCGCTAGAGAATACGGCAGGAATAATACCATCTCGATGTTTAACAACTTTGAACCAAGACTTTCCACTACTCTGGTTGTAAACGACTTCAGTTCATTTAAGGCAAGCTACAATAGAGTTTATCAGTACTTGCACCTCATTTCGAACACAACGGCACCGGCCCCCACCGATGTTTGGGTGCCGAGCGGACCGTTCATTAAACCGCAGGAGTCCGACCAGTTTGCCGTTGGATACTTTCGGAATTTCCGTAACAACCGCTTCGAATTCTCCTTAGAAGGATTTTATAAAAAAATGAATAATCTGGTAGAGTATGTTGATGGAGCTGACCTGATAAGCAACAATAACATTGAAACTGAACTGCTGGCTGGCAGCGGCAGGGCGTATGGTTTGGAGTTCTTTTTAAAAAAGAACACGGGAAAATTTACAGGTTGGGTAAGCTATACCTACTCCCGGGCGGAAAGGCAGGTGAAGGGACTAAAGGCTGAAGATCCAGGAATAAACAATGGTCAGTACTATGCGGCTAATTTTGATAAGCCCCATAATCTGTCGATCGTGGGGTCCTACAAATTAAATGATCGAATGATCCTTTCATCCAATTTCATTCTCACAACGGGCATCCCCAGCACCTATCCGGTCGGGCGGTACGAATATGCTGGACTTGTTGTTCCGCACTTCTCTCTTAGAAACCAGGAGCGTTTACCCGCCTACCACCGTCTTGATGTTTCATTAACAGTTAAGGGTAAGAGAAAAAAATGGAAGAATGGCGGGCACGAATGGGTTTTCGGTTTATACAATGTCTATAACCGCGCAAACGCCACGAGCATTTATTTTGTAGAAGACCCGCTGGACTTGGGAAAAGTAAGGGCGTTCAAAAGCTACCTGTTGCCCATACTGCCCAGTGTTACATACAACTTTAAATTCTAACTCTTTTATTCATTAAATCTATGAAATCAATCAAATATCTATTGATCATTCTGGCATCGGCAGTAACTGTCGCCTGTGACAGAGAGGTAAACCTCGTATTACCTGCTGCCCCGAACATTCTTGTAGTGGAGGCGCGACTCGAACTTGTGAAGGGAAGCAGTCACGATAGGCAAGTGATCAAGTTAAGCAAGCTTGGAAACTATTTTGACAATGTTCAAACACCCAGAGTTTCCGATGCCCTGGTATCCGTGCGGGATGATAAAGGACGGTTTTATGAATTTACCAGCTCGGCAGATTCTCCCGGAATTTATTACGCTGATAATCTCCCCATAGAAAGAGATGTTACTTATACACTGACGATTCGATGGAATGGCCAGGAGTTTACGGCATCGGAGAAATTGGTAAGCGCACCAAAAATTGATACGATATATCAGATCTTTGAGGAAGAAAATCAGTTTGAAGATGCTGGAATAAAAGTGGCCATAGATTTTACTGACCCGGCCAGTGAGCAAAACTACTACTTCTGGGAGCTTTTCGCCAATGGCGAAAACAGCATCATACCGGACCCCGGCAACAGTCAAAATATAGTAGCATCGGATAAATTGTTTAACGGAAAAACAGTCATGGGATACTTGCCTAGTGAAGAAAAAGTCTTTAATCCGGGCGATGTTGCCCTGGTGCGCCAAATCGGAATATCAAAGGGGTATTTCGATTTCCTGTATCTTTTGTTTGAACAAACCGGACAAACCGGGCAATTATTTGATATTCCTCCGTCTGGCATTAAAGGGAATATTGTCACCAGGCAAAATCTGGGTTCATCTGCATTGGGTTATTTTTGCGTAGTGGAAATTGATGAAGAGGCTTTAACTATACAACCAAACTAACTAATGCTGAAGGATAGTCGGTATTGGATTTACCATGGATTTGTTGCTCTCATTGTATCGGGCCTTTTGGCTATTGAAGATTTGATGGAGCTCGGTATATTCTTTTTTGATGACTTGCTCGTAGGGGTCATTGGGGTGTTTGTGCTCATCATTCCGCTCAGTTACGTCATTCAGAAAATTGTACATCAGATGAATGCGTTCATGCCATGGAGTCAGGATCAATTCAAGCGGTTTTTTTTAGAGTCTTTTCTCATTATTCTATTGGTCTTGATCTTTACTATTTGCGCAACCTTTTTGAAAGGGTATTTTCAAGAGGTGGAAGATAACATGGACAACGACTTCGGCTTTGAGATTTTGGCGCTGATCATGTTTTTCATCTCCATATTTATGTTAGCTGCATTCCATGAATTTATGGCCTTAAATGAGCATAATGAATCGTTATACCTGAAGGCCAAAATCCTGGAAAAGCAAAACTATATTGCCAAATATGAAGCGCTCAAGAGCCAGGTAAACCCGCATTTCTTGTTTAATTCGTTGAATGTGTTGTCGAGCTTGATCTATACGGATCCGAAGAGATCGGACATATTTATCAAGAAATTTGCAAATGTTTTTCGGTACGTGCTGGAGTTAAACAACGAGAATCTCGTTAAAGTGGAACGTGAGATCGATTTTTTGAACTCTTATTTATTTTTACAAAAAATCAGATATGGCGATTCGTTAGATGTTAGAATTGAATTAAGCAGCCAGATACTTGCTTCCTATATTCCACCATTGTCCCTGCAGATAGTAGTTGAAAACGCATTGAAGTACAGCAATAGCAGCCTGGATGAAAAAATATCGATTTACATTGAAGAATCGGAATTTGATATCGTGGTTAGAAATAGCTACGATAAACCGACTCAGGAGATTGCAGGCACCGGAACGGGACAGAAAAATCTGATAGAGAAGTATCAATTAATGGGCTTGACAGTTCCAAGGTTTTATATAGTAAATGACTTTTATGTTGCACGACTTCCCGTACAAAGCGAAAACAGATGGAACGTGTAGTTATCGTAGAAGATGAAAAACTGGCGGCTGATAAGCTGGTGCGCCTTTTACAGTTGCATGCCCCCACTTTTTCCGTTGAAGCTATTTTAGAAAGTGTTGAGTCAGCCGTAACGTGGCTCTCGGGGCATGATGTAGATCTAATTTTCCTGGATATTCAATTAAAAGATGGCGAGAGTTTTGCCATTTTCGAAAGAGTGACTGTCAAAGCACCGGTTATATTCATAACCGCCTTTGATCATTATGCCATAAAGGCATTCAAGCACAACGGAATTGACTATATTCTAAAGCCAATTGATGAGGAAGAGCTTGTGGTAAGTATCAACAGGTACCTCAGGGCCAGAAAAGATAAGAGGAGTGATCGGCTGATACTGGATAAACTTCAGCAGTTGGTTTCGGATGTAAGACCGGGTAAAAGACGCATTCTGGTGGCATATGGTCAGAAAATTAGGAGTATCGAAATAGATGAAGTCGCCTATTTTTACGTGATCGACCGGGGCGTTTTTCTGGCTACGTTTTCCAGTGAAGTTTTTTTGACGGATGAAACATTGGATGTCCTTGAAAAGGACTTGGATTCAGGAAGGTTTTTTCGGTTAAATCGTAAGATAATCTCGAACATAAAATCGATCAAGGAAGTAACTAAATATTCCACGCGGCAATTGAAGGTAGCATTGCAGCCCAGCCCTGAGTTTGAAGTAATCATTTCTGCCGAGAAGGTGACACCATTTAAAAATTGGTTGAACACGTAGATGCTACTTTGCCGCCATCACTTTTGCAGCGAAGTTGAGCCGCAATTTGCTTGATGGCGTAATGCTTGAGAAGAACCCAAGCAGTTTATTCCTGAACCCGGGTATCACATGCAGTCTCCCTTTCATCATACCCTGAAAACCAGCTAATGCCACTTCTTTCGCTGACATCACTCCTTTCTCATACAGCTTGGCATTGGCCATGTCTGCACGTTCCATAAAATTTGTGGCGGTGGCCCCAGGCGATAGTACGGTTGACGTAACGCCCGTATTTTCAAATTCCTTATGAATTGCTTCGGTCAGGCTAATGACATATGCTTTCGTGGCACCATAGACAGCAAAAAACGGATCGGGTTGTATACCAGCTGTGGACGCAACGTTTAATATTCTTCCTTTACCGTTTTTAACCATCAACCTGCCATAGTAATAGGTTAGTTCGGTAAGGCTCAATACATTCAAGCTAATCATAGCCGAATATTTCTCCATACTTCGATCAATAAAGTTTCCATAGTCTCCAAATCCCGCATTGTTCACCAGATAAGTAACTGTTAGGTTATTTGCGTTTACCAGATGATAAATTTTTTGCAACCCCTCTCGTTCCGATAGATCCGCGGCAACCGTATAGACCGTTGTTTTGTACTGGCCCTCGATGGATTTCTTGATATTCAACAGTTTTTGTTCATTCCTGCCGACCATGAGGATATCATTTTTCTGTTCCGCAAACAGATGGGCAATCTCATAGCCGATGCCAGATGAAGCGCCTGTTATGATGGCAATCTCTTTCATATTAGTCAATTAACTTAATGGTTATGGTATGGCTACGTTGATCAAAAGAAAACTTGCAGTCAGAAAAATCCGGGCTTGAAAGTGTTGGCTTAAAGTTGTTAGAAAAACCAAACGGTTCCTTCGGATAGCCAACAAAATTCTTATCGAGTTTCCCGTTTCCATTTAAGTCGTGGGAAACAGCCACAGCATACTCTCCGTAGGGAACTTCAAATTCAGCGATCACTTCGCTGCCGGTTGTATTCAGTTTTGTGTTCCTCCAGTACTTTCCGAATTCCGGAAATTCATCTTCAGCTCGGTAGACCCCCACATGAAGTGTCTTTCCTTTGTTTTGGATGTTTTCAATTTTAATTGAAAGTTTTTTCATGTTCGTATCTTGCTGTGCTTGCGCACCTTGGGAAAAAATTAACCCAAACAGAATTGCTGTTAATTTCAATGTTTGCATATTTTTTTGTTTTGGAAATGATGAGGCAAAGATCAGCGAGGATGAACACCCGTCCATTCACATTTGAGAAGAAATCGCTTTTTTATGACTTTGCGATCTCTTTCCGAAGCCGACTAAGGCTTTGCGGAGCTATCCCCAAATAGGCGGAAATCAAATAGTGCTGAAATTTGTTCAACAAATAGGGTTCTTCCTGGAGTAGTTGCAAGTACCTTTCTTTTGCATTTTGTGTAAGTAATGCGAACGCTCTTTTATGGACATTTTGATAAGCTGTGGCCGACATCACACCGGCAACCTTTTCGAGATAAACAGAATCAGTGACCGCCTTTTGCAGATCCGAATAGCTTAATGAGATTACTTCGATATCCTCAATTGCTTCAAACGTGAAATAAGTGGGGATTTGCGCCAAAAAGCTGTGGTAGTCAACCAAAAAGTAATTCTCAAACTTTGAGTCAGCATCATTAAAATGAAAATTCCAGGTAAACTCTTGTCCTTCGTGATTAACAAAATATGATCGAGCCTTGCCAGAAACCATAAATAGAATCGAGTTGCAAACTTTTCCTTTTTGCAATAGCTGTTCTCCGGTTTGATATTTCCGGGACCTCAGGAGATTTTCCAATTGTTTAGCGTCATGCTCTGGCAGCTGTACAAATTGAGATACAAAACGGACAAAGGGATTCAACGACTGCATGATATCTCTAATTAAAAAAGTCTTTGTACCATGAACACTAAAACTCGAATATATGGAATTGACGGTTCTTCCTAAATCGGAATACGGGTAGTGTGGATAATCGGTTTTTTTGAGTTGGTTTTTTGAAGGTCACTCGGTGTGTTAATGCGGCCTGCGTGAGCGATCGAGGCATTTGTATGAGCCCGCAGTAGCAGGTGCGGTGGCTGGCGAGTGCCGAGAGCGCGACCCGAGCGAGGTGACTTGTGCGCGAAGGCGAGGGGCACGCCCTGCTACGCCAAGGCATCCCCTCCTTCGCTGAAGCTTCCGCCTTCACGTTGTTCCAGTGGACAAGTCGGAGGGCACGAAAAAACCCGGGATCGCTCCCGGGTCTTTCTCAAATCTCAATACTAAGATCTCACATCTTTTAAAACGGATACTCGCCCTTCTCAATCACGTGGTTGGCCACTTTGCGTCTGGCTTCCTTCAAGTTGTACGGATCGATTTTGGTGAAGCGCTTGAGGCCCATGAGCATGAGGCGCAGTTCATCGCCTTCGGCAAACGAGCTGATGGCTTCGCGACCAGCTTCGGCTGCGCGGTTCACGGCATGGTGCAGATAAATCATGGCCATTGCTTTTTCAAGCTCGCAGGCGGCTTCGCCCCGCTGGCTGATCATCTTCTCCACGCGCAGGATGCACGACTCGGCCACGTACCCTTCGATCAGCATGTCGGCCAGGTTCATGAGTACTTCCTGCTCATCGCTGAGCTTCATCATGTACTTTTGCACGGCAGCACCTGCCGCCATGAGGCCGGCTTTCTTCAGGTTGTTGATCACCTTCTTCTCTTTGGCAAAGGCGCCTTCGTCATCGCCACTGCCGAAGTCGGGCACGCTCATGAGTTCTTTCTGTACGGCCATGGCGGGCGTCATTAAATCCAAAGTACCCTTCATGGCACGCTTCAGCAGCATGTCGATGGTGAGCATGCGGTTGATTTCGTTGGTGCCCTCGAAGATGCGGTTGATGCGCGCATCGCGGTAGGCGCGGTCCATCGGGCCCTCGGCCGAGAAGCCCATGCCACCATAGATCTGCACGCCTTCGTCCACTACAAAGTCGAGTACTTCACTGCCGTGAACTTTCATGATGGCGCACTCAATGGCAAATTCTTCGAGTGACTTCAGGCGCGCCTGGCTGCTGTCCATGCCGGTGGAGATGAGCGCGTGGTAGGCGTCTTCGATGTTTTGGCTCGCGCGGTAATGGGCCGACTCTGAAGCGAAAATCTTCGTTGTCATCTCGGCCAGCTTGTGCTTGATGGCACCAAAGTTCGAGATCGAACTGCCAAACTGCTTGCGTTCTTTTGCGTAGTTCACGGCCGTGCTCACCGTCATTTTGCAGCCACCAAGGGCAGCTACACCCAGCTTGATACGACCAATGTTGAGGATATTCACGGCAATCTTGAAGCCGTTCTCACGTTCGCTCAGCATGTTTTCTACCGGCACTTTGCAGTCGTTGAAGAAAATCTGGCGCGTGGACGAGCCTTTGATGCCCATCTTCTTCTCTTCCTCGTTCATTGTAATGCCGCCAAACGCTTTCTCCACGATGAAGGCGGTGAGGTTTTTGTCGTTGTCGATTTTTGCGAACACCACATACACATCGGCAAACCCACCGTTGGTGATCCACATCTTCTGGCCGTTGATGAGGTAGTGCTTGCCATCGGGCGTGAGGGTAGCTTTCGTTTTGCCGGAGTTGGCGTCCGAACCTGAATCAGGCTCCGTTAAGCAGTATGCAGCCTTCCACTTGCCGGATGCAAGGTTGGGGATGTACTTTTTCTTTTGTGCTTCGTTGCCATAGTACAAAATCGGCAGGGTGCCGATGCCCGTGTGTGCGGAGGTGGCCACGGCAAATGAATGTCCAGCCCCGAGAACTTCGGCCACGAGCATGGTGGTGTTGAAGTCCATGCCAAACCCACCGAGTTCTTGCGGAACGGAGGTGCCCAGCAAGCCAAGTTCGCCTGCTTTGTCGAGGAGCGAAGGCATTAGCTCCGGATGCTTCATTGAGTCGATTTCATCCAGTCGTGGATAAATCTCCTGCTTCAAAAAATCTTTACACGTTTGCGCAATCATGCGCTGCTCTTCGGTGAATTCCTCCGGAATGAAGATTTCGTGTGCACTTGTTTCGCGGATAAGGAATTCTCCGCCTTTGATTGCTTTTTTGGTTTCTGTGATCGTCATATAAGTAATGAGATTTGAGTATTGAGATATGATTAGTTTACTTGACTTAGTTTTTGTTGCAACGAATAATTCATTTTTTGTATTTGATCGATCTGATCAAGGATGACGTCAAGACCTGCGTTGACGAGACCAAGATTCTTTGAAATAATGAGTTGAGTTTGAAGTTCGTATGCAGAACCATTTGAGATGCCCAGGAACTGAACAAACTCCCGATCCGAGTTACGGCCGGCTCCTTCTGCAATGTTGGAGGAAATAGATACGACCGATCGCCTGATTTGAGAAGTCAATCCGTACTTCTCTTCCTTGGGAAAGTCGGCAGTAAGTTGATATACCTCGGTCGCTAACTCAACTGCTTTTTGCCAAATCTTCAATTCCTTCAGGTTGTGCATCTCTCAATCCTCAAATCTCACATCTCAAATCTTAGCTCAACAATTCATAAATCCCAGCCACTCCTTGCCCTCCACCGACACAGGCTGTTACCATGCCGTATTTTTTGTTTTGTCTGCGGAGTTCGTTGAACAGTTGCACGGACAGGCGCGCACCCGATGAACCGAGGGGGTGGCCCACAGCAATGGCGCCTCCGTTTACATTCAACTTGCTGCGGTCGATGCCGAGCTCTTTTACCACGCCTAATGCCTGCGCAGCAAAGGCTTCGTTGAGTTCAAACAGGTCGATGTCTTCCAGCTTTTTGCCGGCAATCTTCAGCGCTTTCGGCACTGCAGCCACCGGGCCGATCCCCATGATTCGCGGCTCTACTCCGGCTACAGCATAACTCACCAACCGGGCGATCGGTTTCAGGTTGAGCTGCTTTACCATCCGCTCGCTCACCACCATCACAAACGCAGCACCATCCGAAGTCTGTGAAGAATTTCCTGCGGTTACTGTTCCACCCATGGCAAAGGCGGGCTTGAGCTTTGCGAGGCCTTCCACCGTGGTGTCGGCACGAATGCCCTCATCGGTGGCTACCACGAACTCGCGGGTTTTCTTCTTCATGTTTTCATCCACGTAAGTTTCTTTTACCGTAATCGGCACAACCTCGTCTTTGAATTTGCCCGCTTTCCAGGCTGCGGCTGCCTTCATGTGCGATTCGTACGAAAACTGGTCTTGCTCTTCGCGGGAGATCTTGAATTGCTTCGAGACTTCCTCGGCCGTGAGGCCCATGCTGGTGTAATAGTTTGGGTTGTCTTTCGCGATCGTCCAGTTGAGCGCGGTTTTAAAGCCCATCACGGGCACCATGCTCATCGATTCGGTGCCACCGGCAATGATGATGTCTGCCTGCCCGGCCTGAATCCGCTGGCTGGCGATGGCGATGGTTTCCAGACCCGATCCGCAATAGCGATTCACCACCATGCCCGGCACGTCAACGCCTAGAGCTAACAGCGAAATCATGCGGCCCATTTGCATGCCTTGCTCGGCCTCTGGTACTGCGTTGCCCACGATGAGGTCGTCCACCATCTTGTTTTCTACGCCTGGCACTGATTTTACCAGGTGCTTAATCACGTCAGCGGCAAGGTCATCTGGCCGCGTAAAACGAAATCCACCTTTTTTGGCTTTGCCAACGCCTGTTCTGAATCCGGCTACGATGTATGCTTCCATAAGATTTGAGTATCGAGTAGTGAGTATTGAGATTTTCTATTTTTTCATTTCTGAGCGAGCGCATGCAGTCTCAAGACTCAATACGCTCTACTCAGTACTAATTTCGTAAAGGCTTCCCTCCTGTCAATATCGACTGAATGCGTTCCAGCGTTTTGCGCTCGCCACAGAGTGAAACAAACGCTTCGCGCTCTAAGTCGAGCAGGTATTGTTCGCTCACTTCCTGCGGGTAGCTGAGGTCGCCACCGCACATGATGTTGGCGATCTTCATCGCGATTTTGGCATCGTGTTCGCTCACGTAGCGGCCCATCTTCATGCCGTTTACGCCTGCGGCAAAAAGCGCCATGCCGGTGCGGCCCTGCACGCGGATGTTGGTCGCCTGCGGCTTCATGGTGTAGCCGGCATCGGCCAACTCTATTACCGCTGCTTTGGCATCCAGAATCTGGCGGTCTTTATTCACGCTGATGCGATCCTGCTCGCGCAGCACGCCCATCTCGCGTGCCTCCTCTGCACTTAGCGCTACTTTCGCGGTAGCAATGTTCATGAACGCATTTTGAAGCGCATTCAATTCCACATCCCCTTCCTGAAACAAATCGCTTACGCGCTTGGTAAATTCTTTTGTTCCTCCGCCACCGGGAATCAGGCCCACGCCAACTTCTACCAGCCCGATGTACGTTTCGGCTGCCGCCTGCACCAGGTCGGCATGCATGGTCATTTCGCAACCGCCACCCAATGTGCGGCTCTGCGGGCACACGACCACGGGCACGCCCGAATAGCGAATGCGCATCACGGAATTCTGAAACGCACGCACCATGAAATCCAACTCATCATAATCCTGTTCGATGGCATACATAAACACCATGCCCAGGTTGGCACCCAGTGAGAAATCTGCGCCTTGATGGCCGATCACCAGGCCGCGGTAATTTTTTTCGGCCAGGTCAATGGCTTTGTTCATGCCCTCCACCACGGCACTGCCAAGCGTGTAGCTCTTGCTGTGCCACGAGAAATTGATCACGCCATCGCCCAGATCGGTGACTTTTGAATCAGCATTCTTCCAAACAATGTTGTCGCTGAGATTTTCCAGAATGATGAATGCCTCTTTGCTGGTGATCGTTTTGTAGCTCTTGCTCGGAATATCGTAGTACTTGCGCTGGCCGCCTTCTACTTTATAGAAGGTTTTATGACCGGCCGCCAACATTTCGTGAACCCATGCGGCCGGTTTGTAGCCTGCGGCCTCCATGGCTTGCGCAGTTTTTTCTACGCCCAGCGCATCCCACGTATCAAACGGACCGAGTTCCCAGCCGAATCCGGCACACACGGCATCATCAATGCGGTAGAGTTCATCGCTGA
The DNA here is from genome assembly GCA_046301755.1 of Cyclobacteriaceae bacterium. Lineage (GTDB taxonomy): Bacteria > Bacteroidota > Bacteroidia > Cytophagales > Cyclobacteriaceae > ELB16-189. Next base: position 15,043 of record JBKCJM010000080.1, read on the forward strand.
TTTCAGGAATACGGTTGGAGGCGTATTGAAACAAACCATAGAAGCAATCGCGATAGAAATCACCGGCCTTGTCTTTGCCTGCCAGCAACACTTTAAAACGGTCGCGCAGGTTGTCGATGGTCTTTGTGGTTTCGAGCGTAGCGAATTTTGCTTTTGCCTTGGGTTTGTATTCGAGGGTCTTTAAATCCAGTGTGTGGATTTCCGATTTGCCATCGGGTGTTTTCACTTTCTTGTAAAAGCCCTGACCGGTTTTATCTCCGAGCCAGTTGTTCTTCTCCATTTTCGTAACCACCTCACTGAGCTTGAACATCTCGCGGCCTTCGTCATTCGGTAAACCAGCATAAAGATTGTTAGCCACTTTTACGAGTGTGTCGAGGCCTACCACATCCGAAGTGCGGAACGTGGCCGACTTCGGCCGTCCGATCACCGGACCGGTGAGTTTGTCGATCTCATCTACATTCAGATCAAACTTCTGCATGGAGTCAATCACCTTCAACAATCCCCAAACGCCCACACGGTTGCCGATGAAAGCCGGGGTGTCTTTACAGAGCACAGACGTTTTGCCCAGATAGAGATCGCCATAGTGCAACAGAAATTTCGTGACCTCCGGATCGGTGTGAGGTGTAGGGATAACCTCAAATAACTTCAGGTAACGCGGAGGGTTAAAGAAATGCGTGCCCGCGAAATGCTTTTTGAAATCCTCGCTGCGGCCATCGGCCATCAGGTGTATGGGAATGCCGGAGGTGTTGGAGGTGATGAGGGTGCCCGGCTTGCGGAATTTCTCCACCTGCTCGTACACTTTCTTTTTGATGTCGAGATTTTCGGTTACAACTTCAATGGTCCAGTCGTAGTCTTTGATTTTTGAAAAATCGTCTGTGAAGTTTCCCAGTGAAATGCGCGGGATAAACTTCTTGCTGTAAATCGGGCCCGGGCTCGACTTGATGCAGCGGTCGAAAGACGTTTGTACAATGCGGTTTTTCACGGCCTTGCTTTCGAGCGTAAGGCCTTTTGCCTTTTCCTCTTCGGTAAGGGCGTTGGGCGCGATGTCGAGCAGCAGCACCTGGCACCCGATGTTGGCGAAGTGGCAGGCGATGGCAGAGCCCATAACCCCAGAGCCGAGCACGGCTACTTTTTTGATAGAACGGTTCATACCTTGCTTTATAGTTGTTAGTTCTTAGTTGATAGTTGTTGGTTGATAGTTATTAGTTGGTAGTTTTTGCTTTGGGCTACGAACTAACAACCAACTGTTTCCTTTCAATTACCTGGTTTATATCCTGAATGACTTCAAAAAACACATTCAATTTCTGCTCGGAAATCTCCTCGCGTACAGCCTCGTTAAACTTCAGCACCGTCTCACGCGATTTCTCCTTCATCTTCCTGCCTTCTTTCGTGAGCAACACGCGCACCGAGCGCTTATCGTTTTTGTCCACCTGCCGGTAGATCAATCCCTTCTCTTCCATCGACTTTAACAGACGCGTGAGGCTGCGCGGTTCTAATCCCATCAGCGGCCCGATTTTCATCGCAGGCGTACCCTCTTCCGAAGAGATGTTGAGCAGGGCATATCCAATCGACATCGTTCCATCAAATTTCAACGCCTGCTGGTTGTACATGCGCGCAATGGCATGCCAGGCGGTTTTGATGTGATAGTCTACGGTTTCCTCCCTTTTCATTTGTTGCAATCGAGTGCGGAAAGGTATATAAAAATGGTCTGCATGCATACTATCTATATGAAATATTTGTGAAGATTTTAACCCCCCATGGCCTGGCCGGCTCATTCGGGTACATTTGATTAAACACAACCACCCATGGCAACAGCAGGACGGAAAACGCATCAGCACCCAATAGCACGAAATCGACTACTGGACCAAAAAATGGGGTATCAGCACCCGGCAACTGGCAGCAGCAAAAAAGGTGATCGGCAGCACGAGCGTGAAGAAAATTGAGTCCTACCTGAAGAAAAAGGGCAAGATCTGACCGCGCTAAGCCCGCGACTCCAGAAATTCCTTTGCAATTGACAGCGGCCGCAACACATACCGCTTCTTGCTCTGGTGACCGGTAAGGCGAATCAGAATATCGGTGAGTGTCTCGACTGACTTCACCACGTACGGCCCCTTATTGAGCATCACACACTCGGCCATAGCACCCATAGCTGCATCGGTGATTTCGCTGCGGGTAGCGAAACCCGTCTTCGTCATGTTTTCGAGAACCTGGGTAGCCCAGATCACCGGCACGTGCCCCGACTCGCAGATCCACAAAATCTCCTGCTGGATTTCACTTAACCGCTCGAAGCCGATTTCCACGGCCAAGTCGCCTCGCGCAATCATTACTCCGAAGATTTCATCCTGCATGCCGCAAAGCAAAAGGTCGGGCAGGTTCTGCACGGCCGCCACGCGCTCAATCTTAAGAACAATAGCCGGAGGGCGCTCGCTGATGCGATGCAATTCCTCCCGCAGGTGGATCAAGTCCTGCGCAGAACTCACGAAGGAGTAGCCCACCAGGTCGGCATGCTTACAAATAAACGGCAAATTGTCGCGATCGGTGTCGGTGAGAGCCGGGATTTCCAGATCTGAATCCGGCAGGTTTACACCCTTCTCAGCTTTGAGGTAAGGTTTCTTGGCCGAGATGCGAGTTACCACCACCTGGGCCTCCTTTTTTTCTACCTCTGTAACCTTTGCTTCAAACTTTCCATCATCAAAATACACATGCTCGCCCACGCGCAGCATGCCTATGATGCCGGCAGGGGCCACACCGATGTAACCCACTTTCTTGCTTTGCTTTGCCGAAGACTTCTTGCCGGGAACCAGGCGCAGCTTCTGCCCTTCAGCCAGTTCGTATCCCTCTTCATCGCCACCCGGCACACTCACCGTGCGAATCTTTGGCCCTGCCAAATCCATATACACCTTACACGGACGACCGGTTTTGGTTACTGACTTGCGCAGGTTTTGTATCATGCGCAGCCACACGGTTTCGTCATCATGGGCGCAGTTAATGCGGGCGATGGTCATGCCAGCCTTCAGCAACTCCTCGATCTTCATGCGATCATCGGCCATGTCGCTGGAGAACGTGACCATAATGCGGGGCAGATCGGGCCGCAAGGCCGACCCCAGTAATTTCCGGGCGTGAATTCTCCGGAGCTTGTTTCCTTCCGCGAAGTCACAAAGACATTCCTGAAGAAAGGGCGTGAGGTCTGAGTCAGGCGCAAGCCAGCGAATAACTTGCAGGAGCTGCGCCAGTGTATGGCTCTCGGAACTGGCTAACGATGACAGCCCACGCTCGTGCAGGAATTCCTGAAGCTCACGAATTTCTTCGCTCCGCAATTGAAGGTAGTGGACAAAATTTCGGGCACTGGTTTGAAAGGCCGGGTGGACTCCTGTGATCCGAGCCCGCTGTGCTCCCTCCGCCTTGATGAGTTCCTGCGCCAATTGCAGCAGTACCTCAACGGCTTCCTGATTCGTCATGGCCGCGTTGGTTTCCCAATTTTTCTGAAAATTAAGGTACCTTCCTGTCCGCAATCATGACATATGTCACCTTTAGACAAACGGGTAAAACTATTTTTTGAAGAAACCGGGCACGGGGAAGAAACCATTGTTTTTTCGCACGGCCTGTTGTTTGATCACCGGATGTGGCACCATCAGGTTGCTCACTTCAGCAGCCGCTACCGATGTGTTGCCTACGATCACCGGGGGCAGGGCAAGAGTGAACTAAAGCCTCCGTTTGACATGGACACGTTATATGAAGATGCTGCAGCGCTGATTGAACAGGTAAGTCCCGGCAAGCCAGTGCACTTTGTAGGCCTTAGCATGGGAGGCTTTGTCGGCATGCGCCTGGCCGCCCGAAAGCCTCACCTGATAAAGAGCCTTACGCTTTTGGATACCTCAGCCGAGCCGGAACCCAATAAGTTTAAGTACCGCGTGTTAAGCTTCATTTTCAAGACAATGGGTCCCAGGCCGGTGAGCAAGAGGATTGTGTCGATTTTGTTTGGCCGAAGCACCTTGCACGACCCGTCCAAACGCGAATTGGTAGACCAGTGGAGGCAAACCATCGAACAGTACCCCGCCAGCATCACGGCTGCGGTGGCTGGAGTAATTGATCGGGCGGGTGTGCTGGATGAGATTTCCTCAATCCGGCTGCCGGTGCAAGTTCTGGTAGGTGATGAAGACGTAGCAACGGTGCCTACTAAATCCATGAAGATTCATGCGCATATCCCGGGTTCACACCTGCATCAGATCGCCAGGGCAGGTCACAGCTCCTGCCTTGAGCAGCCACAAAAGGTGAATATGCTGCTGGAGAATTTTTTTAACAGTCTTAAAGGCGGCTGATCTTGTCGTTAATCACATGGGTAAGTTCACGAATCACCACATCCATTTTTGTGATCGTTTCTTTGAGGTAGGTGATCAGCTCGTTCATAGAAGCTGGTGAGTGAACCTCATGCTGCATGAGATCAACCAACCCCAGCAGCGTGGCAACCGGGGCGCGCATTTCATGAGAATTTCTAAATGAAAGTTCTTTGAGAAAGTGGAGATTCTGCTCCAGTTTCTGTTTGATCTGAAGGTAGCGTGTAATGTCAATGGCCGAACAGAGTACCTCATCGGGCTGGCCCTGACTATTGCGTGAGAAAACAGAATCGCGCAGCAAAAGGTGATGGAAGCTTCCGTCCTTGCTCCGCAGCCTGATGCGACACTCCAAAATTTGTCCGGGTTCTGACTCCGTCAACTGCACAACGTGTGTGGCCACGTGCTGCTGATCATCCGGGTGAATAATCCCCCGGTAAAAATTCTCCGAAAGCTCGGCAAACTCATGCTCTTCATAGCCCAGCGCATTCATGATGTGGCCTGACGTGAAGCTTAATCTCCGAGCCATGAAATCGTACAGGGTGACGGACGAAAGTGAGACCTTCAGGATCCCCTGAACCAGTCGCTCCTGCGTGCGCAGATCTTCGCTTAACCGGTGAATTTGCTTCTGGGGTGTAATGTTGACGTGAAGACCTCCGGCCAGCAGAGGTTTTCCATCGGCCGAGCGGTATAACACCCGGCCGCGCGACAATACCCAGAGGTAGTCCCCGCCTGCGTGGCGCATACGGTACTCCTGCTCCCAGGGTACATCGCGTAAAATGCTGCGTTCCTGGAATGCGAGCACGCGCTGGCTGTCATCGGGGTGAATGAGGTTGCGCCAGAGGTCAACCGAAGTCTGAGTCTCATTCAATGACAGCCCGAGCATGTTGTACCAGGCCGGGCTGTAATAGGTGCGGTTTGTTTCAATGTTCCATTCCCAGAAGCCCTCGGTGGTAGCATCCAGAATCCGCTCGAGGCGTAGAAGGCTTTGCTCGCTAGGGTCCGACATCAATAATGCATTTAGCGCCCAATGAACTGCCGGGCCTGTTCAATCCAACGTTCGCGCAAAACACGACCTGGAAACCGGATGTGGGCATCAATACGGTCTATTTGTTGCGCATTGAATTCCGCTATTTGTTGAAAAGTATAGATACCCAAGTCATTCAACTGCTTTTCCAACACCGGACCAATACCGCGAATGCGCGAGAGGTCGTCCTTCAGATGCTTGAGTTGATGATGGAGGTTCTGCACCTGATCGCCCGGTTCAAAATCCGGTTGCTTGTTCGCAAGTTCCTCCAGGCGCAATTTCTGTTGTCGGATCTGCTCTTCCGTTTCGCCCAGTTGCTGGGTCAGTTGACGGTTTTTAAACCGCAGCAGGTCAAGTTCGTTGGTATCGGCCGAAACCCGGCTAAGACGGAGTTTTTCCAGCTCGGCAACCTCGGCCGCATGCTGGCGCTGAAGCTCTTCCAGGGAATTCTGGAGCCTGGTCTTTTCTGCGCGATACGCATCATGTACGTGCACCAACTGGGTTCGCAATTGCGAGTTGGTGTGCAGCAGTTGAACGCGTTCTTCGTGCAAATGAGTATGCTCTCTGGCCAGATCGTTGATTACGTTCTGGCGATTCTGATAGCGGGGCTCCTGAAGCCACCACCCGAGGGCCATGCCCAGCAGTATCGCCAGCAGCAGGAAGAGCAGTAACTCAATTATGACAAATGCGCGGGCTGTTACGGCTTCATCAAAAAAGGCGGCCCCGCGTACTCCGTGAACGTAAAAGGCAACGACCCCGATAGCTACGGCTACCAGCGCCAGCAGGACAGCAAACGGCACCCACGTTTTATTCACAACGAAAGATAAAGAAAGGCAGCCACTTTTTACTGTAGCTGCCTTAAGAATGAGGGGCAAGGCCCCCGCCTCACCCCTCCCCAACCCCAAAAAATACTCAGATAAAGATGATCTGAGTACGATCGCCAGCCGCCAGGGCATACATATCACCGACTGTGATGATGTCTTTCACCTGGGGTAGCATATCTTCTTTTTTCAGATGGAACATATCGGCCGCCAGTTTGCAGGCGAAAATTTCGCCACCACCGGCTTCGATCATTTCAAAAAATTCGGTGACGTGTGGCATGTCGAGCTTATCCATCTCTTTCTTCATCATAAACGATGCAAAAGCTTCAAAGCCAGGTAACCCGGCCAGCATCGTGGGCATGGCCGGCATAAATGCCGGGTTGCCTACGGTTGCGGTATGCAGGTGATCCGCTCCCTTTTTGGTAATGGCTTCCAGTCCAAAAAAGGTAAAGAACATTTTAGCTTCAATGCCTTCCATCAAGGCTCCGTTGGCCATCACCAAAGCTGCATACACATCTTCCAATTTGCCTTTTGAACAAATAATCAAAACGCGCTTCAACTGTTTTTCTTCCTGTGTCAGTTGCACATCCGGTCGTTCAAGAGTGTCGATCATAACATGATTGGTTTTTGGGATTGCTACATCAGATACAACTGGCGGGTTTCGGTATGCCGGCAATCTTGCTGGATACTTTCAACGGGCCGCCCGGAAATAGTTCGTAGAATTTTTTGATGTCTACGATGCCTGACGCTCCAACTTTGCGGATGGATAGCGCCACGCCTTCGGCCTGCTTGGCGCGAAGCCAATTCAGCACTTCGAAGTGTTTATCGGTGAGCACAATGTTTGCCTTGGCTGCGAAGTCGCGGGCCAATTCGGGTGTCCATTGTGCTGGGTTTTTCAAATAACCCTCTTTATCGAGTTCGAGTTTTTCTACCAGAGTTTCCATATCGTGTAAATTTTAAGGTTGGTTTAAACAGTTTCTTCTTCAGTAATTTTTCCGGACATACTCATATGGGTGGGCACCGGCAGGGTTTTACCGGTGAGCAGCATGTGCCAGTACACCCACTTGAACGCCAGCTTGCCCATATGATTAAGACGGGTGGGCTTCAGCAGATCCATGGGGCCGAGCAGCGGCCAGGGAAACTTGCCGGGCAGGGGCTCTGTTTCGTAGTTGAAATCAATGAGTGCTGCCTTGCCATGGCCGGTTTCGATGAAGCAGTTGCTGTGACCATCGAAGCGGGCTTCCATAGCCTCGCCCTGAATGTAGCTCAACACATTTTCCAGTAGTATTTCGCCTTCAAAGTGAGCGACCGACCCGGCCTTGCTGGCCGGAATGTTGGTGGCATCGCCAATCACAAAAATGTTTTCATACTTCCGCGCCTGCAGCGTGTATTTATCGGTGGGCATAAAATTCAGGCCGTCTTCATCGCCCAGCCCGCTGCGCTCAATCATTTTCGAACCCTTATTCACCGGCACGGTAATGAGCAAATCAAACGGAACTTCCTGCTCATCGTACGATATCAGCCTCTTGCGCTCGTTATCGACACGGGCCAGGTAGAAGTCAGGCACCACATTGATCTTCTTCTCTTCCAGCAATGTGCTGAGCATTGCCGTGGCTTTGGGTTTTGTAAAAGCACCCGACAGCGGGGTAACGTAAGTGATGTTCACCTTGTCGCGGATTCCTTTTTCTTCGAAATAAGCGTCCGCCAGGAACGTAAACTCCAGGGGAGCCACCGGGCATTTGATCAATGTCTCGGCCAGGTTAATCACCAGGTTTCCACCTTCCCAGGTCTCTAGCTTTTTGGCAAGCCGGGTGCTGCCTTCGAACGTGTAGAAATCAAAAATGTCCTTGTACCACAACTCACCCTTCATTCCTTCTGTTTCCTCCGGCACAACCTCTGCTCCGGTGGCCATTATCAATACTTCGTAGTGCAGTGTTTCTCCGTTGCGAAGTATCACCAGATCGTGGTTGCCGTCAATTCGTTCAACTTCCTGTTGAATAAAGTTGACCTCTTTTGGAATAAAGTCGGTGCGAGGCCGAGCCACATCTTCAGGCTGGTATAATCCAAAGGGAATGAAGAGAAAGCCCGGCTGATAGTAGTGAACATTATCACGGTCGATAATGGTGATTTTCCACTCGGCTGCATTGAGGGCACGGTGGAGTTTGTTGGCCATCATGGTGCCGGCTGTTCCGGCACCCAGAATTACCAGGTTTTTCATACGGGGTTGGTTTTGATGATCAAAGGTGGCCGGTGCCGGTGCACAAAAAGAATGACACGCCTCAAAGGAGGTAGTGACTTATATCAAACCCTTGTGTAACAATTACTCCCAACGTCAGCAAAGGCATCTGCTGTGGCCTTTTTTCGCACCTTTTTATATTTGCACCCCAAAACGACCCTATGAGACTTGGAATGCTGGCCCGCAGAGTATCGATGACCCCTGGAGAGGTGGTAGCTTTTCTGGCCAGCCGGCAGATTACGGTGGACGACAGTGCCAACGCACGCCTCGATGAGGCCCATGTGAGGCTGGTCTTGGAGCGGTTTGCCCCTGCCGAACTCACGAAACTGGAAGCTCCGGCCCGTGAGGTAACTGACAATTCAGAGGTAAATCAGCCTGTTTCAGAACCCCATCCGTCACCCGAGCCTTTATCAACCGATCCGGAGGGAATAGCAACCAACCCAGACGAGGAGGCTTTGTCATTGCCGGACGTGATCAAAGCACCCAAAGTGGAATTGCCCGGTTTACGGGTGCTGGGCAAAATTGAACTGCCAGAACCCCGGAAGAAGGAAACGGCTGCCCAGGAAAATCCGGAAGGAGAGCCTGGCAAACCCGAGAATCAACCGCGGCCACGCCTCGAAAAAGGCCGTGATAAGGGTAAGAACCGGGTTACACTTCCGCGCAAAAATCCGGTCGCAATGCAACGCGAACGGGAAGCGCGCGAAGCCCAGGAAAAGCGGGCCCTGGAACTTGAAAACCTGAAGAAGAAAAAGACCGAGTACTACCTGAAGCGCGTCAAGAAGATTCACCAGCCGACCAAGTCTGCCCGATTGGTTGAAGAGGCGACAGAAACCTTGACGGACACGCGCCCCCAGCCCACCAGCCTGGTTGGCCGGTTGTGGCGGTGGTTGACCTCTTGAAAATTCGTCAAAAAACAGGGTTCTGAAATCTATCAGCCGGCAACCTGACGGCCGTCATAGAAATCCTTATACAATGGTGCTAGCCTTACATAACTAATCGTCCGCTGCGGACTATGTTATGGAAGCCAAAAAAACACCAAAAGCCGATTTGATCAGCAAAGAAGGGCTGTATTTCAGCATCGGGCTGATCTTGAGTATGTCACTGGTTCACCTCGCATTCAACTGGAAGCAATACGAGAAAAGCGAGGTCGAGTTGATTGCGCGCAATGCCAACACATTTGAGGAAGTGATTGAAGTTCCGGCAACGGAAATCCCGCCCACTCCGGAGATCACGATCGTGCAACCACAACTGGTTGAAGTTCCCAACGAGGAAGAAATCAAAAATGAGATCAATCTTGTCTTTGACGTGGAGGTAACGGAGGACACAAAAGTGGAAGAATATGTTGCCCCGCCAACCGCTGCAATCGAAGAAGAGGAGGATGAAAAGATTTTCACCATCGTAGAGCAAACAGCCGAACCGAAAGGTGGTTTGGCCGCCTTCTACCAATATGTGAGCGAGACGATCCACTACCCGGCTACAGCCCGAAGAATGGGAGTAGAAGGTAAAGTGTATGTGGAATTCATCGTGGGTAAGGATGGAAAGATTTACGATGTAAAATCAATCAACGAAATAGGGGCTGGTTGCGATGAGGAAGCCGTTCGCATCATTCAAAATGCACCGCCCTGGAATCCGGGCAAGCAACGCGGCAAACCCGTAAAACAAAAAATGGTGATGCCGATCATATTCAGACTGGCCGACCGTAAATAGGCTGGCTTCCGAGGACGGCTATTCTGGAAGAAACTCATTACTTTGGGTAAAATCTTATCCGGGTAATGAGTCTTCTTTTTAGGGCTTTTACAATCTCCCTTTTACTGGCCGCGTGTTCGCCTGTTTCGCCAGAGGAAATCCGCTCCGCTTCAATCATCCCGTTACCGGCAGAGCTATCCGTACAAAAAGGTTTTTTTGAAGTGGATGAGCAGACAGCCGTTGCGCTGTTAAGCTCCGACACGTTGGCCAAAAAAACGGTGTTGAATTTCCAACGTATACTTCAAGCCGCAACAGGTTTTCCAGTGCCCCTGCTTGAAACAGCGCAAACTAATGCCATCGTTTTCTCGATTGACCCCGCCCTGCCGCTACCCAGCGAGGGCTATCACCTTGTGATCACCAATCAGCAGGTGAAGGTAGCGTCTGCTTCGGCTGCTGGGTTGTTCTACGCGATTCAGACTCTTCGGCATCTGGGGCCGGAGGAACTGGATGCTGGCGGGCCTTCCGCCACACCCTGCCGCTGGCAAGCCGTCACAATTCGCGATGAGCCCCGGTTCGCGTGGCGTGGTGCCATGCTGGACGTGGCCCGGCATTTCTTTACTGTTGAAGAAGTAAAGCGCTACATCGACTACCTGGCCTTTTACAAAATGAATGTGCTGCACCTGCACCTGTCGGACGATCAGGGTTGGCGGATCGAAATAAAGAAATGGCCCAGGCTTACCTCCTTCGGTTCACAACTGGAAGTGGGAGGCACTGCTGGTGGTTACTATACCCAGGAGCAGTATCGGGAACTGGTTCAGTATGCGGCTGATCGCTACATCCTGGTAGTACCCGAGATTGACTTGCCCGGCCACACACATGCTGCACTGGCCAGCTACCCCGAACTGGCGTGCGATAGCTTGCCGAAACAGTTGTACACCGGAATTGATGTGGGCTTCAGCACTCTTTGTTATGGCAAGGAGACCACCTTTACCTTTATTGCCGATGTGGTAGATGAACTCGCAGCATTAACACCAGGTCCCTACATCCATATTGGTGGTGACGAAGCACTGAGCACACCTCACGAGGAGTATGTCGGCTTCATCAATCGCATTAACCAGATTGTGAGCAGTCGTGGTAAGCGCATGATCGGTTGGGAAGAAATTGCGCAGGCATCCATTGATTCAACTTCAGTGGCACAATACTGGAGCAATCCCGCGCACGCGCGGGAGGCTGCACAAAAAGGAGCCGGGGTTATCCTGTCCCCTGCTTCCCGCGTCTATCTGGATATGAAGTACGATTCCACGTCAACCTACGGCCAGAGTTGGGCCGGATTTACGAACGTCCAGAAAAGTTATAACTGGTTACCGGACACGGTTGTCAGTGAGGCATTGCGGCACCGCATACTGGGCATTGAAGCTCCGTTGTGGAGCGAAACTATTTCAAACCTTGACGAAGCCGAATACCTGGCGTTTCCCCGCCTGCCGGGCGTTGCAGAATTGGCGTGGACCGATCCTTCCAAACAAAACTGGGAAGCGTATCGCGAGCGACTGGGCCGCCATGCAAAGCGGCTTGCCGCCTGGCGCATTGACTATTACCGCGCAACCGAGATTGACTGGCGCGACTAGCGCGCATTGGGGTCATCGACCCCCAATAGCACCGAAAGCGTCTTGAGCGATGCCGTGCGGTCGGCTATCAGTTTGAGTATCGAGAGGAACGGAATGAAGAGAATCATTCCGGCTGCGCCCCAGACAATACCTCCCGCAACAATCACAACTACCGTAGCCAACATGTTGATCTTTAGCCGGCTGCTTACTGCCCACGGAAAAATGATGTTGGCCTCCAGATATTGGACTACGCCAAAAATGGCAACTACACCAAGCGGATACCAGACAGATTGAAACGTAATCCAGGCAATGGCAACCGGAAGCAAGGAGGCAATCAGGATGCCCACGTAGGGGATGATGGTTAAGATTGACGCAACAAAACCAAACAACACCGGTGAGGGAATGCCCAGCAGCCATAGCCCAAGGCTATTGAGAATGCCGACAATAACGTACACCAGCAACATGCCCTTGATGAAGTTGTAGTACGAGCGAATGGATAGTTTGAGGATCTCGTGAATGTTATCGCTCCCCTGAGATGGAAATACACGGACCAGCACATCCACCAACCGGTGGCGGTAAAGCAGAATGAGAAAGACATAAACCGGAACCAGAACAATCAACACAATGGAAACAGCCGAGACCGAAATGATGTCGGCAATCCACGGCCCCGCGCTATCGCCCGCTTTATTCAAAATCCGATTCATGATGGCGCGTTGTTGCTCCAGGCCCAGCCCCTGATCAAGAAGCCACCGGCTAAATGCATTGTGTGCTTCCAGCAGATTGGCCCGAAAGGCCGGCCACTCGTTGAAAAAGGACGATGCCTGAGTAATCAGCAACACCACCATCGCACTGGCCAGCAGGCACAGCAGGACAACCCCAACCACAATGGCCCCCACCCGGCTCATGCCCTTTACCTCCAGCCAATGGCATACCGGATACAAGACAAAACTGATCAGTAACGCAAAACTAAGAGGAATGAAGAGTGCTTGACCCAGGTACAGTAACAGGGAACCAAATAAGAAAAAGCGAATCCATCCCAACCACGGGAACGCTGAACGCCACGGTTGCATGGGAGAAAGGTAGAGTCTCCACATGGACAAAAACTATGCTTTTGGTCATATTTCGATTGTTCGCGGTGGCGGCACTGCCTACTTTGTGCGCCTTAATCAAAATGAACATGCACCAACGAAGATTTTACTGGCTATTGGCTATGGTGGCGCTGCTGGCTATAACGCCAGCCATTGCTCAAAAGTCGAAGAAAGACAAAAACCCACCGGCCAAAGCCACCCCGGCACCTGCCAAAGCAGACACTGCCAAACGGAAAGCCCCGGCTGGTGGAATGCAGGCGTATCGCCAACTGATTACGGCCAAAACAAAAACCCAAAAGGGTCTTTTCACCGTCCACAAAAATGGTGACGATTATTTTTTTGAAATCGCAGACAGCCTGATGGGCCGAGAGTTCATGGTCGTAACCCGCTTCGCGAAAACCCCCCACGGAGGCGGACAGTATGGTGGTGAAGAAGAGAACCGCCAGGTGTTGCAGTGGGAACGCGGAAGTAACAATAAGGTGTTCCTGCGCGCTGTACTGTACATCAATGCCAGCAACGACTCCACTAAACCTATTCAGCAAGCGGTACGCAACTCCAATCTGGGTCCGATTGTCGCGTCATTCGATATCAAAGCCGCCAGGCGCGATACATCGGTAGTGGTTAACGTAACTGACTTCTTCAAAGGCGATAACCAGATCATCTCGCTCGATCCGCAGACGAAACGCAGATTCAGTCTTACCAACATTCAGAATGACCGCTCGTACATCCAAAGTGTAAAGTCATTCCCGATCAACACCGAGGTGCGTATGGTAAAAACATTTACGTCAGTGCTGCCTCCTCCCAGTTCTCCGAACGCACCACCGAACCCTAACCAGCCCGTACAGCTGCCCGCAGGTGCCAATACGGGCTTCGTTACCGTTGAAATGAATGCCTCAATGATCCTGCTGCCGAAAGTGCCTGCACGTAAACGTTTGTTTGATGCCCGCGTGGGTTTCTTTGCCAGCGGTTACACGGTGTATGGCGAACAATCCCAAAAATCCGAAACGGAAGTTTTTGCCGTGCGTTGGCGGTTGGAACCCAAGCCAGGTGATGTGGAAAAAATGAAGCGGGGGGAACTCGTTGAGCCCATTAAACCGATTGTATTCCATATCGATCCCGCCACCCCGGTGCAATGGCGGAAGTACCTGAAACTGGGCGTTGAGGACTGGCAAAAAGCGTTTGAGCAAGCTGGCTTTAAGAATGCCATCCTGGCTAAAGAGGTGCCCGCTGGTGATACCACCATCAGCACGGAAGATGCCCGCTACTCGTTCATTCGCTATTTCGCCTCCGATATTCAAAATGCGTATGGGCCCAACGTGCATGATCCGCGCACGGGCGAAATCATCGAGAGTCACATTGGGTGGTACCACAACGTGATGAGCCTGCTCAACAGTTGGTACACCATCCAAACCGGAGCTGTGGACCCGCGCGCACGCAAGCGCAAATTTGATGATGAGTTGATGGGCCAATTAATTCGTTTTGTATCGGCTCACGAGGTAGGCCACACGTTGGGTCTCCGTCACAACTTTGGCTCCAGCCATGCCACACCGGTTGAAAAACTTCGCGATAAGGAGTACCAGGCGAAATACGGTCACACGCCTTCGATCATGGACTATGCGCGCTTCAACTACGTTGCGCAACCCGAAGATGGTGTTACCAATCTTTTCCCGGGTGTTGGTATATACGACAAGTGGGCAATTGAATGGGGCTACAAGCCCGTGTTCGATACCAAAAATGCAGACGAGGACAAAAAGGTATTGAACAAGTGGGTGCTGTCGCATGCCGGTGACCCGATGTACTGGTTCGGCTCCGAAATCAATCCGTACGATCCGCGGTCGCAAAGCGAAGACCTCGGCAACAATGCCATGCTGGCGAGTGACTACGGCATTAAGAATCTTAAACGCATACTGCCCGCCCTTAAAGACTGGTACAAAGAAGAAGCCGAAGACTACGACAAGCTGAATGAGATGTATGGCCAGGTGGTAGGTCAATACCGAAGGTACATGGGCCACGTAACCAAATACGTAGGCGGAATTTACGAAACCCCGAAAACGTATGAGCAAAGTGGTGTGGTGTACGAGCCTACTCCCAAAAATCTTCAGAAGGACGCGGTTGCATTTTTGAACCGCCAGCTCTTTGAAACTCCTCAGTGGATGCTGGATCCTGCTGTGCTGACTATGACGCGACCTGGTTCGGGCGTGGAGCAGGTGCGGCAGGTGCAGGAATCTACACTTAACAGTCTGCACGATTATGCCCGCATGCAGCGTCTGATCGAAACCAGCGCCACCAACACCAATGCGTACAGCCTGGATGAAATGTTCACCGATTTGAGAAAAGGAATTTGGGCGGAACTGCGCAGCCGCAAGCCCATCGATACGTACCGGAGAAACCTTCAAAAGGTGCACGCAGAACGCATGATTGCCCTGCTCAATCCTCCAGCCACTATAGCCGGTGGCGGTGGGTTTGGCTTTTCCAGCCCGTTCTTCCCTGCATCACCTCCTTCGCCTGTGGCCGATCCGCGAAAGAGCGATGTAATGTCGCTGGCGCGTGCGCACCTGGTCGATCTCCGGTCGGAAATCAACGCAGCCTTGCCGGGCACGGCTGATCGCATGAGCCGTGTTCACCTGCAGGATGTCGTTAACCGCATCAACCAGGCGCTGGACCCGAAGTGAGCTAGTGCCCGATGAAAAAGAAAAGCCCGCGAAAGAATCGCGGGCTTTTTCAGTAAAAAGCGTTGGCGTTTAGTTCACCTTAAGTAACTCGACCTCGAAAACCAGCACCGAGTGGGGCGGAATATCACCACCTGCACCACGCGCTCCATATCCCAAATCAGACGGGATGTATAACATCCACTTCGATCCCTCACTCATCAGTTGCAGTGCCTCCGTCCAGCCGCTGATTACCTGATTAACACCAAACGTGGCAGGCTGTCCGCGCTCCACAGAACTGTCGAACATCGTGCCGTCTGTGAGGCGGCCGGTATAGTTCACGGTTACCCGATCGGTGGGGCCAGGCTTCTTTCCGGTTCCTTCTTTCACCACCTGGTATTGCAACCCGCTGGCCGTGGACTGCACACCGGCTTTGGTTGCATTTGCAGCGAGAAAAGCCTTGCCCTCCTCTATGCGTTTCGTGTTTCTCAACTCCATAGTCTTTGTCATATAGGTTTGCGCAATGCCTGTGCATTCTTCGCGCTTCACTTTCAACTCTTTGCCCAGTAAGACATCTTCGATGGCGGCCCCGATCACCTGTAGATTAAGCGAGTCGCCCCCCTGCGACTTCAGCGAGGTGCCCATCAACACCCCGATGCTATAGCTGGCGCGGTCAACTTCGGTTTCAACATTCACCGGCTTTGGTTTTTTCAATTCTTCAATCTCCTTTTTTAGCCGCGACACCTCGTCTGTCAACTCCTTTTTAGACTGAGCACTTGCCCCGGCCGACACCAGGAGCACTGCAAAAAAACTTATCAATCGTATCATCTCTTGATTCTTTGGCGGCAAAGAAAACAAATGCTTCCCAAATTCATTTCGTAATTTTCGATATGGCGCCCTGCCCCACGGGAAAGCGAAGATTTTCGACCGAAGCACTGGCTGTTGAGGCCTTGCTGGAGGCACATGCCGTGTACCATTACAAGCCCGGCCAGGGACCCCAAACTGTGTATACCTGCAGCACCTGTGGCGATTATCATTTCACCTCGCGCGGGCCGGCTCACACCAAGCTTCAGGAAGCGATCACTTCGGGTGAACTCTCGCGGCTGCAACGGGCCAATCAGTGGAAATCAAAATTCCGGTAATGGCCAAAAAGAAATCTGCAACGAAAAACCTGTTTCGATTTTCCGGGAAATTGACCGAACTGAAAGGAGCGTTTACCTACTGTTGTGTTTTGATTCCTGAAAAAGTCCAAAACAAACTGCCGGAAGGTCGCCTTCGCCTGAAAGGATCACTCAACGGAGTGCCGATCGACCTGGCCATTCAATATCGAAAAAAAGGCCCGCGGTTTATTATGGTCAGCAAGGTGCTGGCCCGCAGAGCAAAAGTGAAACCCGGTGACCTTGTAGATATTGAATTTGCATTAGCCGACCCCAGCGTGGTGGAGGTGCCCGAAGAACTGCAAGCGGTACTGGACCAGGATGACGAGGGCCGCACCGTTTGGAATTCAATAACACCCGGACTTCAGCGCAGCTTGTGTTACTATGTGAAATCGGTTCGGAATGTTGACAGCCGCATAAAAAGGGCGCTTGACATTATCCACAAAGTGAAAACGCGGCAGCTTTATTTACAGCGGAAAAAAGCCTGAATGCGCGGTTTTTGCGGACCTCATGTTTGTAATGTTTTGTTTTGGTTATCAGGTTGTTACGTCTAACTTTTTAGTGGGATAGACGTTATATTTGCATAACCACTACGAAAATCATGAAACATTCACCCAAGCTGGCCATCGTCCAGAGTTTGGATGCGATGGACCAGGTGCAAATGGAAGAAGTTTTGCAGTACATCAAAGGGCTGCTGAACCAACCTGCGCGCACCCCGGACTATCAGACATTCAAGCGCGAGGCGATGAATGAAATTCGCCAGGCCCTGCAGAAGGATAAACGGGGCCTGCAGCTGACCGCGTAACAATCCGGTTACTGCGCGGTAATACAGGTGTCACATACGGCACCTGAATGGTGGTGTCACCTCAAAATTTTAAAATCATCTTCCGCACACGCTACGTGTAGTGCACGTAGTTCTCCCATTTGGCGATCACGTCAGCCATATCCGCGGGCAGTTCAGAGTCAAATTGCATCCATTGCTGCGAGGCGGGGTGAACAAATCCAATGGTCTTGGCGTGCAACGCCTGACGGGGCAACATTTTAAAACAGTTCTCGACAAATTGTTTGTACTTAGTGAACACCGTACCCTTCACAATATCGCTGCCGCCATACATGGCATCGTTGAAGAGCGGGTGGCCGAGGTGTTTCATGTGGGCGCGGATCTGGTGCGTGCGGCCGGTTTCCAGTCTGCATTCGACCAGCGACACATAGCGTAAATCCTTAAGCAACCGATAGTGCGTAATCGCGTGGCGCCCAAATTCGCCATCAGGAAAAGCCATCGTTACCCTGCGGTCTTTCAGGCTGCGCCCCACAGGAATATCGATGGTTCCCTCTGGCGGTGAGGGTATGCCCCACACCAATGCCTGGTAGGTCCGCTGTATCGAATGATCAAAAAACTGTTTGGCCAGCGAAGTCATGGCCCGCTCGGTCTTGGCGATCACCAACAAACCGCTGGTATCTTTATCGATGCGGTGCACGAGGCCCGGCCGGCCCTCGTTACCCGGCATGTTGGGCAGCGTCTGGAAGTGGTGGACCAATGCGTTGACGAGCGTGCCGGACCAGTTCTGGTAGGCGGGGTGCACCACCATCCCGGCTGGCTTGTTGATCACCAGCAGGTGTTCGTCTTCGAATACAATGTTGAGCGGGATATTCTCGGGCTTCACGTCTGAGTCGCGGGGCGGCTCGGGCAGCGCCACCACAATCACATCGTTGGGATGCACTTTGTAATTGGGCTTAATGGCTTTGTCGTTCACCCGCACAAAGCCCTCATGAATACCGGCCTGAATTTTTGTGCGCGTCACGTTGGGCAGGCGATCCATCAGAAACTTATCAATGCGCACCAGGCTTTGGCCGGGGTCGGCTACAATGCGGTGGTGTTCAAACAACTCATCGTCCTGCTCGTCCTGAATCTGGTCTTCGTCTGCCATCGCACAAAGGTAACCGCCTGCCGCATTCGCGCTTTTTTGCTTGGTGATTTTTCACAACTTGCGGGCCGCTATGAACACGTTGACCATGCGCATGTTGGGTTTGGCCGCAGCGGCTGTCCTGCTCTGGAGTTGTCAGAAAAAGACGGGGTCCAGCACACGGTTTGAGGCTGGCGTGCCGCTCGGCAAGCCCGTTACCAGTGAGTTGGCCGAGGCCTCTGGGCTGGTAGCCAGTGCCGCCAATCCCGGACTGCTTTGGACGCATAATGACAGCGGAAATCCGGCCAGCGTCTATCTGATAAGCCCGGAAGGCGAAATCAAAATGACGTGCCACCTGGCCGGCATTACCAACCGCGACTGGGAAGACATTGCACTGGGCACCGGGCCCGACAGCTCGAAAAGCTATGTGTACGTAGCCGATATTGGCGACAACATGGCTCAATACGCAGTGAAGATTTTATACCGATTCGAAGAACCCGTGCTTGGCGATGCGGAAAAAGAGATCACTACATTCGATACGCTGTATGTAAAACTCGATGACGGGGTGCGCGACACGGAAGCACTGATGATTGATCCGATTGCGCACGGCATGTATATGCTGTCGAAACGCGAGGACAGCGTTCATTTTTATAAAATTGATTACCCGTACCAGGGTGATACCCTCACCGGACGTTTTCGCGTGAAGCTTCCGTTTCACAACATTTGCGCGGCCGACATCTCGGCTGATGGCAAGGAAGTAGTCATTAAAGATTACGACAACATTTACTACTGGACGCGCCCCGATGGCGGGCCCATTAGCAAGCTGCTGCAAACCCCACCCGAGCAGCTAGCGTACGTGCGCGAGCGGCAGGGCGAAGCCATTGCCTTTGCCCGCGATGGCAGCGGGTTTTATACGCTGAGCGAAAGCGTGCCGGAAGAGCGGGCCTGGGTGATTTTTTTTGGTAGAAGTGGAATAAAGCCTTGAGTCCATAAAACAGTTTCATGTGAAGTATTGTATTGCAATAGGGTTTGCTGTAGTAACAACGTTGACTTCGGCTCAAAGCAAGCCGGAAATCTTACGAAATACCTATCTGATAATTAACCAAATGCCTCCATATCTCTTCTTCGTGGAGCTGCTTCCCTTTCAAGCGCGTGGAGAACTTGCGTTTTATTCCGATTATATCGCCTTCAAACCGAAAGACTGCTTTTCTCCAGGATTGGACAAACTTGCAAAGGCAGAGATGTTTCCGTGCAACAATCACCTGATAAAAGAACTGAGAATTAATTTCTCAGAGATAAAGAAGATTAGGAGGGGATACCGACTTGCCATTCTTGTGCCCAATATGTTGGTGATAAAAGACAGGGAGGGGCGAAAATTCCGATTTCAAGTTTGGGGTCGCGGTAAATTGGTGAAATTCGTAAAAAAAGAGATTGAGGAAGGCTCGAAGAGTGCCGGAAAAGATTGAACCTCGGTCACTTAGCGCTGCCGCTCGGCAATTTGCTGTGCGAATGTCAACAAGGGCTGCGCGTTCACGCTCAATCTTTTCAGCGAAGCAAATGCTTCATTAAAATACTGGTCGATTTTTGCCTGCGTCAACTCGCGGATGTTCAACTGCTCGTACAAGGCCGTAACGGCCTTCACTTTTTTGCGCTTGTCAAACTTTTTAGCTGCCAGCCACTTTTGTAACTCGGCCTTTTGTTTGCCTTTCGCCAACGCCAGCGCCTTAATGAGCAAATAGGTTTTCTTATTAGCGATAATGTCACCCCCCGCCTGCTTTCCGAATTTTTTCTGGTCGGCAAAAACATCGAGAAGATCATCTTTCAACTGAAAGCCAATGCCCATGTTGATCCCGAAATCATAAAGTGCCTGGCGATCCTCCTCAGGCGCATCGGCCAGCAAGGCGCCCAGTTCCAGGCTAAAGCCCAGCAGCACAGCGGTTTTGAGGCGGATCATCTCCACGTACTGGGCCTCGGTTACCCGCGCTTTGGTTTCAAACTCCATGTCCCACTGCTGGCCCTCGCACACCTCGGCTGCCGTGCGGTTAAACAACGGCAGCACTTCGGTAAGCTGGTTGATCGGCATGTGCAGCAGTTGGTCGTACACACGCACGAGCATCACATCACCCGAAAGAATGGCGGTGTTTACATTCCACTTTTCATGCACGGTGGCCTTGCCTCTGCGCAGCGGGGCCTGGTCCATGATGTCGTCATGCATCAGCGTGAAATTGTGAAACGCTTCCACGGCAGCGGCCAGGGGAATCACGCGTTCCACATCGGATTTGTACAGCGAATAGGCGGTGCACACCAGCATGGGGCGCATGCGCTTGCCGCCCAGCTTCATGATGTAGCGAATGGGCTCGTAGAGCGAAGCCGGTGTCGTCCCCCAGGTTTGTTGGGCCAGGTGTTGCTCTAACAACGTCAGCCAGTGTTTTGATTGCGACATGAAGAATGTTTAAACGGTTGGCAAAATCGGGGATGGGAAGCAGGTAAGCAAAACTGCATCAGCCGCAACCAAGGTTTTTCTTCAGGTCGCGCACCGGCAGCCCGCCAAAATCAAATGGGTTTTCCTGCGCGGCAGGCGCCTGCTGATCGGCCACATGCACCGGTGTGCGCTCCTTCTTTTTCTTACTTTTTTTCTTCACGCAGCGATTAAAAAACAAGATTACAACAAATGACTGAAGTCTTTGGTTGACAATGGTCGGCCCTCTATCTTGCGCAGTTTAAAATCGGTCTAAATAAGCTTGCAAAACCTTAAAAACGTGGCAGAAATGGCCCCCGGGGAAACTGCGGTTATTGCAGGCTTTCACGATGACGAGCTTTCGGTGAAGCTGCTGGAGATGGGGTTTCTGCCCGGGTCTTCGGTGCGCTTTAACTATGCTGCACCGCTGGGCGATCCGGTGTGCGTAACCATTTCCGGCTTCGATCTTTCACTGCGCCTCAGCGAGGCGGCCACCATAGCCATTCTCCGATAAACATGGCGCAGCCTGCTACTCTTCGCATCGCACTGGCCGGCAAGCCCAACTCGGGCAAGTCATCGCTCTTCAACCAACTCACCGGGCTAAACCAGAAGACGGGCAACTTCCCCGGAGTTACGGTTGACAAGCACATCGGGTATTGCCAGCTGAATGCTGGCACGCGTGCGCAAATCATCGACCTGCCGGGTACGTTCAGCATTTACCCCCGAACACTGGATGAAAAAATCGTGTCGGAAATTCTGGTGGATGCCACAGGTGAAAACTACCCCGACCGCGTGGTTCTGGTAGCCGATGCTACCAACCTGAAAAATTGCTTTCTGCTGCTCACGCAGATGGTCGATTTGCAGATTCCCACCATCCTGGCATTGAACATGGTGGATCTCGCAGCACAGGCGGGCATGGAATTCGACATCGTCAAATTGCAGAAGCAGCTGGACGTGCCCGTGGTGATGATTAATGCCCGCACGGGTTCGGGATTAGAGGAGCTAAAGGAGAAGATGGCTGCCCCGCTGCCGAAGTCGTCCCTGCACGTGTACGAACCCGCGGCCGAACTCATTCCGGTTCTGGACAAAATCAAGGGCGAGCTTGGGCTGAAGTCGCGCCACGCAGCCTTCATCGTGCTGCAGCAATGGAATCAGATGAATTTTCTTCCCGATCCGAAGAAAAAAGAGTTGCAGCAGTTGGCCACCGACATCCGGTTTTTCCCAGCCAAGTACCAGGGAGCCGAGACTGTGCAGCGCTATGGCTTCATCCAGGATGTACTCAATGCCGTCACCAGCAAGGTGGCCGACAAAGAGTGGAAGAAAAATACTTACCGGCTCGATCGCATCCTCACGCACAAGATCTGGGGCTACGTCATCTTCCTGATGATTCTGTTCGTGATCTTTCAATCCATCTTCCTCATCGCGCAGGTACCCATGGATTGGATTGATCAGGGTTTTGCCAACCTGAGCAGCTACCTCGGAAATGTTTTTCCCGAAGGACCCTTTTTTGATCTGATCACGCAGGGAATTGTGCCCGGCATTGGCGGCATTGTCATCTTCATTCCGCAGATCGCAATTCTGTTTGCCTTTATTTCTATTCTGGAAGAGACCGGCTACATGGCACGCGTAGTTTTTCTGATGGACAAGATCATGCGCAAGTTCGGCCTCAACGGAAAGAGCGTGGTGCCGCTGATCTCCGGCTGGGCTTGCGCCATACCGGCCATCATGGCTACGCGCACCATCGACAACTGGAAAGAACGACTGATTACCATCTTCGTAACGCCCTTCATGAGCTGCTCGGCCCGGTTGCCGGTCTTTACCATCGTGGTGGGCCTCGTGGTACCCTCCATCAATATACTTGGGTTCATAAACCTCCAGGGAGTAGCCCTTATGGGGCTTTACCTGCTCGGCTTTGTAGCCGCCCTGCTAACCGCCCTGGTTATGAAACTGTGGGTAAAAACCCAGGAGAAAAGCTACCTGCTGATGGAGATGCCAACCTACCGCACCCCGAAATGGAGCAACGTGGGCTACACCATTCTGGAAAAAACAAATGCATTTGTATTCGAAGCCGGAAAAGTAATTCTTGCCATCTCGATTGTGCTGTGGGTGCTTGCCAGTTACGGCCCGGGCGATGCCATGCAGGAAGCGGAACAACGCGTACGTGCACATGCAGCGCAACAAAACTGGACGAGTGAAGAAACCGAGCGCCAGGTGGCTGCCGAACAACTTGAAAATTCGTATGCCGGCAAACTGGGCAAGGCCCTTGAGCCGGCCATTCGGCCGTTGGGTTACGATTGGAAAATCGGCATTGCATTGATTACATCATTTGCCGCACGTGAAGTGTTTGTCGGTACAGTGGCCACGATCTACAGCATCGGCAGTACCGATGACACCGCCACCGTGAAAGGTCGATTGAAGGCCGAGATCAACCCCGAGACAGGCGGGCCGCGCTTTACACCTGCTGTCGGTTTTTCGTTGTTGATTTTTTACACGTTTGCCATGCAGTGCATGAGTACGCTGGCGGTTGTAAGGCGCGAAACGAAAGGATGGAAATGGCCGGTGATTCAACTGGCGTACATGACCGGGGTAGCCTACCTGGCCGCGCTGGCCGTCTATCAACTACTGGCCTGAGGCAAAATCCCTATTTTTGCCCCTCCACATGGGCATTGAGCAACAAAAGCTAGGCGTTTTGGGTGGCGGCCAACTGGGCCGCATGCTCATTCAGGCCGGCCTCGATTTCAACATCCGGTTTTCGGTGCTCGACCCGGATGCGCAGGCCCCGTGCCACAACCTGGCGCCCTTCACCCACGGCAAGCTTACCGACTTCGACACAGTGCTGGCCTTCGGCCGTACCTGCGACCTCATCACCATCGAAATTGAAAACGTAAACACCGAGGCGCTGCGCGAATTGGAAAAGATGGGGAAGAAAGTTTTTCCGCAACCGCATCTTATTGAACTCATTCAGGACAAGCGCAAACAAAAAGAGTTCTACCGCACACACAACATACCCACGGCTGAATTTGTGTTGGTGAACAACCGGGCTGACGTACATGAGCATGCGGGCTTTTTGCCGGCTGTAAACAAATTGGGCAAAGAGGGATACGATGGCCGGGGCGTGCAGATACTGCGCACACCGGGAGACCTGGACAAAGCCTTCGACAAGCCCGGTCTGCTGGAAAAGCTCATCGACTTCGATAAAGAAATTGCCGTGATTGCCGCCCGAAATGAACGTGGCGAGGTGAGCACCTTTCCGGCCGTTGAGATGGTGTTTCATCCCGAGCACAACCTGGTGGAATATCTCTACTCGCCCGCGTCAATTTCAGCGGGCATTGCCGAACAGGCCGATGCGGTGGCCCGCAGGCTGGTTGAGCAACTGCAACTGGTTGGGCTGCTGGCCGTAGAAATGTTTGTAACGAAAGACGGACAAGTACTGGTGAACGAGGTGGCCCCGCGGCCGCATAACAGCGGGCACCACACCATTGAGGCAAACGTAACTTCGCAGTACGAACAACACCTGCGCGCCATTTTCAACTTACCGCTGGGCGACACCCGGATTGTGCAACCAAGCGCTATGGTAAACCTGTTGGGTGAGGCCGATTACGAGGGGCCTGCAAAGTATCAAGGGCTGGAAACGGTATTAAAAGAAACCGGTGTACACGTGCATCTGTACGGAAAGTATGTCACAAAACCTTTCCGCAAAATGGGCCACGTCACCATTACAGGCAACCGTGCAGACGAACTGAAACAAAAAGTTGAATTTGTGAAACGAACCTTAAAGGTGATAGCATGAGCAAACCCGTCATTGGCATTATTATGGGCAGCCAGTCCGACCTGAACGTGATGCGCGAAGCGGCTGAATTTCTGGAGGAGCTGAAGATCCCGTTTGAGGTAACGGTAGTGTCGGCACACCGCACTCCGCAGCGCATGGTCGAATACGCGACTACCGCCCGTGCACGCGGCTTGCAGGTAATTGTGGCAGGGGCCGGAGGGGCCGCGCATCTTCCGGGCATGGTGGCCTCGCTGACTTCCCTGCCGGTAATCGGGGTGCCCATCAAATCGTCCAATTCTATTGACGGATGGGATTCCGTGTTGTCCATTCTACAAATGCCTTCAGGAGTGCCCGTGGCAACCGTGGCGCTGAACGGTGCCCGCAATGCCGGCATCCTGGCCGCGCAAATCATCGGATCGACCAACAAAAAAGTGGGCAAACGACTGGATGCTTTTAAAAATGAATTAAAGACCAAAGTTGAGGCCTCTGTGGCCGCGTTGCGCAAGAAGGGCTGGAAGTCCGCCTGATGCACGTTGCGCTGTGGCCGATAATTCTGTACCTTCTCGGCCTATTTCAGATGTAACATACCAATGCTGCGGCCTGGACAAAAGGGTTGGCTGAAGGACTACCTTGAATTTCGCAAGGAGTTGCTCCGCGGTATTACTGGGGCCAACCGCCACGCGGCCCATCCCGACCATTCACTTTACCGGATTATTCAACCCACGGGGTTAATGTATGGCCAAACCGTGGAGGTTGACCTGCCCGATGCCAGGCGCTGGGACGAAAAAGACAGGATGAAAATCCTGCTGGCCGAAAGCCTGATCAGCGCCTCGTTGCTCTACCACGAGAAGTCGATCAAAGATGCCGGTGAACTGTCGGACATGATTATGAAAAGCCTCGAGCAGGTGGGCAATTTCTATAATCACGTGTTTCCGGAGCTGGCCACACCCACGAAAACACTTTTCGGCCGAAAGAAAACCCCGCTGGAGATTGCCGAGACGATTCTCGATAAGCGCATTGACCACACTTCCGAGTACAGCGGAAACTTCTGGACACAGTTTTTTCACAACAGCCTGCTCTTTCTCGACATTTTCATTTTTGGCCAATGGATTCACACCAATGCCGACCGCATCGTATCGGATTTTTTCAAGTACGAGCGTGAGGAGTTGCGCTTTTCAGTGGTGAAGGTGATTGCCGCGGCTGCTCACGCCAACAAGGCAATTGAGTATGAAGAGCGCAAACTGTTTGATCTCTTCCAACAAAGTGCCGGCCTGCCACACGACCGCAGGAAAGAAGCGCTTGCCATCTTTGAAAAAGGAGTACGCCTCGAGGACATCAACCTGCCCACCAATAACTCGTGGATTCTGAAGAAGTACTTCCTGGAAATGGCCATTCTCACTGTGTGGGCCGATAAGAAAGTTGAAGCGCCCGAACAAACCTTCTTGCAAGAGTTCAGCGCCTACCTCGATTTTAACCCGGACGATCTGGAGAACAGCATGCTGGCGGTGGAGGGCTTTGTGCTCGAGCATTGGGAACAACTGAGTTCGCTGCAAAATAAGCTGGACTACAACATGGTAAGCCAGCAGTTTCTGAAGCGCCTGGCGCATGTGGCTGAACAAAACAAATCAAAACTGGTGCGCGAAGTTCAGAGCAGTGAGGAGCTGGTGGGCCTGCTGAAAAAAGCAAGGTCGCAGGAACTGACTGACGCTGAGAAGATCCGTTTGCACGAATTGCTGATGATGGTGCTGAAAGCAATCCCCACATTTGTTCTCGTTTCACTGCCTCAACACTTCCTCACCCTGCCCATGCTCATGCAGATTTTGCCCAAGAACTTTTTTGCCGAAGTTGCCGAAGGGTGATTTCTTTGCATCCATGAGAAAAAAGAATCCATTCATGCTGATGATCAGCCTGGTCGCCCTCCTGCTGATCCATCCCCTGGTGTATGCCCATGTAGCGCGACCCTTGTTTTACAGTGTCGTGCTGAGTTTTGTGGTGCTCTCCGGTGGAATCTCCACCTACCTGCGGGGCTGGTTAAAGTGGGAATGGATTATGGGTGCTGCTGCGTTGGCCACCACCTGGTTAGCCTTTCTGGTGCCCAGCCTCACGTTGTTGTCGCACGTGGTACTGCTGGCCTTCTTTATATTCACGGCCACCGTGCTCATCAAACAGGTAATTATTCAACCGGATATCGACCGCGTATTGCTCGTGTCCACGATTGATGCGTACCTCCTCATTGGCTTTGCCGGATCGCTAAGTTCGTTAATCGTGTATGAACTGATTCCGGGATCATTTAATCTGCCGGTTCATTTTGGCACACCTCAGTTTGAAGACTTTGTGTACTTCAGCTTCGTTACGCTGGCAACACTTGGATATGGCGACATTACACCCATTCACCCGGTAGCGCAAACGCTGGCCATTATGTTGACCATCATCGGCCAAATCTACTTTGCCATGGTGGTAGCCCTGGCTATTTCAAAATATGTAGGTCGGGAAAAATAGAACTTACTTCAACTCCTCCGACTCCTTCAACTTCTTGGGCACCAGAATGGAGATTACAATGGCCAGCGTGAGGGTGAGAATAATGACGATGAACGAATACGTGGGCGGTATTTCGATGTGAATAATCTCCAGCAGCATTTTGGCTCCAATGAAGAACAGAATGATCGAGAGACCTTTTTGCAACAGGTAGAACTTGTCAATGACACCCGATAACAGGAAGAACATCGCCCGTAAACCCAGCACGGCAAAAATGTTGGACGTATAGATCAGAAACTCGTTCTGTGTAATGGCAAATGCAGCGGGGATGGAGTCAACAGCAAAAATCAGGTCGGTAGTTTCAATCAGTACAATCACCAAAAACAGCGGAGTGAACACCAGCCGGGGTTTGGTGATCACAAACTTTCCTCCGTGATCATCGGGTGTAATGGGCAGATATTTGCGGCATAGCCGCATGATTGGGTTCTTCTCCGGATCAATTTTCTCATCACTGTCCTCAAAGTAAATCTTGATACCCGAGTAGATCAGCAACACACCGAACACGTACAAAATCCAGTGGAACTTGGCGATGAGCAGGGCCCCCACAAAGATGAAAACGCCCCGGAATACCACGGCCCCAAGAATACCCCAGAACAGGATGTTGTGGTAATACTCCTCCTTGACTGCGAAATACTTCAGGATGAGTAGAATGACGAAAATGTTATCAACCGAGAGGGCATACTCAGTGAGGTAAGCGCTGAAGTATTCTACTGAGGCATCGAGCCCGCCCTCATCGTACAGGTAGATGAAAAGCCCAAATATGGTGCTGATGAATACCCAGAACACAGACTGATACAAGGCAGAACGGGTCGTAATCTTGTGGGCCTTTTTGTTGAACACGCCCAGATCGAGCAGCAGAAATACGACAATGATTACCGCGAATACTCCAAAGAGGATGGTTTCGGCCTGACTGTGGCTACTAAACAACGAGAACAGAAGCATCCCGGGTGATTCGTTTTAGTGGGGTATTAGGAAGCGTTTAGTCGCTCAAAACAGCATTACAGGCAGTAAATTAGTGGTAAAACTACAAATTATCCGTTATGTAAAGACAACCACGGTTAAATACCAGCATTGAACAAAAGGAAACCCCTTTAGGGGGCACATTTCCTGCAAATTCCCTGAATTAACAGGTTTAGTTCACGGGCCTTGTAGCCGGCTGGCAGTTTCACCGCGGGTATGTGTGCACCCTCCAGGCAGGTGGTTTGTCCACATTTTGTGCACTTAAAGTGGACGTGCTCGTGGTGGTGGCCCTCTTCGGTGCAGGCCTGCTGGCAAAGCGCATATTTGAGCGTTCCGGTGTCGTCAAGAACTTTGTGGATAACTCCGCGGTCGAGGAAGGTTTTCAGGGTTCGATAAACAGTAACCCGGTCATACACGCTGCCTAACTCCTGTTCAATGTCGGAATAGGACAAGGCATAGCCACGCTTCTGAAACAAATCCAATATAGCCTGCCGGCTCGAGGTAGTACGAAGCTTATGCGATTTCAGCGGTGCGGTAAGTTCTTCCTTCATGCAGGGGCAACGGATGAATTCTCGATCTGAAGTTTGAGCAAGTTACTATAAATACCCTCATCGCGCTGAAGCAATTCCTCGTGCTTGCCGGACTCCGCCACACGGCCATCCTTAATCACCAGGATACGATCGGCTGTGCGAATGGTGCTCAGGCGGTGGGCGATTACAAACGTGGTACGGTTCTGCATCAATTTCTCCAGCGCATCCTGCACCAGGCGCTCCGACTGCGCATCGAGCGAACTGGTTGCCTCGTCCAGCACCAGTATTGCGGGATCTTTCAAAATAGCACGAGCAATGGCGATGCGCTGACGCTGACCTCCGGAGAGTTTAACGCCCCGGTCGCCCACGATTGTGTTCAACTTCTCCGGAAAACCTTCAATAAACTCCAGTGCGTTGGCCTGGCGGGCGGCATTCCAGATTTCCTCTTCCGCAGCCTCGGGTTTTCCGTAGGCAATATTTTCGCGAATGGTGCCGCCAAACAGAATCACTTCCTGTGGCACCAGTCCGATGTTTTGCCGGTACGATGTGAGGTTGTAATCCTGAATGTTCAGCCCATCGGCAAGAATGGCGCCCTGGCTCACCGGGTACTTGCGCAGCAACAATGAAATAATGGTAGACTTGCCCGCCCCGCTGGGCCCCACCAGGGCAATGCGTTCACCCGGGCGCACCCGAAAATCAATATCCCGCAGCACCGTTACGTCCTGCCGCGTAGGGTATTCAAACGTTACGTTCTCAAACGAAAGCTGGCCTTTCAACTTGACCGGCTGCGGATTCGCTTCGCGCTCGTCTGGTGTATGAAGAATTTCCACCAGCCGCTCGGATGCTCCGATCGACTTCTGCACCTGGCTGTAGATATCGCCCAACCCTGCAATGGAACCTCCGATGAACGAGGTGTAAATCACGAACGAGAACAAATCACCCACGGTAAGCTCACCGGCCTGCACGAGGTTGGCACCGTACCAACTAATGGCCACAATGCCGCCAAAAAACGCCACGATCGAAAACGACACAAACAAGCCCCGATACTTGCCCACCCTTACGGCCGTTTCCACTACCTCGCGCAAGGACTTGCGGTAACGGGTGATTTCCAGCACCTCGTTGGTAAATGACTTGACCACACTGATCGACTGCAGCGCCTCCTCCACCACCACGTTGGCGTTTGCCAACTGATCCTGAATTTTCCGGGACTGCTTACGTATGAACTTACCGAACGCCAGCGCGGCCAGCACCAGCACCGGAAAGGTGATGAGCATAAACAACGTAAGCTTCGGTGTTAGCACAAAAATGATGGCGACACCAAAGATGAGCACGAGAATCTGGCGCAAGAGTTCGGCCAGGGTAAACGTCAGCGTATCCTGCAGGGTCGATACATCGGACGTGATGCGGCTCATGAGCTCGCCCACCCTGCGCGAGTCGTAGAACGACATCGGCAACCAGATCATTTTATCGAACACCCCATGGCGCAAATCGGCCAGCGCGTTTTCGCTTACGCGAGTGAATGTATACATGCGGGTGAACGAAAACACACTTTGTACGGCCAGGATGCCCATCAGGATGAAGGCAATCTGGCTGATCGAATCAATGAACATCCACGTTTTGCCCTGAGCTACATCCAGCAGCTTGCCCGCAAAAAACGGAAAGGCCAGCACGGTAATACTCGAAAGGGCCAGCGACAAAAGGCCCAATGCAAACACCCACTTATAGGGCAGCACAAACCGAAAAATGCCGAGGAACTTGCGCAGTCCTTCGCGCGTCAGCTTTGCTTTTGGTTGCCCGTCATCTTCCGAAAATCGCCTCTTTGCCATACTTGTTTTATTCCGTTGTCGTAGACGGAGCCCTGCCAGGCTTTATTGTAGTCGTACCTGAATCTCAAACAGCGTGGTATCGCCCCAAAAAACCTTCTGCCCTCCTTTTTGGCTGAATGCCGAGAGACGGGTGGATCCGGGAGATTCAAACTGCAACCGAAACTGCCGCTCGGCCGAAAAGAAAAAACTCTTTTCGCGGTGAATGGCTTCAATCTTCTGAATGCGACCCGGGCGATCCAGGTAGTACAGACGCAAAATGCCTACGGGGGCATGATCGTCCCGGTATTCGCGCACGGTAAGGTTGCTGCGCGGGTCTTCATATTCCGACATCACATACCGATCGCGATAGGCCGGGCGGTTGGCTGCCTGAAGTTTCTCAAAAACATCAAGCTCCTTTTGCCAATCGGCAGCGGTCATCGTCAACGCCACTGAGTCAGTAACGTCATTCACCCTGGTAATTTTCACCAGCGCACGACTTTGCGCGGCCTGGGCGGAGAGCAAGCTGTCGAAGTTATACAGCGGCCGTTGCGAACCGGTAGCGGTACCGGGCTGCTGGCAGCTCATCATCAACGCAACTGCCGGTATCCATATCCACTTCATGCGCGTGTCAGCAATTGGCCGGTCATCTCCCGGGGGATAGCGATGCCCATGAGGTTGAGAATGGTGGGTGCCAAATCGCCCAGCTTACCGTTCTGCCACGGGCCGCTGTAATGATCATCCACCAAAATGCACGGCACAAGATTAGTTGTGTGGGCCGTGTTGGGTGTGCCGTCTTCGTTGATCATAATATCGGCATTGCCGTGGTCAGCAATGATGATGACGGTGTAGCCATTTTTCCGGGCTGCTTCGGTCACCGCCTCGTTACACTGATCTACAGTTTCGCATGCTTTCACAGCGGCAGAAAATACACCGGTGTGTCCTACCATGTCAGGGTTGGCAAAATTGAGACAAATGAAATCCGCTTCTTTTTTTTCCAGTTCCGGAATGATCTGGTCGCGGATGTCGCGCGCGCTCATCTCAGGCTGCAAATCATAAGTAGCTACTTTCGGTGACGGGCACAAAATGCGCTGCTCCCCGTCAAACGGTGTTTCGCGCCCACCGGAAAAGAAGAACGTCACGTGCGGATACTTTTCGGTTTCGGCAATGCGGATTTGCTTCTTGCCGGCTTTTGCCAGCACCTCGCCCAACGTGTTCTCCAGGTTATCCTTATCAAAAATTACCTCCACGTTCTGAAACGTGTCGTCATAGTTGGTGAGTGTAATGTAGTGCAGCGGCAACTTTTTCATGCCGTGATCAGGGAAGTCCTGTTGGGTGAGTACCTGCGTGATCTCGCGTCCGCGGTCGGTACGGAAATTGAAACAGATCACCACATCGTCCGGCTTTATCGTAGCCAGCGGCTTACCGTCAGTTCCGCTTACAACAACCGGTTTGATAAATTCATCGGTCACGCCCTCGGCATATGATTTCTCTACTGCAGTCAACACGTCAGTGGTGGGTGTTCCGATGCCGTTCACCAGCAGATCGTACGCCAGTTTCACGCGCTCCCATCGTTTGTCGCGATCCATGGCATAATAGCGACCGATGACGCTGACGATTTTACCGCCTGTGCGGTCAAGGTGATTTTTCAAATCCGCCAGGTAGGCGCGGCCTCCTTTCGGGTCGGTGTCGCGGCCATCGGTGAAGGCGTGAACGAAAATGTCTTTCAATCCTGCTTCACTGGCCAGCGAGCACAGACCTTTCAGGTGGCCGATGTGCGAGTGAACTCCTCCATCGGAAACAAGTCCGATAAAATGCACCGCTTTACGGTTATTGCGGGCGTAGTCAAATGCCCCCTGCAGCACGGTGTTGGTTGCCAGTTCGCGATCTTCAATGGCTTTGTTTACGCGCACCAGGTCTTGATAGACAACACGCCCGGCCCCGATGTTCATGTGGCCAACTTCCGAGTTGCCCATTTGCCCGGCCGGCAGCCCCACCGCCAGGCCAGAGGCCTCTAGTTTGCTGTGCGGGTACTTTTTGTACAGGGATTGAATATAAGGCGTTTGGGCCTGGTCAATGGCAGATACGGCTTTGTTCACGGCAAGGCCCCAGCCATCAAGAATCATCAACAACACTTTGCGGTTCATTGTCTGGTAATAAAAGGATTGCAAATATACGTGCCCGCCCCCGCTTGGGCCCGCAAGTGGCTCTAAATGGTATATTTGTGGCACGTTTTTCGAATAGTTACGGGGATAATGAAGAATCTGCTGTTTTTGATTGTGCTGGGGATGGGTGTGGCAACCGCGGATGCCGTGGCGCAGGCCGAATGGTATGGCCCTATGCGCGAGGCCATCAAAACCGGTGACGCCAAAGCGCTCGCACGCCACTTTAATACTTCTGTAGAAATTACGCTGGACGGCAACGTGAGCAGCTACAGCAAAACGCAGGGCGAATTTGTGATGCGCGATTTTTTCAAGAAAAGCCCCCCGGCTAACTTCACGGTAATGCATACCGGTGCCTCTAAAGGCGGCCTGCAGTTTGCCATTGGTCGTTATGAAAGTGGAGGCGCTTCCTACAACGTGTTGATTCGCGTGAAAGACGTGAGCGGTCAGCTGCTCATTCACGAAATGAGCTTCGTGAAGGAATGACGCGCCCGGACTACATTACACCTGCAGCCCTTCAATCGTTTATTCAATCTGCCCTGGCCGAAGATATCGGAGAGGGCGACCACTCTACCCTCGGCAGCATACCGCACGACAAACAAGCGAGCGCAAGGCTGCTGATAAAAGAAGAATGCAAATTGGCCGGCATCGAACTGGCACTAGAGATTTTCCAGGCCGTAGATCCAACTCTTTCGGTTGACTTATTGCGGCATGACGGTGATGATGTTAGTCCCGGAGATGTAGCTTTTGTCGTCAGCGGTCGTGTGCAATCCATTCTGCAGGCCGAGCGGCTGGTGCTTAATTGCATGCAGCGCATGAGTGGTATCGCCACGCTCACTCATCGCCTGGCGCGGTTGATTGAGGGCACGCGGGCGCGGCTGATGGACACGCGCAAGACTACTCCGAATTTCCGTCTGGCCGAAAAATGGGCGGTAGCGATTGGCGGTGGCGTCAATCACCGCTTCGCGCTGTACGACATGGTGATGCTCAAAGACAATCATGTGGACATGGGCGGTGGCATCACCCGTGCCATTGCATCTACCCGCGAGTACCTAAAGCGAATTGGCCGCCCGCTGCGAATCGAAGTGGAGACGCGCAACCTGGCGGAGGTGGAAGAAGCTCTGCAATCACGCCCCGATGTGATCATGCTCGATAATATGTCCGTGGCCGATATGCGCGCTGCAGTTGCTAGGATCAACGGGGTTTGCAAGACGGAAGCCAGCGGAGGCATTACCGAAGCAACCATCCGGGCCGTAGCCGAATGCGGAGTAGATTACATTTCGGTAGGCGCGCTGACGCACTCGGTTAAGAGTGTTGACCTGAGCCTGAAGGTGGTCAAAGATTCACATATTTAGGCACGTCCGTATAGCTCGCAAGATTAACGGATCGGTCGCGTCTGACTGGCATTTTTACAAATAACAAACTGCACCCCTTCTTTTCTCATTCCAGAATACTGTGATCCCAGGCAGTCATTTCTCCGGCCCTTTTCATGACAAATGGCTGAAGATTGCGCCCCGTCAGGGGTGATAGTTTGTAGATTTGTAAAGGAGAAAAAAACACCGTCCGTAGGGACGGAATATTCCATAAGCATATGGCCAACACGTACACCCAATTGCATGTGCAATTTGTATTTGCCGTTCAGAACCGAAGGAGCCTGATTCAACCCGCATGGGAAGAAGAATTGTTTAAATACATGACCGGCATTGTAAAAAACCACAA
This sequence comes from Cyclobacteriaceae bacterium, assembly GCA_046301755.1. Taxonomy (GTDB): domain Bacteria; phylum Bacteroidota; class Bacteroidia; order Cytophagales; family Cyclobacteriaceae; genus ELB16-189. The sequence goes on from JBKCJM010000080.1 coordinate 49,480, forward strand.
GCACAAAATGATTGCCATTAACGGCATGCCCGATCATGTGCACCTTTTTGTCGGGTTGCACCCAGCGCAATCCATTTCTGACCTTATGCAAATCGTTAAAGGCGAATCATCAGAGTGGATTAACAAAAAGGGATTTGTGTCAGGAAAATTTCGATGGCAGGAGGGATACGGTGCTTTCTCGTACGGCCATAGTCAGGTGGAGCAGGTTTACCGGTACGTGATGAACCAAAAAGAACATCATAAGAGCAGAACATTCCAGAACGAATACACCGAATTGCTTAAAAAATTTGAGGTGCTATTTGATGAACGCTACATCTTCAAGCCAATTGCGTGAAAGGACAACATTCCGCCCCTGACGGGGCGGGCTCTTTGACCAAACAATTACTACAAACATTCATGTCACTAACGGGACTTTTCCTCATTGGTCCCTCGCAATTATCGACCGCCATTCCATGTTCGCCCCGTCAGGGGCGATATGTTTGTAATTTGTAAAGGAGAAAAAAGCACCGTCCCGTAGGGACGGAATGTTCCCTCACGGTTTACAAGATGTCGCAAAGCCAAATCAGGGCAATCCGTTTTTATCCAATTTCCTCCCTATTTTTGCCGTCCCTTACGGGAATGCTATGATTGTTAAAACCAAGAACTACCGACTCGAAAAAAGCGCCTACATTAAAATGGCCCTCAAGGCCGTGCTGCGCCAGCAATGGTGGGTGTCGCTCTTCTTCGTAGCCATCTGTATCAATTACCTGTGGGCCCCCAGCATCTGGTGGTTCATTGGGGCGGTTATCGGAGGATTGCTGTACTTGTTATTCTGGTGGGTACAGTTTTATGGCGTCACCCAACTCGACCAGGGCAAAATGCTGTTCGAGCGATTCTCCTACGAAATTTCCAGCCAGCAGATTGTAATGAAGCTTAACCCCCGCGAAGGCATGCCGCTGAAGTGGGATCAGATCAAACGTGTGCAACTCGGCAAGGATTACATGGTACTCTTTGTGAACAAAGCCCAACTCATTCACTGGCCTTTTAAGATCTTTAACACCGACAACGAACGCAAATTCGTTCAAAGCATTCTCAAAACACGCGGACTGATCAAGTGAGATGATGCAGGAGGATGCGGCCCCTAAAAAGAGACTCTCTCCGCCCGAAGCGCTGGCCCGCATCATGCGCTACTGCGCCTACCAGGAGCGCAGCCACCAGGAAGTAAAACGCAAGCTTTTCGACTATGGCCTGTTCGCCTCGCAGGTCGATGAAATCCTCAGCCAGCTCATTGCCGATGGGTTTCTCAATGAAGAGCGTTTTGCCAAAGCGTTTGCCGGTGGCAAATTCCGGATGAAAAAATGGGGCAAGATGAAAATCGAACAAGAGCTGAAATCAAAAGGTCTCACCGAGCGGTGCATCCGCACCGGGTTAAAAGAGATTGACGCAACCGACTACCGCAAAGCCCTGGTCACCGTTGTGCGAAAGAAAATCAAGGAGACACACGAGCCTAACCTACTCGCCAGGCGCAACAAAGTGGCCCGTTTTGCCATTGGCAAAGGGTATGAGCCCGAGCTGGTGTGGGAAACCGTGAAGGACGAACTGCCCGGCTAAAATGCCGCCCGGCCGACCAACGGTGTAAAAACCATAACCACCGGAACATTTTTCACCGACCCCCGGCTCGTTTTTGCGCTATATTTGGCGATTGACTGACACGTATGCAAGTAGTTAAGGCCTGCGACACCATCTTAAGCCAATTGGCCGACCTGGTCGAGCGCATGGAGGCGGATGACTTCGTTACTCCTTCGGCTGCCCTCAGCCGCTCCACCGTGGGCCAACACCTGCGCCACACCCTTGAGTTTTTTGTATGCCTGGAGGCAGGCGTGCAGTCGGGCACCGTGAATTACGACAAACGCGCACACGACAAAATCATTGAGTCCGATAAATTTCTGGCCGTGGCGGCCATCCACCGCATCCGCGACTTTGTACGCCAGCAACCTCTCCATCAGCACCTGAAACTGGAAGTCGGGTACGAGCGCGACAGCGAAGAAGCGGTAACACTCGATACCAACTACCTGCGCGAACTCACCTACAATCTTGAGCATGCCGTGCACCACATGGCCATCATGAAAATCGGAGTACGCGAAGTGGCGCCCTACGTAACCCTGCCACCCGATTTCGGCATTGCCGTGTCCACCATTCGCTACCAGGAAACCTCCACGGCTGCGCGTGCATGACGCGATTGTTTCGTTCTCCCTTTTTCATCCGTCTGTTCAATTGGGAGTACTGGCCCTTCTGGGCAGTGCAATGGCCGTTGCTGTTTTACTGGCTGTGGCTGGCACTGCGGGCGCGCGCGTTGTTCTTTTTTTCAGCCTCAAATCCATCTATCCCCACAGGCGGCATGATGGGCGAATCCAAATTCGATGTACTCAGCCTGATACCGGACGAGCTGAAGCCACGGGGAATTCGCCTGTCTCCTTCACGGAACGTACCCGAGACTGCCATGCGCTTGAAGGAAGCCGGCCTCTCCTTTCCGTTGATTTTTAAACCCGACATGGGTGAACGCGGATGGATGGTGAAGCGCATAACCACCGACCATGACATCGCCAATTACCTGTCTCAAATCAAAATCGATTTTATTGCCCAGGAGTTAGTTGAACTGCCCCTCGAGTTTGGCGTGTACTACTGGCGCATGCCGGGGGCCGAACGCGGCACCGTCAACAGCATCACGGGAAAAGAATTTTTGACGGTGGTGGGCGATGGCGCGAAAACATTGCATCAGTTGATTCAGGATTCGGACCGGGCGCTGTTGCAGTGGGAAACGCTCCGCCAGGTTTACCAACATGAATTGAATCGCGTTTTGCCCGCAGGTGAATCAAAAGAACTGGTCTCCATCGGCAACCATTGCCTGGGCACCAAGTTCACAAACGCCAATCACCTCATCACGCCCCGCCTGATCGACTCGTTTGATCGCATCAGCAAACAAATCAACGGCTTCTTCTTCGGCCGCTTCGACCTGCGGTGTGCTTCGGTAGAAGACCTGGAGGCAGGCCGCGTGAAAATCATGGAACTGAACGGCTGCGGGGCCGAGCCCGCGCATATCTACCAGCCGGGCGCTTCGCTGTGGGCAGCCTGGAAAACGTTGTTCCGGCACTGGCACACGATGTACCGCGTAAGCGTGGCCAACCACCGGCTCGGTGCACCTTACTTATCTTTGGCCGAGGGAAAAAAAATCTACAAGCGCTTTAAAGCGGCACAGGCATAATGGAATTACTCTGGGTGTTTGCGGTAGGATTAATCTTCAGCTTCATCGGCTCCATACCGCCCGGCACGCTCAACCTGTGCGTGCTGCAACTGGGCCTCGAGCACAAAGTGGCCACTGCCCTTCGCTTTGCGTTGGCCGTTTCCATCGTGGAGTATCCGTACACGTGGATCGGCATTCAATTCGAATACTGGATCACCAACAACCCGCTGGTGATTGAAAACTTCCGGCTCATCGCAGCCGTGGTAATGATCTTGCTCGGGGCACTCAACCTGTGGTCGGCACGCAAGCCCACTGCCTTTGCCAGGCGATTTGAAGAAAGTGGGTTTCGCAGAGGTTTTGTGCTGAGCCTGCTCAACCCGCTGGCCATTCCGTATTGGATTGGCGTTACGGCTTATCTGAAATCGCAGGGGTGGATCGACCTCAGCAGCGTGTGGCTGCTGCACAGTTACATTTTTGGCACGGCTGTGGGGGCTATGCTGCTGCTCACGGTGTTTGCCTTTATGGCACAGCGCGTGTCGCGCTACGTGAGCGGGGCGTGGGCCAAGCTGGTGCCCGGCTTTGTGCTGCTGGCATTGGGCCTGTACGCCCTGGCGCAATACCTCTTCCTTTGATTTTTCTTGTACCTTTCGATATGAAGGTGGTAAAAACTACTCCCGAAAGAATCTGGGTCGACCGACAAGCGCACTTTGAAGCACTCCAACCTGAGGAGCGCATCCGGATATTGCGGGCATGGCAGGAGCGTCTGCGAAAGCCTGGCGTGAATTATTCCTTTGAAGGATTAAAGGTTAAAGTCGTCCGCGGAAATAATAATCTGAAGGCGTCAGACGGCTGATGGCTGTAGTAACGAGCCGTCAGACGCCCTAATTCGCAATTCCAAATTCGTAATTCGTAAATCTTCATTCTTAATTTGACATGCTTCTCGCCTTCGACATCGGCAACAGCGACATCACCATCGGCTTGTGGAACGACCAGACGTGGAGCCACCACTGGCGCGTGCCTTCGCGGCCCGATCAGCCTGAACTGTTTTACGGAGTAAAAATCCGCGACTACCTGCTGGAAGCCTCCGTGCAGCGCGAGCACATCGAGGTGATCGTAATCAGCAGCGTGGTGCCGGGGCTGAATGAAAAGATCAAGAACGTCATCCGCTCGTTGTTCATTCGCGAGCCGATTTTTCTCGGCCCGAAGGTTTACGAACAACTGCCGCTGCAGGTGCTCAACCCGTACGAAATCGGCAGCGACCTGGTGGCCAACGCGATGGCTGCTTATACCAAGTTCGGGCAGAATTGCGTGGTGGTGGACTTTGGTACCGCGCTCACCTTTACCACGGTGAGCAGTACCGGAAAAATTCTGGGTGTCTCCATTGTGCCCGGGCTGCGCACCGCCATCAAGGCGCTGAGCCAGAACACCGCCAAGCTGTTTGATGTGCCACTGGAAATGCCGCGCTCGGCTTTGGGCACCAACACCGTTACCGCTATTCAATCCGGTATTGTTATTGGCTACGATGGCCTGGTGCGCAGCGTGATTGAGTCCATCCGTCAGGAACTGGGCAGCCCGGTGTTGGCCGTAGCCACAGGCGGCTTATCGTTTGTGATTACCTCGCTGAAAGGTTACTTCGAAGTGGTGGACCCGCAACTGACGCTGGACGGCCTGCGGTTTATTGGCGAGCATGTGAGTAATGGGAAGAAGTAGAGGGTTGAATCCACAACGCTAAACTCCATTTTTTAAAAATACATTTTCTGCGACCAGTTTCAATCACATTGGGTTAAACAACAGACCCGGCCATAGCGCAAACATGTTGTTAGCAGCCGTAGCCCTAGTCTTCACCAAAATATTTTCGGAAATCGGATTCAATTTGTTCTTTGACTTTTGGTATGTCAGTCTGCATTTTTTCGTAAGCCCTCTTTGTCAATTGTGCGTCTGGAATACCAGTCCGTGTTTTAAAAGAATAGTCCAACAATGTTTCAAAATACCCAGTCACTAACTCGTCCAATATGTTACAAGTCTGCGGTCGAAAGTAAATTTTATTTTCCTTTGCAATATTTTAAAAAACTCGTTGTAAGCCGCTCCAGCTTTGTCAATTCTCTCTCTTTCCTCGTCATCAAAGTCGTCAACTACCGTTTTGAAAATTTGCACTAACTCCATCATGGCAAAGTCCAAGTCCACGAGTTTTGTATAGAGTTCGCCTAAAATGTCAAGTCGTCTTTCATGAAGCTTTTCTCTTTTAGTAAGGTCAAGGTTTAAATCCTTTTTGTAAAGTTCGAGGTCTTTGTCAAGCTCCGTTTTATAGATGTCAGCCTTTAAGTCAAGTTCCTTCTCAAATGACTTAAATCGCTTACTCATAAAATATTCACTCAGGGTCTTAACTAACCAAGCCGTAAACTTCCCTAAAAAGCGAAGAATTCAAAACTAGGAATTTTAACTTTAGGGAACCATGAAGAAAAGTCGATTTACCGAGACACAAATTGTGTCAATCTTAAAGCAGTACGATGGCGGGAGTGCCGCTGCCGATCTTTG
>JBKCJM010000081.1:0-82812 GCA_046301755.1 Cyclobacteriaceae bacterium
TGGGAATTTCCTCACCGGCACCGCGAATGTAGCCGATGGTTGTGCCTTCTTTGTTCAGGTTGACTCGTAGGGCTTTTGCTTCACTCTTGGGCAGCAACGTTTGGGCTGGTATGTGATCGTATATGATCTCCTGAAGGCCAAGGTCGTACGTTTTGCCTTCTATGTCTGCAACTGGCGATATCGTAAAACTTCCTTCAATTGATGACGGACTAACCTGAAACGTAAAAGACGACTCAACATTCCGCTTGGGCAGCTCAAAAGCATACTCAGCCGGCTGCGATTTCCAGCCTTCCGGCAGCTTCAGCGAAACTTTGCCCTTTAGATTTCGCGAAGATGATGACTTAAGCAGCACTGTTACCGACTTGGTCGATGACTGCTGAAAAAGGTAAACGGGTTCTTCGCATCGCACAAACACCGGAGGCGTGATCTCCAGCGGACGCCAAAGTTCGCCTTTCACCGGGTCCGTCCATTTGTAGATTACAGGCACTTTTATCAGCAGCGGCTTGCCCGCCACCCAGAACTCAAACGAACACATTACCGAAGGATCATTCTCCGGTTTGCCGATGAATTTTTCGGACGGCACAGTAAAAAGGCCCTGGGTGTGCGGAGCGCGCAGCCAGTAGGGATCACTATAAGTCAGTGAACCTGAAAGTACACGGGGATTTTTGAACGTAAGCGGCACGTTATTCGTCAATGGGGATTGAACAACCGTGTCCATCTGCAAGCAACTGGATACGATCTTGTGGAGCTTGACATCCGCTTTTGACCGGTTGATGATTTCCCATGACACAACCACCTTTTCGTTCGGTGCACTCCGGTACTGGTCGGCCACCACTTCAACAAACAATCCGGCACACGCCTGAATCAACTCGTCAACTTCCTTCAGCTTGCGGTCGCGCCAAATCGAAGGCTCCAGAGCATAAACAGCTGATCGTACTTCTAACAAACGGGGAATGCTGGCCTCCGGCTCTTCTTCGCGATAGGCCGCAATGGCCTGATCCACCAACGGTTTTACCTTATCGCCACCTTTCACACGCGCCCACGACACATCTACGCCTTCCATCAAGTCTTTCGAAGCCTGTTCTCCCTTGGCATACTCGAAGAACTCAAGCGCATCGCCCCTGCGCCCAGGAGAACCAAAACCCTGGCTCTTATGCTGGCTACGGCTTTCAGCTGCAATCTCTGAATAGGACTTTCCCAGCAGCTTGTTATAGGTACCCACGTTCAGGTTTACAACGCCTGGTGTATTTTCGTTAATCGTCTGGTTCCACCAGCGCCCGGTATTCGTGTAAAGGCGCTTCACCTGCCAGACACCAAACTCTTTGACCTGTTCGGGAAATCGTGAAGGATCTGCAGCAGCCTCGAATGCTTCCTGCGAGAGTATGGCAGAAGCCGTATGGTGACCATGACCAGCGCGCTCATCGGGCGGAAACCGGTTAATGATGATGTCGGGCTTAAACTGCCGGATGACGCGGACCACATCGGACAAAATATTTTCCTTCCCCCAGATCTCCATTGTTTCCTTCTGATTCTTCGAGAACCCGAAGTCGTTGGCTCGGGTAAAAAACTGATGACCACCGTCAAGGCGCCTGGCGGCCATCAGCTCTTGGGTGCGGATGAGGCCCAACTGATCGCGAAGTTCAGGGCCTATGAGGTTCTGCCCGCCATCACCGCGAGTCATAGAGAGGTAAGCCGTAGTGAAAAGCTTGTCGTTGGCGAAAAAAGCAATAGCGCGGGTATTTTCGTCATCGGGGTGGGCGGCCACGTAAAGCATCGACCCAAGTACATTGAGCTTTTGCAGGCGCAACCTGATTTCGGCTGCATCGGGTTGGCGGTGCTGTGCCCACAAAAACGAGGGAACAAGGGCTAAAACCAAAATAATCCGCATAAAGTCAGCTAATAAAGTAAGGGCTAAACGTACAAAAAATCGAACCGCGAAGAACCAGAAATTATGTGAATGGGGTGTTAAACTACCTATGTACAACTGAGTGCGGTTTGATGAAAAAAAAGCACTTTGACCACCTTCCTGTTCCTCAGAATTCCGAATATCTAACCACAAATTCACCCTCTGTTACCGTGCTAATCGATGATCCATCCGATTTTGCGACTTTGCACTTGAAGGTACCGGTGACTTTATACATGCGCTTGGTTACGAACAAGCCTTCGTACTCCACTTTGGTAATCCTCAACTCGCTGCCGGTCTGATCAGCAGCATAGTACGAAGCGTACGATATTCCGCTTTCCTCAAAATCAAAACTTGAATATGGAAAAGTGGCATCATCCCACAAAATAGTCCTGCCGTTCCAACTTTCGATATTCGCAGCCGTAACAAAATTGTTATTCGCCTGACAGATCGAAACATCGGCATTCGGACTGCCGAGTGGAGGGATCTGGCAACAGGCGCAAGCACCACAGGATTGGTAGCCCGGATCTTGCGATTCAAAAATTCTTGTCACTCCGTTGAATTTGAATTTAATGTAATACGGTTTTGTAACTGCAGGCTGGTCTGCCTCATCATCATTTTGGGAACACTGCGCAAACAGTGCGGCAAAAAACATCCAAAACAAAAATGACTTGATTAAATAACTTCTCATTGAGTTGACATTTGTTGAAATCTCACCTATTGACAGACTTAAACCGAACATTCCTAGAACTTTCCCCTAATCTCATTATTAATCTTGAAGGTACCATCCTCTTCAACAAATAGATGAATTCGGCTCAGTGGATCCTTCTTTTCATTCAAAAATACGATCTCATATTCAAATTCAATTGTCCGGTCTTTCAGGTCATCAACGAATCCGATCTCCAGTTTTATTTGATCACCGGGTTTTACCTTCCGGTTGAGAAAGCTCTCGCGGGTACCGCGAATCGCTTTAATGCGCACTTCATTGGGTGCCAACTTGATGACATTTAGCTCGAGGATCAGGAAGGGCAACGGAGAATTGTTGAAGCGCTTGTCGCGCTCGGCCATTGTTTCATCTACCCGCACCTGGTTAACAGGTGGTGCCGGACGCTGCCGGAATTCATACTGAATTTTCAGGTCATATTCCTCACCTGGTTTGGTGGGCACAGTCTGCTGCGGCAGAAACAGCCAGAAGAGGGCAAGGAACAAAAACATGGTTCAGCGAAGGTAACGAAAATTGAATGCACGTAGAGAAAAGCTTTGAACCATACAGCTGCCTACGACAGATAATATCCGATAACATAAAAAAATCAATGATTCAAGTGAGATTTACTCTAATAACAAAAACTTACACTCAACTCCTCTCCTTTTAAATACTATCGTATCAGAAAACTGAGCCTTATGGATGGTATAAGAACTTGAAATAAACTCCCTTAATCTTGGCATGCAATTCAAGCCGCGCGTTGGGCCAATTGCAATTTTTTCTGTCCGATTGACAACTAAGAATATATAACCTTTGTACAAAGAGAAAATCTGGAATTGTCCATCTATACGATCATCAAAGCCTATGACTTTGAAATCTCGATACACTGCAACACTTTCTGTGTAGTCCCTGTAGCTCATCAGGGCAAATATGAAGATCACAATGGCGCCTCCAACTATCAATAAAAAATTGCGAAGGGTATTTGTAGAAATCATACTTTGTTTATCTCTAGTTAGACCTGACATGGCAACCCAGCTTTTTCCGCCTGTTGACAACAAACTCACGGATCGGCTACAAACTTCTCTCGAACTCAATACAGGTTAACTCCTCTTGCCGGTAAAAATCCTTCCTCACTTTTCTTGAAAACAAGTACCTGCTTGCTCCCCTCCAATTTCACAACAGAATCACCAACCGAAATCTTATCGATCAGATTTTCGCCCAGGTAGATAGTGTCCCCGGAAATTACGTAGTAAGGTAATCCCTTCTCCATTTTTAGTATTTGCTCTACTGTCCCTTTCACTTCGCGAGCCCTTAACGCTTTATGTGACTTAATTGATCCAATAATAAAAATGATAAAGGCCACACCAATCAATCCAAGCAGAAAAAATCCACGAATCTTATTCATTTACTTCTCGTTGGAGGCTTTGTTCTTCCGGGCTTGCAAAATATCAGATTGCCTCCCATACCTAAATATCGAAAAAAATTGCTTGATTTTCCCAAATGGCTCAGGACGTACCAAACACCTGCGAGCCTCTACCCGTTGGCAAAACAAAAAAAAAGCAGTCGACCTTCGTCAACTGCCTTCGGTGATGAGCCCCCTGTCGGAATCGAACCAACGACCTACTGATTACAAGTCAGTTGCTCTACCAGCTGAGCTAAGGAGGCTTTTTTGCCCAAATGAGGGCGCAAAAATACAGGAAGATGCCGGTTTTACAAGCCGGATCAGCCTACCTGCCGAAGGATTTTCAGCTCGGCACGCATGGCATCCAGCTCTTCGCTGGCAACCCGGATTTTTTCCGAAAACTCCGCCCGCACTTTATCGGCATTCTTGGAACGTCCAAAGAACTCGAGGTTATTGCGCAGGGTAGCCAGGTCATTTTCGGCCTTGGAAATGCGCTTGCGTAAATGCTGCTCCTTGTGCTGAAGTTTTCGCCCGCCCTGCGGATCACTCCGCAGGCTATCCAGCTCAACCTCTAGCCTGAACTTGCTTTTATCCTTGTCGCTAACGCCCTCCAACGAGTTCATGAACTGCTCCACAGCCTGGTTATAGCGCTTACGGATATCGGTCATCGCATTGCGCGGCACGAAGCCCACCTCATTGAAACTCGCCTGCAATTCGTGCAGCAACTGGAGCGAACCGCTTTTCTCCGTGGCATGCCGGGCAATCTGCTCGCATATCTCCTGTTTCTTCCTGAGATTCTCCTCCTGGCCGGCTACCTCCTGCTCTTTCAATCCTCTCCGCTGGCCAAAGAACTTGTCGCACGCCTCTTTGAACTCCTGGTAAATCTTTTCGCGAAGTTTCTCGGGTACCGGTCCAACTTCCTTCCACTGCAGTTGCAACTGCTTCAGTTCATTTGATGTTGACTCCCAATCCTGGCTATCCTGCAACTGCCGCGCGCGTTCAACCAATGCCTGTTTGGCCTTTAGGTTGGCCTCCCGTTCACCATCCAATTTTTTGAAGAAGGTGCTCTTGTTGTTGAAAAAGGATTTGAATGCTGCCCAGAACTTACGATTGATTTCCTTAGTCTTGGCCCGCGGCACTGCGCCAATTCCCTCCCACTTTTTCTGTAACGCCAGGATCTCCTGCGTTTTTGTATTCCACTCTTTAATCCGGTCGGTCTGAAAGGCCGTGAACACTAAAACTTCAGCAATTACCTGCTCTTTTGCCTGCAGATTAGCCGAGAGTTGCTTCTGCAATTCCTCCACGTGAGCGTCTCTTCGGGCATACACCGCATCAGAGGCGGCCTTAAACCGCGCCCAAAGCAGTTCTTTGTCCTCAGCCGGCACAGGCCCCACATGCCGAAACTCTTCGTGCAACTCATTGAGTTCTTTCACCGCCTCGCGGATCGATTCGACCGCTGCCAGTTTCTCGGCACGTTCGCATAACTCAACTTTTGCAAGGTGGTTTTTCCTGCGGTCGAGTTCTTTTAACTCAAAATAAATATTGCGGTGATCGTAAAAGCGATCAACCAACGCGTGGTAGTTTGCCCAAAGGTCGCGTGCGTGGGCCGGCCCTACCGGTCCGGTGGCCTTCCACTCCTGCTGAATAGTCTTGAATGAATTGAAACTGGCCCCTGAGTCTTCTCCATCGACCAGGTGGCGGAGTTGCTCCAGCAGTTGCTGTTTCTTATAAAGATTTTCGGCCCGCTGAAGTTCCTGGTTTTTGAAAAACTGGTTTCGCTTGTCGCGCAGCAGCCGATAAGTAGCATCAAACGCGATGTCAACATCATCCGGGCGATACTCGAAATCATCGGGCAGGCCACCGTCTGCCTGAAAGCGAAGCAGGGCTTCAGCCCGGCTGCGATCGCGTAGTTCGTCAAAGTGGTGACGGGATTCCTTCAGCACGAAATCAATTTTTCGCACATCGGTTTCCTTAGTCAGGTCTTTTAGCAGTGTGACAAAGTCCTTCTTTGCCATGGTGGCAAAATCGATCGACTTCCACTCATCTGCTTCAACTTCAACCTCCGGCTCATGGGTTGCTACTGGTGCATGGGCACCCTGTGCTGCTACCAATTCCAGAGGACCTGCCTGCAATTCCTGCTCCTGTTCCATACCGGTTCCTCTTAAGGTTGTAAAGGTAGAAATTTCTGTGGCTAGTTCATGCGGGGGTCAACCGGGTAGTTGGAATAGATCGTATACCGACCGCCCAGCTCTTGCAACGCCTTTTTCCACATATCGTCCGGAAGTGTTTCAAACACAAACCCCGGGGTAACGCGGTTGCTGACAATCCAGGAATTTTCCTTCAATTCTGTATCCAGTTGCCCTTCACTCCAGCCGCTGTAGCCAAGAAAAAACCGGATGTCCATGGGACTGATTTGCCCGGTATCAATCATCACACTCAATTGGTCGAAGTTGCCGCCCCAGAAGATTCCATCCACAATTTCAGTGGCGTCTTCCAACTGTGGCAGGCGGTGCAGGTAATGAAGCGTATCCTGCTGTACGGGGCCGCCAATAAACACCGGGGCTTCAAAGGATTTAAAATCCTCCATCACTTCCCCCAACTGTGCCTCTGCCCGCTTATTCAAAATGAACCCGAACGAACCGTCCTGATTATACTCGCACAAAAGAATAGTTGTTCGCTCGAAGTTGGGATCGGGCAGAAACGGCTCGGATACCAGAATGCTACCCTTTTCCGGCTTCAACTTGTTGCGATATTTAAAGAAATCCATCGGCATCGTACCTTGAGTGCAAATTTTGGTGCGCCTGGCAACTATTTTTCAGGAAAGAAACTAAGCCGCCCAACGAGAAACAAACCTGATTTGGATTTTTTTTATACCCCTTTATGAAGTCAATTGCTGACATCCGGAAAGATTATACCCGCCAATCGTTGGAAGAGTCCAACATTTCAAAGGATCCCCTCACACAATTTGAAATCTGGTTCAGCGAGGCGCTCAACAGCCAGGTACCCGAACCCAACGCCATGACGCTATCCACCGTTTCGGATGATGGCCAACCATCTTCGCGCGTGGTGTTGTTAAAAGCCCTAGAGGCCGGCCGGTTTGTTTTTTTCACCAACTACCACAGCACGAAAGGAAAGCACCTGGCCAGGAACCCGGCCTGCGCACTAAATTTTTTCTGGCCTGAATTAGAACGGCAAGTACGCATTGAGGGGATCGCCACCCGGCTGCAGGAAGCAGATTCTATTGCCTACTTTCAAAGCCGGCCGCGTGAAAGTCAAATCGGTGCCTGGGCATCGCCTCAAAGCGCGTTGATTGCCAGTCGCGATGTGCTGGAAGCCCGCGCACGCCAACTCGCGGAAAAGTTCAAGGACCTCACAGCACTGCCCAAACCGAATCAGTGGGGCGGCTTTGCCGTTGAGCCTATGCGCATCGAGTTTTGGCAAGGGCGACCCAGCCGCCTGCACGACCGGCTCGTGTACACACGGTGGGATAATGAATGGAAACTGCACCGGTTAGCTCCCTAGAGCAGGATGCTTAGAGATGTTTGCAGCTTAAAAGATATCGTTGAGCGATTCAAGACCGGGCGTTCTGCGCACGGTGAAGCCTTCTCCATATTTCACGCCAATCGAATGGCCGAAATCAACTGCACGGCCTTCAAGCATTTTCATAAACTCCGGTGTGGAGATAAACGTAGCTGGCTCGCGGCTGTCGCGTTGAAAGAACTGACTGGAGAACGCGCGAATTGCCTTCAACTTTGTTTCCCAATGGTCGCTGATATCAACAATAAAATCAGGCTTAACGAGCTGGCTCTGAATGAAGTGATACACGGCCTTCGGGCGCCAGGCTTTTTGCTCCTGTCCTTTCCAACTCGTCTTGATTTTTTCGAGGCCTGAAAGAAAGCAGGCATCGTAGGCCAGCGAAGCACCCTTTCCATGATCGGGATGACGGTCGTAGGTTGCGTTAGCCAGCACAATGTCTGGCTGAAAATATCGTATCGCCTCAATTACTCTGCGCTGATCAGCCTCGCCATTCGCAAAAAAGCCATCTTTCAAGTCGAGGTTCAGGCGCTCGGTCAACCCAAGGATTTTTGCCGCATCAGCTGCTTCCTTGTTTCGGAGTTCCACCGAACCCCGTGTTCCCAACTCGCCCCGGGTGAAGTCAACCACTGCTACCTTCCAGCCCATAGCCACATGCTTCGCCACGGTGCCTCCACAGCCAAGTTCGGCATCATCGGGGTGAGCGGCCAGCACCAGCAGGTCAACCTTACTCATGAATGAGCCATCTCCATTTCACGGGCAGCCAAGAACTTTTCAGCATCCAGTGCTCCCATACACCCCGAACCAGCCGCAGTAACTGCCTGACGGTATACTTTGTCGGCCACATCACCTACAGCAAAAACACCGTCAACGTTGGTGTGGGTGCTGCCCGGTGTCACTTTCAGGTACCCGGCATCATCCATGTCGAGCTGGCCTTTGAAGATATCGGTATTGGGCTTATGACCTATCGCCAGGAAAAAGCCCTGTATGGGCAACACTTTTTTCTCGCCCGTTTTGCCGTTGCGGATGCGTACTCCGGTCACTCCGTTGTCATCTCCGAGGATTTCATCGGTTTCGGAGTTCCAGTGGATTTCGATATTGGGTGTGTTCAAAACCCGTTGCTGCATGATTTTAGACGCGCGCATTTCCTCGCGCCTCACAATCAGGTGAACCTTCGTACACAACTTCGACAAGTAGGTTGACTCTTCTGCGGCTGAATCGCCCGCTCCTACCACGGCAACTTCTTTACCCCGGTAAAAATAACCATCACAGACCGCGCAAGCGGACACTCCGCGGTTGGCAAACTTTTCCTCCGAAGGCAACCCCAGGTATTTGGCCGTGGCTCCCGTGGCAATGATCACGGTCTCAGCCTCGATCGTCCGGTTTTCATCAACGGTAATCGTGTGCGGATATCCCGAAAAATTCACTGCGGTTACCAGCCCGTAATTGATAGACGTGCCAAAACGCTCGGCCTGCTTTTGCAGATCGATCATCATTTGGGGGCCGTTGATTCCCTCGGGGTACCCGGGGAAATTCTCAACATCGTTGGTTGTGGTTAACTGCCCTCCGGGTTGGCCACCGGTAAACAAAACGGGCTTCAGCCCTGCCCGGGCTGCATAGATGGCGGCCGTATAACCAGCCGGTCCTGAGCCGATGATCAATACTTTTACTTTTTCACTCATAGTCTTCGAAAAAGAAAGGTCTCGCGCGGAGACCTTTCGTAATTATGTTACACAACAAATCTATCCCAGATACGGTTTCAACGCCTTGCTACGCGAGGTATGACGCAACCTGCGAATCGCTTTCTCTTTGATTTGCCGTACGCGCTCGCGGGTAAGGCTAAACTTCTCACCGATTTCTTCCAGTGTCAACGCATGTTCACCGTTGAGCCCAAAGTAGAGGGTGATTACATCTGCTTCGCGCTGGGTTAATGTCGACAGCGCGCGCTGCACTTCTCTGCGGAGCGAATCCGTCATCAGGCCCTGGTCGGGTGTCTCTTCGCTGTCATTTTCCAATACGTCCAGCAGGCTGTTCTCCTCGCCCTGAACAAACGGGGCATCCATGGAAACATGCCGACCGGAAATCTTCATGGTATCCACTACCTCTGCGGTTGTCACCTGAAGTACTTCGGCTAATTCTTCGGGCGAAGGCTCGCGTTCATACTTCTGCTCCAGTTCGCTAAAGGTCTTGGAAATCTTATTCAATGAACCCACGCGGTTAAGCGGGAGGCGTACGATACGAGATTGCTCGGCCAACGCCTGCAAAATCGACTGGCGAATCCACCAAACGGCATACGAGATGAACTTAAAACCGCGGGTTTCATCAAAACGCTGAGCCGCCTTTATCAAACCCAGGTTGCCCTCGTTAATCAGGTCACCCAGCGACAGGCCCTGGTTCTGGTATTGCTTGGCCACCGACACGACAAATCGGAGGTTAGCCTTGGTCAGCTTTTCCAAGGCAATCTGATCACCTTCCTTGATACGTTTGGCCAGCTCAACCTCCTCATCCGGGGTCAGCAAATCCACTTTTCCAATCTCCTGGAGGTACTTATCCAGCGACTGGCTCTCGCGGTTCGTGATCTGTTTACTGATCTTAAGCTGTCTCATGGCTGTTGGTTAGAACACGTAAAAGTCAAAATTTAGTTCCTTCAATTTGCTTACGCAAATCAGGCTGCCGGGGTTTCTTCTTTACGAGGGGGCCGGGGGATTAAAACCTTCCGGGAAAGCCGGAATTTGCCCGTTTTCTTGTCCACTTCGATCAGTTTTACCTTTACCTGCTCGCCCACTTCCAGAACACCTTCCATGTTTTCGAGGCGCTCCCATTTGATCTCCGAAATGTGGAGCAAGCCATCTTTACCCGGCATAAACTCCACGAAGGCGCCAAACGGCATTATCGACTTCACGATGCCGTCATACACCTCACCAACCTCCGGCATCGCCACAATGCCTTTCACACGCTTCACGGCAATGTCCATCGAAGCCTGGCTGGTAGCGAAGATGTTCACCATTCCCTTGGTCGGAGTTTCTTCAATTACCACGGTAGCACCCGATTGTTTCTGAATGTCCTGAACGATTTTACCGCCTGGTCCGATAACCGCACCAATCTGATCTTTCTCGATGTAGATGGTAATGGCACGCGGTGCATGCGGCTTGAAGTCCGGACGGGATTTCTCCAGCGACTTCTTCATCTCGTTGAGAATATGAAGGCGACCTTCTTTTGCCTGATCGAGGGCTTCGGACATCACGGCATAGGTCAATCCATCGACTTTCAAATCCATTTGGCAGGCTGTGATGCCTTTCTCGGTGCCCGTTACCTTGAAGTCCATATCGCCAAGGTGATCTTCGTCTCCCAGGATGTCCGACAGAATGGCGTACTTGCCCGTAGAGCTATCCGAAATCATTCCCATTGCAATGCCCGACACGGGAGATTTGATCTGCACCCCGGCATCCATCAGCGCCAGCGAGCCGGCACACACGGTAGCCATAGAGGATGAGCCGTTCGATTCGAGGATATCAGAAACCAGACGAATGGTATACGGGTTTTCGGCATCTGCCGGAAGCACTTGCTTCAGCGCACGGTAGGCCAGATTTCCGTGACCCACTTCCCTGCGGCCGGGGCCGCGGTTTGGCTTCACTTCACCGGTTGAGACCCCGGGGAAATTGTAATGCAGAATGAACTTATTCGAACCGGCAAACATAGCCCCGTCAATCAGTTGCTCATCCAGCTTTGTACCCAATGTGACGGTAGAAAGCGACTGCGTTTCTCCGCGGGTAAACAAAGCAGACCCGTGCGGTGAAGGCAATAAATCAACCTCCGTCCAGATGGGGCGAATTTCACGAGGTTTGCGTCCATCCAGGCGTGCACCTTCTTTCAATGCAAGATCGCGGCACGCTTTCTTCTGAATGTCCTTGTAGTAGCGCTTCACCATGTCTTTGTTGACCGTGGTGTCCTCCGGGAGAGCACTCAGGTAGTCATCCAGAATTTTACCAAATGACTCCGAACGCACCTTTTTGTTCGGCACTTGCTGACGGGCCACCTCGTACACTTTCGGATATATCGTTTTGAACAACTCGTCCTTCAGGGCCGGGTCATTCACCTCATGGCTGTATGTACGCTTTTCAGTTTTACCAGCTTCTTTTGTCAATTCAATTTGCAACTGGCACTGCGTCTTGATCGCCTCGTGGGCAAACTTCAGTGCTTCCAGCATGTCGGCTTCGCTGATTTCTTTGCACTCACCTTCAACCATTAAGATGTTGTCGATGGATGCACCGACCATAAAGTCGAGGTCTGCCTTCTCCTTTTGCTCAAGCGTAGGGTTGATGATCAGTTGGCCATCTACGCGGGCTACGCGAACTTCAGAAATCGGTATGTTAAACGGGATATCAGAAACGGCCAGTGCAGACGAAGCTGCAAATGCCGCCAGCGCATCGGGCAACGCGTTTGAATCGCCAGACACCAGCCAGATGTTGATTTGAGTCTCTGCGTGATAATCGTCCGGAAAAAGCGGGCGGCACGCGCGATCAATCAGGCGGCTGATGAGGATTTCGTAATCAGACAAACGGCCTTCGCGCTTCAGGAATCCCCCGGGTATTTTTCCGGTTGACGCAAATTTTTCCTGGTAGTCGACTGATAACGGAAGGAAATCGACCCCTTCTTTAGCATCATAGGATGACACTACGGTGGCCAGCAATACCGTGTCGCCCATGCGGAGGGTGACCGATCCATCGGCCTGCCGGGCGAGCTTGCCGGTTTCAATTGTAATCTCACGCCCATCGGGCAGTTTACATGTCTTGGTAATAACAGTTGGTTTCATAGGAAAGATGCAAAACACCTCCCGGGTGAGTTGCGGTTAAAAGCAAAAAGGGAACCTGAATGGTTCCCTGTCTGCCGGATGAATAATTTATTTTCTGAGTTCCAGATCGGCTACGATTGAGCGGTAGCGCTTGATGTCCGTCTTCTGGAGGTAATTCAATAGCTTCTTACGCTGGCCCACAAGCCGCAGCAAGCCTTGCTGAGTGCTGTAGTCCTTTTTCGCTAACTTCAAATGCTCGGTCAACTGGTTGATCCGAAAGGTAAACAGTGCGATTTGCGACTCGGGTGATCCGGTGTCGTCTTTCTTCTTTGAAAAGCCGTGTTTGGTAAACAACTCCTGCTTTTTTGCCGCGTTGAGATACATGTTGCTTTGTTACTTTTTATCAGGCCGCAAAAGTACGTGAAGCGGGCTAAATTTCCAATAAATCGGGATTTTATGCTGGGGGGGCCGATTTTTTACCATAGGCCCGCACAAGCCGCTCCCAGACCACCCGGTAGAAGTCGGCATCGAACAGGCGGGCGTCCACGCGGGCTTGTCGCAAAAATAACAGCCCGATTATCAGCAGGATAGCATTAGCCATCCAAACCCCAACCGGAACGCTGACCAGATGTTGCTTCGCCCATTTCTCGCCCGTAATGCCCATTACATAGTAGATAATGAAGAAAAAGATCGACACGATTACCGGGATACCCAGGCCGCCTTTTTTGATAATGGCTCCCAGGGGTGCCCCGATCAAAAACATCACAAAGCAGGCAACCGAACTGGATAGGATCTTATGCCACTGAATCTGGAAGACGAGGTATTCGTGGTCCTGCGAGTCAGCCACTGAAATGGAACTGGCAAGCTGACTCTTCACCACCCGAATGTTGTTCAGCGCCTGGGTGTGAAGGTCCCGGCTATAATGCGCCCCAAAAATTGAATCCAGGATGGCTGGGCTAACAGGCCCGCTCGCGGGGCCTGCCTTATCGGCCATCAACCGGAGCTTCTCAGGACGGGTTGCCGGGGTTTCGAAATCCGATTGCTGCTCAGGCATTGCGGATGGGGTTTGAAGGGAGTCGTTCACTGTGGTCAGAAACATTGAGTCGTTCTTTGCCTGCTCGCGGGCCGCCCGCACCCGGGTAAGCGAGTCCTTTTCTCTGCGAAACGCCCGTAACTCGCCTGACATGGGGACTGAATCGCGCTTGAGGTGATAGCTGAACATGGATTGACCGATCTGGTAAACGCCCAACTGGTGTTCCTTCATCTGTAAGGCAACAGAATCCATGTCGTGTTGCAGTTCGTTGAGGTTGCGCATGATCCGGTTTCCCTGGAACCACTTCTTCTCAGTTCGGTTGAGGTTGAACGAAGACAGATCGAACATCATCTCGGACCTCTTAAAAGCCGTTTTACGTAGCGTTTCTTCGTTGTAGTTCTGGCCCGTCATGTTAATGTCGTTGGAGGAACTCCCCTCGGAGTAATTGTAGCCATCGAAAAGCTCCAACTTCAGAAACTGATCACCGAACACAGTAAACATCCGGCCGGAGTCGGCAATGATCACCTCTTTATTTCCCAACCGGCCACGATGGTCATAGATGATGACATCCTTGAGCGAAATGCCATCGCGGTGCTTCTTATTCACCTTGATGCTGATATCGGGAATTCCATTGTAGAATGAGCCCTCGCGAAGGTCCAGTGCGGGTTTTTTCTGCTTGATATCGTAAATCAGACTGTATGCCTCCAGGGCTGCTTTCGGTACCAGGTAGTTGTTTGCATAGAAAGCAACGCCCACCAGCAATACGACAAAAACTCCGATGGGCACCAGGCTGCGCGTGAGTGAAATACCAAGGCTCTTTACAGCTGTCAATTCAAAGTGCTCGCCCAGGTTGCCATAGGTAATCAAAGATGAGAGAAGAACTGCCAGCGGCATGGCAAAGGGAACCATGAATACCGCAAAATAGAAGAACAGCAGAGCGATCACATCCCAGCCAAGATCTTTGCCAATGATGTCATCAAAATACTTGAGCATGTTCTGCATCAGCAGAATAAACACCACGACCAGAAACGTGACGAAGAACGGCCCCAGAAAGGAACCCAGAATCAGCTTGTCGATTTTCTTCATGAAGCGGCCGAAGATAGGCAAAAACGGGGCCAAATGACGCAATACAGCTCGGGTGGCATCGATGTTGGCATTTTCAAATCGGTAAAAGTTTGTAAGTTTGCGCCCTCTTTGCGGTACCATGGCGAGGTAGCTCAGGTGGTTAGAGCGTTGGATTCATAACCCAAAGGTCGGGGGTTCAACTCCCCCCCTCGCTACTCCGGGATTCGCTGCTGCCCCCGAACAGATTCGAATTACCTTTTGCGCTTCGGTAAAATTCAATTACTTTGAAACACCTATTTGGCCAACATGGCTGCCGCTATAACCAAAAAATTATTTACTGCTGATTACGAGATACACGCCTCGATCAAGATGCTGTATCCCTACATTCAGTCAGCCAGCGGACTGGCCGAGTGGTTTGCCGATGACGTCACGATCAACCCGGAGAAGATTTTCACGTTCGAATGGGAGAACGAAAAGCACAAGGCCATAATGGCGGGCCACCGACTCAACCATTTTGCCCGGTTCGAATACCTGCCCGAAAGCAAGGAAGATGAAAAGGATCCGTCCTATGTGGAGCTCCGGCTGGAGGTGAACGAACTCACTCAAACTACCTTTCTCAAGGTGATGGACTATTCCGACTTTGATGACCTTGATGAACTGCGCGACCTGTGGGAAGGCCTGGTGGCAAATCTTCGCAAAGTAGTAGGCGGCTAGCCCGCTTTTTCCTGTATTTTTTCCCAACGACCGGCATCGCTGGCTATCTTGCCGGAAATTTTCAACATGTTTCCCAGTCATAACCCAACCGATACCCAGGCATGGGCTGCCCTGCAGCAACACTACCTCGACATGCAGGCCACCTCGATGCGCGAGCTGTTCGAACAGGACCCAACCCGATTCGAGAAACTACACCTCACGTTCGGGGACCTGCTGGTTGACTTCTCCAAAAACATCATTACTACCGATACCCTCGCGTTACTCAAGCGGCTGGCTGAACAAACGGAGTTACCGGATGCGATTCAGGCGATGTTTACCGGGGACAAGATCAACCGCACGGAAGGGCGGGCTGTGTGGCACGTTGCGTTGCGCAACCAAAGCAACCGACCGATGATTCTGGATGGGAATGATGTGATGCCAGAAGTCAACCGCGTACTCGATCAGATCCGGAGTTTTTCTGAACGGCTGCTGAACGGATCGTGGAAAGGATTTTCCGGAAAGCCCATTACCGATATCGTCAACATCGGCATTGGTGGCTCGGACCTTGGGCCGCTGATGGTTTGCGAAGCACTTCGCCCTTACCACAAACACATACGCCCCCACTTCGTGTCGAACGTGGATGGCACCCACCTTGCCGAAACACTGAAGCAGGTGAACCCCGACTCTACACTGTTTATTATTGCGTCAAAGACATTCACCACTCAGGAGACAATGACCAATGCTGAGTCGGCAAAGTCATGGTTCTTGAATGCCACAGGCGGGCAGGGCGATGTAGCCAGGCATTTTGTGGCCGTTTCCACCAACACAAAAGCGGTAACCGCGTTTGGTATCGCACCGGACAACATGTTTGAGTTCTGGGATTGGGTTGGCGGCCGGTACTCATTGTGGTCGGCCATCGGGTTACCAATTGCGTGCACGATTGGCTACGATCAGTTTCGCGAACTGCTCGCTGGTGCCCACGCTATGGATGAGCATTTCCGGCAGCAACCTTTGGACAAAAACATTCCGGTGGTCTTGGCGCTGCTCGGCATTTGGTACACCAATTTCTTTGGCGCGAGTTCAGAGGCCATTCTGCCCTACGACCAGTACCTGCATCGGTTCGCAGCTTACTTTCAGCAGGGCAACATGGAGAGCAACGGGAAAACGGTTGATCGAAACGGGCAGTTAGTCGAATACCCGACAGGACCTATCATCTGGGGCGAACCCGGCACCAACGGACAACATGCGTTTTATCAATTGATCCATCAGGGCACCCACCTTATCCCATGCGACTTTCTGGCACCGGTGCTTAGTCACAATCCGCTGGGCGATCATCACGAAAAGCTACTCTCGAATTTCCTCGCGCAGACTGAGGCGTTAATGAAGGGAAAAACAGTCGAAGAGGTGGAGGCCGAGTTGCGGGCTTCCGGTATGAGCGAGGAGGCTTTGGAATTTCATATTCCCTATCGGGTGTTTGCCGGCAATAAGCCCACGAATTCGATCATGTTCCGCCAGCTAACACCACGCGTTCTTGGGTCACTCATCGCTATGTACGAGCACAAAATCTTCGTGCAGGGAGTCATTTGGAACATCTACAGCTTCGACCAATGGGGTGTGGAACTTGGAAAAGTGCTGGCTAAAAAGATACTCCCCGAGCTGACTTCCCAGGGCGAAGTTACCAGTCACGACTCCTCGACTAATGGGCTAATTAACTATTTCAAACGATTGAAAATATCTGTTTGACCAACGGTCCTTGTAATCTGTCTGTTAAGGCCTATTTTTAACGGTTCTGACTTTTTAATGAGTACCAACATATCGAAAATTGGCGTGTTCACATCCGGAGGCGATGCACCCGGAATGAATGCAGCTATTCGCGCAGTGGTTCGGGCGGCCATTTACTACCACAAGGAAGTCTTCGGCATCATGCGCGGTTACGAGGGCATGATTGAAAACGAAATTGTAAAACTGGGTGCACGCTCGGTCGGCAACATTATCCAACGAGGGGGAACCATCCTCAAGACCGCGCGCAGCGAAGCTTTCCGCACAAAAGAAGGGCGCGCCCGCGCCTTTGAAAACCTGAAGAAAAATGGAATAGATGCGCTCGTAGGTATTGGTGGTGACGGATCGTTTACCGGCCTGCACTATCTCCACCAGGAGTATGGCATCCCGGCCTTGTGCATTCCCGGCACAATCGACAACGACTTGCCGGGCACTGACTTTACAGTCGGTTACGATACCGCAACCAATACCGCAGTCGAGGCAATTGACAAAATCCGCGATACCGCACTCTCGCACAATCGCCTGTTTTTTATTGAGGTCATGGGTCGAAACTCCGGTTACATTGCCATCAACAGCGGCATTGCAGGTGGAGCCGTAGCCATCATCATTCCCGAGGACAATCAAACCACGATGGAAGAATTGTTCAATAAGCTGGATGCGGGCGGAAAGACAAATAAAAAATCGAGCCTGGTGGTAGTGGCTGAAGGCAGTAAGCTGGGCAGCGCCATGGAACTGGCGAAGAAATTCAGCGAGCGCAATAACTACTTCGACATCAAGGTTACCATTCTGGGGCATTTGCAACGCGGTGGTTCTCCAACCTATTTCGACAGGGTGCTCGCCAGCCGTATGGGCGTGGCCGCTATAGAAGGGCTACTTAAGGGTGAAACCGATGTGATGGTGGGCATACGCAAAGGGGAAATGGTGTACAACCCATTCAGTATGATTGTCAATCATATTCACGAAATCAACAGCGAATCGCTTCGCATCGCAAGAATCTTATCGATCTAAACGAACGGCCATGAAGGAATTCACAGCGGGGGTAGACATCGGGGGGACCAATACGAAATACGGGTTAGTAGACCGTGACGGAAACGTGCTTCATCAGGGCACAATCCGCACAACCGACTATACCGAGTTTGAAGATTACTTTAAAGCCATGGCCGAAGCTGTACGCAAGTCGTTAGGCACGGTTGGCTCCGATCACAAGCTTGTGGGTATTGGCATAGGTGCCGCCAACGGCAACTACTACACCGGCAATATTGAGCGTGCTACCAACTTGAAATGGAAAGGCGTGCTTCCGCTCGCGAAATTGTTTACGGACGAGTTTCATGTTCCTTGCATTTTGACCAATGATGCGAATGCGGCAGCCGTAGGCGAAATGATTTATGGTAACGCCCGCGGAATGAAAGACTTTGTGGTGATTACGCTCGGTACCGGCCTGGGCAGCGGTTTTGTGTGCAATGGCATCTTACTGAACGGTCACCACGGTATTGCCGGGGAGTTGGGTCACACCAGCGTAAACCCAACCGGTCGCTTTTGTAATTGTGGTAAGCGCGGCTGTCTTGAAACGTACGTGTCGGCTACCGGCATCAAACGAACAGTTTACAAACTACTGGCCGATCACCTGGAAAACAGCGAGCTGCGGGGCATTTCGTTCGATAACCTGAATACCAAAATGATTACGGAAGCGGCTCAACGTGGCGATATTGTCGCCAAGGCCGCCTTCGAATATACAGGTCGCATACTGGGTATGAAGTTAGCCGAGACCGTAGTGCACACCGACCCTGAAGCTATCTTCTTGTTTGGCGGGCTCTCACAAGCGGGTGAATTGATTTTCAAACCTACCATTCGCCACATGGAAGAAAACCTGATGCCACTCTTCCGTGGCAAAGTTAAGGTGCTTCCGTCCGGTCTGCAGAACCAGGCAGCCCCTATCCTCGGGGCCAGCAGTCTCGTATGGGACTACCTCGATAAGAAAGTGCAGCTGAAACTGGAGATGGTTTAAATCTCTACCTTCACGCTCAGGTTATCACCCAACAGATTGAATTGTGCCATCCACTCGGGGTTGACTTCACCCTCCTTCTCTTTGAGCAGGGTGGCAATTTCAAAATAAAGGTTCTGGGTATTGTGTAGGTTCGGTTCCAGTTGAAATTGCTCCAGCAGCGGGAATAGCCGGTTAAGACGCTGTATTCGTTTCACATTTTCCCGCTCACTGCTGATTCGCTTCAGCTCCTTGTAAATACTATCGCCAGCCAACCGGGCAAGTTTCTTGGGGTCTTCAATCTTGAGATCCCATTTGGTCAACTCAGCCGAAATTCGCTCTATCTCCTTGATGTTGATCCGCTCAGGTTGAAAGCAGTTGAACAAGTCTGCATTCAAAATATACTCGAACGTAGTGCGGTAGGCATTTGGAATCGGGATTTCATTGGTTGCCAGTGCGTTGATCAACAGGTAATCCTGATTGTAGGCCCTGCGAAGTGAGGCCTCCAGTTCGGCCATGCTTTGCTGTGTGATCAAATCAAGAATCTTTCGCTTCTCGTCTTTAAACAATTGCCACAACGTGTATTTCTCGGGCCCGAAATACTGCTGCATCACCCCAATCACATCGCCCAACCTTCCCTCTTCAAATGCTTTCAGCATCCGGAACTGCATCCCGGCAAAGCGATCAGGCTCCATGTCGATCGAGATATTTCCGATGATGTTGTGCTTACCAAGGTAAATCACCGCGAAGGCAAACTTCTTCTCGGAGCGGGTGACGAGGGACTTAACGCGGGTGATGCCCAAAGCCAGCTTTTGCTCACCGGCTTCCTTTCGGACAAACGATTCGTTGTGGGTGGTGTAGTTAAAAATTGTCAGGGTATCGGCCTCTTCCTCAAAAAGTGAAGACACCGCCACGTGCATCCCAACGCGCTGCAGATTGGTACGAGCCGGAAGCACATACTTTTTATACACTGCGGCCGCGTTGCCTAATGAAGGAATGTTGCTGGGTACAGACTCTAGTTTTTTAAGAAATTCCATCTCAAGATCAGAGCCGCCTACCTGGCTGGCCAACTGAATTACCCGACACGCGTACTGCATGACCTGAGTAGTTTCAATGCCCGAGACCTCGTCAAAAAACCACCCACAACTCGTGTACATCAGCATAC
This sequence comes from Cyclobacteriaceae bacterium, assembly GCA_046301755.1. Classification (GTDB taxonomy): domain Bacteria; phylum Bacteroidota; class Bacteroidia; order Cytophagales; family Cyclobacteriaceae; genus ELB16-189. The sequence goes on from JBKCJM010000081.1 coordinate 20,051, forward strand.
TGTGGCGCATCATCTCCATCAACCGCAGCACCTTCGTGCTGGTGACTTCCGCCACTACATTATCCTTGAGGAATTTTTTGATGGTGTCATCGTTTCGCTTGAGAATGACATTGATGTAATTGTTACGGGCTTCCCAGGGATCATGAAAGATGAGGGACCCCTCCCGCTCAAACACCTCAGTCACCGTATCGCGAAGCCAATCAAGGCTCTCGCGCAGGGGCTTGCGCCATTTTTGATGGTATCCTTTGCCGGAATTACATCCGCAGTCATTGCGCCACCGCTCAACTCCATGAACACAGCTCCATGAACTGTTCTCGTTGATCTGAACCTCGTGTTGAGGTTTGAACTTAGAGCAGAACTCAGCGTAATTGGTCAACTGCGCTTTCTTGCCCTTCTCAATCGTGTCCAGGCAAAACGCCAGCGCCATGTCGCCATGCTTATGGTGGTGGCCATACGTTTCGCCATCGGTCGCAATGTGCACCAGTTGCGGGCCCTCGTCTCCGTTAAAGGCGTTCAGGATCGAATCCGAAAATCGCCTGCCGTCATTCAGCAGGCCATCAAATGCTACACCCTGCGAAATGCGCCCGTCATAGAAGAACAGCACCAGGCTGCGGCCGGACGGCAACGTGCACATGTACGGCACGCGCGTGTTGATCGTTTGATCATTTACCGCACTCCACTCGGCATCACCGATCTTGCGCACAGCCTGAGCCTGTCGTGGGGCCAGGACGGTAAACCGAATGTCGTGATCGGCCAGCACTTCGAGTGTTTCTACATCGACAGCGGTCTCTGCAAGCCAAATCCCCTCGGCCTTTCGCTTAAATCTCGATTCAAAATCGCGCAGCCCCCAAGCCACTTGTGTATCCTTATCCCGCTTGTTGGCGAGTGGCATGATCATATGATTGTACACCTGGGCCATGGCCGAGCCGTGGCCGCCAAACAGCTTCATGCTCTCACGGTCGGCTTCCAGTACAGCTTCATAGGCGGCTTTATCGTACTCCTCCATCCACGAAAGCAGCGTAGGCCCAAAGTTGAAACTGATGCGGGCGTAGTTATTGACGATGTTCTTGATCACGTGATCCTGCCCGAGGATACGGGAGTACCCATTTGGCGCGTAGCACTCAGCCGAAATGCGCTCATTCCAGTCGTGGTAAGGATGGGCCGAGTCCTGCAGCTCAATTACTTCCAGCCACGCATTTTCGCGCGGTGGTTGATAGAAGTGCCCGTGAATACAGATGTAGCGGTCCTTGCTCATGTGCAAATGCCCAATTGCTGATTATAAATGCCTCGGTAAGGTACCCAACCGCCTATTCGATATCAAACTCGGCCAGTTCCTCTTCCAATTTGAAGACACTAACAGCTAACGGAGGCATTTCAATCGTTATCGAATAGTTACGATTGTGGTATTTAACGGGGGTCGTGTATTGCATGCCCTGGTTGATTACTCCACTGCCGCCATATTTCAGATCGTCAGAGTTAAATACCTCCTTCCACGTGCCGCGGAAGTCAACGCCTAAGCGGTAGTTGTGATGACCCTGCGGTGTGAAGTTGCAAACAACCAGCAAGGCATCTTTCGGATCATCGGCCTTGCGGAGAAAAACCAAAACACTGTTGTCGCGGTCGTTGTAATCAACCCACTCAAAGCCCTGCCCCGTAAATGGATATTTGCACAGGGCGGGCTCGGCCTTATACAATGCGTTCAGGTCTTTTACAACCTGCTGCATGCCCCGGTGATAAGGATGATCCAGCAAGTGCCAGTCCAGGCTGCGGTCGTGACTCCATTCACCCGACTGCGCAAATTCACCGCCCATAAACAGCAGTTTGGTACCCGGATGGGTAAACATGTAACCAAACATTGCGCGCAGGTTGGCAAACCGATTCCACTCATCGCCCGGCATGCGCCCCAGCAGTGAGCCTTTCCCGTGCACCACCTCATCGTGCGAGAGCGGCAACATGAAATTCTCCGTAAACGCGTAAATGATACTGAAGGTGATGTCGTTCTGATGAAACCTTCTGTAAATAGAATCCCGTTTGAAATACTTCAGCGTATCGTGCATCCAGCCCATCATCCACTTCTGGCCAAACCCGAGGCCGCCTGCATACGTGGGCCGCGACACCCCGGCAAAAGCGGTCGACTCTTCTGCAATTGTCATGGCATCCGGAAACTCGCCATATACGACTTCGTTAAACTCTTTCAAGAAACTGATCGCCTCCAGATTCTCGTTCCCGCCATACTCATTCGGCACCCACTCATCGGCTTTCCTCGAATAGTCAAGGTACAGCATAGACGCCACTGCGTCAACGCGTAGCCCATCAATATGAAACTTATCCAGCCAGTACACTGCGTTGCTAATCAGGAACGAGCGGACTTCATTCCGGCCGTAGTTGTAAATGTAGCTGCTCCAGTCCGGGTGAAATCCCTTGCGTGGATCAGCATGCTCAAACAAGTGTGTGCCATCGAATTTAAACAAGCCATGTGCATCACCGGGAAAATGCGAGGGCACCCAATCGAGGATCACGCCAATACCGGCCTGGTGAAAAGCATCGACCAACTCCATGAACTCCTGCGGAGATCCGTAGCGGCTGCTGGGTGCAAAATATCCGGGAACCTGATAGCCCCAGGAACCGAAAAAGGGATGTTCCATCACCGGTAAGAACTCCACGTGCGTAAAGCCCATCTCCTTCACATACGAAACCAGTTCAATGGCCAACTCGCGATAGCTCAACGAACGGTTATTGTCTTCCACCTTTCTGCGCCAGCTGCCCATGTGCACCTCATACACGGATACTGCCTTTTGCTGGCTAATGCTCTGCTTGCGTTGGTCCATCCACGCTGCATCTTTCCATTCGTAGTTGAGGTCCCAGGTAATGCTTGCCGTTTTGGGCGGTGTTTCAGAAAAGACTCCGAATGGATCAGCCTTTTCCAGGTATTCGCCCGTATTGGAGAAGATCGCGTACTTATATACTTCTCCGGGCCCGATATCCTTGAAGAAGCCCTCCCAAATACCCGACTCGTCCCAGCGCGGATTCAGCTTATGCTGGTGATTGCTCCAGTAGTTGAAGTTACCCATTACCGACACAGCAAGGGCATTGGGCGCCCATACGGCAAAGTAAGTTCCGCTCTCCCCTTTATGGGTCATTGTGTGCGCCCCGAGCTTTTCATATAGCCGGTAGTGCTTCCCCGACCTGAACAGGTGGATATCAAAATCGGTAATCAGGCTTGGCGATTCCCAAACGTCATCCGGCTTTTTACCTTCCTCCGACTTCTTCGATATCTTCTTTCCCATGTTGGCGTATTAGTTTATCACTTCTTTTTTCGTTCTTCTTTGGCCAGGAAATAGCGGCTCATGTGGTAATGGATACCGCGCAGCGGAATGGCCACCCAGTCGGGGCGGCCGTTTAGCTCATAACCCAACTCGTAAATAGCTTTTTCGATCAGGTAGGTACGGATCAACACTTCATTTTCCAATGCCAATTCCTTATCCCACCCCATGCGTTCCATGTAGGCCCCCATGTAAAACCTGCTCACGTAGTGTTGCCACTGCTCAGCCCATTGCTCCAGAAATTCCATGTCCTGCGCCCGGTAGTTCTCGTTCAGCAGAATTTTACCGAACGCAGCATAATGGAATGAACGCATCATCCCGGCCACATCTTTCAACGGGTTCTTCTTCAATCGTCTTTCGCTAAAGCTAAAGCCGGGCTCTCCTTCAAAATCAATGATAACAAAATCTTTTCCGGTGAAAAGCACCTGCCCCAGGTGGTAGTCGCCATGAATCCGAGTCTTTATCGCCTGTATGCGCTGGGTGTAGATTTCACTGAAGCATTCCAGAATACTATCCTCAAGCGCCAGCACTTTCTCCGCCAGCTGCCGGGTTTCGGGGTTGAGTTTGTTGAGCGAATTTGACAAAAGCCGCAACCGGTCCTTGGCCAGCTTGCGTAACGAAGAGTAAAGTGACCGCTGGTAGTTGGGCGTAAAATATTCAGGCGAAAAAGCCGGGTTAGCCGAGTCGGACGCCAAAGCCAGGTGCATCTCAGCTGTTCGTTGACCAAGCCGAACCACGCGTTCATAAAACCCGCGCCCCACAAACTCCTGCACCATCTCGGGCGCATCTTCAAAGTGAATAGCCGAACGGTTCAACAGCTTTGGCGCTTTCTCCTTGCGGGCCTTTTCCAGCACCCTTTCATAAAAACGACCAACTGAATCGATGGTCATACCCCACGCATCGCCCTGATTATCGACCTTCTCCTGCAGCAAGCCGAATACGTACGTCTTACCCTCGATGTCGCGGTACTCTACGCTACCGGCATACTTCGGTGAGTTGCGGAAGCTGGTGCTTTCGGACAAGAAACGCACGATTTCCAGATCCGGGTTTACCTCCTTTTCGATCTTCCGGTAGAACTTAAAGAAGTACTGGTCGTTGTAAATAATGGCCGTGTTGCTTTGATCGGCTTTTAAAATCCTGGAGTCGATCTGCTCCACATTCAGTTTGGCGTACACACTCGAGTTGAACTCCAGCGTCCCTTCGTGATCCTTCAGGCGGAGCTTCTTCTCCATGCTGCTGAACATAAAGTCGCGGAAGCTGCGCACATAACTGCTATCAACAATAAAACCGGTTTTACCCTGAATTTCCGCACGGCACACCACACTCTGAGCGGTGTACTCACCCTTATCGAAAATGGTATCGGTGGGCACAAAGCAAATGGGCAGGAAATACAGCTCCGGCAAGCGCTGCACATAATGAACTTCAATAATAGTGAGATAGTGGGTATCGCCATCTACCTTTACCGGCACCACCTTGTGTACGGCCAGTTTGCTGATCACTTTCGCCTTACCGCCAAACCAACGGCATTTCCGCATGAAGGGCTGAAGAATCCTCCGCTCCAACACGCGCACCTCATTGTAATTGTTAAAGATCTTCTCCCAACTCGTATCCGTTTTTAGCAACTGTAGTTCGCTTCCCTCCTGGTTCTGATCCTTTTTCTCCGTATCGTCCACCTGGAACCAGAAATAGCCGTAGGGCCCAATAGTGATGTGGTACTCACCTTCCTCCACACTGCGAAAACGATTTTGACTAAACACCTCAGTGATATCGCAGTCCTTATAGTCATGCAGATCGAGTGTGGTCGATTGGGAGAATTGCGATAGATTGGCCACCACAATCACCCGCTGGCCGGCATTCGATCGGGCAAAGCACAACACTTTAGCGTTCGAACTTTCGATAAACTTCATGTCACCGCGCCCGAACAGGTTCAGCCGCTTGCGCATGGCCAGCACATGCTTCACCCACCAAAGCAACGATGATGAGTTTTCTTCCTGGGCTGCCACATTCACCGACTCGTAGCGGTATACCGGATCCGAAATAATCGGCAGATACAGCTTTTGCGGGTTAGCTGACGAGAACCCCGCGTTGATATTCATGTTCCATTGCATGGGCGTGCGTACTCCGTAACGATCGCCCAGATACACGTTGTCGCCCATGCCAATCTCATCACCGTAATACATCACCGGTGTGCCGGGCAGGGAGAAAAGGATGGTGTAGAGTAACTCAATCTTTCTGCGGTCGTTAGCCATCAGCGGAGCAAGGCGCCTTCGAATGCCAATGTTGCGCTTGTTGTTAGGGTCGGAGGCGTACGCTTTGAACAAATAGTCCTTCTCTTCTTCCGTCACCATCTCCAATCCAATCTCATCGTGGTTTCGCAAAAATATCGCCCACTGACAGTTGTCCGGTGTTTGCGGGGTTTGATCAATGATATCCGTAATCGGATAGCTATCCTCAGTGCGCAGTGCTAAAAACAACCGCGGCATAAGGGGATAGTGAAAATTCATGTGGCACTCCTGCCCATCACCGAAGTAAGCAGCCGCATCTTCCGGCCACAGGTTAGCCTCCGCCAGCAGCACCCGGTCGTCATAGTGTTTATCGATGTGGTTACGCAGCTTTTTCAAAAAAGCATGTGTCTGCGGAAGGTTCTCGCAGTTGGTGCCTTCCTCTTCAAACAAGAACGGGACAGAGGACAATCGGAAGCCGTCCACGCCCAACTTCATCCAGAAGTCGGCAATCTTGATCATTTCAAACTGCACTTCCGGGTTTTCATAATTCAACTCCGGTTGGTGGCGGTAGAACCTATGCCAGTAGTAGGCACGCGCCTCCTGATCCCAACTCCAGTTCCCGGACTCATCATCCGAAAAGATAACGCGCGCCTGCTTGTAGCGCTCGGGTGTTTCGCACCACACATAATACTCCTTAAAGCGCGAGCCCGCACGGGCCTTCCGCGACTTTTGAAACCAGGGGTGCTGATCGGATGTGTGATTGAGCACCAACTCGGTAACTACTTTGAAGTTGCGCTTGTGCGCCTCCTTCAAGAATAGCTTGAAGTCGCTCAACGTGCCATAATCGGGATGGATATCGCAATAATCGGTCACGTCAAAACCATCATCCTTAAGTGGCGATGGATAAAAGGGCAACAGCCAGATCGTGTTGATGCCCAGGTCCTCGAGGTAATCGAGTTTTTGAATCAGCCCGGGAAAGTCACCTATACCATCGCCATTGCTGTCGTAAAACGCTCTGACGCTCACCTCATAGATGACGGAATCTTTATACCACAATGAATCACTTTTTGCAGCCGGCATACTTACATATTCGATTCATGAATTTCAACTTTGAACAAGTGGAATGGCAACTTATGCGGGTTCAGCTCTACAAAGTTCCACTCCTGCGTCCAGGTATAATGCTCGTGACTAACGAGATCGTGCAATTTCAGATTGATTTTGTCACCGAGCCGCAGCACCTCCCGGGGCACCTGCACATACCCGCTTTGCGTATTATTCGGGTCCATGGTACAAATACAGAGGATAATACTCGTCAAATCATCTGTGGCCTTGATGTAGGCCATGATATTTCCGTTTTCAATCGAACAAAACCGGATGTTCCAGGTGAATTGCAGCGCCTCATTTTCCTTGCGCGCACGATTTACCAAACTGATAATGTCTGTCATCCGGTTAGTGCGCTTCCAGTCATAGTGGCGAACCTCGTATTTCTCCGAGTTGAGATATTCCTCCTTGCCTTCTACGGGTGCATTCTCGTTAAACTCATACGAGGGGCCGTACATGCCGTAATTGCTCGACAACGTTGCCGCCAGGAAGTACCGTATGATAAAATTATTCTCGCCCGCATACTGCAAATGATAGGGCAGAATATCGGGTGTGTTCGGCCAGAAATTAGGGCGGAAATAGTTTCGTGAGGGGCCGTTCACCAACTGATCCATATACTCGATCAACTCGCTCTTCGTGGGCCGCCACGTGAAATAGGTATATCCCTGCTGAAATCCCACTTTGGCCAGGGCCGCCATTACTTTGGGTCGCGTGAATGCTTCCGCCAGGAAAATAACATCCGGGTATTTCGCGTTCACTTCCCCGATCACCCATTCCCAAAAGCGAAACGCTTTAGTGTGGGGGTTATCCACCCGGAAGATCGAAACGCCCTGCTCAATCCAAAACACAAAGATGGAATGCAATTCATCCCACATGTTTTTCCAATCGTCCGACTCAAAATTGAACGGGTAGATGTCCTGATACTTCTTGGGCGGATTCTCTGCGTACTGAATGCTACCATCAGGGCGCACCTTAAACCAGTCCGGGTGCTGCTTTACATAGGGATGATCAGGCGCGCACTGAAAGGCGATATCCATCGCAATCTCAATTCCCATTTTCTTCGCCTCCCTTACCAGCGCACGAAAATCGTCCAACGTACCCAACTCGGGATGCACCGACTTATGCCCGCCCTCCTCACTGCCGATGGCCCAGGGTGACCCCGGCTCACCGGGCTTTGAATTCACGTTGTTGTTTTTTCCTTTCCGGTTGATCTTCCCAATCGGGTGAATGGGTGGAAAGTACAACACATCGAAGCCCATAGCGGCCACGCGCGGCAATAACTTCTGACAATCTTTGAACGTGCCATGCTTGCCGGGCTGCAGCGAGGCGGAACGCGGGAAAAACTCATACCAACTGCTGAAGAGGGCCTTCTTGCGTTCTACCAGAATTTCGTAGGGATATTCAATGGTCGTCTCGTGCTCTTTCAGCGGGTAATCGTGTACGACCTGGGCAAAGGTCTGGGACAGTACTGTTTCGACTGCATCCTGATACCGGTCCGTGTCCTCCAGCTTTTTGGCAAGCATCAGTAACCCTTTGTTGCTGGTGCCGGCCAACTGGCGGAGCATCAGCGCTCCTTCACGCAACTCCAGCGACACTTCCACATTAGCTATCGCCTTTTTCACAAAACCATCGTACCACGTTTCAAAATGGTCGACCCAGGCGTGAATGGTAAACTCGCATACTCCCTGCTCGGTTGCATAAAAGGATCCCAGCCACTCATCATTCCCAAGGTGTTGGAGCGGCACAATAGTCCAGTTTGTTTTACCCTGCATGCGGTGCAATACCTGCGCACGGACGTGGTCATGACCATCGCTGAAGATGTGAGCAGTCACATCTACGCGCTCGCCCACCGTGCGTTTGGCCCGGTAAATGCCGCCATCGACTACCGGCTGCACATGTTCAATAATCACTCGTTGCTTGCTCATAGTATTTTATTGCGCGATAATGGTTCCAAATGCCGGCAATCGAATTTCTCTGCCTCGCTGCACAGCTTTCTTCCGGCTGTCGTAAATCACTTTAGAAAAGTCCGGTGGCAGGGTAAAGGTAACTTCCACATCCGATACGTTATTCATCACCAACAACCATTCACCTTCATACTCGCGCACGTAACCCACCACCTCGCGAATGACCAGCGGTGGCTGTTCAATCGTGCCGTAGGTCAGCACCGGGCTGGCACTGCGTAACGCAATCAACTCCCGGTAAAACTCATACAGGCTGTTCGGGTCGCCCTTCTGACGACTTACCGGCCTTACGGTTTGGTCAGTCGAGTATTTCGGTACTTCCCATTTGGTCTCCGCTGCCGACTTGCCTGCATCATCCCACAGGAACGGCTCACGAATGAATTCGTCAGGTTTCTGGCCCAGCATCCCAATCTCCTCGCCATAGTAGATGTAGGGTGTTCCCGGAAAAGTAAGTTGAATAGCAGCCGCTACCCGTGCCATATCCAAATTGCCGCCTAACTCGCTCAAGGTACGATTCTGATCATGATTTCGAATGAATGTGGCATCAATGTAATCGCCCCCGGAAGCCTGCGTATACAAGTCTACGATGCTTTTATACTTGTCGACCAGCCCCAGCGTATCGAAGCCGGCATTTACGGTGCGAATGATGGATATCCCTAACTCAAAGTTGAACAAGGCAGGCAGGCCCTTGAGGTAGGGAGCCACTTCTTCAGGTGCATCTTCGGTGTACACCTCTCCCACCAGGTAAACTTCCTTCTTCAGCTTTTGCATTTCGGTGCGGAACCACACCCAAAACGCGTGATTGTCAGTCGCCCGATCCGTAGGGTAAATGTGCTTGGCCGCATCGAGCCGGAAGCCATCCACGTCCATCTCCTGTAGCCAGAAGCGCCCGATGTCGACAAACTCCTCACGCACTTTGGAGTTGTCGAAATTCAGATCGGGCATGCTGGGCGAAAAATAACCGTAGTAATGCTCAGTCTCGGTGCTGCCATCGGGTGAATGCCATTGTGTTATGTTATCGGAGTCAAGCTGAGTCTCCTTTTTGGTGATCTGATCGGCCACCGAGTCGCGGTTGGCCCAAATGTAGTAGTCGCGGTACGGACCAGCCGGGTCGTTACGGGCGGACTGAAACCACGGATGATCTGCCCCGGTGTGGTTGAGGATAAGGTCTACCAGCACGCGAATGCCGCGCTTGTGCGCCTCCGTTACAAACACGTTGAAATCCTCAACGGTGCCATACTCGGGATCAATGCTCGTGTAGTCAACCACGTCATACTTGTGATAAGTAGGAGACTTCATGATCGGCATAAGCCACACCCCCCCAACACCCAGTTCCTGCAGGTAATCCAGCTTTGAAGTGAGACCTTTCAGGTCGCCAATGCCATCTGCGTTACCATCCGCGAAGGCGCGAACAAAAACTTCATAGTTAACGCCATGAGGCCATTGTGCAACTCGTTTAGGTTGTGGCTGGCAGGTAATCATCAGCAACGCAAGCAAACAGCAATTGAGCGCACGCTTCACGTTATTTCAGTTTGAACACGAAGGCGCTATAGCCATTGATTTCAAAGCGGGCTACCCGATTTTGATCAAACCCGATATCCGCCCCGCTGCGCAGCAAGTCGCGGCCCACGTAATCGCGACCAGTTTTCCACTGCAATTTTTCGGCTACTTCAGAGGGAATCTGGATGGCCACAGGCAGCAGCTTGTCGCTAAAGTTCGATACAATCAGCAACTGCTCCTCTCCCGCAAATCGCACGAACGCATGCACCGTATGGGGAATATTTCCCTGCCCGAGATTATGCACGGTTACATCCGCATAGCCGCCCGAGTTGATCGCGAGATTATCGCGCGCGAGCGTCAGAATATCTCCGTAAAACTGCCGAAGCGACTTCTGCTCCTCGCTCAAACGGCCCCCATCGTAGGCTCCGCCATTTACCCATTTCTGATGCTCGGGCACGCCCCAATAGTCAAAAATGGTAGTGCGGCCGTCATCACTCTGGAAGCCTTCATTTCCAAGACCGGGTTCTCCTACCTCCTGCCCGAAGTAGATCATCATCGGCCCCTGGTCGATTGTGGCGCTCACTACTGCGGCCGGAATGGCCTTGAACGCATCACCCGCAAAAAAACGTGAGGCAAACCGCTGCTCGTCATGGTTCTCCAGAAAGTGAAGCATGTGGTGGTTGATGCCATCCAGGCTTTGCTGAATGCCCGCAATGTGCTGCGTGGCAGATTGGCCATTCACCAGCAGCCGCAAGGTGTCGTACAGCTGAACTTTATCGTAAAGAAAATCAAAGCGCCCCGTCTGGATGTAGTTGCGGTATTGGTCCGGGTTGTAAATCTCAGCAATGAAAACGATGGCCGGGTTCACGGCCTTAACTTGTGGAATGGCCCACTGCCAGAACTCAACCGGCACCATCTCGGCCATGTCGCAGCGAAAGCCGTCAACGTTCTTACCGGCCCAATACACCAGAATGTCTTTCATCTTCACCCACGTATCGGGCACCGGCTCGAAGTAGTTCCTGCGGCCGCCCTGGATGTCCACACCATAGTTCAACTTAATAGTCTCGAACCACTCGTTCACGCCTGGAGAAGACGTAAACTGATCGTTGCCCGTCACCTTAGCGGGCGTCTCGTTATAGGGCGCGGACACGGAAAGCCCTGGCGGCAACCGATGGTCGCGCGGGGGTTGAAGAGACGCGCCCGGCAGGTAGTAGAAATTGTTACCCGGCTTGAAAGAAACGGACTGATCATCGCCTTCGCCCAGGTCTTTGACACCGGCCGGCCTGGCATCGGAGCGGTACTGGCGGGCTACGTGGTTGGGTACAAAGTCGATGACCACCTTCAAGCCATTGGCGTGGGTGCGCTCCACCAGTGCTTCAAACTCCCTCATGCGGTTGGGCACATCATCGGCCAGGTCGGGGTTGATGTCGTAGTAGTCTTTGATGGCGTATGGCGATCCTGCCCGCCCCTTCACCACGGCCGGGTGATCGACCGGGATACCGAAACGCGAGTAATCCGTCATCAGCGCGTGCTCGATTACGCCTGTATACCAAACGTGGGTTACGCCAAGCTCCTTGATGCCCTGCAGCGCCTTGTCGTTGATGTGGCTGAACTTACCTACCCCGTTCTCTTCGAGTGTTCCAAACGTTTTGTTGGTGGCGTTGGTGTTTCCAAAAAGCCGGGTCATCATTTGGTAGACAATCATTTTCTGCTGGGTGGGGGGCGTCATAGGCGTATCGGGGATTTTATCCTTAGGCGGCTGGCAGGCCGCGAGGGCCAGCATAGCCGAAATATGCAGAAGAGCAAACCTCATGGCAAACATGCGTAAAACGTTAAAATTAGGGCAAACAGGCCACCTGCACAAGGGGTGAGAAAGGCGCGTTTGGGCGGCTACCGGGCTGTTTCGGGGTCCGTCCCGATACCATCGGGACTCCCGTGCTCGCGCTGCTCGCACCAAGCCCTGCACATCCCGGCCGCGTGTTGTCAATTAATCCCCTGCTTGCCCTACGAAGCCATGCCTCATGGCGAAGTAGGGCCGCGTGGCGTTAAGGGCATCTCTAAAAACCTCTACCTGTCATACCGGTTCCGATAAAAATCGGAATGTTCCGGTATCTGCTTCGGTGTAGTCCGAGTGAGATTCCGGCACAATGGCCGGAATGACGTTTGCTTCAATGGAGGTTTTTAGAGATGCCCTTAATTTATTTAAAGAGTGTTGTTCGCGCTGGCATTATCTGTTGGGGGGCGGGCGGCCCGCAAAAACGTGGTGGCTAGGGAGTATTACAAAATACCCTGACGCCACCGAATAACAGAGACTTGATTTTCTGGCTAAGTTGCGGGCGCAATTCCGAATTCAACGACCATTAAGGGAAAATGAAAAAAGTTACTCATGGCTGAATATGAAGACACACGTTACATTGCTACATCGAGGTGTAGCGATGCGTTCGTAATTGCCAATAGAGAAGGTGGAGTTAAGTTTTTCAAAAACAGCAGGTTAGTAGAACTTCCTGAACGCAGATTTGACCTTGGTGGAAAAAGGATGGCTATTTCTAGTCAAGGGGACTGGTTGGTCGTTGCGAGTTATAAATCTAAGGTAGTCGTATGTTATTCGTTAGATGATTGCAAAAGGCTGTGGGAACGACCAGGATTCAAAATGTGCAACGAAGTCAAGTTTGTCGAGCAATTTGATGAGACTATCTTTGTCAATACATATCCAAACAAATCATATTTGCTTTCAGTTAAAGACGGGAGAGTGCAATCCAAGCTCGACTGCATTAGCTGTTGGAATTACCCACGTGACCCAAACCGTATTTTGTTTGAGCGAAAAGATGATTTGGCGTTACTTGACCGTCAGGTAATTCAAAGAACCTCGGTTGTTAAGACCACATTCGCTGTGTTGGACGGCTGTTTTGTCAACCCGGATGTGTTTCTTGTAGCTTACTCCGGTGGCCCTTTGGAGTTAGTTGACCTTAATTCGCAGAAGAAAAAGTGGGAGTTGCGAATCGAAGGTCACTTTATCAAGGTCGGCTATGCTGAGCATCTTGATAAGGTCTTTGCCATAGCTTGGAACTATAAATTGGGAGGGGCGACATTCCTTTTTCATGTAGATATCAGCACTGGAGCTGTAATGGCAAAATTTGATCTCGGTAGAATTGTTGATGTGGCTTTTCGTAAAAATTATAGCGAGTTGATAACAACTACGGGCGCAGTGTATTCAACAGAGCGCGGGGATTTGATTCACCAATTAAATTTTGATATCTAGTCAACGCTGAGTGACTTTCGACTATCTGCCGGACAGGGCTCCCGCCTTGTTTCATGCTGGTCATGCAAAAAAGCCAATTTCAGTCAAAGCTGTTGATCAGGCGACCAACAGCAACGTGGGGCAACATTCGGACTATGTACCTTCTTCCTCAGCAAATGTGATGGGCTCCTCTTTTAGATATCGTCTGTTATTATAATAAAATAAATCCCTTCCTCCGATTTTACTTCCATACAATATATCTTGCAAAACCTCCTTCTCAATCCCTCCAAAGTTTGCGTCAATATTCCTGTATGTTAAGTCATATAAGGCTTTATCAACTTTAAAAATATACGAAATGGCATGATAAGTCTTCTCTCCTCTTTTAAACTTTGTCTCAAGTCTTACCAAATTTATATCCCGAAAATATATCCTCGATCCCACTTTGTCGACTAAATACTCCGTAGTGTCCGACCTCCAAGCCTTGTATGATGCAATCAAATAATCATTCAATGACGCATCTTGCTTATCTAAGTCATATCTCAATACTATAAGATAGGTGAGAGGATCTCCGTCATCAACATCACCGAGAAATATCTCTGGAGATTTGGGTTTCTTCCGAATAAACTGACGTGGAATATTGAAAGCATCATGACCAATTGTATCAATAACCCATTCAAAAACTTGGGAGTCCCGGTTTGTTTTGTACAACCACTCACCAGACCTAATACCGTTCTTAAAGTAACCTTTCTTTGAGACGTTATTGTTGCTTATTGTGTACTCCCAGTACCCGTTTTCAAGTGTATCTCCGTTTACCACACTAAGATTATTCAAATTTTTGTCATAATGAGGTTTGGTCGAACATCCTTGGCATATCCAAAATGCTGTTGGGATTACGAGGCCCCATATTTGTCTTTTCATACCATTATAGTTGCCAGTGTCGATGCTGGTCGTATAACCCTGTTCATGCTGGTCGCCTGACCATCATGCAAAAAAGCCAATTTGAGTCAAAGCTGTTGATCAGGCGACCCACAGCAACCTGGCAGCATTGAATTCAAAACAACGCCCCGGCAATCGTGGCCGTCATCATAGTAGCTAATGATGCAGCAATCATCGCGCGTAGACCCAATCGCGAAAGGTCGCCCTGCCGCGCAGGTGCCATACCTCCTATGCCGCCAATCTGGATAGCGATTGAACTGAAGTTGGCAAAGCCACACAACGCATAAGTAGAAATGCGCACGGCCTTCTCGCTCAACACTCCGCTGGCTTTCATGTTCGCCAGGTCAAGGTAAGCCACAAATTCATTGATCACCATCTTCTGCCCCAGCAAGCTGCCCACCTGAAGTGACTCGCTCCAGTCCACACCAATACAAAACGCGAACACCCGGAACACCTGGCCCAAAATATATTGGAGCGAAAATCCCTGATAGGTGCCGCCCGTAGTTGCCACTACCCACTCGTTAAGCCCGGTGAAGTTGCCGATAAAGTCGACCAAAATCCAGTTCACCGCATAAATGATGGCGATAAAGGCCAGCAACATGGCGCCAATGTTCAACGCCAGCTTTAATCCGTCAGCCGCACCGGTAGCCATCGCGTCCACCAGGTTTACGCCAATGCTTTCCTTATTCACTTTCAGTGACGTATCAATCTTGTCAGGCTCGGTCTCAGGTAAAAACAATTTAGCCAGCACAATCGCAGCCGGGGCATTCATGATGGAAGCGCTGAGCAGATAGGAAGCAAACTTGGCCTGTTGGGCCGGGTCGCCCCCGCCCAGAAAAGAAACATAAGCGCCCAACACGCTGCCGGCAATAGTGGCCATGCCACCCGTCATCAGGCAGTGGAGTTCGCTTTTGGTCATGTTGTTAATGAAGGGCCGCACCAGCAAGGGAGCTTCTGTTTGCCCCATGAAGATGTTGGCTGCTGCTGAGAGGCTCTCCGCACCACTCAGGCGCATGGTGCGCGCCATAATCCAGGCAAAGCCAAAGACAATTTTCTGCAGCACCCCGAGGTAGTACAGGCCGGCTGTAACCGCCGAAAAAAAGATAACGGTAGGCAAAGCCTGGAAGGCAAACAGAAACCCGAGGCTATGGTTTACAGTGGGGTTACCCGAACTGTTCTTGGCCAGATCGCCATAGAGGAACTCCGCGCCTTTAAGAGCGAAGCCAAGGAAAGTGACAAACTTCTCGCTGAGGTAGACGAAACCCTGCTGGGCGAATTCGACCTTGCCAATGATTAACCCAAAAATGATCTGAATGACAATGCCAACACCTACCAATCGCCAGCTGATTGCCTTACGGTTGCCCGACAAGGCAAAGGCCAGCACGATGATAAAGAGTATGCCAAGGAGGGCGCGCAGGTAGTCCATCAGGCCGTTAGCGAATGATGGCTTTTTGCCAAGTTGGGCAAACTCTGTTTACACAGAATCGTGAAGTCTATCCAATCCTGCAAAGTCGATAAGAGTTCTTTCTTACATTCGCTAGCACTTGTTGTATTTGCATACACTCCTTGAAACCCCGGAATCTCGCCATAGTAAGACCCGTCTTCCAACTTCTCATATTGAGCAAGTTTCATGGCCTCGCGAATGTAATCCGTAATCATTCTAATTCCGTTTGCTCAACTCATCCCTGATTTTGGCCGCCTTCTCGTAGTCTTCTTTGTCAATGGCATCCTTAAGCAGCTCCTTAAGCTTATCTACGCTCAGGTTCTTGTAATCGTCCTTCTTCGCAGTCGGTTCTTTTTTCACCTTTACTTTCGTCTCGGGTTTCGGCTCCTTTTCTTTTTCTTCTTCGTCCTCCTGGTCGGTCAGCACAATACCTGCCTCAGCCAGAATGGCTTCATAGGTATAGATGGGAGCATCGAACCTCAGACCGATAGCGATGGCATCGGACGGTCGGGCATCCACCTCCGTCTTTTTCAACCCATCCGTGCATACGACCTTGGCAAAAAACACACCTTCCTTCAAATCCGAAATCACTACTTCTTCCACATGAAAATGATAGAGACTCGCAAACGACTTGAACAAATCGTGCGTCATGGGCCGGTTCGGAATTATCTTTTCAATCTCAATAGCAATGGCCTGCGCCTCAAACATACCGATGATGATCGGCAGGCGCCTGTTACCTTCGTTTTCACCCAACACCAACGCAAACGAACCGCTTTGCGACTGGCTGCTGGAGAGGCCGAGGATTTCGAGTTTTATTTTCTTGGGCGTTGCGATAGCGTTCGAATCTAAAAATTAAAGATAGAAATTATTTGGCTGCCTTAATGGCCTCGGTCAGTTTCGGCAGCACATCAAAGGCATCGCCAACCACTCCGTAATCAGCCGCCTTGAAAAACGGTGCTTCAGGGTCTTTGTTGATAACCACAATGCATTTAGACGAATTTACTCCAGCCAGGTGCTGAATGGCACCGGAAATGCCTACGGCAATGTATAACTGAGGCGCCACTTTGACGCCCGTTTGCCCTACGTGCTCGTGGTGCGGGCGCCACCCCATATCACTCACCGGCTTGCTGCAACCAGTTGCTGCATGAAGCATATGCGCCAGTTCCTCCAGTTTACCCCAATGCTCGGGACCTTTCATTCCGCGACCACCACTTACCACGATCTCGGCCTCCGGCAACAGCACCTCGCCCGTAGCTTTCTCGGTTGATGTGATTTTCGCATTGAAGTCGGCATCCGACAATGACACAGCATACGGCTTTACTTCCGCCTGGCCGCCCGTCTCCTTCAACTCAGCCGCGTTCTTACGGAGCGTCAATACCTTTTTTGCTGATTTCATTTCAACACGTGCAAAGGCCTTGCCCGTGTAAATGCTGCGCTTTACCGAAAAGCCCGCGGAAGTATCCGGCAACTCCACCACGTTTGACACAAAAGCAGCTCCAGCCTTTACCGCCACCTTAGCCGCCACAGGCGTGCCCAATGACGAGTTGGCAAGAATGAGAATATCTGCGTTCTCATCTTGCATGGCCTTGCCAATCACACTGGCATAAGCTTTCACCAACGGCTGGTTCAATCGTTCATCGGCCGCGTGCAACACCTTGCTGGCACCATACTTTCCAGCCAATGCCAACTCATCGGCACTTACGGAGCCCAGGGCAATAGCCGTGACCGGCTTCCCTAACGCGTGGGCATACGATACCGCTTCAAGCGATGTCTTGCGCACTTTTCCATCCGCACTTTCCAAAAAAACTAAAACAGACATAATTCAGAATTCAAGGTTTCAATACGTACGACTTCACGAATAATCATTACAACACTTTTGCCTCCGTTTTCAGGCGGCTTACGAGGTCGGCCATTTGGTCGGCCGGGATCATCTTCACCGCACCCTTCGGAGCAGGCAATTCAAACTTCTGCACAACCACATTTTTGTCAACCGCTTTGGGCTCTACCACTTTCAATGGCTTGGTTTTGGCGGACATGATGCCGCGCATGTTTGGTATCTTCCATTCGGCAATAGGTTCCTGGCAGCCGGCCACCAGAGGCAGAGAAGCTTCAAGGTATTCTTTACCACCTTCAATTTCACGGGCCATTTTCACGGCTGTTCCTTCAATATCCAATTTCATCACGGGTGAAAACGAGGGAATGCCCAGCATCTCTCCCACCATGGCGTGCACAACGCCTCCGTTGTAATCAATCGACTCACGGCCCATCAGTACCAGATCATAGCCTTTGGCATGCTCCGCAATCTGCGAAGCAACAAAAAGCGAATCGGACGGCTCCGCATTGACACGAATAGCGTCATCGGCACCGATGGCCAGCGCTTTGCGAATGGTGGGTTCGGTCTCGGTGCCGCCCACATTAAGCACTGTAACCGAGGCGCCCATCTTTTCTTTCAACTCCACGGCCCGGGCCAGGGCATAATCATCGTAAGGACCGATAATAAACTGCACCCCATTCGTGTCGAATCGGGTATTGTTGTCGGTAAAACTGATGCGGGAAGTCGTGTCAGGAACGTGCGTAATGCAAACCAGTATCTTCATAAGAATCAACAGCTTAAAAACTTGCGTGGCGGTTGGCCACCGGCTCGAAAGATAAAGGGAAAAATTGTAACCCAAACAATCTTTTCAGCCGAAAAACACGCTAATTTGATGCGGTGAATAAACAGCGCATCACCCTACTGGAGGAGTTTATCGCGGCAGATCCAAACGACCCGTTCAATCACTATGCCCTGGCACTGGAATACCAGCACGCGCACCCGACCGAAGCACTCGCACGCCTGCAAAAAGTGATTGAACAATTTCCCGATTACCTGCCCAGCTACTACCCCTGCACCGAACTCACCGCGTTGCTTGGTTCCGCCCAGGCTGCACTGGCGGTGGCCGAAACCGGCATGACCATGGCGCTAAAAGCGGGCGACCGAAAAACAGCCAGCGAACTTCGGGCACTGGCCGAATCAATTCAGGATTGAAGAATACTTTCCAGGTCGGCCGGTGAGTAGTTCACCGACTTAATTGTCTTGTTATCCTGTGTGCGGTACACGAGCCAGTGATTGCCCTCCCGCTTAAAGTAGCACTCTGTGCCATCTTTCTTCTTGTAAAACTCTACAGTGCGCTGGGCCTCGTCTTCGCTGTGGCACACCTTGCTCATGTTGCTGCGCTGTACTTCTTCAAACAGCGCTTTGAACTTTTCCTGCAGACCAAACTCAAGGATAGCCCCTGACAGCACATACTGAAGATCGCACAGCGCATCGGCTACCCCGACCAGGTCGTTTTGCTCAATGGCGTGCTCCATCTCTTTGAGTTCTTCAGCCAACAACGCTACGCGCAGTTTGCAGCGCCTTTCGTCTGGGATGGCCGGGGCCGGCAGTATGGGGTGATGGAAGGTACGATGGAATTCAGCTACCAGTTCAAGAGCTTCGGGATGTTTCATAGGAGTTAATCTGCGCCCAAAAATGTAGAAATAAAACCATTCGCCAAGCCCAACGGCATGTGCCGGCCAATCCGATTAGCCACTATATTTGCCGTTCGCTATGAAGCCTTCGTTTATTCAGGAACTGCGGTGGCGCGGCATGTTGCATGACATGATGCCCGGCACCGAGGAACAACTCGCAAAAGAATCCACGGCCGGGTATATTGGGTTCGACCCTACTGCCGACTCGCTGCACATTGGCCATCTGGTGCAGATTATGACACTGGTGCAGTTTCAGCGGTGCGGCCACAAACCCGTAGCGCTCGTGGGTGGAGCCACTGGCATGGTGGGCGACCCAAGCGGGAAATCAGCCGAGCGAAATTTACTTTCAGAAGATGTACTGCGCCACAACGAAGCCTGTGTAAAAGCACAGCTCGAACGTTTCCTGGATTTCTCAAAGGGGGCATCAGGTGCTGAAATGGTCAACAACTACGACTGGTTTAAAGAGTTCCGGTTTCTTGATTTCATCCGCGATGTGGGCAAGCACATCACCATTAATTATATGATGGCAAAAGACTCGGTGCAGAACCGGCTCGAAAGCGGCCTCAGCTTTACTGAATTCACCTACCAACTGGTGCAGGGGTATGATTTCTACTGGCTCTACCAGAACAAAAACTGCAAGCTGCAGATGGGCGGCTCCGATCAGTGGGGACATATTGTTACCGGCACTGAGCTGATTCGCAGAAAAGCGCAGGGTGAAGCCTTTGCACTCACCACCCAACTCATAAAAAAGGCTGACGGAACCAAGTTCGGTAAGACCGAAGGCGGAAACGTGTGGCTGGACCGCAAGCGCACCTCACCTTACCAGTTTTATCAATACTGGCTCAATGTAGCCGATTCGGATGCCCCCAATCTCATCCGCCAATTCACGCTGAAAGAACAAGAAGAAGTAAATGCGCTGGTAGCAGGACACGCGGCCGCCCCGCACCTGCGGCACCTGCAGAAGGCCCTGGCCGAAGACGTAACCACCCGGGTGCACGGAGCAGATGCGCTACAAAAAGCACAGGAGACCACCGACATTCTGTTCGGCAGCTCGTTCGAGGACTTCAAGAAACTGAAAGGCGAAGAAATTGAAGATGCGTTTGATGCATCGCTCACGTTTCGGGTTGATCGGGGCTTGTTTGAAAGTGAAGTAGACGTAGTGGGTTTGCTGGGCGAGCGTACTTCCATTTACGCATCCAAAGGAGAAGCGAGAAAAGCCATACAAGGGAACGGTGTGAGCATCAACAAAGAAAAAATCAACCTTGAACGAAAACTCAGCAAGCAGGATTTGCTATACGGAAAATACGTACTGGCTCAAAAGGGCAAGAAGAACTATTATTTGATCGTGGTTTCATGAGTCCAAAAAATGTTATGCGTTCATACTCTAAAATGGAATCATGAGTGACATTGCAGCAGAAAGAGCCGGGGTTATCAAAGAAATCGAAAGAATTAACGATCTGGGCTTGCTCAGAGCGTTGAGATACCTGATACAATCTACTCTCAAAGCGGAGGCACGGGTTTCGATTGATCAATATAATCAAGAGCTTCAGGAGGCTGAATTGCGCGTGGCTGAAGGTGAATTTTTCTCGCAAGAAGATGCAGAGAAAATGTCTCACAACTGGAAGTAATGCCGGAGCAATAAAAAATCTAGATTCTTTTTCAGTCCACCTTTAACACAAATCTTACTTTTCCAGTTGACTCTGAAGGGGCCTGGCCAGCGGCCTTATACTGAAGCGAGCTACGCATAATTGCCTCGCGCAGCATACGTTCAGCTTGAAGACTCAGCGTCTTCTCATTAGTCTTTATGCCTGTAATCTCACCATTTTGATCGCACTTAATCTCAAATTCTATAAATCCACCAGCATCGTCAGGCAAATCTGGAATCGTGGGCTTATCGGCCCACGCCCATCCACCCATGTTCAGACTCATGCCATCACCACCGCCTCCGCCACCCGGCTTGCCGGTATACTGTGCATTGGGGTCAGGCACTCCTTCGGGGTTTCCCTTGTCACCCTTCTTACCGGTATCATCGCCCTGGCTGGTCGGCTTGCCCTCCGTATCAGAGGTCTTTTGATCAGTGTCAGTTGTCTTTTTGTCGGTTGTTGGCTCGGACTTTTTAGTTTCAGTCTTCGGTTTGATATCCTTTTTTTCCTCAGGTGTTACTTTAGGCGCCTCTTTCTTCATTTCTTTTTTCTCTTCTTTCACCGTAACCGGGCTGGGTGTTTTAGGTACCTCGTCAGCAG
Source organism: Cyclobacteriaceae bacterium (assembly GCA_046301755.1). Taxonomy (GTDB): domain Bacteria; phylum Bacteroidota; class Bacteroidia; order Cytophagales; family Cyclobacteriaceae; genus ELB16-189. The sequence goes on from JBKCJM010000081.1 coordinate 41,529, forward strand.
CCTTCTCCTCATTTACCTCAGGTTCTGTTTTTTCGGGCTCAGCTTCGGGTTCTTGTTGCTCCTCGGTTTCCTCAGCGGCCGTTTCCTCCTGCGGGGATGTAGGAACCGGCTCTTGCACGGCACCACTTCCCTCCTCGCTAATTCCAAAATTGAGCACGATGCCATATTCGGGCAACGGTGGATTGGGCGCCCGCCACGCCATCAGGAAAAAGAAAAGCAGCGCAAGCACGGCATGGAACCCGACCGTGACCAGCAGTCCTACATTTCTATTCTTCTTTTCCTCGTCACTCATTTTGGCTTCGTTGCGATTGACACTTTGGCTTCGAGCGAAGTGGCTATACCGGCCACAAAAACCATTTCACGGGTAGGCACGCTTTCATCAATGTGCAGCACGACCACCCCCTGCGGGCCACCCAACTCTTTCTTTAGCTCATCTTTTAGTGTGCTCTTGTTCACACGCTTGTCGTTGACAAAGATCTGCAAATCCTTGGTGACGGTAACCGACACTTTTTGCACTTCAATGGTGCTGGCAACGCTTGTGGGTAGGTTGACCGGCAAGCCCGAGGGCGTAACAAAAGAAGCCGTGAGCATGAAAAAGATCAACAACAGAAAAATCAGATCCGTCATGCTGGCCATGCTGAAGGCCGTATCAATCTTGTTGCGCGATTGCAGATTCATAATCAGCGGGGTTCCTGTAACAAGTCAATGAATTCAACGGATGTATACTCCATCTTGTGAACCACCTTGTTAACACGGGTAACCAGGTAATTGTACCCCAGGTAAGCAACAATACCCACGATCAAACCGGCAACGGTTGTAATCATGGCTACGTAAATTCCATCCGCCAGCAGCTTGGGGCTCACTGATCCTTCCTGCTGAGCAATGGCAATGAAGGCTTCTACCATACCGATAACCGTACCGAGAAAACCCATCATGGGTGCAGCCCCGGATACCGTTGCCAGTATCGACAGGTTCTTCTCAAGTTTGAACAGTTCGATTTTGGCCACATTCTCAATTGAGGCTTCGATATTTTTTAACGGGCTACCAATGCGGGACACGCCTTTTTCAATCATCCGGGCAATAGGGGTATTGAACTGAGAGCAAAGCAGCTTTGCTCCGTTCACATCGCCCCGCAGCACCAACTCTTTGATTTTGCCCATGAAGGCATCGGGGCTCTGGTTGGCCCTATTGATCGTGAGCATGCGCTCCACGAAAATATAAATAGCCACGATTGAACTCAGGGCAATGGGAATCATCATCCAGCCGCCCTTTACGGCCAGCTCAAGCACGGATAACGACTGCTCCACGGCCGGCTGAACTTCCGTACTCCCTGTTGTAATTTGTAATAGCACCATATCAGTTTAAAAAATTGTCAGGTCGATAAAAATAACGTTCAGACCAGGTACAAATTGCGGGCCAACCGGTATCAATACCGGATCACCCACAAACCACTCCCCAACTCCGCCTTCTTACTATCGGCATGGGCCTGTGCATTCGCAAAGGTATCGAAGTCGGCTATCGCCAGGCGATAGAACTTCCACTTGCCAAAAGGCGGGATGATCTTCGAACTCACACCAGACGCGCTCATCTTCTTTGCCCGATCCATAATCAGGTCACCATCCACTGCACTGGCCACCACCACGTAGTAGCGCTGGGTTCGGGCCGAGAGGGTTTCAATGGTTCCGACCGGAGGAATTTTGTTCTTCTCGGCTTCTTCAGCCGCCTTGCGTGCCCGTTCAGCTTCCTCCTGCTCCCGAGCCAGTCGCGCGGCTTCTTCATCGCGCTTCTTTTTCTCAGCCGCTTCGATCCTTGCTTTTTCTTTACGCTCCTGATCGGGCTTAATTACATAGAAGTAAATGAGGAACCCGGCCAGCACTACAATCACCCCAATGATAAGCCCAATAATCAGCGGAGCCTTTGACGATGGCTCTTCCGGAGCTGTATAGGAATACTTCGGGGTTTCACGCACCGGCTCCTTAGGCTTTTCAGGCTCAGTCGACTCCCAACCGCCATCTGTTGCAGCGGGTGCATCCTCCGCCCGGTCGATCGGCTTATATTCTATATCCGGCAAACCGAAATTGTCATCGCTTTCGTTGGGATTCTTGTTTTGATCGTCTGCCATAGGTGTTGGGTTCGGTGTGATTACAAAAGTAACGGTTTTAAACAAAAGTTAAGTCAACATAACGCCATCGTTAAAAGCTCCAGGTAACACCGCCCATCGCCTGAAAACCTCTTACCGGGTAGCGGAAGTACATCGGATAGTCGCTGCTCAAGATGTTATTGAGCCGAATGAAGGCCGAAAACTTCCTTGAAAAAAAGTAATTGACCCGCGCATTCAGATCAAGGGCCGGATCGAGTGTAACGACTTGCAAACCGGTGGGATCAAAAGCCTTCATGCCCCCGAGTACGTTGAAGTCGGCCTGCAAGCCAATCTTCTTATACAAATTGAAAGACGAGTGAATCCCTGCCTTAAATGTAGGCCGGTGCCACGCTTCCGCAACCTGATCGGTGGAGTACGAATACAAATCTCCCCGCAACGACACCTTGACTTTTTCCGCCTGTGCGTAACTGGTTTCGGCAAACAGGTTTAGCCGGGTTACATTGCCCGGGTCAAAGTCGGTGACAAACCGCGACACATCGGTTTGATTATTCTGGTAGAAGTACCAGTTCTTCAAATTGGCAAACGCCACCCCGGTGGCCAGGGCCAGTTTGCTACCTGCACGACCCCGCACGCCAGCAGCAAATTCAAGCGAACGATTGGTATGAAAGACGCCAATGTTGGAGCCGATCCAGTTGTTTTCTTGCGCCAGTGTATGAAGCGATACCTTATCGATATCTCCGTCCAACGAGGCGTATGCTTCAAAAGACGGTGACACTGTGTACCGGGCGTTTGCCACGGGGTACACGTGCACCGATTTGGACTTGCCGATAGTATCGTTCTCGTACACTACGTTGACTCCTATATTCAGTACCAGCTTTTCCAACGGGCTGAACTCGTAAGTCGGTCGAACTTTGAACAGGTGTCGTGCCTTGGCATCCACCAATTCATCCTGGCGGTTGATCAGGAAGTAATCCGAGTTGATCAACAGTCGAGACGAATTACTCAATGCATATTGGCTTTTCCAAAGAAGACTCACTTCAGATTCGGAAGCCGCATACCGGTCGTCCAGGTAGCTGAATCCAGCTTTGAGTGAGTAGTTAAAATCGGATGGCTTGCTGTTTTGAACCTCGCCCCGCAGTGCGAATATTGAATACGTTTGGCGAATATCTTCCGGCTTAACCTCCACCGGGGTTGGCAGGTAGCCATAAAAATGGGTGTTGATTCGCTCGAAATTGACCTCGCCACCCAGGGTGGCCTTCTCCCCGATCAACTTGCCGAATGCTCCAACTTCGGTGCGCCCGTTGGCCGAATTCTTATCATCAACCGGACCATTGCCAAAACTATGATGAAACAGACGGAGTCCGTAAAAACGATCGCGGCTTCGCTTGCTATTGAGCGCTGCCTCCAAAAAAGGCGAAAGGTAGTTTCCAAACCCCGCGCTGATGTAGTTTCCTGCCAGGGGCTCAAGCTTTTCGTCCTGAAGCCGCAGTGGTCGGATGGCCGGGTTATACTGCGCGGAGTTGAACCCAATGTTTCGGAATGCATAGGTAATAGCCGGTTTAATGGGCTCAACCGGACGTGGTGGCACCTTGTCGAAGTTGCGAACGGCCTGCGGTAAGCTGATCTGGCGCTCCTTCTGAATGACTACCTCTACGCTCTCAATCTCGCCCTGCGAAGGCTGCTGTGCACGGGCTGAACTTGCAGCGGTTGCCAGGCCAAGAATCAAGATCAGGCATTTACCAACGCTAGTATGACACACGTGCTTCATCGCTTGTTCTGGTTATCGACTGAGTCGGCCGCAGATGGCTGCTGTTGAGATTGTGTTTTCTGTAACACCTCTAGCTTTTTGCGAGCCGCCTCTTTTATCTCAGGAAGTGGAAAATTGTCGATCAACGACTGGAGCGTGCCCCGCGCCTGAAATTCCTCCCCGGTTGCCAGAAAATTATCGGCCAGCAGGAGGAACGACTTCCCGACCCACTGCGGATAGTCAGCAAAATCTTTGTTGAGGCTCACCAGCGTTTCGTAGCACTGCTTGTAATCCTTTGTTGTGAAAAACAACTCACCCAGCAAATACTTTGACTCAGCTCCGTATTCATCGCGGGCGCCATTCACGGTATTGACAAACTCATCCTTGGCTGTGTCAAAATCGCCACGCGCCATGGCAATCTTGCCCAGCCACAGCGAGGCTTTGTTCTCGGCCCCCGCATTCACATTCCCCTTCTCCAGGATTTTCTGTGCGTAGAAGGCGGCCGAATCATACTGCGCGGTAAAGTAGAACGACTCCATCAATCCGTTGCTGGCATTGTAGATGTCTTTTTTGTTTGCCGCCAGGCGGTACATTCTTCGGAAGTGCGAAATAGCCGGCTCATAACGGCCTGCCCGGTACTCAAGTTCGGCCTGACGGGCCGTTACCCGGCTTGCCAGACTGAAGGAATTGTCGCCCGCAATTGAATTGAATATCTCGAGGGCTTTGCCGAAATCTTTCAGGCGATAGTAGCTCTCGGCCTGATAATAGCGTGCTTCTGACATACGCGGGCTTTCGGGGTAATTGATCAAATAGGTACCCAGGCTGTTGATGGCCTTTTGATAATCCTGATTGAAATACAGATTCTTGGCGGCCTCAAACTCAACCGACTCAACTCCTTTGGCCCCGGGGTTTGCGGTCTTGTATTTCTGAAGATAGGGATCAAACTCACCGCCACGTCCGGCCAGGCTGAGCGCCTCCTGCAGAGGAACCAGCACTTCGTGCGTAATCGGATGCGTGGGGAATTTATCGATCAGTGCGATGTAGTCGTTGGCTGTTTGATTGTAGTCTTTAAGATTGTAGTAGGAATCTGCTCTTCGCTTGTAGGCATATGGGGTGAATCGGGATGGCTGGCTGTTTGCAATGATTCGCCCATACTCCGTTACGGCCAGTCCGTACTTACCTTGTTCAAAATCCAGCTGGCCTCGCTGAAAGAGCGCCTCTTCAGCATATGGGCTTTTCGGGAAGAGCTTGAGCACCTGATCAAGCTCCTGGGTTGCCTCCGCATACCGTCTTTCAATACCGAGAATAACCCCTAACTGAAGGTAGGCATAGTCGGAGTCGGTTGACTTAAGTTGAATGGCCCTTCTATAAACGGGGATTGCTTCGGTATACGCTTTGGTCACATAGTAGCAATCGGCCAGGCGCAAAACGCCATCTGCATAGTTACCATTAGCCGCCCCGGACTTGTTGACAAACTCCTTAAAGTTGAACAGGGCCCGGTCATACACCCGCTGATTGAAAAATGCGTAGCCAAGCCCGTACCGAGTGCGCATCGCCAACTCCGGTGGTACTTGCCCGGAAGCTGCGAGCACCTCCAGATACATTTTGGCGGCTTCCACCCAACTTCGGTTGATTGAATGTACTTCGCCACTCCAAAAATTTGCTTCCGCAGTAATGATGGGATCGATTGGGTACTGTAGCGATTTAGTGAAGAACGTGAGCGCGTTTGCGTAGTCGTCTTTGTTGAAGTACTCGGTACCTTTCAGGTAGGTAGCCTTTTGATACGCCTGATCTACAGCCGGGCTCCGCCTCGGCAATGCCTCAATGTACTCAATGGCTTTGTTGACATTATTGGCATTGATGTACGCCTGCGAAAGCAACTCTTTAACTTCATTCACATACGGGCTTGCCGGGTACCGTTTCAGAAAATTTTCAAATTCGGCAATTGACAAATCTGGCTTGCCCAGATCGTAGGCTATTTTGGCGTATTGGAATGAGCTTTCCTCCGCCATGCGCTTATCTTTCACGTACCTGCGGGCATTTTCAAAAGCCGTAAAGGCCAACGGCTTCTGCTGCTGCAACAAGTAAGCAGCTCCCAGGTAGTATGACGCGTAGTAGCCGGTAGAATCTGCGGACGTTGCCGCCAACCTCAGGTAGCTGATGGCTTCGGTGTTTTTTTTGAGTTGGTAGGCACTATGACCTGCGCGCAGCAGCACGCCTTTGTCGGCATTTCCTTCCTTGCCCTCCGCATATGCACGATACCCCTCAAGCGCCTGCATGTAGTCACCTTTTTGGTAGTATGCCTCAGCCATCAGCAAGGCAATCTCCTCGCGGTTGTTGAGTGTTTCGCGGGCGAGCACTGATTTTGCATAAGCCAGCAACTCATCGCTGGCACCTTGCCGGTACATTGTACTGGCGATAAGAAAGGGAACTACAGGCTTGTAGGACTCACTTTCCTCGGCTCGTTTCAAATCGATCAATGCGTTGGCGTAATCGCCCTCCGAATACTCAATGAAGCCGGCATAGTAACTGGAAGCGGGGCCGTAAGTCCCTCCCTGAGCCTTAATAGCGCTAAAAGGCACAAGCGCATCTTTCAGCTTCTTCTGCGCAAACAGACTGTAGCCATACCGGAATCGACCAGTAGTTGCCTGCTCGGCCGAAAGTGCGCGAAAATCCGTCTTCTCAAAATACCGTTGAGCCTTGGCATAGTTTTTCTGCTGGTAGAAAAAGCTGCCCATATCATAATAGGCCGTTGAAGCGCGCGGGTGCACCGGGTACTCGCGAATAAAATCCTCGACTTGCCGCTCAGCATCCTGATGATACAGATTCAACGCGCAAAATGCCTTGAGGTAAAGCGCCTCCGGCCTTCGTACATCTGCAGCTGTCACATTGTCCAAAAAATGAGTGAGGCTCACGAGTGCAGCGCCATACTCGGCATGATCGAGTTGGTTGAGAGCTGACTGGTAGTACGAGTTGACCCCGGATTGCTGTAACGTGCCTTGAGCGTGACCGACCGGGTGAAAGCCCGCAACAAGAAGAATGGAAGCAAGTAGACGCAGCACAGCCGTTTTTCGGATGGAACTGCTACAAGATGATTTTATTGTACGTAAAAGTTTAAAAAATAAAACCATGCTTAAAAAAATCAGGTAAGCATGGACACAAATCTACTAAATAAAGTGAAAGCGCCTACTACATCAGGCGAAAGACAAGCTCTTTTAATATCTCACCTTCAGTCATGTCTCCGGAGTTCACACCCTTCAGTCGCAGATCGGCTTGCCGCAGCAGGGCAAGGTTTTCGGCCAACTTCTGTGGCGAGTAAACACGCAAAGCAGCACTGTAATCTTTTATGGCATACGGGTTGATTTTGAGCGCACTAGCTATTGACGATTCCCCTCCACCCAACAGCGAGGCGGCCATGAGCTTGCTGAAAAAAGAATACAAGAAGGCGACCATCGGAATGACGGGGTTTTTCCGTGTGTTCCGCTCTACATACTGCACAATCTTCGCGGCCAACAATTTGTCTTTACGCACGAGCGCGCGTTGCAGTTCAAATACATTATACTCGCGGCTAATGCCAACCTGAGCCATCACCTGATCGGCTGAAATGCTTTCATCGGCCTTGCGACTGAGAATTACCTTCTCCAACTCGTTTGCCAGTCGCTGTAAATCACTTCCGACAAACTCACACAACACGCCCACAGCCCGATCGTCAATCTTGACGCCCCGGCTTGCCGCATACTCAGAGACGAACTCGGCCAGTTGATTTTCATACGGGGGTTTAAAAACAGCCGACACAGCCAGTTGATCAATCTTCTTTCCCAGTTCTCTCCTTTTGTCAAATGTCTTGTGCTTATGACAAAGCACAAGTACGGTGGAGGGAACCGGACTTTTCAGATAACTCAACAGGAGTTTCGAACCGGTCTCCTTATTGAGGTCCTGGATTTCCTGGGCTTCGCGTACAATCACCACCTGACGCTCGGCCATCATGGGGAAGCGCCTGGCCTGGGTGAGCACCTGGGCCATAGAAACATCCTTGCCGTAAAGAATAACCTGGTTAAAACCCTTCTCAGATTCACTTAAGGTGTGATCCTCTATATACTTGGATATTAGGTCGATATAATAAGTCTCCTCACCTTGCAGTACATATACAGGAGCATACTTTTTTGCCTTTAGATCAGTGAGGATTTTTCGAGCCGAGGCATCCATTTACATCACGCGCTTTTTCTTGCGCAAGGTAACGGCTGAAACGGCCCCGACCAAAGCTCCAAACAAGTGAGATTCCCAGGACACGCGCGGATCGAGAGGAAGTACACCGTAGAAGAATGCACCGCCATAAAGAAGGAAAATGAAAACCGAAAGCAGCAGGGGTATCAGTTCCTTCCGCAATACGCCAAACAGGATCATAAAGGCGCTAAGGCCGTACACAAGCCCGCTGGCCCCAATATGGTAGGACGCCCGTGGGCTAAGCAACCACACCAGCAGATTGGTGATCAAGTAGCAACGGAAAAACACGGTGTTGCCAATACGGCCATAGAAAAAGTACAGCGCTGAACCGAGAAACAAAACAGGCGCAGTGTTGCCTAAAATGTGCTGCAAACTACCGTGTATCATGGGGGCAAACAGAATGCCGGGCAGGCCCGCCCAGGTTCGGGGCATGATGCCCAAAAAAGCCAGATCAATACCAAAGTTGATCTGAATGTAGAACAGCGCCCACATCAGGAAGACTAACTGAAATGGCAGAGGCGAATAGCCGGGGGATCTAGACATGCAGGCCCGGCTCCGTAATCATCGGCAGGCTAACCCAAGCCGATTCCTCCGGGCCTACCTTGTTCTTCTTCAAAAAACCCCCCGAAGACTCTGCAATCTTACGGGATACTGACATTAAACACTGGTGATAGGGTCGGGAAAACTGCGGATCGATCTTGCGCAAAATCGGGTTGAGTCCTTCTAATTCTTTCACAACCTGCTGCTGTCGTTTTTCGAGATCACGCGGATACTGCCGGAGGAGGATATTGAACTTTTCGTCAAAGTCTTCAGCAATAGACCGGAAAAATGCCGAATACTCACCTGTGGCCTTTTGCAGGTAGTGCTCAGACAACTCAAGGCCTTGCTGCATCTCCCGTTGGTCGATGTTGCCATCGGCCCCGGCAATCAAAATACCCACCAGCAAGGGGGCTTTGACGACCAACTCCAACTCATCCTTCGAAAGCCCGGCAAGTTCCTTTACCATACCTGAATTTTCTGCGAAAGTTCAGCAATGGAAAGATCATTTGAAACGGCAACAATAACTAAATTGCCTCCAATAGGCACCTTCCGCCAGAAAACATTACACATGTACGAAAAGGACCCGGTGAAACTGTACGTTGTTGAGGATGACCCGACTTATACCCGTTTTCTGCGTTTTGTTATTGAGTTAAATCCGGATATTGAAGCAACCTTTTTTGCCAGTGGCCGGGAGTGCCTCAACCAGCTTCATAAACGTCCGTCTATCGTAACCCTCGATTACTCATTGCCGGACATGGCAGGCGAGAAACTACTTGCCTCAATCCGGGAGTTTGACCCGGAGATCTCCGTCATTGTTGTTTCCGCTCAGGAGAAGATCGGCACCGCGGTGGAGTTGCTGAAGCGCGGAGCTTTTGACTACATCGTAAAAGATGAGAGCACCAAAGACCGGTTACTGAACGCCATCCAAAACGCCCGAAATAAATCTTCCTTGATTCGCGAGATTGATCACCTCAAGAAAGAAATTGCCGGCAAGTACGATTTTGAAAGAAGCATAGTCGGCTCAAGCCAAGCCATGAAAGGGATTTTCGCACTGCTGGAAAAAGCCGTTCGCTCAAACATCTCAGTTTCGATAACAGGCGAGACCGGAACCGGAAAGGAACTAGTGGCGAAAGCCATTCATTACAACTCCGACCGCAAGCGCAAGCCTTTCGTGGCGGTAAACGTAACCGCCATACCCCGAGACCTGATTGAGAGTGAACTGTTTGGGCACGAAAAAGGATCATTTACGGGTGCTCACTCCCGGAGGATCGGAAAGTTTGAAGAGGCCGATGGCGGCACCTTGTTTCTCGATGAGATCGGGGAAATGGACCCCAATACGCAGGCTAAGCTACTTCGCGCTCTTCAGGAAAAAGAAATCTCACGTGTTGGCGGCAACGAAGTGATCAAACTTGACGTACGGATCATTACCGCCACGCACCGCGATCTGCAGGCCGAAGTGCGCTCGGGAAAATTCCGGGAAGATCTCTTCTATCGATTACTCGGGCTGCCCGTTCATCTTCCTCCCCTTCGCGAGCGCGGGCAGGATGTGCTCATTCTCGCCCGGCATTTCCTTGATCAATACTCAACTGAGAACAAGGTAGCCCGGCTTAAACTGCACGAAACGGCCCAGGAAAAGCTCCTGGAGTACACATACCCCGGCAACGTGCGTGAGTTGAAGTCGATCATCGACCTGGCAGCTGTAATGAGTGATGGCGATCAGCTTCGCGCAGAAGATATCCGCTTCCCGGTTTCAGGAAATTCCGTGGACTGGCTGAAAACCGAGATGCCGCTTGACCAGTACATCTATCGAATCATCCGAAGTTACCTGAACAAGTATGATAACAACGTACTTGAAGTAGCACGCAAACTGAATATTGGAAAATCGACCATTTACAGGTACCTCAAGGAGATGGAGCAAATGGGAATCTAAATGCAGTCGCTCGAAAAGTTTGTTCAGCAGGGAAAGTTCTATCAGAGTGTTGTTGATGAGGGCGCAGACATTATCTTAATTGTCTCGTTTGATGGGCAAATTCACTACCAGAACAATGCGGCCCGGAAAACACTAGGCTACTCGAACCGCCAGTTACTTCACCGGAATTTTTTCGATTTCATACTCCTGAATGACCTTGCGAAATTGCGCGAACAATTCAAGAGGATGGTTCGCAAGACCTATGAAGCCTCGGAGGAGTTCCAGTTCCGGTGTGCCGATGGCTCCTACCGCTACTTTGAATTCAACTCGGTTAACCTGAAACGAAAGGAAAACGTGGAAGGCCTGATTTTAGACTGCCGCGACATTACCCAACGCAAGAAGGTGGCAACTGAATTGGAAAACGCGCAACGCGCCAAGGAGCAATTTCTAGCCAACATCAGCCACGAAATCCGCACCCCGATTAACGGCATTGCCGGCATCGCCAGTCTGCTTAGCCAGAATCCTTCGCTGGAAGAACAACGAAAGTACCTGGAAGCAATCAGAAGCGCGTCCGAAAATCTGAAGGTGATCATCAATGATATTCTGGATGTAGCCTCGCTGGAGTCCGGAAAAATCCGGTTCGAAGAAATCGGGTTTAGGCTAAAAGATCTGGTTGACGGGCTCGTGGCTACGTTCACGTTTCAATGCGACCAAAAAGGATTGGCACTCATTGTTGATAACCGCGTGGCCCCGGATACTATCTTGATCGGAGATCCGGTTCGACTGAATCAGGTGCTAATCAACTTATTGAGCAACGCCATCAAGTTTACGCATTCCGGCCGCGTAACGCTTTTGCTAGCTCCGATACCGACCGGCTCATCCCAGATACTAAGATTCGAAGTGAGCGATACAGGCATTGGCATACCGGCATCCAAACTCCCAACCATCTTCGAACGCTTCAGCCAGGCCGATGCCAGCATCACGCGCAAGTATGGCGGCACGGGTCTGGGCCTTACCATCGTCAAGCAGTTGGTGGAACTCCAAGGGGGGTCGATTCAAGTCGAAAGCACTGAGCAACAAGGGTCAATATTTCGGGTTAGAATTCCATTTCGCATCGGCATGGCTAACGATGTGACGATTTCGCCAGGCCCATCAGCCGAGGTGAAAAAAAACTCGCTGTCTGCACATATTCTGCTGGTAGAGGACAACGAGATCAACCAGCTTTATGCTGGTACACTTTTGCGTAATCTTGGGTGCACGTTCGACATTGCGGAAGATGGTAGCAAAGCGCTTCAAAAACTCGCCTATCACCAGTACGATCTCATCCTGATGGACATTCAGATGCCCGTCATGGATGGTTACGAGACAGCGCGAACCATCCGGCAATCCAAGGCGCCCTACTCACGAATTCCGATTATTGCCCTTACGGCCAACGCAAGTGAACAGGATCGTCAGCAAAGCCTGGATGCCGGTATGAACGATCAGTTATCAAAACCCTTTCGGCCGGAAGACCTCAACAGCATCGTGGAGCGGTTCGCAGTCGCGCAACCGGCTCCAGCAGTGCCCTCCGTGCGAATCGACTTAACCTACCTCCGGCAGGTAGCTGGTGGCAATGAATCCTTTGTGACGGAAATGGTTGAGGCAGCAAAAAAAGCCATTGACGAAACGCTTTCGGAGCTAGCGAACGACCCCACGCCTGCGGCCACCGCAAGGCTCATTCATCGCCTCAAACCAACGCTAACACTGGTCGGGCTTGACGCAGTTCGAAAGGAGTTAACTGAGTTGGAGGAGCTAATTTCTACCGGCCAAGGGTTTGACCTGGCCGCCATCAAAGAAAAACTGGCCACTGCATCGCAGCAACTGGCTGCCTACTAATTCCGATTCATCACCACAAGGCGCTTGTACAGGGTCTCTCCGTCAGGGCTGGCAATCAACAACGTATACACTCCGTTCGGCAATTCGCTTACTTCAACCCAGGTATCTCCATCCATGGACTGACTAAAGTCTCCCTGCTTCACGATTACGCCACGCTGGTCGCTCATCTTCCACTGGTATCCACGCATATCGTGGAAACTCCGGAATGCAAACTTATCATCTGCCGGGTTCGGGTGAACCAACAAGTCTCGGAACACGGCTGTGCTCGGCAGCTCTTCATCAACTACACCGACAATTGTTTGCCCCACCTTGCCCGACACCTTGAAAATGCCCGCTTGGTAAATCTCCTTGGTCAGTTTGTTCTGCACGTAGGCAATCATCCACAGATTGTTGCCGTTTTGGACTGGCACATCAATCACAACATTGGCTCGTGAACGCGTCACGGAGGCCGTGTCAAGCCCAGGCTGAATAGGGTCAAATGAAAGTGCAACCGTTTCACCGTCACCACCGAACAACTGCTTGCGAAGCACATTACGGTATGTTTCCGAACTCGGTGTAGTGACCGGAGTTTCAATCAGGGCCGCCTGAATCAGCAACGGATCGGTAAATGTGGTAGTCCCCAGATAGAGTGCTTCAACTTCGGGTGTAATCGTATTGGCATTGCCTGTCGGTATGGTATCAATTCTGATCTTGAACACCGGGGCCGCCAGGGCTCTGCGATCAATTTCAACCCGCGTGATCTCGGTGAAGTTTCCAGTGAACTTAGCATCCAATCGGCCATCCATAATGGTAGACGGTGGCTGCGAAACACCATAGAACAGCGAACGGGCATCCGGGTCATTAGAATTTTCCTGATAGAACTGGTCTGGTGTCGGGAACCCGATGTGGTAACGGATATCAAAGAAGTCGGTCTCGCCCAACAGCGGGAATTGCTCAGCCAGCCGGTTATCCAGCCACGTGTCACCGGCCACGCTGGCAGCAAGGTTATAGTTAGTGAAGTGCTCGACCAGGTTGGTTCTCTGCTTCTCACCCACGTAGACGTTGTCGAAAGCAAATCCATCAAACGTGTTGCCGGGTGCATTGTCGTTGTTCGATGCAAAGGCCACGCGTATCCGAACCTGATCACGGTCCGCAGGGTTCACCATATCAAGGTTAAATCGCGCATTTTTCCACGAGCCGGTTTTGTCCGTCCAGCCGTACTGACCAATCAATTGTTGGCCAGGGTTCGAAACGATCGTAGCATCCGGTGGATACCAGTTGATCCCTTGGTCGCGCTGAGCCCCGGTGAGTCCAGCCAATGGCCCGACAATCGCCCAGTTCAATCCGCCATCGGTCGAATATTGTACAACAGCACCATCCAGGTTACGCTCGGCATCCGACCAGAAGTCGAGCGAGATCATTGGACGATCAAGCTGACGCAGATCGAAGCAAGGCCCGTTCACAGCAGACGACTCACTTGGGTAATAGGATTGAGCATTCAATCCAGTCCACCAAGACCGCGAGCCGCCTGCAGCAGTATTGATGGTGGCCCCAGCCGGGGTGCTTAACGTCCAGCTGAACGGACTAAACACCGGAGGTGCTAACGGAGGACTCGTATTCAGCCCTTCCGGTATCCAACCACCATTTGCCTCCGGCGCGTCCGTTTCAAAATCCCGAGTGTATGGATCAAGTCGGTTCGGGGCCACGGCCGAACCACCGGTTAAGATCGATACTTCCAATGTTTTTGAATTGGTGCAGCCGTCATCCGTATTCACTGTGAGTGTGACATCATAGGTACCAAATGCAACATAATTATGACGCGGGTCTTTAAAGGTACCGGCAGTTCGGTCGCTGTGTGTGCCTGCGGGAACTGTTCCAATACCTGGACCAAGCACGTCCCCGTCATCAAATATCCATCTGTAATCGATAATGTTACTTACCGGGCCAGGGTCAGTTTGATCGGTGAACCGGGTTGAATCGTTCGTACAAATCGCTGCCCAATTGAAATCAACCACCGGAAGATCGCCTACTTTTATTGGAAGGACCGCAATGGCAGAACATTGCTGATTAGTCGTAACGGTAAGACTAACCGAGTAATTGCCTGGGGCATTGTAATCATGATCTTCAACAGTGCCTGCGTTCAACGCGCTCGTACCGTCCCCAAAATTCCAGTCGTATCTCACAATAGAGTTTCCAAAAGGATTTTGCGCAGGCATCGTTGAATTATCGCGTAGATCAATATCGTTGTCGATGCAGTTATTGGTCGGTGGTAATATCGCTGCGTTGGGGACAGCGTAAAACGATATCGGCCGAATAAAAGGTGGGGAAGTTACCCCCAGCGAGTTTGTATATGTGTATTGGAGGAAGTACGTATCAGACGGAATTCCAGTAGTGTTGATAAAATAGTCGCTTCCAGTCTGCGAAAGTCTCAAGTTCAAAATGGCCGCACCCGGGCCAACCGCTACAAAGTTAGTTGGAGTCAAACCTGTACTCACATCAGGCACACCCACTACCTTTATAGTTCCTACATCTGCGCACAGGGCATATCCACCGCTTCCATCTGGCGGCACAAATGGGAATGGCGGAAAGCCAATTTGATATTGAAGAAGGAAATCAACCGTTGTGACCGGATTGACAATCACATTCTGCTCGGTATAATTTGTACAGCCGTTCGCGTTGGTAAACGTATATCGGATTGTGTTTAGGCCAAGATCGGCTGCAGCCGGATTAAAAATGGCCCTATCCACGGGTGCTTGAATTGTGCTTCCGATATTGGACGTCAACGGAGTGATCGTGAACAAACCTCCTATCTGATTACCTGTAAGCGTAACGGGCGCAGCGTTCTCAGCCATAGATCCTGGCAGTCCATTAAAGACCACTACGGGAAGCGGGTTAATCCGCAAATCCATTTCATCAAACTCAACGGTACAAGGCCCCGCGCCATCCGGATCTAGCGCGGTAATCCTCAATCGCACCGTGGTATTGATTTCAGACGGATTGTTGAAGATGTAGTTGGGCTGCGCGATGGTCGGGTTGCTGATTGTTCCCGAGCCGGCCTGAATTGACCATGCAATTCCGTTGGGTGCATAATTGACTACTCCCAAAATCTGAGTTGAAGGTATGTCGGCACACTGTGCGAGATCAATGCCGGCCGCAATCGATGTGCTGCGGTTGATTGTAATGTTGATATCATCAAATTCCTGAACACACGGCCCGGAAGGTCCATCCGGATCATTTGTCGTTAACCGGAAGGTCAACACCGTACCCACATCAGCTGGATCAGGAACGTAGTTGGCCGATGCTACTATCGGCAATCCGGGAACAATGTTGGTAGCGGTGAGCGTGCCTGCCCCCGTTACCACACTCCAAAGACCAGTAGACGCACTGCCCAACAACGAGCCTGTGAGTGCAATGGACGCAGGTTCACACACAGTATAGTCAGCCGGAACCGTTACTACAGGCCTGCGGTTGATGTCGATCCGTACCTGATCGGCAACAGCAACGCACGGACCAGCCGCATCCGGGTCGTGTGTCTGCAGCTGTAAGATTACAAAACCACCAAAATCTCCAGGCGCGACCGTATATACAGCCGTCACATTAGGCAGCGCTGTGGAACTTGCGCCAATCGAACCGGCACCACTTACAATTGTCCATGTACCGGTGGTAGCCGCTCCTCCGATTACACCCGAGATAGGCACCGATCCGGGCTCGCACAACTGATAATCCGTCCCTGCATTTACTGTTGCCACAGGGTTGACCGTAACGGTTAAATCATGAACAGGTCCGGAGCATCCATTTGCAGTCGGAATAATGTGATAAACCACCGTTCCAACGGCCGAGTTGGTCAGCGTTAATTGTTGATTGATAGTAGACCCATTTCCGACTGCTGCACCAGAAACATTTGGCGATGGTGTGATGGTCCAATCAAACGTAGTGCCGGGCACGTTCTTCGGAGCTGCGCTGATCGGAACAACTGCCGTTGCCCCGCTGCAAATGGTTATGTTGGTTGCCGAGGCCGAAGGTGTCGGGAGCACCCGAACCGTAACGGATTGGGTGGTGGGAACAAGCGGGCAAGCCGGAGCAGGCGCGGGCGTGGTAACACTAAACAGATAAACAACATCAATAGCTGCACTGGTCGGATTGGTTAGCGTCTCTGCGAGCACGCTTCCATTGACGAATGTTGTTGTCCCGGGCACAACGGTTCCACCGGTTACCAGCCCGTAAGTAGCTGAAACAACGTTAATCTGATGCCCGGATGTCGGGCTATTGAAAAGTATATTGGTGGCCGATCCGCTGCAAATAACAAAGGCTGAATTCGTTATAGAGAGAGTGGGATTAGGCTTCACTGTTACCTGCGTGGATTGCGTCAGCGGATTCGTACATCCGTTGGCGGACACTTGAAAAGTATAATCAACGGTGATAGGTGCGTTGGTCGGGTTGATCAGCGTTTCTGTGATCTTCGACCCCGGAGTCCGTGTAACGCCAGCCGAGAGCGTCCCGGTTGCTCCATTGTAATTCACGGCCGTGAGCGTAATGATAGCACCTGTTGTGGCGCTGTTCAATGTAATATCGTTCGGTGTGCCCGCACAAACAACTGAACTGGCGTTCACAATGCTGAGATCCGGAGGAGCCGGATTCACAGTGACATTAATTGCCTGCGTAACGGGGTTAACGCAAGTGCCCGCAATACTGCCCTCCAGCACGTACGTTACCGTCTGAGGAGCATTGGTCGGGTTCACCAGGTTGTTGGCTATCGAAACAGGGAATGAGTTAAACGTAGTACCGGCAGGACTAAACCCAGTGACACCCCCGGTGGCTGTAGCGCTGGCTATTCGCACCCGCTGCCCCACCGTGGAACTCGCAATGGTAACATTGGTTGGCACTCCTTCGCACAACACAGGCGTACCATTCGAAGCGCTAAACTTTGCTGAAGGTTGCACAGTAACGGTTGTGTTAAACGGCCCCGCATTAACACAACTATTTGCAGACACATCAAACGTATAGTTTACCACTACCGGGCCGGACGTGCCGTTCGTGATTGTCTCGGATATTGTGTAGCCCGACAGGAAGGTCTGCCCGGCTGTCAGTGTGCCTGTAGCCGCCCCGTAGTTGACCGACACGAGTCTGATCACCGCTCCGCTGGTCGTGCTGTTCAAAGTAAAGTTTGTCAGGGCACCATTGCAGATTACAGGCGATGTATTCGCAATGGACATAGTCGGAGAAGGAGAAACAACGACTTGAACCGTTTGTTGAACGGGATTCGAACACGCGGGCAAAGGAAGCGGGGAAGAAACGCTAAACGTGTATGTTACTGTGATCGGACTCACGGTTGCATTTACCAGGGCATCCGTAATTTTTTGCCCGTTCGTGAAAGTGCTGCCTGCCACCGCAGTTCCGCCCGTAACGCCACCATAGCTTACGGCATCTAAACGCACCACACCACCGGCAGTCGGAGTATTCAGTGTAATATCAACAGCCGCCCCCGAGCAAATGGCTGATGCTGCATTTACAATTGAAAATACCGGCTGCGGTTTAACCGTAACCGTAGTCGACTGTGTGACAGGGTTCGTGCAGCCATTTGCAGCCACCTGGAATGTATAGGTCACAACAATAGCCGAAGACGTACTGTTACCCAGCGTTTCTGTAATCTTGGAACCGGGAGTAAAGGTCGTTCCGTTTGACAAGGTGCCTGTTGCGCCATTATAATTCACATTGGTCAATGTGATGACTGCACCCGAGGTCACGCTGTTCAATGTAATGTCATTTGGAGTGCCGGGACAAACTATTGCGGTAAGATTGGTGATCGATAAATCCGGAGGCGCTGGGTTCACAGTAACGATCACAGTCTGTTGTGCCGGGTTCACGCAAACGCCACCAATGCTACCTTCAAATGTGTAGGTTACTGTTTGCGGTGCGTTGGTCGGATTGCTCAAATTATCCGTAATGTTCGCAGGGAACGAATTGTAGAGTGTACCCGATGCCGAAAATCCCGTCACTCCTCCGGTTGCAACAACGCTGGCTAATCGAATCTGAAGGCCGGTCGTAGATCCATTGAGTTGAATAGATGTCTGCAATCCCTCACAGACGGAAGCGGCCGCGTTGGTCACATTGAAATTGGCAGAGGGGTTAACCGTAACCACGACACTAAACACGCTGGCATTCGTGCAGCCATTCGCACTCACGGTGTAGGCGTAGGTGACATTCACCGGGGCCGTGGTCGTGTTGGTCAATACCTCACTCACATTACCCGTGCCGCTACCGGCTGCCTCGGCTATGCCAACCACAACAGCCCGGCTCCAACTGAACGTGGCCCCTGCTGTGCTGCTGGTAGCCGTATAGCCAAACGTGCTGCCGCTGCAAATCGCTGCCGCAGTAAGCGGGCTGGTCAAAACCGGGGTCGGGTTTACCGTAACCACTACATTCTGTACCGTGCTGCAGCCATTCGCACTGATCGTGTACTGATACGTAACATTGATCGGGGCCGATGTCGTATTCGTCAGAGCTTCATTCGGATTGTTCGTGCCCGAAGTAGGACCGACCGGAGTAATCCCGCCTACCGCAGCCCGACTCCAGTTGAAGGTCGCTCCCGGTGTGCCGCTGGCAGGTGCATAGCTAAACGTGCTGCCGCTGCAGATCGATGGCGGAGTTAAGCTGCTGCTCAATACCGGATTCGGGTTAACCGTTACCACCACATTCTGAGATGGACCAGCACAGCCATTGGCCGTAACCGTGTACACATAGGTAACATTGATCGGGGCGGTGGTCAGGTTCGTCAACGTCTCACTTACATCTCCGCTGCCGCTGCTGGCCGACTCCTGTATGCCACCTACAGCAGCCCGGCTCCACGCAAAACTCGCACCGGCCGTGCCACTGGTGGCGGTATAGCTGAACACCGATCCGCTGCAAATCGCGGAGGGCGTAAGCGAACTGCTCAGCACCGGACGAGGATTAACCGTAACGTCAACAGTAACTGCAGTTCCCACACAGCCAAATGCTGACGGGGTGATCGTATAGCGCACCACCCCGTTGCCGGGAGGTGTGGTGGTCAGGATTTGGTTGATGGTGTTTCCGTTACCCGGCCCAAAGCCGCTTGCCGATCCGGATATCAACAAAGCAGTCCATGAGAAAGTCGTACCCGTTACATTGTTGGGATTATCGATAAACACATTTGCATTTTGACCGGAACAGATCGTGACCGGCAGTGCTTGAGCATCGGGAATGGGCAGAACGTTAACGATTACCACCTGGGCAGGACTCACGCAACCCGCAGGCGAAACCGATTGAATCGTATACGTAGCTGTGCCTGGTAAATTACTAACATCTAAAGTGAGATTCTGGGCGATCGAACCGCTACCAGGAACAGATTGATCAGACGCACCCGATACGCCAGATTGTGTAACGGTCCATGTGAAAAGTGCACCGGAAAGAGTGGATGATGCAACAATGTTTGCTGCACCCCCATTACAGATCGACTGCTGATCCGGAGTTACAGCGAGATCGGGAACCGGGTTAACCGTAATCACAACATGGTCAATCGAAGAGCAACCGTTGGGATCTGTAACCGAAAGTTGATATGTAGTTGTAGCCGAAGGCGAAACAACGGGATTTGATAATGAGGACGTAAATCCCGGAGGCACACTCGTCCACGCATACGTGTAACTACCGCTACCTCCCACTGCGCTTGGACTTCCGCCTAGCGTAACAGGCTGTCCATTACAAATTACTGCAGGGTTGCCGGCATCAGCTGTGATGGCCGGATTTACACGAACATTAACTACAGTGGCCGGCCCTTCACAGGTAGCAATCGTCTGAGTGACATAAAACAAATATGTTCCCGCTGCCGCGTTTACAGAGGACGTGAAGGCGGCACCCGTGAAAACCAGATTCGTCAGATTTGAATCATCGTACCAATTAAACGTAGCGCCTCCCCCACCGGTAGCGGTGATGGTTGGATTTGTTGCACCTACACAAATGGGAGTAGGATCTGCTGCTGTTGGTGCTGCCGGAGTTGGACTCACATTAATAAACACTGCGTCTGTGGCAACACAACCGTTACCATCAGTCACCGTAAGATCATAACGCGTAACACCAACCGGAGGTGTTACCACTGGATTACTCAATGTACTTGTGAAACCCGGAGGAACGCTCACCCATGAGTAGCTGTAATTCCCATCGCCACCAACCGCAGTAGGACTTCCTCCCAGATTAACGGGCACTCCTTGACAGTAAGTTGCGCCCATACCGGCAACCGCGGTCATCGGTGGAGTAATGGTTATTTGCACCGAGGCGGAAAGTGCCGAAGTGCAACCGGGTGGCCCAATACCAATTGCTTGCACCGCATAGGTGCCGCTGTTGGCCGGAAGATCGACAACTGTATAGCTTGAGCCTATTGCACCGACAATGGGCAATCCACCTCTATACCATTGGAAAGAAGCCGTATTGGGTGGCACATTGCTGATCAAAATGATATTCCCTGTACCCTGGCACTGACCGATCAAACCCGCATGGCTTGTAATGGTGGGGGTGCCGGGATTGGGGAACAGGAAAATCGGGTCAGCTGAATCCAGCAGTCGCACGCAGCCAGTGATTGGATTAATGGCACGCACGCGGATGCCCGTGACACTTAAGCCGAGCGGAACGGTGGAGATATTGATGTTTCCTCCGGTTCCTGGAGTTAAACTACTGACAACAATGCCAAGCTGATCTATGATCGCATAGTTGATCCCGCTCTGGCTGGCAGCCACCTGAAGCGTTACCGTGCCTCCGGAACAAATCGTGGTCGAACTGGTGGGCGTAACCGTACGATCCAACGGCTGCGCGTTGATCGTCACACTTAAACCCGCGGACTGAGCTGAACTGCAGAACGTGGAACCTACCCCTACTGCCGACACCGTGTACGTGCCGCTGTTAGCCGCATTATCAACAACTGTGTAACTGATCGAAGTAGCTCCCCCGATCGCAATACCGTTCCGATACCACTGGTACGTGGCCGTGCCTGAAGGCGTGTCGCTGGTCAATATCACATTGCCGCTACCCTCGCACTGTACAACCGGACCCGCAGGACTGCTGATTGACGGAACCCCCGGAATCGGGTTGACCGTCAATGTCGTGGTGCCACTTAACAATACCGTACAGGTAGTCACCGGGTTGGTCGCCCGTACGCTGAGCGTTCCGCTCGCAGTCAGTGCATTACTGGTAATGTTGATCGCGCCACCACCGGCCACCAATCCGCTAACCGGACTGGCACCGATGAATAATTGATAGTTAATCCCGGCCTGGCTACCCGTAACCGTGATCGTGGTCGTGCTGCCTTCGCAAACACTTACGCTGGCCGGACTCACAGCCGGACTGGTGAGCGGCAAGGCGTTGATCGTCACACTTACCGCTGCTGATGGGGCTGAAGTACACCCGCTCACCGTCTGGGTTACTGTGTAGTTCCCGCTGTTGCCCGGAATTGTCGCGATACTGTAAGTTGACGCTGTGGCTCCCAATATTTGGCTGCCATTCAAATACCACTGATAACCCGCTCCCGCGCTGGCCGTCAGCAACACTGAAGACGATCCCTCACACACTTCCACCGGACCGGCCGGTGCGATCGTCAGCGCTGCAGGTATTGCATTCACCGTAACACCATCAGCTGCATCCAGCAACCGCGTACATGAGGTACTAGCGTTGGTGCCGCGAACCCGAAGGCTCGTCACAACGGGCGTTAATGCAGTGGTGGTGATGTTCACATTACCTCCCGTGCCTACCACGATCCCGCTAACCACATTGCTGCTCTGATCCACTATCTCATAGTTGATCCCGCTCTGGCTGGAGCTCACCTGAAGCGTTACCGTACCTCCGGAACAAGTCGTGGTCGAACTGGTGGGTGTAACCGTACGATCCAACGGCTGCGCGTTGATCGTCACGCTCAACGCTGCGGACTGAGCTGAACTGCAGAACGTGGAGCCGACCCCTACTGCCGACACCGTGTACGTGCCGCTGTTAGCCGCATTATCAACAACTGTGTAACTGATCGAAGTAGCTCCCCCGATCGCAATACCGTTCCGGTACCACTGGTACGTGGCCGTGCCCGGAGGCGTGTCGCTGGTCAATATCACATTGCCGCTACCCTCGCACTGTACGACCGGACCAGCAGGACTGGTGATGGACGGAACCCCGGGAATCGGGTTGATAGTTATCGGATCGGCCGCATCCAGCAAGAAAGTACAAAGCGTAGTTGAATTGGTCGCCCGAACACGAAGGCTTGAGCCTGTTGACAACGCATTGGTGGCAATCGTGAGGTCTGCGCCAGTTCCAGCCAACGTTCCGCTCACCACGTTACTGAGGTTATCAATTACCTCATAGTTAATCCCAATCTGACTCAAGGCAATTGTAAGAGCGACCGTTCCTCCGCTGCAAATCGATGTTGACGATGCTGGTGTAACCGCGCGGTCGCCCGGTAATGGATGGATTGTAACTGCCAGGGTAGCGGATTGAGCAGACGAACACAACGTGGGGCCGGATCCAAGAGCGGCAACCGAGTAACTACCCGTGCTTGAAGCCAAATCTGGAACGATATAACTAATTGCTGTTGCCCCACCGATCGGAGTACCATCCTTGAACCATTGATAACTGGCCGTCCCTCCAGGAGTATTGCTTGTTAGCGTGATGGCACCCGTTCCCTGGCATTGCACTACTGGACCGGCCGGGCTAACAATAGCTGGCGCAGCGGGGGGCGCAACCACGGTTATAACCGAAGTTGCCGACAAATCAACATCGCAGCCGGTGGCAATCGTCCTCGCATACACTTTGATGGTTGTGTTGGCTGCGATAGGATCACTCGTGATTACAAGATTCCCAACTCCATCGCCCGGGAGAAATCCACTGAGCGGAACACTGCCAACGGAGTTTTGCAGTTGATACTCAACACCCGATTGATCGCCCGTGATGGTAACGTTCACCGTTTGTGAGGGGCAAATCGAGGCGCTGGCGGGCGATACCGCCAGCGCAGCACTTGGCAAACCGTTAATCGTTACGGAGCGGATATCCAGACACTGGGGTCTGAACTGAACGAAATCATTGGCTGCAGTAAAATTGTTGAAATTTCGGCCCGCTACGAAATAAGCAACTGCTCCGCTTGGTCCTTCAATGCCTTGTGTCTTTTCGTCCGCGCCAGCCGTGATTGAGCTCGAATGAATCTCTATAATATTTGTGGTCTCGTGCAATTGTACCTGTACCGTAATCCGGTTGGAGCTGGACAAAAATTGCAAGTTGTTATAGTTCACAATAAACCTCCGAAACGGAGCGGATCCAGTTGTAAAATACTCGATACTCGAAGAACCATCCGGCAGCATATCATCCCAACTGGCCGCGATGATGTTATTCGGGTTTGTTGCATCCGGCAAGGTTTGATTTGTTGGTGTGGTAACGGCATCCGTGAAACCCAGAATTCCATTACTACCCACCCTCAGCTGGGTGTGATCAAAGCCGAAGAAATTGAACGTAAAGCCGATGGGTACACCTGTTGCCTCGTCATCGTTACCTAATGCCAGTGCCGTTCCGCTGCCCGTGATGGGGGAAAACGTTCCGGTGGTGTTTACAAAATAACCTGCCGCATTGCCATCCGTGGTGATGAGTGTGTGAAAACCCACTCCAGCGGCCGCAGGATCAAATGTTGAGCCTGAAACGCCCGGGCCATAGTAATTGGTACCTCCGGTCAACGTGAAGGCCGGCTGATCTACACAATATTGTGGATTAAGATTGGTGAGACCACACTGTGCTGATGCGCGGCCTGAAACGAGAACGAGAGCCAGAAAAAGGGAAATTAAACCAAAAACCCGAGGGCCGGACAAGAGTGCTCCGATAAAACTTCTCCAGGTTTGAGGGGGCATAGGAAGCCGATACGCGTCTTTATAGCTACAGACCCCTAAAAGTAACCAATCTGAGCCAAAAAACCCTATTCTGGTTGCAATTTCCCGTCTTTATTCAGTTTGATAAGGGTCATTTTTTTCTCGCGCCTGTCGGAGCCTACTTCGAATGTGCCGAAGACGAGAATGCTGCCATCGGGCAACTCCTGAACTGCCCCGACCTGATCGTCACCGCCCCCACCGAAGATGAAGGGAGTGGTCCAGACTACACGACCGATCGGATTAACTTTCGTGAGTAACCAATCTACGCTGCCGCCCGTTGCAGGAGATACCGTATTGCTCACAATGAAAAATCCTCCTCCTTGTGCAACGCCAATGGCGGTTTTTGATCCTGGTACGTTTCCTAGAGAAAGCTGAAGCACATTATCGTTTTCCCGGTCACCCGAATTAAATCCCAATGTTGGCTTAAGCTTAAAAACGTAAACATCTCCTTCGCTGCTAGCGTTCTTTACTATGCCTGTTAGCAAATATCCCTCATTGGCCGGATCTGAAGTAAATGAAACGCACGACAAAACTTCATTCTGGTTCGGTGCCCCAATCAGCACTCGCGAGGTTGACGGCTCACCACTGACAGATCCAAGGCCTACATACCAAAAGTTATCATTGGCAGTAGGGTGATTCGAAACGGTGGAGTTTGTGACGCCAAACATGACAAATACGGTTCCTAAGTCAAATACTTTGATGCTCTCATCCGAGGCTTTAAAACCAGCTCCTTTGGTCCACGTATTCGTGTATAAAGTCAGGTTTGAATTAAATCTGAAGTTCATCGCATCAATAAGGTCCGGGGTCGGCTCCGCGTCCGGCTTACTTATTGGTAAAGTGATGTTGGTCGTGCTCCCCGCAGTGACAAAGCCATCGCTGGTTTGGGTTACTGAATTGACTTTTTCCTGGAATCCCACATATCCAAATGAAACGCTATCAACTCGATTAGCACCCGAGGGAGAGATATCTAACGTCATGATAAAACAATCCTGATCACCAGGAGCTCGCTCCAGATTACCGACCATTACAATTTGATTGGGTGTGTTCGTATATTCCATGTCGCGCGCTTCATCCTTGCCAGATTTACCAAAACTTTTGCGCCACATTTCATTGCCCTGAAAGTCTGTTTTAATCAGCAGTATTTGCTGGCCCAACCCTCCAGCCTGCTGCTTGGTCGTGTTACCCAGCAGATAAATACCATCAGTAGCCACCAACATATCTACTCCTTCCTGATCCCCATCCTCACCAAAATACTTCACGAAAAATTGTTCGGAAGGATCCTCACTGGTTAGCGCGCACCCTGACCAGCCCAGCAGGGCCAGACAATAAAAACAGGTTAACAGCAGCTTACTTATCGTCCGCACCATTCTTCTTTCCACTCAAAAGTTTCACAATGCCTTTCAATCCCTTGCTGCGCTTCCGCGGATCGTACAATGGCTTGATATAACCCACGGTGATCATCATCGAGTTCATTGAATACTCTTCGCCAATCCAGCCGTAGCGGGTTATGTTATCAGCAAGTGTGGTTCCGTCACCATAGTACAACTCATCTGTCTTGGCTAGCCGGGTGAGGCCTCCCATATACCGGGCCTCGGCAAAGAGGAAGTCCTTGCCCCATTTGTACTTAACGCCTCCTCCCAGTACTAACGAGGTAGAAATCAGATTTTGTTTAGGCTTCAGCAAGATATCAGGACCGGTCACCGGCACTTCGCTGCCTCCGTCTGTGCGCACCGTTAACTGCACATCTGCCCGGTACTGAAGCATGGTATTGAAAGCCATACCGGCAAAAACATAGGGACGAATGTCTCCAAAATCGTCCTGATATTTGATGTACACGGGGACATCGAACCAGGTTTGCTTGTGAATGGCGGATTGAAAATCGTTCCCCATGATCCCATCATAGGTGCGCCTGAAATTCCGAAAAGCCAGAATCCCTTCTACACATAGGCTGAAGTTATCGGTGACATTCAGGTCAATCCCAGCCCCCAATTGCCAGCCTGGACGGATTAATGTCCGCGTATCGACAGGAGTGGAAAAGGTGTTGACCTCAAAAACGGTGGTAGGAAACGACCCATTGAAACCCACAAAGAAGCGGGGGGTAAAAATCGGTGTAGCGGTAAACTTCTGGCTGAGGAATACTACTTCAATCGGGTCGGTTGCTTCGCTGGGGACGAATTCCGGATCGGCACGCAACAACTTCAGGTAACTGTCATCGGCCGCGATGGGGTCATCAATGATCAGGTAAACCTGGCACAATAGCATGTAGGCCCTTTTCTGTTGATCGTTCGTAATATCACCCCGGTTGAGCACCTGGCTTAGAAGCGATGGAATTCCATAAAAGTGGCCAGCCGTATACTCATCAGTCGCTTGCTGAATCACGGCATCAATGTTGTCATTCTGAGGCGGGGTATCCTGTGCATTGACCTGAAACACAACTACAGCCAGCATGAGTACCAGAAGAACGCGCAGCATGACTTATAAGGGTTTAAACAGCAGCGACCGACATGTGCTTTCGTAAGGAATTTTTTCCTCATCCCTGCTCACGTACAACTTCCATTCCTCCGGTGTCATGTTGCGGGTAAGTTTGGGGCAAACGAGTTCCGCCAGCATGCGTGAGTCAGTTGGCCACACCCGAACTTCACCTTCGTTGCAGGATGCGATCAGGTTTCGCGAATCCGGAGTAAAGGCAATATCCCATACATTACCATTGTTGTTATCCATCACGATGGGCAAATCTTCCTCATGATCCACTACCCACAGCAACAGGCGTCTGTCATAGCCGGCACCCGCCACCAATTCACCATCCGGACTGAACTCCACAGACGAAACTCCTGCACGATGGCCCGTCAACTCCTTCAGAATGACTTTCTTCTGTGTATCCATTAATTTAACCATGCCTCGCTGCGGCAGGCCTTTTTCATTGAGCAACTCCATGCCATACGCAATTTCGGGGCGTGTGGGGTGGAACGCAATTGACAGCACACGGTTTGGAGCCTCATCTTTCAACAAGGAGTAACTCTTTGCTGTCAGGTTGATCTCAAAAATCTGTCCCGTTGACGAGACACCGATGATCGCCTGGCTCTGTGGGTGGACGGCAATTGCCTTCAGTGCAACCGGCAATGTTGTAATCAGGCGGCTTTGACCATTCGTGGGATTGGTCAAACGGACGGTGCGATCAATGCCGGCTGATAAGAATCCCGAATTGTCGGGCAGGAACTCCACATCATTTACAAAGCCTGTGTGAACGTCAACAATCTTGGGTTTGGATCCGGATTCTGAGAGCGTGAACACCTGAAGGAAGGAGGAGTCGCTGGCATTTACCAAATATTTCTCGTCCGGGCTAATGGCAATAACGCGATTCGGGAACCGGTTGGTGCCCACTTCACCCGTGATCTTCTTGCTGGCGTAATTGCCCTTGTAAATTACTCCAT
The DNA here is from genome assembly GCA_046301755.1 of Cyclobacteriaceae bacterium. GTDB lineage: Bacteria > Bacteroidota > Bacteroidia > Cytophagales > Cyclobacteriaceae > ELB16-189. The sequence continues at coordinate 69,229 of JBKCJM010000081.1, forward strand.
CGTTTCCAGTTGTGTAGAAGCTAGAACCTGAAGCCAGGGCAAGCGAGAACATCTTGTTGCGCTTGTTGCCCGGTACTTTGGCAGCATTATACGTATTCCCGTACAGTTTGGTGAGCGAAGTATACAAACCGCGGAAGATATAGGGGTCATACTTTGCCCCTTCGTTATCGGTGTGGAAGAGAAAGCCTTGCATGGCAAACAAGCCTGCAAGTTCCTTATCATCCATAGTTTCGGCTTTTGCCGCCAACTGCTGTGCAATCGAAAGCATGAGCAGACGGTTCGCCCGCTCATAGTTCTGTTCCGCTCGAAAATACTGTGTCCGCGCGCTGTCGCGGGCGACACGCGCAATATCACGTTGCCGGTTTGCCTCGTTAAGGTTAGTAAATGCTAAATTGCGCTGTTGTTTGGCAATCTCTAATGCGGTTCGCAACTGATCCTCGCGCTCCTCTAACTGCTTGTTTTGGCGTTCGACTTCCTTTCGGGCCTTGACGGCTAGTTCGCGTTGCTTTTCGGCCTCTTTCGTTGCTGTCTCTGCCTTTTTTTGAGCTTCCTTTGCCCGGTCACGTTCAAGTTCTGCCTCGCGAGATTTCGCCTCCACCTTTATCTGCTGTGTCAACCCGTAGAAGAAAAGCGCTATGGCCGCAACGAGAAAAGCGGCCAAAATCACGTTTACAATCCTAGATCTGCGCAGCAACCGCTTCTGCAACATCTCCTGATTGCGTAGTTCAGCCTCGTAGGTAATACGGCTAGTATCAAGGAAAACCACAGCCCGTTCAAAGGCTTCATCGTAGCGTTGAGCCCAGGTTCGGGTAGGGCGCTGTTTCTTTTGCCAGTTCAAAGCCAACTGAAGATCGGGTGGGCGCCACAAACTGGTTTTGCCAATCTGGTACATCGCAGCAGCATGCGACAACCGCTTGTACATCTGGGCGGATTCATGCTCTTCATCAACCCACCCCGACAAGCGATTCCAGATGCGCATCATGCTTTCGTGTGAAAGCTCAATGAGAGAATCAGCGTTGAGACTCACATTGGCACCCGGCATCAAAAACGAACGGCCCGCCTGCCGAAAGCGCTCGACAACCGGAATTACTTCTGATTCAGTCGCGGCCGCCAGTTCTGCAACTAACCTGATCTTGGCCGGCCTACGTACACCCAGATTATCGTGGCTGCGGTCGGTAATGGCTTTGAACAGAACCTCGGCAATCTCCTTTTCTCGTGATGTAAGTTCATCAAAAGCCTCGTTGGCATGAAGTGACAATGCCTGGCTAATCTTGCCTACGGCATTGTAGTGCCGTAAATCCATGGGCTCCCCGGGATCCTGATTAGTCACCCAGTAATCCCACGTGCGCATCAGCGCATGCTGCATGATCGGCAACTGATCCTGACTTTCCCCAACATCGTTAAGTATGCGCTTCACCAGGCGGGGCGAAATTCGCCCACCACCCACGGCAACAGGTCCTTCAATAGCGAGTTTCTTTTGCTCGCGGGTCATTTGGGGCACGAGGTAATTCGAAGTGTTGATTACCTGCGTAAGGCCAGGAAAAATGGAGCAATCGCCAATGAAATCAGAACGCATGCTCAAAGTCACATACACGGGCACATCGCGCTGTTGCACGGCTTCCAGCAACAGATTTACGTAAAGAGCTGCTTCGTTTACAGCCTCATCGTGGCCTTCCTGCCGATAGCGGAATAGCTCCTCAAACTGATCGACCACAACCAAAATATTCTCTCCAGACTGCTGCTGAACATACCGGGAAACTTCAGCCAGCCCATGTGAGCCACTGCGCAGCACGCTGGCAAAAATGGACTGGTAAACCGCACGATCGTCATCTTGGATGGATCCCGACTTGATATGCACCTCGGTTAGCTCAACTGCCAGGTTTTGAATGGGCGACTGGCCCGGCCGGGTTTTAACCACGCGCCAATCTGACCCCGATTCGGTGGCAAAGCCGCCAAACAAGGCTGGGATAACCCCGCAGTTCATCAAACTCGACTTGCCGCTTCCGGAGTGACCCATCAACGTTACGATCCGGTTCAGCGCCAACTTCACGATTACTTCGTCTACCTGCCCCTCACGACCGAAAAACAAGTGAGACTCATCTGGTGTAAATGGTCGCAACCCCGGAAAGGGGTTGGAGCCAATTTCCATAGGCGCAACCCATGGCTGCGAGGGTGAAACCTCGGCCGCTTCATTCAATCGAAATGAATAGTTCTCAGCCATTTCTATAGAAACCGACTTGTAAGTTAACGAATCGAGCCTGTTTATGCGAAAATTCCGCCCTTCAGTTGTTCGAGTTTAAAAAATGCTCGCGCAGTAAATAGCTCAAAAACATCGAAAAATAGGCGGATTTTAGATATATTCCAAAAACTGGTCGGCTAATTTCATATTGCCCGCCAACAACTCATAGAACCGCTCCTTGTCCAACTGGAGTAAATCGGCTCGCTCTTTCGCCACCAACAGGTGTGCCCGGTGGGTGCCTGCGATGGACAGTGCCTCCCCGACAAACGCGCCTTCTGCGATGTCCTTCACATACCGGCCTTGGCGGTATACCTGCAAAACACCGCCCATCACGAGGTAGAAGAATTGATTAGCCTTATCATCGAGGGCAAGGGTGTTGCCTGGCTCCAGCGAAACCTGGGCGCCCATCTCAGCCACGTAAGAAAGATTGATGCCCGGTATATCGGTAAATGCCGGTAACCCCTCGAGAAAAACTATCTCTTCATAGAGCCGCTTTCGCCTGGTATCTCCCGAGAGAATAACCTCATCCAGCCTGCGGGCAACCTCGTATGGCAACCGGGATCGGTTTTCCCGATACTCGGTTCCGTCAATTTCATGGAGTGCCCAGGCCGCCTGCTGGCGAATCAATACATCCTGGTTAAACAACTGGGCAATCAGATCAAGCTTGAACGCAATGAGTTTCAGCTCTCCTATGCGCTGAAGCACGCAGGCTTTTGTCCAACGGTTAGCTTGGGAAAAATCCCGGTTCAGAATAAACTTAAGGGCTAACTGATCGTCCAAAGGCACACGCGGGTAAAACACGTCAAGCCGATTAACTTTTTCTCCGTTGGAGAGATCATCCAGCACGGGAATAACACGCTGTTTCAATTGTTCGGACAGAAAAACATCGAGCAGTTCAACCGCAAACGCTGTACCTTCTGCAGTGCCGCTATCAATATTTTCTTTTACCAACTGAATTGACCGGGTATCGTACAACATTGCCAGGAGCATGTACATGTGTTGCGTATCATTCTGTACTTCCCACTTTAGTGCGCGCTCCAGCTCCGCGAATTCCGTGTTTTCGAGGCTTTGGATTGCGTTCAGATTCCAGGCGATGTCTCCGATATCACTTTCAATAGCGTACTTGATCCGCGTAATCTGTGAAATGCCGGCCTTAAATCCAGCATTACCCAATGCGAGCAACACTTGCGAAACCACAACCTTATCCGGATAGTCAATCTTGTTCCACAACAGATCCTTGGCGCGCTGGCTTCCAATGCGGCCCATTACCTGAACGATTCGAATGATGGTGGTTGTCGACTGACCGGACCGGTAAAATGCACTCTCCAAAACGGGCACGGCATTATCGCCAATCACGACCAGGGTATCCATAGCCGGAGCGCTGAAAGACGGATGACCGAAGTTTTCAATCAGCGCGTTCAGCACTTCGTTATCGTACCGCTTCATTGCAGTCTGAATGGCTGTCCTTCGCACAATCGGCTCCGGGTCGCCCAACAACTCGATCAGGAACGAGAGGTTTTCCTCCGTTGCCGCGTGAAGCAAAAGTTCAGCTGCGTATTGTCGATCCCTGGGATTGGTTGAACGTGACAGATTCCGAAGGCGGGCCCGGGTTACATCCCCCCCACTATCCAGGAAAGAAATTAGCTCGGCACGCGACATGGTCTTTCGGCCGTCAGTTGCATGCTGCACATCGGTTTTAATCACGTAGGATTCCGACACAGAAAGACCCTTCAGTTCGTTCAGGCGATGCTGAGCAAACTCACGAACCTCATCATATTGATGTTTCACCAGCGAGCTAATCCAACCCGATACCCTGCCTGGCTCAAGCTTTTCCAGAAGTTTAAATGAAAATATCGCGCGGTCCCCTTGCTCGTCCATAACCAGACGTTCCAGCTTGGCGATTACCTGTCCCTGCCCCAGGTCCAGCTTCTGTTGCTCACCTTCACGCTCTTCCAGCTTTTCGCGAATCTTATTGCGGTAGCCCGCATACAAGCGCGTTGTCAGGAATATGTACACAACTGCAACCCCAGCCACGATGGCAGGAATCCAAATGATCTTAAACGCAGGTATCAGACTGAAGGCAAAAATCATCAAGCCCGCCATGAAACGACCAGTCTCGCTAATAGACCCCTCTACCTTGGTTTGAATGTTAAACCGGTGGCGCGCATCGATCGGTACAAACAGCAACTTGAAAATGGGGCTCTCAAGCGATTCGCGCAACGTTCCGTTAAAGAGGCGCATTACGGCTACCATCACAAAGAAGAAGGCGAAGGAACCACCAGCTCCCGCCACCGAAAAACCATAGATTAAACCCATCACCACCGCACCAACGGCTACAATACCAACAATGATGGGGAGCATGAGCAGCGATGTGCGAATGCCATAGATGCTGAGCAGGCGGTCATTAACAAACAACTGCATGAACAAGCTCAACGCATATGTGGTACCGTAGAAGTAGGCAAGAAAATCGGTGAGCTCGCGCGCACTGGTAAACTGCTGGTTGAGAAGGTTCTGAAACGAATACTGACTTAAAATAAACGTCACCATGCTGGTGACTAGGAACAGCGACAATAAAAGGACGTACCGGTTGCGCAGAATCTTCCGGAGTTTGGTCTCGGCACGGACACTTGCATCTTCCTCGCGCGGGTCGTTTTTAATTAACGTATACTTTCGGGCGATAACAATCATGCACACCAGCGATGCCACAATTGAAAGATTGCTGACAATTAGGTAATCCTGCGTGTCCGGGATAAGTGAGGCTGTTAACGGAATCAAAAAGAATGAGATGATAATGGCGATCAACTGGCCGGTGTCGATCCATCCGATAATGCGTTTGGACTGCTTGAAGTTAAACAGGCGGCCAAAAACACCCCAGTAAATCAGAAGCAGAATTACGTTACTCGGCCCTGTCAAAATATAGACGTAGAACAAGAGGTAAGGCTGCCAGGCGGGGTTGCCAAACTCAAACAACAGGTAAAAGGCCGACACCTGCGCGACAATCAGGGAGATGCCAATGATGGCCAGGTTAATGAACTTAACGCGGCTTTGAAAAAACGAAAACGCTCCGGTGGCGATGATGCCTAGCAACCCCGATGCCAAAAAAGCCTTATCCAGGTGCTGACTCATCCGGTTCAGGAAAAGTGAATCGGCCGTGTTCTGGAAGGTGGCCACAAAAACACCCATGAAAAACCCGGCTGATAACATCAGCAATACCTGAGTGCGCTCCTCGGCACGAACATTTAGAGAATTGAGTACGCGGTCAATCACAATCTTAAAATTACATGTAGTTGTGCGAATAATAAAAAAACCCTGCCGTTTTCACCGCAGGGTTTTGAATTCCGCTACACGGAATTATTTCTTTTTCGTGGTCGTACTGTCAGATTTGGCTGGGCTCTGCTTCTCTGCCTGGTAGGCGGAATTCAAACCAGCTATCACGTCCTTGGTGATATCAATACTCTCGCCTGCATACAACACGTCACTGGCCTGATCAAATTTCAACACAACAGACAGGCCTTTTTCCTGGCCGTAGATTTTGAGGAAGCCGGTGACCTTGGTGTACAGTTCGTCATTCATTTTAGCTTGTTCGTTCGAGAGATCCTGCGCCAGGCTTTGGCGGTATAGCTGAAGATTCTGTTCTTTCTTGGCCAGGTCTTCTTCAATGGCCTTTGCCTGCCCAATTGTTAAGCCCGACAAGTTACGCTGATAGTTATTAAACTCCGTCTGAAGCGCCTGAGCGCGGTTACGAAAGTCGTTGTCCATCTTCTTGGCCTTATCTTCCAACCGATCGCGATTAACCTTGAAATAATCATAATACTTCAAAACCGAGTCGGAATTGATGAACGCGACCTTAACGTCACCGGTTGATACAGCACCGGCATCTGAGGCCGATGACCCCGGTTTGGAAAAATGGAGGTAGAATAGCACAGCAACGGCCACCAGCAGCACAGCATTTAAGATCAGCGAAAGGTTCTTCATGACTTGATTTCTTTTTTGAGCCGGCAAATATAGGTGAATTTGTTACTCGCCCGAAAAATCGGACTTGATTTGAAAACTGTACAACTCAGGATCCGTTTCCAGTTCACCAACCCGATAGCGGTCAATGAACCGCTGAATTTGCGTTGGTGAAATGACCGGGACATGAAGGGCTGCATCAATGCCCAGGCCCCACTCGTGCCCCTCGTCCTCCTCAATGAATTCCTGTACTTTCACCTCATCTTCTTCCTGCAAGTCCACAATCGCCTCGGCCAGCGCCTGCGCGACCTGCTCGTCCAGCTTCGGATCGGATTGGTCAGCATCATATCCCGGGAACTGCTCGGCCACTTGCGCTTCCGCGATTTCCATTAACTCGCTCTCGTGGTGAAGCCGCAGTGTGTAAAGCATCACATCGGCCAATACGGGTTGCCCTCCCCGATCCAGCAAGAAGTAAAAATGGGCATACTCATCGCCCGAGTCCTGTTCATCGAGCCAATACTCATTACCGCTGGCGCGAATCTTTTCAGAATAGAATTCGATGGCTTCCGGGCGTGTCATTCTTTAAACCATTCAGCATACATCGGATAGTTTCGGGCCGTTCGCGCAATCACCTCGCGCATTTCCGGACCGGTATCCTTCACTTTCTTTGCCGGCATGCCGGCATAGATACTCTCGGGCTCGACAATCGTGCCGGGTAAAACTACGGCACCGGCTGCAATCACAGAGCCTCTGCCAATAACCGCATCGTCCATGATAATCGCACCCATGCCAATCAGTACATCATCTTCTACCGTACATCCATGCACGACTGCGGTGTGTGCAATTGACACACGCGAGCCGATTACCGTCTTGGCCTTCTGATAGGTACAATGAATCACCGCTCCGTCCTGAATGTTAGTATCGTTGCCGATGCGAATGGAATGTACATCGCCACGCACCACCGCATTAAACCACACCGTGCAGCGCTCGCCCATCACAACATCGCCTACAACCACCGCATTATCGGCAATGTAGCAGCCCGACCCAAAAAGAGGTTCAAACCCCCTTACCTTCTTGATAATAGCCATACTCTAGCTTAGCTGACAAACTGTCATTTTCCTGAACTAAAAGTGCTAAATTTGCGTCTCTTTTGTGGAAAAATGAAGGAATTGGTAGAAGATATTGGGATTTTAGACGAGGCACATCAGCCTTGTGATGTGATTAAGACCACCGAGAGCAGCCATACCGGCCAGAGCCGCAAGCTGTATATCGAGAGTTATGGCTGCCAGATGAATTTTTCAGACAGCGAAATTGTGGCTTCTATTCTGCAAAAAAATGGTTTTGATACTACGGCTCGGGCTGAGGAGGCTGACGTGATCTTCCTGAACACATGCTCGATTCGCGAAAAAGCCGAGCAGACTGTGCGCAACAGGCTCACCCAGTTAAACGGCCTTAAAAAGCAAAAACCTGAGCTTACGGTTGGTATTCTCGGCTGTATGGCCGAACGGCTTAAAACTAAGTGGCTGGAGGAAGAAAAAATTGTTGACCTGGTGGCCGGCCCGGATTCGTATCGCGATCTTCCCAAGCTCATTCAGCAGGTATACGAGGGCGATAAAGCGGTCAACACGTTTTTGTCGCGCGAAGAAACCTACGGTGACATTACCCCGGTCCGACTCAACTCAAACGGAGTAACAGCCTTCATCTCCATCATGCGCGGTTGCGATAACATGTGCTCCTTTTGCGTGGTACCCTTTACGCGTGGCCGCGAGCGGAGCCGCGATCCGCAGAGTATCGTTGCTGAGGCCCGCGATCTTTTTGAAAAAGGTTATCGTGAAGTTACGCTGCTGGGGCAGAATGTGGATTCCTACAAGTGGAGTGCAGAGGAAAACAACAAGGCCCGGCTTGAGAAGATAGAGCCGATGGCCGTAGTGACCTTTGCTCATTTGCTGGAGCAGGTGGCCAACGTTCACCCCGACCTGCGCGTGCGCTTCTCCACGTCACACCCGAAGGATATCACCGATGATGTCTTGCTGACGATGGCGCGCCACGAAAACATCTGCAAGTATATACACCTGCCCGTGCAAAGCGGCAACAGCCGAATTTTAGATTTGATGAACCGCGGCTACAGCCGGGAGTGGTACCTGGGCAAAGTGGCGCGCATCCGCGAAATACTGGGAGAAAATTGTGGTTTGAGCTCAGACATGATCACTGGCTTTTGCTCCGAATCAGAAGCGGAACATCAGGAAACGTTGTCGTTAATGGATGAAGTGAAATATGATTTCGCCTATATGTTTTTTTACTCCGAACGCCCCGGAACTCCTGCTGCTAAGAAGTTTGCAGATGACGTAACCGAGGAAGTAAAAAAACGGAGGTTGCAGGAAATCATCGATAAGCAAACCAGACACTCACTGGAGCGCTACCAGCGCGATATTGGAAAAACCGAGAAAGTGCTCATCGAAGGCAACTCCCGCAGGTCGCCCGAGTTTTGGCAAGGCCGCACGAGTTCCAATAAGGTGGTGGTATTCCCAAAACGCAACGAAACCAAGGGAAGCTACGTGCACGTGCAGATCGACCGGTGTACAGGCGCCACATTGTTTGGACAAGTTGTATCGTAACTTATGATTACCGAAGCAGACATTCAAAGCGTTAAACAGCGGTTTGGGATTATCGGAAATGCTCCCGGTTTAAACTTTGCCGTAAAAACCGGAATGCAGGTGGCCCCTACCGATATGACGGTTTTGATTACCGGTGAAAGTGGCAGCGGTAAAGAATCCTTTTCAAAAATTATTCATGCCCTCAGCCCGCGCAAGCACGGCCAGTTCATCGCCATCAACTGTGGATCTATTCCAGAGGGCACCATTGATTCTGAACTATTCGGCCACGAGAAAGGCTCATTCACAGGAGCGCATGAATCGCGCAAGGGGTATTTTGAAGTAACCAATGGCGGTACCATCTTTCTCGATGAAATCGGGGAAATGCCGCTCAGCACGCAGGCACGATTGCTCCGTGTGCTGGAGTACGGTGAATTCATCAAGGTTGGTTCATCAAAGGTGCTGAAGTCAGATGTGCGGGTGGTGGCCGCCACCAACGTCAACCTGCTGCAGAAAGTAGAGGCCGGCAAGTTTCGCGAAGACCTCTACTATCGCCTGAATTCGGTGCCGATTTTCGTGCCTCCCCTGCGCGAACGCGGGAAGGATACCGAACTCTTGTTTCGCAAATTCGCGACCGACTTCGCTGAGAAGTACAAGGTAAAGCCGATCTCTCTCACGGAGGATGCAAAAGCAGTTCTGTTGAAATACCGCTTCCCGGGAAATATCCGGCAACTAAAGAATCTGGTCGAGCAGATGTCGGTGCTGGCCACCGACCTGAAAGAGATCAATGGCGAAACCCTGCTCCGTTACCTGCCGCGCGAAACCACACTCCCTGCCCTCTATCAGGATGGCCAGTCGGCAGAAAACATATCAGAACGGGAGATCTTGTACAAGGTTTTGTTTGACTTGCGCAGAGATGTCAATGATTTGAAAAAACTAGTGCTGGAAAACGGAGCGAATCCTTCCAGCGCTGCCCAGATACTGAAGGACAACCCGCATCTGTTCAAAGATGTAGCCACATCAGCGCCAGCGGTTCCAACCGCGACAGAGCCGGTGTTGCTGAACATAAATCCTACACCAGCTTTTGAATCCGAGGAAGAGACACACGATGTCACCTACAAATCTGAAGATGAATCGCTTTCCATAGAGAAGAAAGAAAAAGAGTTGATTGAACGGGCACTCCGGAAAAACAACAACAAACGGAAATATGCGGCACGGGATTTGGGTATATCCGAGCGCACGTTGTACCGAAAGATCAAACAGTACGAACTTGAAGAGTAGTGTCAGCATGTTGGTATCACTCCTGCTGCTGACCGGCCTGCTGGCCGGTCAGTCGTGTGGCGTATATTCGTTATCGGGTGCTTCGACAACAGCCGAAACGATTACCGTAGAAGAGTTTTTGAACAACACCGATCTGGCCCCGGCCAACATTGCCCAGAATTTCACCAACCGGCTGAAAGACTATTATCAGCAGAACTCGAGCCTGCGGGTTGTACCTGAGGAGGGTCAGCTTCAGATTGAGGGTGTTGTTACCGATTACCGGCTCAACCCGCTTGCCCCGGTTTCAACCGGTACAGATCGAACCACTCAGGCGGACCTAACCCGCCTGACAATAGCCGTGAGAGTCAATTACGTAGACACCACCGAGCCAAAGAACAGCTTCAAAGATCGCAGCTTCAGCTTCTATGCAGATTTCCCCAACACACAAGATCTCATTCAAGTCCAGGAGTCGCTGGAGCGCAAGATTTTTGATCAGATTTTGATCGATATCTTCAACGCCACAATCGCCAACTGGTAGTTGGCCCGCACCGGGTTTTTGTCTACCTTTAAAACCCGCTTCAATATTTTCCTGGTGGATAAGCTCGGCTTCCTCAACCTGCTCCGGAACTACTCGGCTCTTTCGCCCGAGGAAACAAACGCATTGATTCAATTGCAGGAACAATTTCCATTCAGCCAGGTCGTGCACCACCTGGCCGCCCGCGCGGCACAAGACCAGCAACTGGCGGATCGTGAACATCAACTCCACCAAAGCGCGATTTATGCCACAGACCGCGCAGTATTGAAGTGGGTTATGACCTCGCCCCGCACCGAGAGGGTAGCTGTGCCAGAGGCAACCCAGCCTTCACCCGCTGATGTTCCTGCAGCACCCGAAAACCCGGTCGTCCACACGCCTGAGATACCGCTGGCGGATCACCTGGTTACGCTGGAAGAGGTACAGGCGGATGTTGCGCGGTTAAAAGAACTTCAACTGGATTTTGAAGCGAAGTTTGTAACGGGCAAAGGGTCGGTTCAGACCCTTTCGGAGGCACTTGCCACACCAGATCTGGCAAAACCGCAGATTTCAGTTTCGGAACAGGCTAGCACCCCGGAGGTGCACATCCGCCCGGCTGCCCCGGCTGACGTGTTTATTCACGACATCCAGACAAAAAAGAAAAAAACAGGCGGTGAAACCGTGAAGCAAAAAGAGCAGGGCGAAATCATCGACCATTTCATCAAAACGCAGCCCACCATTGCCCGCCCGAAACGCGAAGCTGAGCCGGAACAAAAGCCTGATCTTTCAACCGAGTCGCTGCATCATTTTGGTGAAAGCGTGATATCCGAAACGCTGGTAGAGGTACTGCTGAAGCAGGGCAAACGGGAGAAAGCCATCGAGGTGCTGAAGAAGCTCATTTGGAAGTTTCCGCAAAAAAAGGCTTACTTTGCGGCCCAAATTGAAGATCTTAAAAAGTAAGTCATGTACACGGTATTGATTGGATTGGCGATTTTCCTGTCGTTTTTGATGGTGTTAGTAGTATTGGCTCAAAACTCAAAAGGTGGGGGTTTAACCAGCCAGTTTGGGGGGTCCAGCGCCAGTAACCTGATTGGCGTGAAGAAAACCGGTGACTTGCTGGAGAAACTCACGTGGGGTTTTGCGGTGGCCATTATGGTGTGCGTATTGTCCACCACCTTTTTCGATCCGCGTGTGGCTGGCGATAACAACCCGATCTTCCAAAAGGCAGGCGAGCAAAAGTCGGATCCTGCCGTTGAGTTTAACCGCACCACGCCCCAGCCTACCGATTCAGCGAAGTAATCGAATCGAAAAACGAAAATTCAATGCCTCCGTTTTCGGGGGCATTGTTGTTTTGGGGTAGGTTAGCCTGTTTGTTCCCAACTCGCCCAGGGACAATAAGACTACTCGTGATCTTCATATAGAATATTCCGGTCTAAACGGTATGCACGGGCTGCTTCTTTTAACTCATCATCAATCAAAAAATCAAATTCGATATTTTGTAACTGCCAGTTCGATTTGGGTCGATAAAAGATCAGGTTAAAACGCAAAGGCTGTCTATCGTACTTCGCCAAATACGAGCGTAGAACATAATTCTCTCCAACACCACGAAAAGCAATAAGTTCAAAACCCTCAAAATTGCCCAGCAAAGGAGTTATACTATCCAACTTACTCTTTAAATCCAACATATTGTTTTCTCCAATCCATTTGTTGGTAGCTGCGAGAAAGTCAATCGCTTGACTGCTATTCGAGGTATACCGCTCGAGAAATCCATTCTCCATTTCCAACAGTTCAGAGTCCACTGCAATACTCTTGTCATTCCTGGAGCAGGAAAACAGCAAGGCAGCTATCATCAAGAAACGTAATCTCAAACGCATTTTGTATAAATTTAATTATTTGATTTTGGCTATTAAGCAGCCTTCGCCAGTTGCTTAATCAACAACCTTTTCGCTACAGGCATCAGCGTTGCCTGAAACGGAAACTGCATACGCGAGAAAATGAGGTAGGCCGATGGATTCGGCAAATCCGTGAACGACCGAATCAGCTTGAGTTTAATTTGCTCATACGTGTTGGTGATCGTCCGGGCCTCGGTGGCAATATGGCGCGTATGAAGGCCTCGGGCTTTCTCCTGCGAGCCCTCAAAAAACGTAATCTGGTATCGGAATATCTGAGTCTCGCGCTCAGGTGGTTGGGTTACAAACAGATAACCCTCGGCCGCGTACAGCGAGGTAAGGCCAATGGGCGATATCTCGCACTGCGACTCCACATAATCGTAAATCACGGAGCCTTCATCCAGTGACGACTTGAACCGCGGCAGGGCATAATCGATAATCGACTCGAGCTCGCGCATCACGGCATCATCTTCCACAATCTGTTTGTAGGTGAGCTCCAGCTTCCGAAGGCTCTCGGCTGAGAGCTCTTTCGGGAAAGCCTGATTGATGATCTGCTTGTTGTCGCGGATGGAAATAAGGTTGCGGTAATGAAATACCAGGTCGCCCATAAACGGATAAAGTTCCGTGCGGTCAAACGACTGCTTGACGTGCTGGAGATAGGCCAGCAGCACGTACTTTTTGTACTCAAAGTCGATAAGGCCCTCTGTCAGCCAGTGTTCATGTAGTTTTTCCATACCCGGCAGGTGAAATTCCCTGTTAATAATACGGAAAACAGGGCTATTGTGTCAATCTGCCAGATTTTCAGTGGGGATGGCTGTCAGGGGTGTATATTTGCCGGCCTAAGCGCAAAAAGTCTGAAAAAGTGGCCTGAATTACCCCGAAAAAGGCGGTTTGGCACAGTAATCGACATACGGGCGCTGTCACAAGACAACCAAACAATTCGTAAAGCATATGGCAAAAATCAACTTTAAACCTAACGAAGACCGCGTGCTGGTGGAGCCGGCAGCGGCTGAGCAGAAGACAGCTTCCGGTATCATCATCCCGGACACGGCAAAAGAAAAACCCCAGAAAGGCAAAGTAGTTGCCGTTGGCGAAGGCTTGAAGGACAAGCCCGTTACCGTTAAGGTTGGCGATCAGATTCTG